>JBAVAG010000001.1:0-31296 GCA_049585595.1 Desulfobaccales bacterium
CCCGAGTGGTATTCTGGGGACGATCCTGATAGTGGTTCTCATCCTGTTTCTGCTTGGGCGTATTTAGGAGAATTGAGGGAATCGAACCGGAGGTGCACAGGCCAGGGATAAAGGTGGCTGGCAAAGATAAGGTTTATGGCGTTTTTTTGAGAAAAGAGGCTGGCGTTTTCCGAGACCAGGTAACGCTTAACGGGGCGCGAAGTTAAAAACTAAGGAGGAATTGCAATGAGAATAAGAATTGCCATAGTGGCTTTACTGTTGGTCCTGATCCCCGCGGGGATGGCCATGGCGCAACAACCCACCAACCTGTATGATACCCTGGCGGCCGCCGGGAACTATAAGACTTTCTTAAGTCTCGTGGATAAAGGCAACGTCCAGGAATTGAAGGCGATGCCGGGCCCCTTCACGGTTTTTGCCCCCACTGACGAGGCCTTCGCCAGTCTGCCGCCAGCAACCATGCAGAAGATTATGAACACTCCGGGCATCGTCAGAGACGTGGTGTACTTTCACATCACCCCGGGCAGGTACCTGGTCAAGGATCTTCCCGCTCTCAAAGAATGCAAGACCATGTGCCCCACCGACAACGCCGGGGTCATGAAATTCAACGAGTCGGGCGGCAAAATTATGGTGAGTGGCGCTACCATCGTCCAACCTGACATGATAGCGACCAACGGCGTGGCCCAGGGTATCAACGCCGTTTTGCTGCCCAAATTTGCGCCTCCGAATAGTCTCGAATAAGAAGAGTATTTAGGGTAGGCAGCTGGTCCCGTTTGGCGTTACCTGGTCTCGGAACCGTACGCGGGCAATTTTACTAGCGATAAACACAGGGGCCTTCGGGCCCCTTTGTCTTGACTGTCAATATTTTAGCTGGAGCGGCTTCGAAGACAGGCGGTGACCTCCCAGGAAAGATGAGAAATGTCAAATTACTCTGACCAAAATTGGCTGGTTTCGCAGTCTGAGCGTAAGCAGGCGGAAGAGGCTCTGCTTAAAGCGGGGGCCTTGCAGAAGGCCATTTTCAACAGCGCCAACTTCTCGAGTATCGCCACCGACGCCAAGGGCGTCATTCAAATATTCAATGTCGGGGCCGAGCGCATGCTCGGCTACACTGCCGCCGAAATGGTGGACAAGGTCACCCCGGCCGAAATTTCCGATCCGCAGGAGGTGATAGCGCGCGCCGCAGAGTTGAGCCTCGAGCTGAAAACTACGATCACGCCAGGTTTCGAGGCCTTGGTCTTCAAGGCTTCCCGGGGGATCGAGGACATCTACGAACTGACCTACATCCGCAAGGACGGGAGCCGGTTTCCGGCAATCGTGTCGGTCACGGCGCTGCGCGATGCTCAAGATACCATCATCGGCTATCTGCTGATCGGCACCGATAATACCGCACGTAAGCAGGCGGAAGAGGCTCTGCTTAAAGCGGGGGCCTTGCAGAAGGCGATTTTCAACAGCGCCAACTTCTCGAGTATCGCCACTGACGCCAAGGGCGTCATTCAAATATTCAATGTCGGGGCCGAGCGCATGCTCGGCTACACTGCCGCCGAAGTGGTGGACAAGATCACCCCGGCCGAGATTTCCGATCCGCAGGAGGTGATAGCGCGCGCCACAGAGTTGAGCCTCGAGCTGGAAACCACGATCACGCCAGGTTTCGAGGCCTTGGTCTTCAAGGCTTCCCGCGGGATCGAGGACATCTACGACCTGACCTACATCCGCAAGGACGGGAGCCGCTTTCCGGCAATCGTATCGGTCACGGCGCTGCGCGACGCTCAAGACACCATCATCGGCTATCTGCTGATCGGCACCGATAATACGGCGCGTAAGCTTGTAGAAGAGAAACTGCGCTGGACAGAGGAAAGCTTCCGGTTGATGGTAGGGAGCGTCACCGACTACGCCATCGTCATGCTGGATCCGGAGGGGCGCGTGGTGAGCTGGAATGCCGGAGCGGAGCGGATCAAGGGATATAGCGCCGATGAGATCGTCGGCCAGCACTTTTCCCGGTTTTATCCCCGTGAAGACATCGAGAGCGGCAAGCCCCAGCGCGACTTGGACGTGGTGGCAGCCAAGGGACAATTCGAGGATGAGAGCTGGCGGGTGCGCAAGGACGGATCAACCTTCTGGGCGAATGTGGTCTTCACGGCGATCCGGGATCAGGGCGGCAATCTGCGCGGCTTTGCCAAGCTGACCCGCGATCTGACCGAGCCCATGAAAATTGAAGCGACCCTGACGAAAGCCAAGGATACCGCCGATGCTGCCAATCAGGCCAAAAGCGCTTTCCTGGCCACCATGAGCCATGAGCTGCGCACCCCTATGAACGCCATCCTCGGTTACAGCGAAATCTTGATGGAAGAGGCCGAAGAAAAGGGGCAGGAAGATTTTATCCCGGACCTGCAAAAGATCCATGCCTCTGGTAATCATCTCCTGAACCTTATCAACAATATTCTCGACCTGTCCAAGATCGAAGCCGGCAAAATGGATCTTTTCCTGGAATCTTTTAGTATTTCCCGGGTGATCGAAGAGGTCGTCAGTACCATCAGGCCGCTGGTGGAAAAGAACGCCAATACCCTTCAGGTTCACTGTGCCGCTGATCTGGGCACCATGCATGCTGATCTGGCCAAGGTAAGGCAATCCTTGTTCAATCTGCTCAGCAATGCTTGTAAATTCACCGAAAATGGCACCATCACCCTGGAAGTCTCTCCCGAGCTCATCGGCGGCGTCGACTGGATTAAATTCAGTGTCAGTGACACGGGCATCGGCATGGCCCCGGACCAGATGGAGAAACTATTCCAGCCTTTCGTTCAGGGCGATGCCTCAACCTCCCGGAAATTCGGTGGCACCGGGCTGGGGATGACCATCACCCATCGCTTCTGTCAGATGATGGGAGGAGAGATCACCGCCGCCAGTGAGCCCGGGGGCGGCACTACCTTTACGATTCGGCTCCCGGCCCAGGTCAAGGTTCAACCCCCGGTAGCAGCCCCCCTAAGCGAACCACCTGAGCAGGTGGCCTCGGAAGGCTTGAGCACTGTCCTGATCATTGAAGATGATCCGGATACCCGTGACCTTCTGAAACGTTTTCTGAGCAAGGATGGTTTTCGCGTGCAGACCGTTTCCGAGGGTGAAGAAGGGTTGCGTCTGGCTAGAGAACTCCAGCCTGACGTCATTACGCTGGACGTGATGATGCCGGGCCTGGACGGCTGGGCGGTATTGACGGAGCTCAAGGCCGATCCCGCCTTAGCCGATATCCCCGTAGTAATGCTGACTATTGTGGATCATAAGAACCTGGGCTACGCCTTGGGCGCGTCGGATTATCTGACCAAGCCCATCCAGCGTGAGCGCCTGCTGGCTGTTCTGGAAAAGTATCGGCGTCATCCTCAACCCGGTCCGGTTCTGGTCGTCGAAGACGATCCCGTTACGCAGGAGATCCTCAGGCGTTTGCTGGAGAAAGAAGGGTGTCAGGTGATCGCGGCCGAGAATGGGCGCGTGGCCCTGGAGCGCCTGGCCGAGTGCCAGCCGATGTTAATTTTGCTGGATCTCATGATGCCGGAGATGGACGGGTTTCAATTTGTGGACCGCGTGCGCCAGCACGAAAACTGGCGGACCATTCCCATCGTCGTCGTCACCGCCAAAGATTTAACGAAAGCAGACCGCTTACGACTGAATGGTTATGTCCAGGAGATCATCCGGAAAGGCGCTTGTCCGCGAGATGAATTACTGGCCCAAGTGAGCGAATTGGTGAAATCTTGCCTTGAGAAGAGCAAGTTGAAAACAGGTAATAGACCTGCTAAAAAGGAAATTGCCTAAGGAGCCGAAACTGCATGCCCAAGATCCTTTTGGTGGAAGATAATGAAATGAATCGAGACATGCTGTCACGGCGCTTGCTCAAGCAGGGCTTTGAGGTGGTCATCGCTGTGGATGGCGAACAGGCAGTCGCTCTGGCCCGCTCGGAAGCCCCTGACCTGATCCTCATGGACATCAGTCTGCCCGGCCTGGACGGCTGGGAAGCGACCCGCCTGCTCAAAACCATGCCGGAAACCCGGTCCATTCCCATTATTGCCCTCACCGCCCATGCCATGGCGGGAGACCGGGAAAAATCCTTAGCCGCGGGTTGCAATGACTATGACACCAAACCCATCGACTTTCGCCGGCTGCTGGAAAAAATACAAGGTTTTTTAGGCAAGGAGACGACCTAGCCAAACCATGTCCACCACCGAATCCGACCCCGGCCAGACCGAAACCCAGGAAACCACTCCGGCCGTTCAGAGAGGTTCCGGTCCAGAAGCTGATGGTGATCGACCCCCACAAGCCCTGTGGGCCCATCTGCGCCATGAATTGCGGACGCCCCTGAACGCGATCATCGGTTACAGTGAAATGCTGTTGGGAGACGCCGATGCTCTGGGCCTGGCGGATTATGTCTCCGACCTTAACCAGATTCTCTCTGCCGGCCAGCAACTCCTGGAGATAATCAACGACCTCCTGGACCCAAACCAAGTCGCCTCTGGCGATGTCGTCTTTAATCTGGAATCCCTGGTCGCCAACCTGCACTATAAAGTGCGCACCCCTTTAAACAGCGTCATCGGTTTGAGTGAGATCCTGCTTGAGAACGCCACCGATCAGAAGTTGGTGGATCTTATTGCTGACCTAAAGAAGATTCACTCTGCCGCTGAACTCTTCCTCTCTCGGATCAACGAAATTGTCGATTTTGCCAAGATCGATGCCGGTCTGAAGGCATCCGGCCCGGAAGTCTCCGACCGGTCATCTCTGATTCACAGCGCCCTGACCAGCCTCCGGGAATTGGCTCAGGATAGCGCTGCCGTTACCGGAGGCGAAAGCGGCTCTATACTTGTGGTGGATGATAATGAAATAAACCGCGACTTACTTTCTCGCTATTTGGAGCGTCAAGGGCATACGGTGCAGGTAGCGAACAATGGCCGCCAGGCTCTGGAGATGATCGCCACCGGCGCTTTCGATTTGGTGCTCCTCGATATTATGATGCCGGAACTGAACGGTTACCAGGTGCTCCAACACCTGAAGCATTCCGAAACCTGGCGGGACCTGCCGGTCATTATGATTTCCGCCTTGGATGAAATGGACAGCGCGGTCCGCTGCATTGAACTGGGGGCGGAAGACTATTTGCCCAAGCCCTTCAACCCGGTGCTGCTGCGAGCCCGGGTGCAGGCCGGTCTGGAAAAAAAGCGGCTGCGAGATCTAAAAGTAGCGCAACAGCAAAAATTGCATGAACTCAACGCCGCCCTGGAACTGCGCAACCGGTTTATTCGCCAGACCTTCGGCAGCTACCTCTCGGATGAAATCGTCGACGTGATTCTGAAGAAGGGTGGATTGAAAATAGAGGGTGAAAAACGGCATGCTACTATTCTCATGGCGGATCTGCGCGGCTTCACCTCCTTAAGTGAGCGTCTTCCCGCTGAGGATGTGGTGGCGATGATCAATATCTACCTGGAGACCATGACAGAAATCATCCAGAAGTACCAGGGCACCATCGACGAATTCATCGGCGACGCCATCCTGGTGATCTTTGGGGCTCCCATCCTGCGCCCCGACGACCCGCGGCGAGCCGTGGCGTGCGCCGTGGAAATGCAATTGGCCATGACCTCGGTCAATGACCGGAATCGCCAGGCCGGGTACCCCGAGGTAGCTTTAGGCATCGGCATCAACACCGGCGAGGTGGTGATGGGCAACATCGGTTCTAAGAAGAGAATCAAGTATGCCGTGGTGGGCCGCGCGGTCAACCTCACGGCCCGCATTGAATCTTATACGGTGGGCGGCCAAATCTTTATTTCAGAGAGCACCTTGGACGAATGTGGCGATATCTGTCGGATAGACACTGCCATGAAGGTTATGCCCAAAGGGGTTAAAAAACCGCTGACCATCCATGAAGTAGGAGGCATCGGGGGAGATTTTCAGCTCTTTCTGCCCCCGAAAAAGGAGATTACGTGGATAGACCTCAAGCAAGGGCTCCCCGTCCAGTTTACCGTGGTGGATTGGAAACATACCGGAGAGCTGGGGCATCGGGGGGCCATCACCAAAATGTCCACCAAGATGGTCGAAATTCACTCTGAGGTCCTGCCCTCCCCGCTGGCGAACTTGCGGATTTCCCTGTACGACCCCGACAACCGCGAAATTGCCGACGATCTTTACGGCAAAGTGGTGGCCCACCTCTCCGAATCCTCCCCTGCCTTCCTGGTCCATTTCACCTCCGTACCCCCGGAAGCCGAAACCTTTTTGGCAAAGCTCCTGGGTGCCGCTCTGAATTGACATGGCGGATTTGAGTATTATTAAAAATCAACACCAAAGGAAAAATAATGCTGTCCACTATTGGGCCACCATGGTTCGGCGGATCACCTGGAACCCCTTGGGCACCGTCGGATTTCCTTACCGAGCCATCGCCTTTGCTTCAATGTTTAGTGTTGCCTCACTCCTGCGAGGGAGGGAATCGCGCTGAATTCCAAATGTGGGTTGGGCGCTACCTACCTGGGAGGAGAGCTAGGCGGATTCCTCGTCTGGGCCCCCTTGATTAACCAGGTGGAGGTCCATATTCTTTCTCCAGAAGAGCGCATTGTGCCCCTGGAAAAAGTCTCCCGGGGCTACCACTATGGTGTGGTGCCGGGGGTTAAGCCGGGAAGCCGATATTTTTACCGCCTCGATGGGAACAACGAGCGTCCGGATCCCGCCTCCAAGCTCCAGCCCGAAGGCGTCCATGGGCCATCCCAGGTCATTGACCCCCATTTTGTTTGGGAAGAGCTGCACTGGTCCGGAATACCTTTCTCCCATTATGTTCTTTACGAACTCCATGTGGGGGCTTTTACTGCTCAAGGCACTTTTGAGGCCATCATCCCACAGCTGGATGAACTGAAGGATCTGGGCATAACCGCAATTGAGATCATGCCTGTCGCGCAATTCCCGGGGGATCGCAACTGGGGTTATGATGGCGTTTACCCTTTCGCGGTGCAAAATTCTTATGGAGGTCCTGAGGGGTTCAAAACGCTGATTGATGCCTGCCATCAGCGTGGCTTGGCGGTGATTCTGGATGTGGTTTACAATCATCTCGGGCCGGAAGGAAATTATCTCCATGATTTTGGGCCCTACTTTACCGACCGATACCGCACTCCCTGGGGTGCAGCCATCAATTTTGATGGGCCTGACAGCGATGAAGTCAGGCGGTTCTTTATTGAAAATGCGCTCTATTGGGTGACGGAATTTCGCCTGGATGGCTTGCGCCTCGATGCGGTTCACGGGATTTTCGACTTTTCTGCACGCCATTTTCTGCAGGAATTGGTTTCTGCGGTGCACGAGCAGGCCGAGCAGCTTAATCGCCGGATCTATGTCATTGCCGAGAGTGATTTGAACGACGTCCGGCTCGTTCGCTCTCCAGAGCTTGGTGGTTATGGACTGGACGCCCAATGGAACGACGATTTCCATCATGCCCTCCACACGCTTCTTACCGGTGAGCGGACCGGGTACTATAAAGATTTCGGACGCATCCAAGATCTGGCGAAAGCCTTTGCCGAGGGGTTTGTCTATTCGGGAGCATATTCCCCGGCGCGCAGGCGTCGACACGGGAACACCTCCAAAGACATAGCCGCGCGCCGGCTCGTGGTCTTCGCTCAAAACCATGATCAGGTGGGAAACCGTCTGAAGGGCGAGCGGCTCAGCGCCTTGGTCTCCTTCGAAGGGCTGAAGCTGGCTGCTGCGGTGGTGCTCCTTTCGCCTTTCATACCCCTGCTGTTCATGGGTGAAGAATACGGGGAAACCGCGCCGTTTCCTTATTTTGTCAGCCATTCGGATCCGGATCTGATAGAGGTGGTCCGCCGCGGGCGTCGAGAAGAGTTTGCCTATTTTAAGGGGTCAGATGAGCCACCGGACCCTCAGGAAGAAGCGACCCGCCAGAGTGCCAGCCTGGATCATAGCCTGCGGCATCAGGGGAGGCATCGCATCCTGTATGTATTGTACAAGGAACTGATAACGCTCCGAAATGAAACTCGGGCAAACGCGGGATTAAGCAAAGATCGCATGGAAGTTGTTTGTTTGGAGAGGGAGAGAACCCTGGTCGTTCGGCGCTGGGGCCGCGAGGAGCAGGTTGCCGCCATCTTCCATTTTGGTGACACTGCTGTGTCTGTTCAACATCCCCTTGCCGTCCGGACGCTGGCTGAAACGCCTGGCGTCGGGAGAGAAACGCTGGCACGGTCCAGGCCGTGACCTGCCCACAGTGTTTCATTCAGACGGGAAAGTCTCGGTAACCTTGACGCAACTTGCCTTTCTCATGGTAAGTCTGCAACCGGAGGATTAACTGATGGATAGATTTGTTTGTATCCATGGGCATTTTTATCAACCTCCCAGAGAAAGCCCCTGGCTGGAGGCCATTGAGATCCAAGATTCGGCGTTCCCATACCACGACTGGAACGAGCGGATCACCGCCGAATGCTACGCGGCCAACGCCGTATCGAGAATCTGGGACACGGAAGGGCGAATCGCCCAACTGGTGAACAATTATGCCAGTATAAGCTTCAACTTCGGTCCGACTGTCTTGCTCTGGATGCAGAATTATGCCGCCGACGCCTATGAGGCAATTCTAGAGGGTGACCGGCAGAGCTGGAGAAATACTCCGGTCATGGAAATGCGTTGGCCCAAGCCTACAATCACATGATCCTGCCGCTGGCCAACGGCCGCGACAAGAACACCCAGATTATCTGGGGAATAAAAGATTTTGAATATCGCTTTGGACGCAAGCCGGAAGGGTTGTGGCTGCCGGAGACCGCGGTAGATCTGGAAAGCCTGGACCTCATGGCCCAACACGGCATCGGCTTTGCCATACTTGCCCCCAGGCAGGCCAGCCGGGTGCGGCCCATCGATGGTAAGGAATGGCAGGACGTGAGCGGTGGAAAAATCTATCCTGCCATAGCCTACCGGGTGTTGCTGCCGTCTGGCCGCTTCATGAGCCTGTTCTTTTACGACGGTCCCATTGCCCAGGCTCTGGCCTTTGAAGGATTGCTCGACAACGGCGAGGCGTTCGCCAACCGGCTGCTGTCCGCATTCGCCGACGACTCTCCTCGCCTCGTCCACATCGCCACGGATGGCGAAAGCTATGGGCACCATCATCGCAACGGCGACATGGCCCTGGCGCATGCGCTCCATCACATTGAGTCCAATGGACTGGCACAGGTGACGAATTATGGCCGGTACCTGGAGGATCATCCACCCACGTTCGAAGTGGAGATCTTTGAAAACAGCTCGTGGAGCTGCGAGCACGGCATAGAACGTTGGCGTTCGGATTGCGGGTGCAACAGCGGCGGCCACTCAGGTTGGAACCAGGGTTGGCGAGCCCCCCTGCGTGCGGCCCTGGACTGGCTCCGCGATGCCGTGAATCCGGTTTTTGAACAAATGGCCGGACAGTTTCTGAGCGATCCCTGGGCGGCTCGAGACGACTACATCGACCTCATCGTGGATCGATCACCCGAGCGCCTCAGGACGTTTATGATCAGCCACGCCACCCGTCCCTTAAACTCCGAGGACGAGATCACGGTCCTGAAGCTTATGGAGCTCCAACGCCACTTAAAGCTCATGTACACCAGTTGTGGTTGGTTTTTTGACGAGCTTTCCGGGATTGAGACGGTTCAGAACATAAAATATGCCGGCAGAGTTCTGCAATTGGCCGACCAGCTGTTTAGCGAACCCTTCGAACCCGGCTTTCTCGAACATCTTGAACTGGCCAAGAGCAACATACCTGAACACCGCGACGGTCGCACCATATATGAGAAATTTGTCAGGCCGGTCATGCTCGATATGAAAGACATAGGCGCCCACTATGCCTTAAGCTCGCTGTTTCAGGACATCGGTGAACGAGCCTCGATCTATGCGTATTCGGCCACCCGGGAGGACTACCGCAGCTTTCAGGTAGGAGGCTCAAGGCTGGTAATCGGGCGGGCCACGATCACTTCGGAGGTTACGCACGTATCCTCCAGCCTGTGTTTTGGCGTTCTGCATCTTGGTGATCACAGTATCGCCTGTGGCACCGGTGAGTATCAGGGGGCCCAAAAATATGAAGCGCTGGCCCAAGAGATTTCCGCGGCTTTCGCCGGAGCTGACTTCCCGAAGACCTTACTGCTGCTGGGTAAATACTTCGGGACGTCCACTTACTCTCTGGCCTCGTTGTTTGCCGATGAGCGGCGAAAAGTCCTAAACATCATCATGGAGCCCACCCTGATAGAGGCTGAAGCTGCCTATAGCTCGATTTATGAGCACCATGCTCCCTTGATTCGCTTTCTGACCGGGTCCGGCACCCCACGGCCCCAAGTCCTGGCAGTCGCAGCGGACTTATGCTTGAATGCCAAGATTCGCAAAGTGGTTCGAAAGGAGGGGCTTGACCCCGAAGTCGTCAGACCTCTTCTCGAAGAAGCTCGTCTGGCCGGCGCCACTCTGGATGCGACTGCTCTTGGCTTGTTACTGGCCGTCAACATAGAGAGTCTAGCCGAACAACTTCACGAGGAACCTGAAGACCTTTCTCGCTTAGAGAGGTTGAATAAGGCTGCACAACTCGTCCGGACCTTGCCGTTCGAGGTTAATCTCTGGAAAACCCAAAACATCTGCTACAAGATCCTTCAAGCCCATTATCCTAACTTCGAGAAGAAGGCCAGGCTGGGCGATCAAAACGCGCAAGAATGGCTACGCCATTATACGGTCTTGGCCGAGAATTTTTTTGCTGCGGGTGCCCATATCCCCCAGCAAACCTGCAAATGGATAGACGACCGGGAAGTCTCTCATGAATATGCCAAACGCGACCTATCGGATTCAATTCAATCCTGCATTTGGCTTTCAGGCCGCCCAGCCAATTATTTCCTATCTGGCGGACCTGGGCATATCCGACTTGTACGCTTCTCCCATATTCAAAGCCGTCAAGGGCAGCCTCCACGGCTATGATGTGGTTGACCCCAATCAGCTGAATCCTGAGTTGGGAGGGTTCTCCGACCTTGAGGGGCTGGCCGCGGAGCTAAAAGCGCACAACATGGGGTGGATTCAGGATATTGTCCCGAATCACATGGCGGTGGATTCAGACAATCGGCTGCTGATGGATATTTTGGAGAATGGTTCCAGCTCCAGGTACTTTCAGTTTTTTGATGTGGATTGGGATTATCCGGCCGCCAGCCTCAACAAGAGAATTCTGGCGCCATTTCTTGGCTGGTTCTATGGAGAATGTCTTGAAAATGGAGAGATCGCCCTCCAATACGGTCCTGATGGCTTCAAGGTGGCTTACTACAACCTCGCCTTCCCGTTACGAATCGAATCTTATCTAAATCTTTTTAACAACTTGCCAGAATTAAAAAGGAAACTTGCCGAAGACAATCCCGACTTTATCAAATTATTAGGCATCCTCTACGTCTTGAAGTCGCTCTCTTCGAGCGATGAACCGGAAGAGCGCAATAACCAGATAAAATTCATCCAACACACTATGTGGGAAGCCTACAATAGCAATGCCGTAATAAAGGCTTTTATTGATGAAAAGGTGCGCATCTCTAATGGTGAAAAGAAGAAGGCCGAGAGTTTTAATTTTCTTGATGATCTGCTTTCCCAACAAGTCTTCAGGCTGTCATTTTGGAAAGTGGCCGCGGAAGAAATAAATTATCGCCGCTTTTTTTGTGTTAATGGGCTAATTTCACTAAGGGTGGAAGACGAGCACGTTCTAAACTACACGCACCGCCTGATTTTCGATCTGCTGGAAAAACGAATTGTTACCGGGATACGAATTGATCATGTTGATGGGCTATACGATCCGGTGAGATATCTGCAAAAAGTTAGAGAAAAAGCACCGGCAAACTACATAATCGTTGAAAAAATACTCAATCTTCAGGAAGACCTGCCAGCTTCTTGGCCGGTCCAGGGAACCACCGGCTATGATTTTACGAATTATGTCAATGAGTTATTTTGCCAAAAGGATAATGCGCGAGCCTTCAGCAGAATCTATGCCAGCTTAACTGGATTAAAAAATTCTTATGAAGATATCGTGCGCGACAACAAAAAACTGATGATCCAGGAAGATATGGCGAGCGACGTCCACAACCTTGCCCAGCTCCTGAAGAAGATCTCCAGCCGGGACCGCCATGGAAGCGACATAACTCTCACGGCGCTGCAAAGAGCCTTGACCGAAGTCCTGGCAGTATTCCCCGTTTACCGGACCTATATCAGCCAGGATAAGTTCTCGGACGACGACCGTAAATATATTTTGGCAGCGGTGGACCGGGCCAGAGCCAATTTCCCCGCCTTATTACATGGATTTACGTTCGTACGCAGATTCCTTCTCCTGGACTTTCCCGATTATGCTTCTGAGGAAGAGAAGCGGGACTGGCTCCACTTTGCCATGAAATTTCAACAGCTAACCGGGCCGGTAATGGCGAAGGGAGTCGAAGATACCTCCCATTATATGTACAACCGGCTCTTGTCACTCAATGAGGTAGGTGGACGGCCAGGTCATTTCGGCTGCTCCCTCGAAGAATTCCACAACTTCAACACAAAGAAAAGAGACTTGTGGCCGGATTCCTTGAATGCCACCTCGACTCACGATACCAAGAGAGGCGAAGACGCGCGCGCCAGAATAAATGTATTGTCCGAGATGCCGGACGAGTGGCTAAAAAACCTCCGGACTTGGATCAAGATAAACCGGGGCAAAAAAACGCGCCTGCGCGGCTTAGCCGCTCCGGATAGAAACGACGAGTATTTCTTATACCAGACGCTGATTGGCGCCTGGCCATTTTCAGAAGCCGAGTATCCCGAGTTCATTGCAAGAATTAAGAGCTATATTGTCAAAGCTGTTCGGGAAGCCAAAGTCCATACCGCCTGGTTGAAACCCGATATTGAATATGAGAACGCTTACATCACTTTCGCTGAGAAAATCCTGGCCAGCTCAGACACCAACGCCTTTCTGAAAGAATTTATCCCGTTTTGCCGGAGAGTTTCTCACTACGGGATACTCAACTCCCTCTCACAGACTCTGATCAAGATTACCTCACCCGGTGTGCCTGATTTCTATCAGGGATCCGAACTCTGGGACCTGAGCTTGGTGGATCCTGACAACCGCCGGCCGGTAGATTTTGAAAAAAGGCGCGCCATGCTGGCTGGCATCCGTGAACAGGATGATACTGATATTGGCCGACTGGTCCAAGATCTCCTTGCCAGGAGAGAGGATGGAAAGATTAAACTCTTTCTCATTTATCGGGCGCTCAAAGCAAAAAAAGCACATCGAGAGATCTTCCGTTCCGGCGCCTATCTTCCCCTTGAGTCGGCGGGAAGATTCAGGAACCATGTCATCGCCTTTGCCAGGAGGTATCAGCGGCAATGGGCCCTGGTCATTGCTCCGAGGTTTCTCAGCCATCTGATTCAAGAGGGAAATTTTCCTCTGGGAAGACAAGTATGGCAGGACACTGCGGTGATAATGCCTAAAGGGGCACCTGCTGCCTGGCGGAATGTTATCACGAGCGAGGTACTTTCTGCGGGCAAGACATTGCCTGTCGGAGACGCATTACTCAGTTTTCCAGTGGCGTTGCTCACGGGCGAAGGAAAGGAACCTTTTCGGGGTTAAACTCAGGGAGAGAGGTCTCCAAAATCATTTTTGGATTGCGGTGCCCACGGTGGCCGCATAATCTCGGGGCTCTAGTCGGCAATGAACTCGGAAAGATTAATGTCCCGGTATCCTCTCAATAACGGCCTGACCCTGGAGTTTTGGGACTACTCTCGGCCGGTAGCCGGCGACCGCTGGTTTGTGCTCCTGGAGATCAGGATCGCCATTCCGATTCGGCCCGACACCCTGCCGCCGGAGCTGCGAGGGCAAGCCGACCAGGTCAAGGAGGCGTTGGGGGACGAAATTATCTTCTCCCACAGAGACGAGCGCAACTTTATTGCCGGAACGGAGGCCCCGAAAATCCTCAAGGACATGGAGGATAGGTTTTTGGACTTGGCGCCCGGTTACTTCGGGCATCCTGATTTTGCCGCCAGGTTCATCCGAGGAAAATTCGCGGAAAAACAAGAACTGCAGCGCTGGCAGCGCTTAGATACTCGACAGCGCGACCATTCATGACCGATACGGCCCCTGCCCTGTGTACTCCTCGCCACCCGGAAACCCCATTAAAAGGGTGTTCAGACGCATGGCGGGACCGGTTTCAAGTGCAAATGGATCTTGCAGGCAACCGTGGGTGAAGAGAGGCAGGCAAAAGTTGAGCCTATGATCCGGATCTTTCATAAAATAAGAGCTGGTAATCCGGCAGAAAGGCAACATCATGCAAAAGACTTTCAAATACGAAGACATCGAACAGATTCTGGCTGAGGCCGATGATCTCCTTCAGCAAATTGATCCCAAGATCATCGAATACATGGAAGAAGAGCAACGAGCTCAACTTGAACAACAGGCTCAAAGCTTGAAAAAACTCAAGTCTGAGGTTCAGGACAAGATCGGGAAGGGTGGACCATCACAGAGCAGGCCTTATAGTGAGGGAATGCACGAGGCGATGGATGATATTGTGAAGGCCATGAAAGCCTTGGCAAGCTATCTTTCCTGATTTCCCTCCACAGGGGGGCCGCTGAATCTTGATCATCGCTTCGGCCACCATCGAATGGCCCCCTGCGAGGTGGGAATCGTGGGTAATACTGTGTCTGTTGAGAGGACGGAGGGCCATTGCCCTGGAAAAAGTCTCATGGGGCTACCACTATGGTGTGGTGCAGGGGGGTTAAGCCGAGACCCCGATATTTTTATCGTCTCGATGGGAACACAGAACATCCTGATCCCGCCTCCAGGTTGCAGCCCGAAGGCGTCCATGGGCCATCCCAGGTTATTGAACCCCGATATCTGCTATGACCGGGAACTTATCAAGACCCTGAAAACTTCCCATATCCAAACCATATCTGCAGTTTTTCCCACCCTATTGATAAGGGTCTATTGTGGCAAGATACTTGTTCTCTGCCCAGGGTTCTCCTAACTGCGCTTGTCTTCCTACCATCCGGGTTCCCTTGACAATATGTTCTTTAGCCTTACCTTTTAGACAACACCGATGCCTCTTTACTAATAGGCCCCACCTTCCCCCTTCTTCCATTACCCAAACGGTGCCAACAAACCTGGGGAATAAGGGCTTTCAAATCACCTGATCTCAACATCCGGAATCGGCACCAGGCGCGTTCACTAAAAATCTAATTAAGGAAATATTCTCATGGAGAAGCCACGTACGGGCAAGGTTGCTTTAGTCACCGGCGGCTCGCGGGGAATCGGTGCGGCGACCGCATCAATCCTCGCGGAGCGGGGGTTTCGGGTAGTCGTCAATTACCACGCCAGTGCCCAGGAAGCAGAGGAGGTGGTGGCGGCCATCAGCGCGGCTGGTGGCGAGGCCGTGGCGATTCAGGCCGATGTCACCGAACCCGGTGATGTCGCCGGCATGGTGGGCAAAATCGATCAGCGGTGGGGTGGCGTGGACGTGCTCGTGCACAACGCCTTGATACCTTATGCCATCACCTCGTTCGCCGAGCTGACCTGGGAACAGCTAGGCGGCAAGGTGGACGGAGAGCTGCGGGCCGCATTCCTGTTGACGAAAGCCGTCGTGCCGGGGATGATTTCCCGCGGCTACGGCCGGTTAGTCTATCTCACCGCGGTGTTGTCCCGCCATCCGCGCGCAGGGATGATCTTGCTGGGCACCTCCAAGGCGGCGTTGGAACAGTTTGTCCGGTTCATCGCGCTCGAGCTGGCGCCGCACGGGATCACCGCGAACCTCGTCGCACCGGCAACAGTGGAGGGAACGACGATGAGCCGGCACTTGACGCAGGAGCAGTTGCATGAGCTCGCTGCGGCCACGCCGATGGGGCGGCTTGTCCGGCCCGACGACGTGGCCAGGACGTTGGCGTTCTTAGCAAGCGACGATTCTGGCTTCACCACCGGCCACTGCATCCCGGTCAACGGCGGGGTTGAAATGGATTGAACGGGACTGCGGCGCACCGGATCGGATCGAAAGGAGGGCCGTATGTACACCATCGACTTGGCCTATGCCGGGCGTGGTCTCCACGAGGAACTGGTCGCCTATGTTGCCGACCAGGAGGGCTATTACACGGATGAGGGCGTCCACGTCGCCATCCGCGACGGGGTTAGGTGGAAAACGGAGCGTTTGCGCCTCGGCGCGACAATCGGTCTGGGTCGGACCCTGTTGTCGCGGCTGACCGACGGCATCGGTTGGAAATTGCTCAGCGTCAACACCCATCGTCCACTGTTCTGGTTTCTCGGCCGCGCCCAGGTGACATCCATGGCGGATCTTCGCGGGCGCCGCCTGGCGGTCCACGCCGCCCACACAGCTCCCGGTTGTTTCGCGCGGATCGTCCTGCGCAAGCACGGCCTGGACCCCGATCGTGACCTGGAATGTGTGGTGCGGGTTCCGGGTGACTATCAGATGGATCTGCGACGCCTTCGGGACGGCTCCATCGACGCCGCCTACGTGGGCAGCACGCTCTCACCCGAACAGGTCGCCGCAGAGGAGGGGTTCCGACTGCTGGCCTGGGTCGGCGATCACTTCCAGATCCCTACTGTGGGCATCGCCGTGGACCCCGTCCATATCCCGCTGGACAGCCCGGCATTGCAGGCGCTGGTGCGGGCCAACCAGCGGGCCCTCCGGACACTCGCCGAACAGCCCCGCCTGGCCGTCGACTACATCGCCTCGTTTCTCAACCGGCTGACGCGTGATGAAGCGCAGCGGTACTATGAGCGCTACGTCGGCCCGTACTTCACCCCCGACGGCCAAGTGGACCTCAACATCGCGCGGCAAGCGATCGACGTGGTCGCGGCCGAACTCGGCGTCACCTCAGCAGCTGCCGACGAGATCTATCAGCCGGCCCAGTGAACGCCGGAAGGGTTCGATTATTTTACTTGCAAATTAATGACTTGGAGAGATCCTATGGAAATCTCAGACAACCTTCGCTTTACAAAGCTCGTGCTTAATAACGGCCTTGCCATTCCTGCCCTTGGTTTTGGCACACTCATTCCTGATCCCACTGACACTAAAAATGCCGTCATAGCCGCCTTGGAAGCAGGATTTCGCCAATTCGACTGTGCCGAACGTTATCGTAATGAAACCGCGGTGGGCGAGGCATTTCAGCAGATGTTCCAATCCGGTAAAGTCCGCCGTGAGGAGGTGTTCATCGGCACGAAGCTCTGGAACAACAATCACCGGCCGGAACGGGTCCGGCCCGCCTTCGAAGCGAGCCTCAGGAGACTCCAGCTCGAATATGCCGACCTATATTCCGCTCATACTCCATTTGCCTTCAAACCCGGAGACGAGCAGGACCCCAGAGATGAAAGCGGCAATGTTATTTATGATGAGGCCGTAACGTTGCTGGATACCTGGAAAGCCATGGAGAGTCTGGTAGAGACGGGTAGGTGCAAGGCCATCGGCCTGGCGGACGTCAGCCTGGCGCAGCTCCAGGAGATTTTCGCAGCCGCCAGGGTAAAACCAGCAGTGCTGCAGGTAGAATCCCATCCGTACCTGCCGCAGCGGGAAATGCTGGATTTTTGCAAACGCCATGGCATCGTGATGCAGGCTTTTGCGCCTTTGGGTCATGCCATCGAACCAAAATTGCTGGAAGACCCGGTGATCACTGACATCGCCAAGAGGATCAACCAAACCCCGGCCCAGGTTTTGCTCGCCTGGGCTCTCCAGCGGGGTACAGCCCTCCTGACCACCTCGAAGGCCCCGAGCCGCATTAGAGAAAACTTCGAGGTTGCCACCCTTCCGGAAACCGCCATAAAAGAAATAAGTGAGGGTATCAAGACAGAGTATAGATTTAATCCCGTCACAAAGACCGGTATTCCCGGCTTCATTCCCAGAGGACGATGAATCAAGTCTACAAAGAAGAGCAATAGAGCGCGCACCTAGATACTAAAAGGGGCGGAAATGGAAGCCTTCCAGGAAAAGCGCCGGAACAGGTAATAAAAAATTAGGGTAATCTGATTAAAGCCGATCAGCTATATACAGACGATCTTTTTTCCATCTGTCATTGCTTAGGTGGAGACATAAAGATGAGAATGACGTCAAACAGATTCATGTACGGCGAGCCAGCATGATTTCTATGAGTTGTCGCAGTGATTGAAGGAGCTGTTAACTGCGTATAACTGCTGAGGCTGTCGAAAAAGCTACCCCCCTCGATCAGTTCATTCCTAATTTTTGTCTTCATCGATCTAACCGAAAATCACATATAACCAATTATAATCTTTAATAAATATCTGCTTTGTGCTATACTTGACCAATAACTTTTTTGGGGCGGGAAAGCCATGGCCAGATTTAAAAGCTACGACTATCGGCAAAGAGTTCTCTTACCGGTTTCTCTGGAAGACCAGTTTATGCCTGGCACCTTGGAGTTCGCCATTCATACCCTGGTGGAGAAGCGGTTGGATATGTCTATTTTTGAAGGCAAATACCGCAATGATGAGACCGGCCGGGCCGCCTATGATCCCAAGGTCCCCTTAAAAGTAGTGTTGCTGGCCTATTCCCGGGGGATGATTTCTTCACGGAAGATCGAACAAGCTTGCCACGAGAATGTAGTTTTCATGGCATTAGCCGGTGGGCAATGAAATTGAGCGCCGGAATCGCGCTCTGGTGGCATTCACGCTGCTGACAGGAGCCAGGGACAGGACCACTGCCTCGATAAAACTGAGCATGTCGATCTCATCACAAACAGCATCAATCAGGACGCCAGGGAAGTTAAGACGAAATTTAGCAAGACCTTCAATACCTTCTTCTTTCCGGTAGGTGATGAAGTGCGTGAAATTGTGGCAGGGTGGGTGCTTGGGGCTACTCGCCAATTTGAAACAGCAGGGTTGACTCGGGATCACTGGAGCAATGCCACGCCCATTCGTACGATTTTTCGCGAAGCCTTTAATCCTGCTGGGCTGCCGTATTTTAATCCACATAGCTTCAGAAATACCTTAGTCCAACTGGGCCAGGATCTCTGTAAAACTCCCGAACAGTTCAAGGCATGGAGCCAGAATCTTGGGCAATGAGAAAGTTTTGACGACATTTCTGAGCTATGGCGAGGTTGCATGCCAGCACCAGGGGGAAATAATACGCAATTTGGCTTCGCCACAAAAAACGGTGCCAACAGATGCTGACGAAATCGCCGAGGCGGTTTGCAAAAAGTTGCGTTCGTCTAGGATGGATGTGTAGGAAAGAAGCAAAAAGTGGGCATGGAAGCGGGAATAAAAATGCGAGGTTCTGATCTATCAATCCCTTGTGAAAAGCTTTGAGCTTATCGTACATAGGCCCATTTCGCTTTTTGCGCCCAGAAGGTGCTTAAAAATTATAACTGCTCTTCATATCATAGCTTGTGCTAAGGACTTTCTCCGGTTAATATGATCGCAAATGGCATCTGTCTTCGCGTAAGAGCTGCTTAAGGTTGCTTCTATTCCGTCACGGTAGACTCCAAGCATGCTTTCTCCCCGTCCTGTTTGCGACATTTTCCTCGGAGATGGCCTGGATTGAGGTGCCCATCAGATAGAATCGTAGTGATCACATAAAAAAGGTGACACTTTTTGTTTTGGGGGTATTTTTGGGGGTTTGATGGTTTTATTCTATAATGAGAATTGTGCTATTTCAAATACTTATGTCATCAGTTTAATGGACGCCGCCGCAACCTGGTAGGCGGCCATTGTGACCATGAATGTGCCTGCCAGGTTGTTTTCATTTTCGGCGCTGGCCAGCGGCCGGCCCCGGTCCCCAACCCCCGGGATGGCGAAACCGCCCCTTTGATTCCCATTGATATCGAAAGGACAATCCATTGAAAGTCGCATTTATCGGACTGGGCACCATGGGAGAGCCGATGGCCTTGAACGTCATGAAGGCCGGCCACGATCTGATGGTTCACAACCGCACGCGGCCCAAGGAAGAACCGTTGGCCGCTCATGGGGCCAAACGCGCCGCCTCGCCGCGGGAAGCCGCGCTCGAGGCGGAAGTGATCATAACCTCGCTCAGTGATACTCCGGACGTGGAGGAAGTCGTTCTGGGAAGGGACGGCGTCATTCAGGGGGCCCGGCCGGGCTCGGTGGTGGTGGATATGTCCACCATCAGCCCGGATGCCACCCGCAGGATTGAGCAGGTTTTGAGGGCCAAGGGACTCAAGATGATCGACGCCCCGGTATCCGGCGGCTCCGAGGGCGCCCAAAAAGGCACCCTGGCCATCATGGTGGGCGGGGAACCCGAAGACGTGGCCAGGGTCATGCCCGTGCTGAAATGCATGGGCACCAAGATCACCCACGTGGGGCCCATCGGCGCGGGCCAACTCACCAAGGCCATCAACCAAACTATTATCGCCGGGGTCTATCTCAGCGTTGCCGAAGGCATGGTCCTGGGTCTCAAGGCGGGTTTGGACATGGACAAGGTGGTCGAGGCTATCGGTGAGGGCGCGGCAGGCTCCTGGGTGCTTACGCACCGCTCCCAAAACATGATCGACAACAACTACCCTTTGGGTTTTCGGGTCAAGCTTCACCAAAAAGACCTGGGAATCGCACTGGAAGCAGCCAAAAAGCTCGGGGTGACCCTACCGGTGGCAGCCCTGACGGGCCAAATCGAGAACGGTCTGGTCGCGAAGGGTTACGGTGATGAGGACCTCTCGGCTCTGGCCCGCAGCCTCAGGGAACAGTCGGGGATCGACTGAACGGGCCGGCGAATTGATTCTCCTTTGGTGACGGCCTTGCCCGGGGTTTGGTAAACCAAAGAGCTTAAGGATCTGGATTTATTTTTAGTAAAATATGATTTGTTGGGCAAGATGAGAGAGGAGGAAGGAGATCTTAGGATTTAATAAATGAAATATATGCTCCGGCTATCGGCACATTTTTGGGATTGTTTATATGGCGTATAGATAGCAGATCGCAATCATAAGGAGATTGGTGGGATTTTGAGCCGAAAGGTCGAGAAAAAACAGCGGTGCGTTAAACACCGCTGTTCCGTATTTATCAAGGGGATTATTCCTTGCCCTCTTTGGGGACTTCCTATTCCTTCTTGCTGCCAACCCTAATGCTATTTCCCTGTTTTGCCGGATCCCACTATGCTGTGCTAAGGTTTCTCAAAACAGGAAAGGCGGCCCAGAAGCCGCCTAACGTGACTATGGAGAAATCATTTGGGCCACAAGTGTAGGCTGCCCACCTGCGGCCTCCTGAGCCCTGTTAATGCCGGTAACCGCCACCGCCAAATCCGCTTTTTTGTTGCGGCTTGGCTTCGTTGACTGTCAGAGGGCGCCCGTCTAAATCCCGGCCATTGAGCATGGAAATGGCCTTCTCGCCTTCCAGTTTGGTTTCCATCTCCACAAAGCCGAAGCCTCGGGGCTGACCTGTTTGTCGGTCGGTGATGATCTTGGCCGAGGTCACTTCGCCGGCCTCGGAAAAAAGAGTCTGCAGTTGCGTTTCGGTCGTTTCGTGGGACAGATTGCCCACGTATAATTTTGTACTCATATCTTCTCCTTGTTGGTCTTGCCGGGATGGACTTACCGGAGTCTTATGCCGGCAGGTCTTTCCCATTTGTTGAGGCAAAAAATGCCGGAACTCCATGATCCAGAGACCACTGGAGTTCCGATCATCAGGCGTTTCTGCCTAAAGCTTTACCACGTTTTGGGCCTGAGGCCCCTTGGGACCCTGGGTTACCTCAAATTCCACCGCTTGTTCTTCCGCCAGGGAGTGAAAGCCCTCGCCCTGGATGGCGCTGTGATGCACGAAGACATCGGGGCCGTCTTCCCGGCAGATGAAGCCAAAACCCTTGGAGTCGTTAAACCATTTTACCGTACCAGTTTCCTTCATTGTGAAACCTCTTTCTGTGATACTGCAAAGATATCCCGCCAAAAAAGCAGGGCGCACAGCAGTCAGGCAAAAAAAATCGGCCGGGAGAATTAGCACTCCCGTCCGATCATTGTCCAGGACTCGTGGCCCGGCTCTCAGTCTGACATGCTAAACTTTTTGTATTTTATAAGAAAATTTGTCAATGTCAAGCTAATTAAAATAAAAATTGGACCTTCTCATAAATTGCAAAGATTCTAAGTTAGGATTAGCAGGGAAATGATACGAAGAGATATTGTTGTATTTGTGAAAATAATCGCCAAGACTCAGAAAGATCATTATTTTTAAGGGTACCTAAATTTATTGGCCGTGTAATAAATATATAATTAATAGCCGTTATCCACTACCTGGAATTCCTTTTCTAATGACAAAACAATAATTTTGGGTTAAATTTAAAAGTGGTGCAGAACAGGGGTAGTGAATTTTGCCCAGTTGGTAAAGTTATGACTCCGAGCGTCAGCGGCGACTGCCGCTAAAGTCATAGTCCTTCTGATGGCAGTGGCGAAGCAGTAAAAATCTGCCTCCTTTCTCCCAGGACAGACATCCGCTATAGCCTTAGAGAGGCTGTTCCGGCTTGCACCACAAATCAAGAGTCTTTCGTCAGATTTCGGTTTAGTCAGCCAAGTATCCCAGATAAAGAGGAGACCTCAAGAATGGCGTTGAGCAGCAAGAGCATTCGTGAGCCCTTGTCCCGCCTGAGGTCCTTCCTCCCGGGAGGCGGCTTGGGGCGAAGGTACGCCGGCGACGAGCCCCCGCTGCGCTCGGAGTTGTTCAGCGCCGATCAGATGAAGCAGCATGGCAAGACCCTGGCGGGCTCGCACCAGTTGAGCTCGGGAGGTCCTCAGGGCCGGCTGCTGAAACGGCTGGCTGAGAATAAAGCCATCCTCATTGGAGTCCGCAACCTGCTGACTGAGGCGGTCAAGGCAAACCGCGGGATTACCCCGGCCGGGGAATGGCTGCTCGACAACTTTTATCTGATCGAAGAGCAGATTCGAACCGCCAAAAGGCATTTGCCCAAGGGTTACAGCCGGGAACTACCGCGCTTGCTGACCGGACCATCGGCTGGGCTCCCGCGGGTATATGACCTGGCGCTGGAGACGATCTCCCACGGCGATGGACGGGTGGATCCGGAAGCTCTCAGTAGTTTCATTGCAGCCTACCAGACCGTCACAGACCTGAAGTTGGGTGAATTGTGGGCCATCCCCATCATGCTCCGCCTGGCGCTGATCGAAAATCTCCGACGCGTTGCCGCCCGGATTGCCACCGACAGGATCGACCGAAACCTCGCGGACTATTGGGCGGACCAGATGACGGAGATCGCCGCGCAAGACCCGAAGAGCCTGATTCTGGTGATCGCAGATATGGCGCGGTCGAAACCGCCGCTGGTGAGTTCCTTTGTGGCGGAACTGACGCGCCGCTTGCAGGGGCAGGGGCCCGAGCTGGCCTTGCCGCTCACCTGGATCGAGCAGCGCCTTGCCGAATCTGGGTGGACGAGCAAGGAGTTGGTGCAGTCGGAAAACCAACAACAGGCCGCGGATCAGGTCTCCTTGAGCAACAGCATCGGCAGCCTCCGTTTCCTGGATGCGATGGATTGGCGCGTTTTCGTCGAGACGCTGAGCGTGGTCGAGCAGACCCTCCGTCAGGATCCTGGCGGCGTCTACAGCAAGATGGATTTCCCCACCCGGGACCGCTACCGCCATGTCGTCGATGAGATCTCCAAAAGCTGCCGGCACTCCGAAAGCCAGGTGGCGCGCCAAGCGATCCAATTAGCCCGGGAGGGCGCGGCCAGGAAAGACGGCGGCGACCGCACGGCACATGTCGGCTTTTACCTGATCGATAAGGGATTGGCGCAACTCGAGGGGACCTTAGAACTGCGCCGCTCCCCTCTTGAGGCGCTTTGCAGAGTGAGCCGCCGGTTTCCTTTGTTGCTGTATGTCGGCACGATCATGCTGGTTGCGGCAATCACTACCGGCAGCTTCCTGGCGAAGGCGCAGGCCGATGGGCAATCCGGCTGGATACTCGGGCTGATCGGGGTCCTCTCGCTCTTAGGCGCCAGTCATCTGGCGGTAGCCCTGGTAAACTGGCTGGCGACGTTGCTGGTGAAGCCGCAGCCGCTGCCGCGCCTGGACTTCTCCGAAGGAATTCCTCTGAAATTTAGCACCCTCGTGGTGGTCCCGACCATGCTCACGAACCCTCAGAACACCGCGGCTCTGATCGAGGCCCTGGAAGTCCGGTTCCTGGCAAATCGGGACGCGAACCTGCACTTCGGCCTGCTCACTGATTTTCTGGATGCGCACGCAGAGACGCTGCCGGAGGACGAGCCGCTGGTGAATCTGGCCCGGCAGGGCATCGAAGAGTTGAATGCAAAGTACCGGAGCAGCAAAGGCGATATTTTCTTCCTCTTTCATCGCCCACGCCGCTGGAATCCCCGCGAGGGGATTTGGATGGGTTACGAGCGCAAGCGAGGCAAGCTCGCGGAACTGAATGCCTTTTTGCGCGGCGGCTCCAGGGATGGCTTCTCAGTGGTCGTCGGTGCGACTGCAGTCTTACCGGGCGTGCAGTACGTGATCACCCTGGACACCGATACGCAACTGCCCCGCGACTCGGCGTGGCAGCTGGCGGGAGCCATGGCGCACCCCTTGAACCGGGCGCGGTTTGACGAGGACCAGCAGCGGGTCTGTGAGGGGTATGGCATCCTGCAGCCACGCGTGGCCGTGAGCCTCCCCGGCACGAACCGGTCGCGGTATGCGCGACTCTGGGGGAGTGATCCGGGCATCGATCCATATACCCAGGCCGTATCCGATGTTTACCAGGATCTGTTCCATGAAGGCTCGTTCATCGGCAAGGGAATCTATGAGGTTGATGCGTTCGAGCGGGCGCTCAAGGGGCGCTTCCCCGAAAACCGGATTCTCAGCCACGATCTTCTGGAAGGGTGCTACGCCCGGGCAGGGCTGTTGAGTGATGTCCAGTTATACGAGGAATACCCCGCTAGTTATCGCGCCGACGTGAGCCGCCGCTACCGTTGGATTCGCGGGGATTGGCACATTGCCCGGTGGCTGCTGCCAGGTGTTCCCGGCCCAGGCCCACACCAGCAAAAGAATCCGCTCTCGGGGCTATCCCGCTGGAAGATCTTCGACAACCTGCGCCGTAGTCTCGTGTCCACGGCCTTGACCCTCCTGTTGCTCCTGGGCTGGACGGTCTTGTCCTCCGCCTGGTTTTGGACCTTGTCGGTGATCGGCATTATCCTTATTCCTCCTTTGTTTGCCTCTCTGCTGGAAATGTTCCAGAAGCATGGTGATGTGCTTCTGGGCCAGCACCTCACTTCCATAAGGCGCTCGGCTGATCGACACTTCGCTCAGGCTGCCTTTACGCTCGTGTGTCTCCCCTATGAGGCCTTTTTCAGCCTGGATGCGATCATCCGCACGGGCGTGCGGATACTGATTACCCACAAGCGACTTCTCGAATGGAATCCGTCGGGCGATCGGGAGCGCCCTGGCCGCTCGGACCTCGCCGCCTCCTTGCAGGCGATGTGGATCGCCCCCCTGATCGCTTTAGCCGCGGCGATCTACCTGGCGTTTGCGAAGCCAGCCGTATTATCGGTGGCTGGGCCCCTACTGGGCCTCTGGTTTGCCTCCCCGGCTATCGCCTGGTGGATCAGTCGACCGCTCACTCGCCGCGCCGCCAGATTGACGGCCGACCAGACCCTCTTCCTCCGGAAGATTTCCCGAAAGACCTGGGCGTTCTTCGAGACCTTCGTCGGCCCGGAAGATCATTGGCTACCGCCGGATTACTATCAGGAGCATCCCGTGGCCGGGGTCGCCCACCGCACCTCGCCGACCAACATGGGACTGTCGCTCCTGGCGAATTTAGCCGCCTACGACTTCGGCTACATTTCGGCCGGACGACTCGTCGAACGCACCGCGAATGCTCTCCACACGATGACAGCTTTGGAGCGACACCGAGGCCACTTCTACAACTGGTACGACACGGAGTCTCTGCAGCCGCTGTTGCCCCTCTACATTTCCACAGTGGACAGTGGCAACCTGGCGGGCCATCTGCTGACCTTGCGAGCCGGTCTGCTCGCACTTCCCGATAAAAAGATCCTGGACGAGCGCTGGTTTGACGGACTGAGTGACACCCTAAGGATTAACGTGGACGCGGCGGGAGGAGTCACTTCGGCCCCGCTGGCGCAACTTCAGAAGGATCTGGCGTCTGCATGTGATTCCCGGCCAACCAGGCTGGCGGCGGCGCGGCTGTGCCTCGACCGGCTGGCGACGTCTGCCGAGGATATGGTCCGCAGCCTCGATCCCGGCTCCGAGGGCCAGGTTAACTGGTGGGCAGGCGCCTTCGCCCGGCAGTGCCGGGATGCCCTCGATGAGCTGACGTTTCTCGCTCCGTGGACCTTATCGCGGGCTTCTCTGGATAAACTCAACGAGTTCCCGGTGATCGGCGAAATCCCGACGCTGCGTCAATTAGCCAACCTTGAGGTGGATCTGCTGCCGGCAATCGTGGAGCGGCTCGGGTTTGAGGTAACTCCCGGGGAAAGCGCGTGGCTTGATAAGCTGCGAGGGCTCATCACGAAGGCAAGCCGGCTGGCCGGAACCAGGATTGCAGTTATTGAACGGCTGGCCCTGCAATCAGGCGAACTCGCCCGGATGGAGTATGATTTCCTGTTCGACAAGGCGCGTCACCTGTTGGCTATCGGCTACAACGTGGCCGCGCGTCGGTTAGACCCGAGTTACTACGATCTGCTGGCTTCGGAAGCGAGATTTTCCAGTTTCGTGGGGATTGCTCAAGGAGAGTTGCCGCAGGAGAGCTGGTTTGCCCTGGGACGTCTCCTCACTACCGTCGGGGGAGAATCGCTTCTCATTTCGTGGAGCGGGTCGATGTTCGAGTACCTCATGCCGCTCCTGGTAATGCCGACCTACGAAAACACGTTGCTCGACCAGACCTGTAAGATGGCGGTGGAAAGGCAGATCGAGTATGGCAAGAAGCGCGGCGTGCCGTGGGGCATTTCAGAATCCGGTTACAATGCCATCGATATTCATCTCAACTACCAGTACCGGGCTTTCGGCGTGCCCGGCTTGGGATTCCAGCGCGGACTGTCCGAGGATTTGGTCATTGCCCCGTATGCCTCGGCGCTGGCGCTGATGGTGGCGCCCGAGAAGGCCTGCTTGAACCTCGAGCAACTGACCGCTGCAGGGTTTGAGGGAAAATTCGGCTTCTATGAAGCAATCGACTATACTCCTTCGCGCCTGTTACGCGGACAATCGAGCGCCGTGGTTCGGTCCTTCATGAGCCATCACCAGGGCATGATCTTCCTCTCCCTGGCCTATCTGCTCCTGAACCGGCCGATGCAGAAGCGATTCGAGTCGGACCCTTTGTTCCAGGCGACCATGTTGTTACTCCAGGAGCGCATCCCCAAAGTCGCGACGTTCTATGTGCCCGCCGATGAGATCACCGGATCACAACCGACTTCCAGCGTTACGGAGACACCGGTGCGAGTTTTCAACAGCCCCGATACGCCGATACCAGAAGTGCAGTTGTTGTCGAACGGCAGATATCATGTGATGGTCACCAACGCCGGCGGCGGTTACAGTCACTGGAAGGACCTCGCTGTCACCCGCTGGCGCGAAGACGCTACCTGCGACAACTGGGGCACCTTCTGTTACCTCCGCGACGTGACGAGCGGGGAGTTCTGGTCCAACGCCTATCAGCCAACCCTCAAGCGATCTGGGAATTTTGAGGCGATTTTCACGGAAGGGCGAGCCGAGTTCCGCTGCCGCCAACAAAACATTGACGCCTATACCGAGATCGTGGTTTCGCCCGAGGATGACGTCGAAGTGCGCAGAATCACCATTACCAATCGCGCTCAAACACCGAGAGAGATCGACGTCACGAGTTACGCGGAAGTAGTCCTGGCGTCGCCTGCCGCGGACGCACTGCATCAGGCGTTCAGCAATCTCTTTGTTCAGACCGAGATCATCCGCCAGCGGCAGGCGATCCTCTGCACTCGCCGGCCCCGCTCGCGCGACGAGCAGGCGCCATGGATGTTTCACCTGATGGCGGTGCACGGGGCGGAGATTGGAGAGATTTCCTACGAGACGGACCGCATGCAGTTCATCGGCCGCGGCAGGACCGCCGCCGATCCCCAAGCGATGCGCGGTCCCGCGGCGCTCTCCGGAAGCGAGGGCCCAGTGCTGGATCCGATTGTCGCCATCCGGTACCGGCTGGTGCTCGATCCGGAAAAATCGGTAATGGTCAATATTGTCTCCGGTATCGGCGAAACCCGCGAGTCATGCCTGGGTCTGGTGGAGAAATACCAGGATCGGCGTCTGGCGGACCGCGTCTTTGATCTGGCCTGGACGCATAGCCAGGTGGCCCTGCTGCAGATCAATGCCACGGATTCCGACGCGCAGCTTTACTGCCGCCTGGCGAGCTCGGTAATCTACGCCAATGATTCGCTGCGAGCCGACCCGAGCATCCTCATCAAGAACCGCCGCGGGCAATCCGGTCTTTGGGGCTACTCCATCTCCGGCGATATACCCATTGTGCTGCTGCAGATTGAAGATCCAGCCAATATCGATCTGGCGCGCCAACTCATCCAAGCCCATGCCTATTGGCGCTTAAGAGGACTGGCGGTGGACCTGATGATCTGGAACGAAGATCACGCCGGTTACCGGCAACTTCTCCACGACCAGATCATGGGACTCATTGCCGCAAGGGGCGAAGCCAGTGAGATAGATCGGCCAGGCGGCATTTTCGTAAGACCCGCGGACCAGATATCGGAGGAGGACCGCATTCTGTTCCAAACGGTGGCGCGCGCCATCATCACCGATAGCCGGGGGGCGCTGGAGGACCAGCTTAACCGGCGGGGCCAGTTGGAAGTGACCGTACCGCCCCTGGCGCCGACTCGAACCCACCGCGGTGAAACCCCGGGGACGGCCGAGCTGTCCCGCGCCGACCTGAGGTTTTTCAACGGGCTGGGCGGATTCACCCCTGACGGACGCGAATATGTCATTACCACCACGGACCGGCAGGTGACTCCGGCCCCCTGGGTAAATGTGCTGGCCAACCCGCACTTCGGAACCGTCATCTCAGAGAGCGGCCTGGCCTATACCTGGAGCGAGAATGCCCACGAGTTCCGCCTCACTCCCTGGGGGAACGATCCCGTGAGCGATGCGAGCGGAGAAGCCTTTTACCTCCGTGACGAAGAGACCGGCCACTTCTGGTCCCCCATGCCGCTGCCCAGCCGTGGCGCGCTGCCTTACGCCAGCCGCCACGGATTCGGCTACAGCGTTTTCGAGCACACCGAGGACGGCATTAGCTCAGAGGTGTGGGTTTACGTGGCCCGGGATGCACCGATCAAGTTCACGGTGCTCAAAGTGCGGAACGTGTCAGACCAGTCGCGCCGGCTCTCCGCCACAGGCTACTTAGAATGGGTTTTGGGAGATCTGCGGTCGAAATCCGCCATGCACGTGATCACTGAAGTTGACCTGAATAGCGGCGCGCTCTTGGCGCGCAACCCCTACAACACTGAGTTCAGCGATCGGGTTGCCTTCTTCAAGGTGGACACGGCGATTCGGACCTTAAGCGGCGACCGGACTGAATTCCTGGGACGTAACGGCACGCTGCGCAGTCCTGCCGCTATGTCCCGGTTGCGGCTTTCTGGAAAGGTGGGAGCAGGTTTTGACCCCTGTGCCGCGCTTCAGGTCCCTTTCGAGCTGGCCGCCGGGCAGGAGCGTCAGATCGTTTTCATGCTCGGCGTAGGGCGGGACGAGGATGACGCCAGGGACCTCGTCCAGCGCTTTCGAGGCTCAACGGAGGCGCGCGGCGCCCTCGACGCGGTGTGGCAGTACTGGAATCATACTCTCGGGGCCGTGCAAGTGGAAACACCCGACCCTTCCCTCGACGTGCTTACGAACGGCTGGCTATTATACCAGACCATGGCGTGCCGCCTTTGGGCGCGCAGCGGCTACTACCAGTCGGCGGGCGCCTTCGGTTTTCGCGATCAGTTGCAGGACGTGATGGCGCTGATCTACGCCGAGCCCCACCTGGTGCGCGAACATCTGCTCCTTTGCGCCTCCCGCCAGTTTCCGGAGGGAGATGTCCAGCATTGGTGGCACCCCCCCTTGGGCCGAGGCGTACGTACCCATTGCTCCGATGATTACCTCTGGCTGCCGCTGGCGGCGTGCCGCTACGTCCTGAATACCGGGGATACCGGCGTGTTGGCTGAACCTATCCACTTCGTCCAGGGCCGCCCGGTAAACGCGGAGGAGGACTCGTATTACGATCTGCCCAACCGGTCTCAAGAAGCGGCCAGTTTGTATGACCACTGTGTGCGAGCTATCCTTAGGGGCCTCAGATTTGGTGAGCACGGCCTGCCGCTCATGGGCTCCGGCGACTGGAATGACGGCATGAACCTGGTGGGCGCACAGGGCAAAGGGGAAAGCGTCTGGTTGGGCTTTTTTCTTTATGAAGTGCTCACGCGTTTCACCGAGGTGGCTCGTACCCATGGTGATGTGTCCTTCGCCGAGCGCTGCGTCAGGGAGGCGGCGGGGCTGCGCCGCAATATCAAGAGGCATGGCTGGGACGGCGAGTGGTATCGCCGCGCCTACTTCGACGACGGTTCACCGCTGGGATCGGCGGGCAACCCCGAGTGCCGGATCGATTCGATTCCGCAGAGCTGGTCCGTTCTATCCGGTGCGGGGGATGCGGCGCAGGCGCGCCTGGCCATGAAAGCAGTGGATCAGCGCCTCGTTCGCCGGGAGCAGGCGCTCATCCAGCTCCTGGATCCGCCGTTTGACAAGTCGGATTTGAATCCCGGCTACATCAAAGGCTACGTCCCCGGGGTGCGAGAGAACGGCGGACAATACACCCACGCGGCGATCTGGGTGGCGATGGCCTTCGCGGCCTTGGGCGACGGGGGGCGCGCCTGGGAACTGCTGGCAATGATCAATCCGGTGAACCATGCCAGCTCTCCTGAGGAGATCGCCATCTACAAAGTTGAACCCTACGTCGTTACGGCCGACGTCTATGCGCTCTCGCCTCATACTGGCCGCGGTGGCTGGACGTGGTACACGGGTTCAGCCGGCTGGATGTACCGGCTTATCGTGGAATCACTTCTGGGACTGAGGCTGGAGGTGGACAAGCTGCGGTTCACACCTTGTCTCCCGTCGGATTGGCCAGGCTTCACAATGCACTACCGGTATCGGGAGACGGTCTACCACATCGCCGTCCAGCGGGCGCCGGCCGAGGATGGCGAGACGCGTGTGACTCTTGATGGCGTCGACCAACACGATAACACTATTCCCCTGGTTGACGACCATCAGGAACACTATGTTGAGGTGTGGCTTTTACCTTGAGTGAAAAATGAGGAGGTGCTCTATGCGCAAGCGTATTATCGGTCATGGCCCTCGTGAGGCCGCAGCCGCCGAGCCGGGCTGGCTAGACCT
>JBAVAG010000002.1:0-39821 GCA_049585595.1 Desulfobaccales bacterium
GTTCAGAAGCATGGAAGTCGTGCAGATAATGGGAATTGCCTTGCCGTCAGCCCTTTTGATGTCCAATTCCTGAATATAAATATTGTTGGGTGTGTAATCTTTTGGGGCGAGGCTACATTTTGGGGAACCATCGTCGGTCTTGAATACTTCGCTGCAGGTTTTTCCCATGGCACGAGATACGGGGATACCCGTAATAAGCTCAGCCGCAGCATTAAAATAATTAACCTTATTCTCGCCATCAGTGGTGAAAAGCCCATATGGCAAGGTATCAATAATTTGAAAGAGATGTTCTTTTTGTAAAGCCGGAATAACGTTTCTAGTTATACAAATTAAGTCTTCCGATACTTCCGACACTAAAGAAGGTATCATTTCCATTCTGCTTTTGTCTTTTGTTTGCGGAACAAGACGAATCATCGTTTCATCCTCGCATCTCTGGCCAGAGAGCCTGCAAATTCTCAGGGGCTGCACTTTTTCTGTAAACTGGTTAATCTTATAAAAAATAGGGCGCTCCCCATTTCTCCATAATCATGGAAAAGAGCGCCCTTAAGGAACGAGACCCAGTTTTTGCTAGTGAGCGGCATCACCATAGCGATACGTTGGATTGGGCGCTCCCGGCCTGAAGGTGTTGATTGCCGAGATATCTACTTCAGCCTGCTCTGACTCCTTGAAATAAGCCAGCGCGTCATGGAGGATGGCAGCCAGGTCCCCAGGCGATAGGGTGGCTCGGGTATTGACCGTTACTTCCAGAGAGGGAGTCAGCGCGGTGAAGGTACCATCCAGCCCGGGTTTTTCCTCCACATGGGTGACACCGACTTTGACGCTCCCGGTGGACCCCACCACGAGCAACTTCAGGTGCCCGATTTTTCCGTGGCGGGTTCCTATCCCGAGGGCGATCTTTTCAGCCAGGCGAATACTGATCGTTTTTCCATCAACCGGCACGGGGAATTTCATGGTTACCAGACCGTTCAGCCAGCCCATCTCCGCTTCAGCTTCGGCGTACTTTTGATAATCTATCTCCCTCAGCCAGTGTTCCCCCGGAGGGGTCGTCTGGGCGAGCCCCATCCATTCTTCCAAGCCCACCGCGGTTAAGGAGGAAATTCCCAGTACCTTAGAGCCGGGATACTGCTGTGCGACCTGCTCCAATAACTCTTTAGCGCGCCCGGGCTTGAGGGTGTCCAACTTGGTGAGGACAATGAAGTCGGCCTCTTGCAGCTGTTTATCAAAGAGGAACTTCATGGACCACGAGGCGTTCTGATCAGCAAGTTCATCCAAACGATCCGGTTCCACAAGAACATTATACGCCAAAACATCCACTTTGTCTTTCATTAAAGAGCGCATGGGCCGGATTACCGTGGCCACGATATCCGTACAACTCCCCACCGGTTCCGCCAGGATGATGTCCGGAGCCGCGGTGGCAATACTATGGTTAATGGCTGTGGCAAGTCCGTTGAAATTACAGCAGAAGCAAGTACCTGCAACTTCTTCTGAGGGGATCCCAGCTTTGGAGAGGAAAACGGTGTCCACGAGACCTGTGGCCTGATCATTGGTAATGGCCGCAGCCTTTAATCCTTGTTGGGCAAAAAGTTTTGCCAGAGCCTGGATTGCCGTGGTCTTGCCGGCGCCTAAGAACCCGCCCACAAAAAAGATTTTAGGAATTTTGCTCATTCGATAATCTCCTATATAGTTTCTCATTGGGTTATGTCAGGCGCGCCGCGGTCGCGATAGACTGCGTTCTGATCGTGGTTTTATAACTGCCTCTCTGAAAGTCCCACTTCCGACTTCGCAGATATCTCCTGGCACGCACAAACCACCCGTATCCCTTTCAAGAGGGGCTCCCATATCCAGATAAAAAGAAGGGCAGCAACCACCCCTCCCGCCAGTGGACCCAAGATATAGATTACCAGGACCCCCCCGGAAGGACCCGGGATGGCGACGCGCCCCCAGCCGGCCAAATAAGCAAACAAGCGGGGGCCGAAATCCCTGGCCGGATTGAGGCCGGCCATGGTCAAAGGAGCTAGGGTAGTGATGATCACGGTGACGGTTAGCCCAATCATTACTGGCGCAATGGAACTGGGAGGCCCCCCCACATTGCACCCTTCGGTCAATAAAAAAATGGTCGTGACCAGCAAAAAAGTACCGACGGCCTCAGCGACAAAAGCCAAGGGGTAAGTTACCGAGACGATGTCGGCGGGCGCGCCTGGATTGGGGAAATAATCACCAAAAATCATCGCGGTCTTCAGAGAATCAGCTTGGCCCCGGACCAGATGATGCACCTGCTCAAAGCTGGCAATGGAATTGGCAAAGAGCAGATATACCATTGCCGCCCCCAGAAAGGCCCCAATAATCTGAGCCAGCCAGTAAACGGGGAGTTTTTTTATCTCCATCCGTTTGGCGAGCACCATCGCCAAACTTACTGCGGGGTTCAGGTGGGCACAGGAGAGATGGCGGGTACAATAAATGGCGATAAAAACCCCAATGCCCCAGATCATCGCCACTTGGAACAATCCGGAGTGTGCAGAAAAAAGTATAGTTACGGCCACGGCACTGATCCCAAAAAATACCAGGATAAAGGTACCTAACATTTCTCCCGCAAAGCCCGGGAGATAGTCTTTAATCATCTCGATCCCCCTTCCCGCTGGTTAGTGGTTAAGTAAAGCAAAAGCCGAATTCCCCCATCTGAGATACGTTGCCTACCCTAAAAATTCATTTCCAAGCGACAGCAACCCAAATTTATTCCCCGTCCTGGCCCTTGCAGCGCTGCGGCATCTGCCAGTCTGTATCTGACACTTTTGCCTTCCCGGATAGATTCTATGAGGCCCTCTTGTCGGAGAATTTTCAAGTGATAGGAGAGTAGACTTTGTTCAAGATCCATTTTCTCCAGCATTTCGCTTACGGTTTTCGAACCTTCCAGGAGCAATTCCATCACCTTCAAGCGACAGGCATCAGCCAATGCTTTGAGGCGGCGGGCCCGGAAAGAGAAAGAATATCCGCAATCGCATTTTGAGTTCATAATTTCCATCCTCGTATGAATTAGTTTTTATATAAAATTATCTTCAAATCAACCTACTCGTCAAGAATAAAAAGCATCACCCTCGGCCATGGCGGCCTTGCGGATCTTATGTCCCATGACCCATACCGTTTTATAAGTCCGGATATGGAAATGCCACTTTCCTGTCACCCCATCAAAAAGATCATCCAGAACCATTTTTTTGAGAGGTTGCAAGTCAAAGAGATGTTTCTGACAGGCTTTTTCGCTTCCAAACCTCTTTTGAAACGCCAAGGAGACTTAGCTCTTCCTGCTGCATAATTGCCAAATTTAGCTAATTAAGGCCTTCAATCCCAAATTGTTCGATCAGCGGGCCTTTAGCATGCGCTATGGAAGCATACCTCCAACGCTGAAGGTCTTCGGGTCGGTACCCTTACCTGCAAAAAGAATAAGATACTCAATGACGTCCCAGGTAACGAGGCTGGGCTTCAGGCCTTGGAAGCCGCCTTGACACGGTCCACAAGTTCAAGGGAAAGTATTTTATTAAGAAGGAAACTTGTGCTATCATGGCGTCGATGAGAGGACTCAGCTTCAGAAACGGAAACTTTGGGTGATTTTTCCCGAGCCAAGAAGCCCTAAAAACCATTTTTAGACTGCGGTGACCCAGATTGCTGCATAATCTCGGATGAGGGGAATTTGTATGACCGACTTCAAGACCATGTCCCAAGACTTGACGGCCAGCCTTGACCTCAGATATGAACCCGTAGGCGTCGCCCTTTACGGGCCAGCCGACCCTCTCCCCAACGGCGTTGCTTTTGCTCCGGATAAGCTGAAGAGCTACTGCCAAGCCCTGGTGCTGGCCGGGGAAGGCCGGACCCTGCTTTTGGATAAGGAGCAGATGGGCTGCAAGCTGGGGACTTCGGTGCTGGGGTTCGAAGCCGAGATGGAGACCTTTCTGGACGACGGCGTCCTGGAGAAATACGGCGTGGGTCTTTACGCCACGGAAGAAGCCTCCGCGGCCACCATCCTGCATTCCACCTACCTGGAGAAAGGCGGGACCAAAGCTGCCCTCATTGCGCCCATGTCCGCTTTCCAGGATCATCCCCAGGTGGTGGTGTTTACAGCCAATAGCGAGCAGATCATGTGGCTGCTCTATGCGGTCAACTATGACAAGGGTGGCCGGATGAATTTGCCCCAATCCGGCGGGGCCTTGGGGGGGTGCGCCGATATTACCGCCCTGCCGCTGCTCCAGGGGATTTGCAATGTCACTTTCCTGGGTCTGGGCTGCCGTCTGAAATCCGGCGTGGATGCCTGTCACCTCATGCTCGGTGCGCCCGGAGGGGCCATGGCTACGATTCATCAGCACATCCTGGATATGGCAAGGCCCATCGCCATGCTCAAAAACGCCCGGAGCAGCGGTAATTAGGGTGAAGGTGCAGAAATAAGGCAGGGCCCGAATATTTTAAATATTTTATTAAGTGTGCGTCAGAGTGAATAAAGGTCAGGGCAGAGGCAAAATGCGAGGGAGAGCTTAAGGCGAAAGCTAAGCCTGGGGCGCAATTGCAGGTGAGGATAAAAACTCCTGCAGGGACAAAATCTGAGATGATATGTCAGGAGCGGTTTCGAATCCATCTGGCCCCGTGCCTTTAATGTCTATCAGTAGATAGGCAGCACTGTCCTGATAAAAGGCGGAGAAACCGAGAATCGCTTCGGACGCGCAGTTATCCCATTAGAAGATAAAGATTGGGGGGCCCTATCGACGCACCACTGTCGAAATTTTTCGCTGGGCTCAGAATGACAATCTGAAGAATTGGTTTGCGGTCCAGCCGCCTCCCTCAATAAATCCCGCATATCTACCACTGGGGAATTTCTCCCCCACCCCACAACCACTGTCCCTGAAGCCGACGGGGAAGGTTGGCTAGCTCGACTGCCTGTTTAGCGTTTTTCCTGTAACTTACTAACCTACCTGGACCTTCTCACATGCCCCGGCGGCATAGGCCGCAAACATAGTCCAAGTCGCAACCATTGCATAATGATTTTCCTTAGGCATTAAATTTTTTTTGTAAGATCGCTGTCAATAATGCGGCACTTGTACCAGTCAAATCATTCTGTCCTGCTTGCTTCTTTGGTCAGACGTCTCCGGAGACAGCTACCATTCAATGCCGCGGCGGGCCTTTATCCCAGCCTGATAGTAATGCTTGATAGGGTGCATCTCAGTTACTATATCAGCAAGGGCTATCAATTCATCCGGAGCTTGACGTCCAGTCAAGACTACTTCCACCTTGGGGGAGCGCTGATTCAAGGCTTCGATCACTTCTTGAACGGGAATCAGACCGAGGGCTAAAACTCGATTAATTTCGTCCAAAACTACCAGGTCATATTCTCCCCCCGCCAGTATCCGCCGTGCTAGATCCCAGCCCTCTTTAACCAAAGCTTTATCTTCCGAGTCCGGGGAACGATTAATAAATCCCGGCCGCCCGAAGTAACGTATGGTCAAATCCGGAAAGAAACGGGTTGCAGCCAGGCTCTCTCCAGTGATTCTCCCCTTCAAAAACTGCACGATATAGACCTTTAATCCACGCCCGACAGCCAACATGGCCACCCCCAGAGCGGCGGTGGTCTTGCCTTTCCCTTCTCCCGTATGAATCCGAATGAGCCCCCGGGCTAACCCTTCTTGATCCATTTAAGCTCCTTTTGTGTAGTAACTTTGTCAGCTCTGCACTTTTTTTAGGCAAAGGAACAGCTAAGGATTAGTATAACACGCTAAATTTGCAATGAAGAAATCCTTCGATGTTCCATTAACTTGAACCACCTTATAGCCATGGCCAATATTTCCTAACTGGGCAGCCTAGCCTTGAACTTCTTTAATATAGGTATATTGTTTAACAATTGGCAAAATTCATTTCTGGCGTTATATGGAGTTAAGTGATTATTAATGGGACATACTCCATAGTTTGAGTCTGGCCCATCTTTCTATCCATACTTTTTCGGCCTTTTAGTACTCCCGTTCTTCATCTCTGTTCCGGCGCAGTTCTTTGATTATAGAGAACTTCATTCCAATACGTGTTACCCCCTTCTTGGTACCCCGGCGGCTGCTGTTGATAATATCCGGAGGCACAGCTAACTATGAGCATCATCAGGCCCAAGAGTAACCAAAACCAGATTTTCATGATTTTCTCCTAAGTTAATTCTAGACAGCCGGGAGGAGGTGCCTGAATGGACTAGACTTCCGACCTTCTGGCATCGGATCAATAATGCCGCGACCCCCTTCGGACGCTCCACAATAATCTTTGCCAATTTGTTAGAAGGTAATACCATATATAGAGAAATTCAAGGGCGAAGTTGGCCTAGCAGGACGATAATGACCATGGAACTCTAGCTCATAGGGCCTGCGGGATGAGGCTCGGTTGAGCGAATGAGAAGGGAGACCGGCAATCGACCCTGACCCCATTTTTCTATTTTGCTGAGGCAGGAAATTCGACCCCCCCCGGTCATCGTCAAACAAGCGCTCAAGGGGACGCAGCCGAAAGCCCCTGCTCCCCTTCGCCTGAACATTTCCAAAAGTCAGTTTTTCATCCCACCAGAAACCTATCGAGGCCCCAAAAACTCCCCGTATCGTATCCAGCCGGCAATATCGCCCACCTCCCTATTATCCTGTACGAATATCCAACGATTTATCTTCCTTCTTAATAATAGTTTTAACATTTTAGCATATGTTAATAAGAATTTCGCCCGGGGACAAATTTAACTTGCTGAATTTACTATAAATACCGTTAGCTAAAGTTTCTCCCTCTATTGGCATTGATATTGCTTATTAAATTTGGGGATCAAATTTCAATTTGCAAAACTCTCAAGGAGATGCAGAATGGATCTTAATACTCTTAAGGCCGCCGCGGTGGTGGATGCCCGGGGCAGCGCCTGTCCGGGGCCGTTGATGGAAGCAAAGATGGCCATCGCCAAGGTGAAGGTGGGAGAGGTTCTGGAAGTGCTCTCCAATGACCCGGGCACCAAAAGCGATTTACCCCTCTGGGCCCAAAAAGTGGGCCACGAGTTTCTCGGCTCTTTGGGCGCAGACGGCTATGACCGCATTTTTGTGGTCCGGAAAAAATAGACTAACCTGCCAGCGCTGGAAAACCGGTCTACCGGTATATCTCAATGGCAACCATGAAAGCAAAATTCCGGTTCCTGCTAGGCTCGCTGATCTTGGGGTTGGCGCTGACGTTGGGCTCCGCCTGGGCGGCGAAACCTGAAGTGAAATTCATTACCCCGGCCACCCTCAAGGGCATGTTGGGAGATCCCGCCCTGCTCATAATTGATGTGGGGGGGGATTGGTCCAGCAGCCACCACCAGATTGTCGGAGCGCGGCACTATGACCCGGAGGAGATTACTTCCTGGGCCCCCCTGCTGCCCCGGGATAAAAAAATCGTCCTGTACTGTAGCTGACCCTTCGAACACACCAGCGCCCGGGTGGCGCAACAACTGATGAAAATGGGTTTCCCACCGGTGATGGTCCTCGAGGGCGGCTACCCGGGCTGGAAAAGGAGGGGCTATCCCATCGAAGCCAAGAAGGATGAAGGCTAGAAAGATAACTGGGAGTCCTCATGGCGGCTGAAAAAGACGCCGGGAAAATTCTGATCCTGGCCACGGAGAGCTGCGCTTACCCCGGGGCCGACGCCGTGGGCCAGGGGCACCAGAGCTATCCCGCCAATACCTACATCCTGCGGGTCAAGGACCCGGTGCTCTTTCCCGAGAAATTCTACCTCGATTGCTTCGACAAAGGCATCGCCGGCATCATCATCATGTCCTGCGGGGTGGAGAGCCCCTACCCGGGGTCCTATGAAGCCCTGGCCAAGCGTATTGACCTGGTATATCCCCTGATGAAGGAGCGGGGCCTGGATATTCGCCGGCTCCGGCTCACCGCCATCTGCACGGTATGCACCCGGGCCTTTGTGAACGAAGTGAGGCAGATGCACGACTTGGTCGCGGAGTTGGGACCGCCCGGGTCCGGTTAGGCAGATTGGGGCGAATGCCTGAGTGACTATTGGGATATGTCGGAAAGCCGGGAATACCCGCTCCATGTGGGCAAGCCAAAGCGCCGCTGGGCGCCTCAGCACCCAGGGTGGGCCTTTTAAGGGAACGGTTATTTCTCCGGCCCGGGTGCTGGTGGAGATTATGGCCAGCCCAGACTACCAGGTTCTATCCTTCTAGAGGTTTCCAAATGGGCAGGGGTCCTCGGCAAAGCCTAAAATTCGACGCCCTGATCTTGGGCGGAGGCATCGCCGGGCTGGAGGCGGCCCTCTCACTGGCCGACCAGGATTTCTCGGTAGCGGTCCTGGAAAAAGGCGCCTCCATCGGCGGCAAGATGATCCGGCTCTCCAAGGTTTTCCCCACCCTGGATTGCGCCAGTTGCATCACCACTCCCAAGATGGCGGCCGCGGCGCACCATCCCAAGATAACTCTTTTCACTTATTGCGAGTTGCAGACCCTGGAACGCCGGGGTGGCGACCTGGTGGCGCTGATTACCCAAAAGCCGCGCTACGTGGACCTGGAGAAATGCATCGGCTGCCGCCAGTGCGAATTCCAATGTCCGGTGCTGGTGCCCGATGAAGAGCAAGGCGGGTTTACCGGCCGCAAGGCCATTTATATCCCCTTTTCCAACGCCATTCCCCAGAAGGTTCTGCTGGATCCGGAAAATTGCCTGCTGTGCGGTAAGTGCGCCCAGGTTTGCCCCACCCAGGCCGTCAACTATTTCCAGGAACCGGAGGATTTTACCGTGACGGCCGCCACCGCGGTGATCGCCACCGGTTTTGAGATGACCCCTCTGGAGGACAAGACCCAGTATGGGCAGGGGAAGATTCCCAATGTGATTACGGCGTTGCAGATGGAAAGGCTGCTGGCGCCTCACGGCCCCTATAACCGCGCTCTGCGCCCCTACGACGGCAAGGAGCCGGATAGCGTGGCCTTTATCCAGTGTGCCGCCTCCAGAGACCAGAGCCTGGGCGTGCCATATTGCTCCCGGGTCTGCTGCATGTATGCCATCAAGCAGGCCATGCTGCTGTCCGGCTCCCTGCCCCTGGCGGATATTACCATCTATTACCTCGATATTCGAGCCTTCGGGAAGGGCTATGAGCAGTTCTTCCAAAACGCCCGGGCCATGGGAGTCAATTTCGTCAAAGGCAAGGTGGCTTATCTCGACCGCGGCGACGCCGGAGCGGTGCGGGTCCGGTATGAGTCCCAGGAAGCAGAAGGAGGAGTGCAGTTGGCCGAGCATGACCTAGTGGTGCTGTCCCTGGGCCTGCTGCCGGGGTGGACCCCGGGAGGCCGCTGCACCCTGGGCATGGGTCCGGATAACTTCATTAAGACCGTGAAACCCAAGCTGGCACCCACCTTGACTGATCTGCCAGGGGTGTTTGTCGCCGGCGCCGCCAGCGGCCCCAAGGATATCGTGGACAGCATAGCCGAAGCGGGCGCCGCGGCCATGGAGGCCTCTTGCTATCTGGCCTCCCGGACTGCCAGGGAGGCAAGTTAAGCAACCCGATTTTATTCATGGATGGCTGATGGCTCAGAAAAAGAAAACCGGCCCCGCATCTGAAGGCAAAGTGGGGGTTTATGTCTGCCATTGCGGCGGCAATATTGCCGACGCCGTGGACGTGGCCAAGGTTTGCGATCAGGCCGGCAAGGCGCCTGGCGTGGTGGTGGCCCGGGAACATATGTTCATGTGCTCTGATCCCGGCCAGGAAATGATCATCGCCGACCTGAAAAACGGCTTGGTGGACCGGGTGGTGGTGGCCTCCTGCTCCCCCAGCCTGCACGAAGGCACCTTCCGCCGGGTGCTGGCCCGAGCCGGGGCCAATCCCTACCTGTACGAGCACGCCAACCTGCGGGAGCAGGTGAGCTGGGTGCATCATGGTCCCGCGGCCACCGAGAAGGCCAGCCGGCTGGTGGCCGCCGCCACGGCCAAGGCCCGGATGCTTCACCCCCTGGACCCCATCAAGGTTAAGGCCCACCGGCAGGCCGTGGTAATCGGGGGCGGCGTGGCCGGCCTCAAGTGCGCCCTGGAACTGGCCGAGAGGGGCCTCCCGGTCATTCTCGTGGAGCAAAGCCCTTTCCTGGGAGGACAGGTGGCGCAGTTGCATCATCTGGCCCCCTCAAGCGAGACCGCCTCCGAGGTCATCGGCGCACTTGCCGGCCAAGTCCTGGCGCATCCGTCCGTTACGGTTTACACCTGCGCCCGGGTGGAGGCCTTTGAGGGCTACATCGGGAATTTTGACCTCAAGATAGGGAGCAGGCCTCCCGAAGGCGCGGACTCTGCCGATAAACTTGAAAGGCTGAGCCAGTCCGGCCGAGGCCTGGGGGAATATGTGCCTTTTGTGGGGGTCATGCCTGCCGCGATCCCGGAAAGGCCCGAAGACCTCGACGTGAAGGCCGGAATCATCGTGCTCGCTACCGGGTTTAGGCCCTACCGCCCACGGCGGGGTGAATATGGGTATGGGGAATTTTCTGAGGTGGTCACCCTGCCGGAGCTTATCCGGCTTCTGGCTGAAGCCCCGGCGGGCGGCGGTACCCTGGAGCTTAACGGCCGCCCCGTCCGCCAGGCAGCCATGATCCACTGCGTCGGCAGCCGTCAGATTCCCGGCACTCATGAGGAGAATGAAGGCGGCTACCTGAACGAGTATTGCTCCCGCACCTGTTGCAGCGCCACCCTTGATGCCGCCAACCTGATCCGGGAGCGCTACCCCCGGACCCGGATTTTCGACTTTTACCGGGACATTCGCACTTACGGCCGGGGACAGGAGGAACTCTACACCCGCGCAAGCCAAAACGGAGTGGTCTTCGGCCGCTTTGAGGCCGGCGAGGAGCCGCAAATCCTCAAAAATCCCTATCCCACCGGACACCCGCTGTTGGTCAAAGCAAATGATCTCCTGACCTTCGGCGAGGAATTGGAAGTGCCGGTGGACCTGGTGGTGTTGGCGGTGGGCCAGGAATCCAATAACATCGCCGACTTGGTGGAGAAGATGAAGATTCCCGTGGGGGCGGATCGGTTTCTCCAAGAGGTGCACCCCAAGCTGCGGCCGGTGGAGGTTTCCGTGGCCGGCATCCTGTTGGCCGGCACCTGCCAGGCTCCCTTCGATGTGGGTGAAACCTGTGCGGCCGCGGGTGCCGCCGCGGTCAAGGCTGCGGCCCTGCTGACCCGGGGCTATGTGGAACTGGACCCCTTTGTGGCGGCAGTGGACCTCAGCAAGTGCCGCGGCACCGGCGCCTGCGTGGAGGCGTGTCTCCGGGAAGGGGCCCTGGCCCTGGTGGCGATGGACGTGAATGGCCGCCAGGTTAGGCGGGCCCGGGTGAATCCGGCCATGTGCCTGGGCTGCGGCGCCTGCGTGGCGGTCTGCCCCGAAAACGCCATCGACGTCCAGGGGTGGACCCTGAAGCAGTACGAAGCCATGGTGGACATGATCGTTTCGGATGAATATCTGGAAGGAGCCTGAGTCTATGCCGGACACACCGGTAAAAAACGAGCCCCCTAGGGATGCCTTGAAAAGGCTCAAGGCGGCCCGCCGCGAACAGATTAATGCCGCCAGCGGGCGGATGAGAGAGCAGCGGCGGGCGGTGCAGGCCATCAAGGGGCGGCTGGCCGGGGCCGAACTGACCGTGCCCGAGCTGGCCGCGGCCACTGGTCTGCCAGTTTCCGAAGTCCTCTGGTACGTGGCCACCTTAAAGAAATATGGAGAAATTCTGGAAGGGCCTAAGGCTGGCAGCTACTATCGCTACCGGCTGGGCCCGGCCGCCGCGGCCGCAGCCGAATCCGGAGAATAGAGCCGCCCCTGGCGAGGATCGGAAATGGCGCTGGTAAATCTCGATTTTGCCGAAGAACTCAAGGCCTTCGGAGTGGATACTGCCCTGGAGTGCTTCAATTGCGGAACCTGCGCGGCCATCTGCCCCTTGATCTTTGAGCATTTTCCCCGGAGGATGATCCGTTACGTCCAGGTGGGGGCCAAAGAAAAAATCCTGGAACAGGCCCAGGAACTCTGGCGCTGCCTGCACTGCGGCCTGTGCACCCAGACCTGTCCTCGCCAGGCCAATCCCGGTGAACTGATCCTGGGCTTGCGCCGCTATGTGGTGGCCTCCTGGAGGGCGTCGGATGCATAATCCCAGGGACATCATCGACCTCATCGCCGCCAATGTCCGGAAGACCCGCAATCCTTTCGGAGTGCCCGGTTCCCAATTCAATACCTGGTGGCGAGGGGAGCCCGGCTTTACCCGGCAGCCGGGGGATGCGCTGCTCTTAACCGGCCTGATGTACCAGGCGATACCGTACCTGGAAGCCACCAGCCGCTACCTGGAGCGCTTGGAGGGCAGCCGCTATGCCGGCTTCTTGCGGTTCGGCCGCTTGAGCCGCTATCTCCCCGCTTTCCTGGTGGGCTGGGGGTTTTCCCTGGTGACGTCCAAGGCGGCGAAGCGGAAATCTAACGGCATCCTGCAGTCCATCGGCCGCCTCCTGACCAAGTCCGGCGTGGACCTCTTCTATCAGCCGGAGTTGGACTTTTACAGCGGCATACTGCTCTACGACCTGGGGGATCAGGAGGGCTTTGTGGCGCACGCCCGCTTGGTGGCCCGGAATCTGAAGCAACACGGCGTAGAAAAGGTCATCACCGTTGACCCGCACACCACCTATGCCTTGACGGAGCTTTATCCGAAATACACCGGCGTCAGCTTCGAAGTGAGTCCCTATTTTGCCTTGCTCCGTGCCGACGGAGCAGGCGGCGGCCTTGGCCAGCCGCCGGTCACCATCCACGACCCCTGTTTTTACGGCAGGTATCTGAAACTCTCGGACGCGCCCCGGCAGCTGCTCCGCAGCCTGGGCCAGGAGTACGTGGAGGTGCGCAACTGCGGGGAGTTCACCTCCTGTTGCGGCGGCCCGGCGGAGTCGGTGTCTCCGGCTCTGAACCGGGAGATTCTGGGCCGCAGGGCGGCCGAACTGCAAGAAAGCGCCGCCCCGGTGGTCACCATGTGTCCCATCTGTCTGGCCAACCTGCTCAAGACCGGCCTGCCGGTGGAGGACCTGGCCAGTCTGCTGGATCGCTCTTGGAAGACCTAGTATTGCAGGTTTTCGGAGGGGGGCCGCCATCGGTTCCCTCCGTTCCCAGTACCCGGAAAATTAAATCGAAAAGGAGGACAGGTATGACGGAAGCAAAGGAAAAAATGGTTATGGTAGCCACCCATGCGGCTGAGGATCCGGAGCGCGCCATCTTCCCCTTACTACTGGCCAATGCCGCCCAGGCCATGGACGTGGAAGCCGTGGTGGTCTTGCAGGGGAACGGGGTGTATGTGGCTAAGAAGGGGTACGCCGATGGCGTTACCTTCTCCGGACTGACCCCGTTGAAGACGCTGGTGGACAACTATGTGGCCAACGGCGGCACGTTTTTGGTCTGAATCCCCTGCCTCGAGGAGCGCCAGATCAGTCAGGCTGACTTGATCCAGGGATGTGAATTGGTCAAAGCGGGGCGCCTGGTGGTAGAGATGACCAGCGCCAAATCCACGGTGGTTTATTAACCTGGCAGGGCGGCCGGCAGGCCCGGGGGGTCGAGCCCAAACCCCCGGGCGCAGGCCGCCGATTTTTCCCGGACCCCCGCCGGTGCCCACCGGGCTAAGCAGTAATCAGCTTTTGCACGTCGATGCCGTGTTTTTTCATGCGGTGCCAGACGGTCACCCGGGTTACCCCTAAGAGAGCTGCGGCTTTCGACTGATTGCCGCCGGTTTGCCTCAGGGCCTCCATCAGGGCGGTTTTTTCAGCGGCTTCTTTGACGGACCAGGCTTCCCGCGGTTTTTCCGGAGAAGGTTCCGGGGAGCCCAACCTGGGGGGCAGGTGCTCAGGTGCGATGAGGCCGTCTGCGGCCACCACAAAGGCATACTCCAGGGCTCCCTGAAGTTCCCGGACATTGCCGGGCCAGGGGTAGTCCAGGAAGATTTTCATAGTCTCCCCGGTGAGGCCGGAGATCGCTTTGCCGCTGCGTTGACGCAGGTTTGCCAGGAAATGCTCCACCAGCAAGGGGAGATCTCCCAGGCGTTCCCGGAGCGGCGGCAGGTAGATGGGAATGACATTGATGCGGAAAAACAGATCCTCCCGAAATCTTCCTGTGGAGACGAGGGATTCCAGGTTGCGGTGGGTCGCGGTAATGATGCGAACATCCGCCCAAATGGGCCTGACCTCTCCTACCCGTTCAAATTGTTTGCTCTCCAGGACGCGCAAGAGTTTAATTTGGATGGCCGGGGGGATGTCGCCGATTTCATCCAGAAAGATGACCCCTCGATGGGCGGCCTCAAACCGGCCCTGGCGGTGCGTATAGGCCCCGGTAAAGGCGCCCTTGACATGGCCGAAGAGCTCGCTTTCCAACAGGGACTCGTTGAGCGCCGCGCAGTTGCAGGTGATGAAAGGCCCCTCCCTCCTGGGGGACAGGGCCTGAATGGCATGGGCCACCAGCTCCTTGCCGGCGCCGCTCTCCCCGAAGATGATTACCGGGGCCTCGCTTTGGGCCGCTTTCTGGGTGAGGTCAAAGACTTGCTGCATACGGGGGGTTTTTCCCACCATTCCCTGAAAGTCGCCGGCGGTATTCATCAGCTTGGAGAGTTGTTGGATCTGTTCATCGCGCTGGGCCAGTTTGGTGATGTCGGTGAGGGTTTCCACCGCTCCCAGGACCTGCCCGGCCTCGTCCCGCAGGATGGCGGCATTCTTGAGGATATGGACGTAAGAACCATCTTTGCGCATGTACAGGCAGGGTTTGCGGGTGGCCAGCCCTCGCCTGAAGAGGTCGCAGAATTGATGATGGCCTTCCGCACGGACGGTGGCGCAGCCATCGCACTGCAACATGGCGCAGGAGCGCCCCGTGACTTCCTCCCGCCGGTATCCCATAATCTTTTCAAAGGCCTCATTGACCATGAGAATGGTACCGTCGGGACTGACCACCATGAGGCCGTCGCTCATGGTATTGAGGATTTCTTTCAGGTAGAGGTCGATCTTGGGTTCCTGCATGCTCGCCTGATCCTTTAACAACTGTTTTAACTAGATTATAACAAATCGGCCCTGGGGGCACAAGGGCAGCAAGGAGTCCCTTCCGGTCTCCCCAAAGTGGTAGCCGCACTCCACACCGACCGGGTGGCCGCCGCCTCACGGAAAAACCCTGAACGGATAAGAAATCCGGAAGAAATTTCAGGTTGGGTTGGCGGGATTGCGATAGCCTTGGCCTCCCCTGGAGAAATACTGGTAGAATTATATTATTGCCATTTAATGCCATACCCGGCTACCCGCCATTTACCATTACTTTCAAGCCGTGTATTTACACTCTCCAATCCAATTTTGCCGTTGGCAAAAGAGGTCTCAAACTCAATGACGATATACTGCCCCTCAGGGGCGTTTGCCAAAGAGGTCTTCGGAGTCTCGCTCTTCACTTTTCTCGAAACGGGCTTGCCGAGTGGTTTCCGCACCTCCTGCATCTTTTGCACCCACTCCGCTTCCGTGATTACTTTCTTAAAATATTGAGCCGCATCAGCCCAACTTTTCGCATACTCTCCATTGTCGATCATGGCCAGCCAATTTTCTGCCGCAGCCAGGGCATCTTGCTGCTGCCCGGTATCCGCCCCGAAGGCGGGACTCACCAAGATCATGGCCATCAGCCCCAACCCAATTAGGATGTTTCTCAGCAAAATCAGCCTCCCAGAAGAAAACTTTATTCGACTGCCAGTTCGGGAATATCCTTGTAGAAATCGAGAACTCCCGGATTGGCCAAGGCATCCCGGTTCAGGACCGGCTCATTTTGGATCATCTTCTTGACGGCAATCTCCACTTTTTTCATGTTGAGGGTATAGGGTATTCCCGGCACGGCGATGATTTTGGCAGGCACATGCCTGGGAGAAGTATTGGTTCGGATGACGTTTCTTATTTTGTTCTTGAGTTCTTCGGTTAACGGTAGTCCATCCTTCAAGATGACAAACAGGATCACCCTCACATCACCTTGCCAATCCTGCCCCACTACTACGCTATCTTGGATCTCGTCCAGGTTTTCGATTTGCCTGTAGATTTCCGCGGTGCCGATTCTGACTCCACAAGGATTCAGAGTGGCGTCGGACCGCCCATGAAATATCAGCCCCCCGCTCTCGGTAATTTCAATAAAATCCCCATGGCGCCATACCCCGGGATAGACATTAAAGTAAGCGTTATGATATTTTTTCCCGTCCGGATCATCCCAAAAATAGATGGGCATGGAAGGAAAGGGGGCCTCACATACCAGTTCCCCCTTTTTATTGATTACGGCATGACCATTTTCATCATAGGCGCGCACCTTCAGGCCCAGGGCCCGGCATTGCAACTCTCCCCGATAGACCGGGCCGATGGGATTGCCGATGCCAAAGCAGCCGTTGAGGTCGGTGCCTCCTGAAATAGAGGAAAGTTGCAGATCGCTTTTGATCTCGCTATACACGAAATCGAACTGTTCGGGGGAGAGGGTCGATCCGGTTGAGAGAATCGTTCTCAGAGGCGTCAAGTCATATTCCTTGCCGGGCCTTACCCCGGCGGCTCGCAAGGCGGCCAAATATCCGGCGCTGGTCCCGAATATCGTAAATCTCTCATCCTGAGCCAACTTCCAAAGGGCGCCGGGATCGGGATGAAACGGGCTGCCCTCGAAAAGCACCAGGGTAGCGCCCAGCGCCAGGGAGGAGACCAACCAGTTCCACATCATCCAGCCGCAGGTGGTGAAGTAAAAGATAGTGTCCTGACGTTTTAAATCCGTATGGAGCTTCAGTTCCTTGATCTGATTAAGAAGAATACCGCCGGCGCTCTGAACCAGACATTTGGGGAGCCCCGTCGTTCCCGAGGAATACATGATGTAGAGGGGATGGTTGAAATCGAGCTGTGGGAATTCCAGCTCAAGATTATCCTCCTGGGAGATGAAGTCATGGTAGTGGATGGACTGGGGGATCATGCTGAGGTCTGGCTTCGCTTCCGTATAGGGGACCACAATCACCTTTTCCGTCGACGGCAGCTCGCGCAGAATGTCGGCCAGCCGTTCCAGGCAATCGATTTTGTTTCCCTTATATGAATAGCCGTTGGCGGTGAAGATGATCTTGGGCTTGATCTGGCCGAAGCGATCCAAGACTCCCCTAATCCCGAAGTCAGGTGAGCAAGAGGACCAGACGGCCCCAAGGCTCGTGGCTGCCAGCATGGCAATGATCGTCTCGGGCATGTTGGGGACGAATCCCGCCACCCGGTCGCCGGGAACGACTCCGGCATCCCGCAGGGACTTGGCCAACTGCGCCACCTTGCCATACAGTTGGCGATAGGTCATTCTGGTGGTTTCCTGGGCTTCGCCTTTGAATATCAGGGCGAGGTGATCATCACGATAACGGAGGAGATTCTCAGCAAAGTTAAGCTTGGCGCCCGTAAACCAGATAGCCCCCGGCATCTTGCCCAAATCATCGATAACCCGGTCGTAGGGCTGAGACGCTCTAATTTCGGCATAATCCCACATGGCGGCCCAGAAATCGGGGATATTATCGATGGACCACTCATAGAGCTCATCATGGGTGCTAAAATGCCTGGCGTATTTTTCGTTAACTTGCTTAATAAACTGAGTCATATTGGCCCGCTGTATTCTTTCCGGGGAAGGGGCCCACATCGGCTTCTTTTCAGACATCGGCTGCTCCTAATTTGAGACTTCTGCGAAAAACAATTTTGTCATCCTGAGCGAAGCGAAGGATCTCGTATTTCCTTTGTATTTATGAGATTCTTCGGTCGCTTCGCTCCCTCAGAATGACAAAAATGGGGACCTTCGCGGAGTTCTCGATTTTGGTTCATCTAATAAAGTTCTTAAATCGGGACATCAATTATCATTACCGAAGTTTATCGGGCCTCGACGGCACACCCCCCGCAGTTCGCTAACTTCTGAGCATTCTTGGGTTTAAGCGCTGGTTTTCTAAAATTTATATTGCCACGAAGAAGGGGGGGTGTCAAGAGAAGGGTGTTATGACCTGTGGTATGGCATTAACGCCTCGAAGCGAAACCAAGGATCCCACCATTCTCGGAAATCCTGGTTCTTCAAGATCTTGTAGGCCATCCTGAGCCCTTTGGACCAGCGAATGTCAGTCCTCCAGATCAAATGTAATTACATTGTCAATTTATTCCTTATTATTCCTGACAGGTGTTGCAATGAACTCTATTTATTATTCTGTTTTTGTCTCTTATCTTGGCCATTTCTTCATTGTTCCAAATCTCCTCAAAGCTGTTATCATATAAATTGCCGATGATCATTTCACTATTATATCTTTTATAACATGGAGTTATCTGATTATACGCATTTACAATAAAAATAATATATGGCAAGAAACAATTACAATTTCGGATCACATTCTCTTTCTTATATCTATTCCTTATCAGGAAAACGTCCTTGATAATTCTAAATTTATCGCAGCCGATATCCTTGGCCATTTTAGGAGCAATTTTCTGTTCATTTTGATTCCATGGAAAATCAACCATCTGCCATTCAACGATCAAATTGCTTGATAAGGCAGCCTTCCAATGCAGTAATTTTCTAAGATTTGCAAACACCAGGTCAAAGTCGCCTTGAGTCCTGTATTTTTTATACACACCTTCTGATACACCATCTATGCCTACTATAATATAATCTAAGCCGGATAATACAAGCTCTCGCCAAAAATCATCTGGTTTATTTACTGAGAGGGATGTAGATATACTGGTGCCAATATTATGAGAATGCGCATATTGAATATATTCTATCAATCTCTCGTTATGAAGCGGTTCTCCTATATCATATAGTGAAACTAAAAAGATATAATCCTTGAGTTTGTCAATAAGATGTTTATATAATGGAAATGGATAAAAAATTGGTTCCTTCTTCTCTGGACAATATTTGCAAGACACAAAACATTGTCTACTAATTTCGCATTTTAAAAATACAGGCATTGTGGATATCTTAGATTTACCTAGAAAATAATTTAATAATGCTCCACTAAAATTTACAAATTTTGTTACGGAACTATACTTTAAGAGTAATTTAAAGTAGCGGCTCCAATGGGCTATTGGTAATTTCTCACGTTTTTGCTCGATCGTCATCTCAAAGCCCCTTTGTCCGCAACAAAATTTTAGCGCAAATTTCGGCGGAAAGCCATCTTAATCCAGAGTTCAGGCATACAGATTCCTCGGCGACCGGATGCTATCTGGCTGATGAGCGTAGATACCCCAGGCCAGCACTGAGATCACCACCTGAAGATCACTGCTATATCTCCCCACTTTCCCTACCGGCTTGATGGGTGCCCATATGCTCATCATATCCTTACAACAATGCAGGAGACACTCAAGGGGGGCAGCAAAAGCGTAACCATCCCCGCGTCACCCCTTCTTTCCGATAATGCCTCTGTTTGCCTGGTCAAGACTCGACTCCATTCAAGGAATTAAATTATTTCAGCCACCACTTTATCTCTCCCTTAGCCGGCGCCAAGATCTGGCCCCGCGAGCAGTTTACGGAAACAAAAAAGGGCCACTGGATACCTCCAATAGCCCGAAAATACTTAAAAGTACTGGGGTGAGCGACGGGACTTGAACCCGCGACCACCGGGGCCACAACCCGGAGCTCTGCCGACTGAGCTACGCCCACCATCCGCTTCCTATTTAACACAGGATTCGCCTCCTGGCAAGGGTGGGGGCTGGCGGGATGAGGCGTGCCCGCCGCTCCAGCCGGCCCCTGGCCGCGTCTTAGCGGCTTCGCTTCACTGGCGGCGGCCCCGCCTCTTAAGCCTCGGAAGCCCTTTACATTCCGGGCCGCAGGTTATAATTTAGAGAGGTCAGCCACCCCGAGGAGGGTAATTATGGTTCCGGCGAGATTTTGGGAAAGCCTGGAGGACCTCAAGGTTCAGTGTCAGTTGTGCGCCCATCTATGCAAGATCGACCCGGGGAAAAGGGGCATTTGCCACGTCCGGGAAAACCGGGACGGCACCCTAATTAGCCTCAATTACGGCCGGGTCATCGCCGAACACATCGACCCCATCGAAAAGAAGCCTCTCTTCCATTTCCTCCCCGGCACCCGCTCTTACTCCATCGCCACGGCGGGCTGCAATTTCATGTGCCTTCACTGTCAGAACTACGATATTTCCCAGTATCCCCGGGTCCACGGCGGCCTGATCCGAGGGGACGAGCGGGAGCCGGAGGCCATCGTCGCCTACGCCCTGGCCTCCCATTCGGCCAGTATCTCTTACACCTACACCGAACCCACCATCTTCCTGGAGTACGCCCAGGACGTGGGGAAACTGGCCCGGGAGCAGGGCCTGAAAAACGTCTTCGTGTCCAACGGCTTCATGACGGAGCAGTCCGCCAGCGCGCTGGCGGCCTTCATCGACGCCGACAACGTCGATCTGAAGAGCCTTAAGGACGATTTCTACCGCAAGGTCTGCAAGGCCCGGCTGCAGCCGGTGCTGGACACCATCGTGCGCCTCAAGCAATTGGGGGTCTGGCTGGAGGTCACCACCCTGATCATTCCCGGCCACAACGATTCGGAGGCAGAACTGACGGACATCGCCCAGTTCATCCGGGGGGTGGGCCCGGAGGTGCCCTGGCACGTTACCGCCTTTCATCCCACCTTCAAGATGATGGACCGCCCCGCCACCCCGGTGGCCACCCTGCGCCGGGCCCGGGAAATCGGGCTCCAGGCTGGGTTGCGCTACGTCTATACCGGCAACATCCCCCCCGGAGAGGGTGGGGAGAACACCTATTGCTACGGCTGCCGGGAACTCGTCATCGAACGCCAGGGCTACACTATCCGGCGCTACCTGCTGAAAGACGGCAAATGTCCCAAGTGCCAGATCCCCGTGGACGGGGTGTGGAAGTAGCTCGTTTCTTTGCTGGTTAGGAGGCGAGCCGCCCAATCAGCAGGTATCTTGGATCTACAAACCCTTCCCTCGAATAACTTAATGAAAATTATTCAACTTTTCTTCAATCTCCTTGAGTTTGCCATCCCGGTCCGCCACCTGCACCAGGTTGTCCTGCAGGATTTCCCGGGAAACCAGCAAACCGGCCAGGCGCTCGCCTTTGATGCTGAAATGGGAATTGTTCCGCCAATAAAGGTCTTTTTTCGAATTCAAACGCTTTCGGGGGGTCTCGTCGGCATATTCCCGGAAAGAAGGTAGAAGATCCAGGTAGCGGATCTGCTCTTTCTGGAGAAAGCCGCCCAGGATGCGGTTAGGGCGCTCCAGGTCGATCCGTCGGCCTCCGGTGAGAAAGGGATAGACCTGGGTGTTGGTGGGAATCAGCACCACCAGCAGCTCGGCCCCCTGGGCCGCGGCCAGTTCCTTAAAGCCCGTTAGGTTCTTTTCGTGCCTGACCCATTCCTGCGCCACCCAGGGCTCCTGGGAAAAGGCCAAAAAATCCAAGGGATTGGTGTACGAGAATTTTGGGGGCGCCAGCCGCACCACAGCATCGTTGATCAGGTTAACCAGAATGAAGTGCTGATCCAGAAAGAGGTCAACCAACTGCCGGAAACCCAAGGGGTAGTTCCCGGTCAGTTTATCCCAGAGGCTGTAAGGCCCTTCCAAGTACTTGACGTTGATCAGGTGCCCGGTCCGGTCCTTATATGGGGTGGCCACCACCAAATAGCCGTCCACCACGGTCATGTCGGGAAAGGCGCGGTCGCGGTCCAAGGCGGCCCAGAAGTAGCCCACGATGATCAGGCGGGGGCTGCGATGGATACGGGCGATGATCTCCTGGGCCTTCAATAGCTCCTGTTTGGTGCCGTAGCCGCTGACTCCCGCCTTGATGACCCGGTAGTTAAGGAGTCTTTGCAGGCGGGTGCCCCATTTGTCCTTGAAAGGGGCGTACATATGGGTGAAGCTGTCCCCCACCAGGAGGATGAAGTCCGGCTCCCCCCGGTAGGGTTCATCGAAACAGCCCAGCTCGTTGGACCAGATGTCGTAATCGACGCTCATGTCCACCGAGGTGGGCATCTTGGGCACGTTGGGGCGGATGTCGTAGCCCCTGGTGGGGTCGAACTGGTAATAGTAGCGCAGGTCCCGTTCCCGGAGCAGCAAGCGGCGGTAGGGGGTGAAGTGCAGGACGGCCTCCAGCAGGAGCGCCACCGCCAGCAGGCTGGCCAGGATCAGGGCCAGGTTTGCCAGGAACCCTTTAAGCTTTCCAGTGGTCATAATGTCAACTAGGATCGGTTTAGGTTGTGATCAGCCATACCCGGTATCGTGGGGGAGGGGACGGGTAGCCAACCCGCCCGGTAAGAAGGACCGGTAAGGTAATGAGCCAGAGCGGGCGCCCTGGGGGGCGCGGCGACCTCAGGCCACATTTTGCCATTTAGGGCCCCCCGTCCCCCGCTCCCTACCACTCAATCCCGCGGCGGGCCGGAACCCCGGCGGCAAACTAGTGTTTCAGGGGCCGCATTTCCGTCACCAGGTCCGCCAGTTCGATGATTTCCGGCGGAGCCTGGCGGCCGGTGAGGACCACCTCCACCCAGGGGGGGCGCCGGCGCAGCGCCTCCAGCCCCTCCTCCAGGGAAATGAGGTTGAAGGCCAGGGCCAGGTTGATTTCGTCCAGAATCACCAGATCGTGCTCCCCTGCCTTAAGGACCTGCCGGGCCAGGTCCCAGGCCTCCCGGACCAGGGCCAGATCTTCAGGGGCCGGGGCCCGCAGGTTAACCAGGGCCCCGCGCCCGAAATGGCGCAGGGTGAAATCCGGTGCCAGGCGTTGGCTGGTGATCAAGGCCTCGCCGGTGTCCCGGCCCTCCAGGAACTGCACCATGAAGACCCGGAATCCCTGGCCGATGGCCCGCAGACCCAGGCCCAGGGCGCAGGTGGTCTTGCCTTTGCCGTCCCCGGTGTACACCTGGAGCAGCCCCCGGACCAGACGTTCTCTGGGCATATTCTCTCCGTTAATCGATTCCTCTGATAGGCTGCAATTTAATTATATTCGCAGATTTGCCGACAGGGGTCAACGTGGGGGAGCTCAGAGTCCGGGAAGGGACGACTGGCACTTGGCAGACGGTGTCAATTCAGGTAACATTTGGCACGATTACTTGAGGCTAATTTGAAACTCGAATTTGCTGTCTTCTGGCATCGGGTCTCGGGAATGTCTTTAATATCTTAGGTGGTGACCATGTATCCTGGCGGACCCTTACCGGCAAACTTCAAGGTGGCTCTGGTTTTGGGAGGCGCCCGTAGCGGCAAGAGCCGCTACGGCCTTTCCCTGGCTGAGTCTTTCCCAGCCCCCCGCCTCTTCCTGGCCACCGGTGAGGCTCGGGATGAGGAGATGGCGGCCCGCATCGCCGCCCACCAGGAGGAACGGGGTCCCGGCTGGGAAACCTGGGAGGCGCCCCTTAAACTGCCGGAGGCCGTTGGCCATGGCCAGGGGCGTTACGGCGCCATCCTGGTGGATTGCCTCACCATGTGGCTTGCCAATCTGATGCTCCGGGAAACAGCCGTGGCAGACGACCTACAGGCGGAGAGCCGGCGTCTGCTGGCGCTGCTGGAGGGGCTCACCACCCCCACCATCTTCATCAGCAATGAAGTGGGTCTGGGGATCGTCCCGGAAAGCCCCCTGGCCAGGCGGTACCGGGACAGCCTCGGCTGGTTGCACCAGCAGGTGGCCCGGGCCGCAGACCTGGTGGTCCTGGTGGTGGCGGGATTGCCGTTGATCCTCAAGCAGAGTTAGAGAAATATGGCCACGCCAAGGAGCCAAGACGCCAAGTCGAAATCGGTGGGAAAGGTAAAAGGTGAAATTCCCATGATGAAAGAATTATCCCAGATAATCGCCCAGATTGAACCGGTGGACCCCGCCTGGCTGGCCCGGGCCCAGGAGCGCCTGGACTCCCTCACCAAGCCCCCGGGCAGCCTGGGCCGCCTGGAGGAGTTGGCAGCCCGCTATGTGGCCATCCGCCGGGACCCCTGGCCGGAGCTGCAGAGGAAATGGGTGGTGGTTTTTGCCGCGGACCATGGAGTGGTGGCCGAAGGCGTGAGCGCCTTTCCCCAGGACGTCACCTTTCAGATGGTCTACAACTTCCTCCGGGGAGGCGCGGGCATCAATGTCCTGGCTCGCCATGCCCAGGCCCGGGTGGAAGTGGTGGACATCGGGGTCAACCACGATTTCGCCGAGGCCCCGGAGCTCATCTCCCGTAAGGTGGCCTATGGCTCCCGGAATATGGCCCAGGAGCCGGCCATGACCCGGGAGGAGGCCCTGCGAGCCCTGCTGGTGGGGGTGGAACGGTCTGAAGCGGCCACCGCCGCCGAGGTGGACCTAATCGCCGCCGGCGACATGGGTATTGGCAACACTTCCCCGGCTTCGGCCCTGGCCTCGGTCTTCACCGCCCGTCAGGCGAGCGCGGTCACCGGACGGGGCACCGGCATCGAAGATAAGGTTTGGCAACACAAGGTGGCGGTCATCAACCGGGCCCTCGCCCTGCACCGGCCGGACCCGGGCGACCCGCTGGGGGCCCTGGCCGCGGTGGGGGGCCTGGAGATTGCCGGGATCGCCGGGCTTATCCTGGGATCCGCCGCGGCCCGGCGGCCGGTGCTGCTGGACGGATTCACCGCCAGCGCCGGGGCCCTGGTCGCCGCGGCCCTGGCCCCAGCGGCCACCGATTACCTCATCGCCGCCCATCGCTCGGTGGAACCGGGACATCAGTCGGTATTGGCGTACCTGAAGCTAAACCCCTTGCTGAATCTCAATTTGCGGCTGGGAGAGGGTACCGGCGCCGCCCTGGGGATGCTGCTGGTGGAGGCCGGCCTCAAGATCTACCGGGAGATGGCCACCTTCGCCGAGGCCGGGGTGTCTGAAAAGGAGGGGTAGCCTTTCTTACCTGGACAATCCGATGAAATGCACCTTTCCTCTGGCTCTCACCTTCCTTACCAAGGCGCCCTGGCCCCGAAGGCCGCTGGCCGCGTCAGAGGACCTGGCCCGCTTCCTGTTCTGGTTTCCCTGGGTGGGGGCCTTGCTGGGTTTGATTTTCCTGGGGGCCTGGCTGGGGTTATCTCGGGTGCTGCCGTTGCCGGCGGCCGCGGGTCTGCTCCTTGGCCTCAGTGTCTGGATCACCGGCGGCCTCCATCTGGACGGCCTGGCGGATACCGTGGACGGCCTGGGCGGCGGCCGTACCCCGGAAGAGCGGCTGGGCATCATGAAGGACTCCCGGGTGGGCGCCTTCGGGGTAATGAGCCTGGTCCTGGTGCTGCTGCTGAAATTCGCTTGTTTTCTGGCCGCGGCACAGAAGGGCTGGCGCGCCGAGTTCATCCTTTTTCCCCTGGTGAGCCGCTGGGGCATGGTGTTCCTCGCCTATCTTTCCCCTTACGCCCGTCCGGAAGGGGGGCTGGGGCAGGCCATGACCAACGTGAGCCGCCGCACCGCGGCCGGGGCCGGTCTCAGCGCCCTGGGGTTGGCGGTGCTATTGCTGAGAGTCGAGGGTTTGCTCCTCTGGGCCGGGGCCGGGGTCCTCATCTGGCTGCTGAGCCGGTATTTTAAGAAAACCCTGGGCGGGGTCACCGGGGACGTTCTGGGCGCGGCCAACGAGGTGGTGGAGGTTGCCGTATTGGTGGGAGCCCTGCTCTTTAGTTGAGTTCAAGGTTCAAAGTTCAAAGTTGAAAGTTGAACATAGTCTTATTTAACCTTTAACCTTGAACTTTGAACTAAAAGCAAATGTGTGCATGAAGAATATAAACCTCCTCTCAAAATATGTCGTAATTCCTTGAGGGCTTGCATTAACTTAAATTAATCTCATTAATAATCCTGCTTATTTACATCTCCTGATTCACTTTTCGCTACCTCTGCGAGACCCTTTTTAATCTCCTTTAATTCCACCTCCGACAATCCCCAAAGTTGTGCAGCGTGGAGGTCAATCTCATCCTCTAATTTTTCCAAAATAATGATATTCTCATTTTTAGCGGCAATGTGAGCTTTGGCAGATAAACTTGATATTATTTTATGATTGTCATGCGTAGGATTATAATTTGGTATTTTTAGCTTCTCCAAAACATGTGTTGAAATCTGAGTTCCTATAATAAAACAAGATACGATAAACCGGCTGATTGAGTTGTTTAAGCATCCTGCTAAATAATATGCTTCATCTGCATTATCTAAAGGGACAATAATCAAACGATGGTCAGGAATAACCAATTTATCATCATTTTTATTGATTAAAACAGCCGAAGTCATTTCACTTGCTATGTATCGCCATACCAGCTTATAGGGAGCGAAAGTGTATTCTCCGGCATTAAACATCGAATAAAAAGGCCCTCTTTCTATGGTCTTTCCTTTTTTATCCCTGTGAGTAAAATAGCGTTTAAAAGCTGCCCGGTTTCTTAATATTTTCTCAAATCTTTTAAGATATCCATATGTGAGAGGATAAAGTTGTTGCATTTCCTTTTCATCTATGCCCCGCCGCTTTTGAGTATCTTGAACCATTAAAATATGACCCGAGGGGTGAGCCTTCCATCTTTTTACATCGCGGCCTCGTAATAAAGGAAACACCAAGGCCGGCTCAATAGCTCCTGAAATTTGTTCTACACCTTCTACTTTTCCCCTCTCAGTAATGTTTTGAATAATTAACACACCGTCCGGCCTTTCCATCACTATATCTATCCAATATACTCCATTAGCACCTCCTGAATTTACGCCTTCATAGGCTTTGTAGTCAGACTTTCCCAATGCCTTACGAATTGCTTTTAATAATGGACGTCTAGCCGTAAGCCAAGATGATGTAATGTCACCCTCAGAAACAGGTTCTCCAAAATATTCCAATCGCTTAGTAGCCGCTGTAACCTCTTGCAATGAATCATCGTAGGTGAACCGGCCTCTCTTTAATTTTTGCCAGAGCGTATATGGAACTGGATAATTTGTTGCCCTACCTTTTTCCAAAATCATGATAGCGGTGCGGTTAGAAGCCCCTTCGAAAGGGTTAAGGGCAACCATGTCATCTATGTGCAACGCACGCAACGGGATTTCCTCATTACCGGCTCCCTGCGGTATGGCAAAACGGCGAAAGCCCTGACCGGCCCCAGAGGTTTTTAACACAGATTGAGTAATGACGAACCCTAGTCGCCCCCCTGCGAGCAAAAGTTTGTCCATGACCACATAGGTCATAATCATGGCAATGTCTTTTTTCCCCTTCCCGAGGATCGTGTCCATGCCACCATGAGGGAAGAGACCATATTTTTGCCAGATGGGCTTGGTGTCATCCCGATAGCCGTCAGGTAAACTCTCCCAATTGACCCAGGGAGGATTGCCGATGATGAAATGGAATTTCCGGGAGGTGATGGGAGCGTAATTGTTCTTAAGCAGGCGTGCCCACATGCCGTCCATACCGTTCCGGTGCAAGTCATCGAAACTGGTATAAAGTTCACTCAATTTTTCTATATCATCCTGAACCCATTCCTCTTCCTGGAGACCCAATTCCTTTTCCATCCGTCTCACAAAAATATCCGTCGCCAAGCCAGCCTTAATGCTATCTTCCAGTTTTTCGCAGAACTTATCGAAGCGCCCCTTAATGCATAGAGTTACGGGAACCATAAATTTACCAATGGCGGTGAGGAATTCATAGGCCCGGGCGCTCCAAAGGTCTTTTCCAGTGGCAGGGGTGCGGACGGAATCGGCCAGGTAAATGGGGATGGTAATGTCGCCCTGCCGGTATTCCAGGAGGTCAACCACGGCCAGGAGGTAGTTGACCCTGGCTGTTAGCACCGCCAGGGGATTCAAGTCAAAGCCCACAACATTTTGCAGAATTGCATATAGCAGGTCTGACTCGTTAACCATGATGGCCTGGCCTATCTCCATCATGCGGCCAATAACCAGCACCAGGAAGGTGCCCGAGCCGCAAGCCGGATCGAGAAACCTATTGTTCAGGAGTTTGCGCCGGAAGCGCCCTTCCGACCGCCGGGGGTCTTTTCTTTCATCAAAAAATTCATTGTCTACTTGTTTAAGTAGTCGCTGTGCCAGCCAATCAGGAGTATAATATTCTCCCAGGTTGTGCCGGATTTCTCTGGGCAACAGGTAGTGGTAAAGCTTCTTGAAGAGGTCTCGGGTTTCTTCTGGAATTATGGTCAAGGTGGTGGGGTCGTATTCATCCAGGCGATTCAAAAGCTCCCGGAGGGCGGCCTCCACCTGGTCATTCCAGCCGTGGAGATACCAGCGGAAGAAATCGCCTTCCAGCAAATTCTTCAACCCATACTTGACGAATATCCCCCCTTCTTCCATTTCTTCCAGGCGGCGGCGCAAGGTGTCGCCATCGGCGGTGACTAACTCCCCGAAGACAGGGGCACCCAGGCGCACCGCCAAGTGGCGGGAGAGTGCCAGCCAGGCAAGAAATTTCAGGAGGAGAGCGAAATAGGTATGCAGGGCGAAGAAGAAGCGCTCCGCCTCCCCTGGGGTCTTCACCTCCAGGCCCGCCCTGCGCACCCACTTCTTCAAGGGTTCCAGCTTGCGCCCCCCGAAGGCCTCGGTATAGTCAATGGACTCGCTGAAAAAAAGCCGCCATTGGTCAAAGAGCTTGGTGACGATGCTCTCTGGGCCGGAGAGGGTCTGGTTCAGGGCCTGGAACAACGCCCGCAGGATGTTCTGGGTGCTTAACTGCTCAATAGCGAAATCCTGATTGAGCTTTTCGGCGGTTAGGGCGATGCCTGAAGACAAGCCCGCCAGCCAGGTGAGGAACTTCTCCAGGGAGTGCTGGTTGACCTCGGTGGGGGGCTCCTGTACCCACTTCAGGTGAATGAAGCGGCCAAAAATGAAAAACCGCCCATCGAAGACCACCCCGGCCAGGCGGTTTACTTCATGGCGGTGCTTCTTGCTAAGGTCTTGGACATATCCCCGCACCTGGCTGACGGCGCTCTGGGTGACCTTGTCCAGGCTTTTCTTCTATATCCCAGGGGCCTTGAATTCGATAACCAGACGATTGAAAATGGCGTCAGCCCGGCCCGTGGCCAGGGTATATTCGGCGTGCACCAGGGGATTGACCCCCACCTCTTGGCAAAACTGGTCAAGAAGTGGTTCCACCGCCCGGCGAAGCTCCGCTTCCACCAGCTTGCCGGGTAACACTTGGGCCAACTTCTCCAGAATCTTTCTGGCCCATTGTTTAATCAAATTCTCCCGCTCGGGGCTACCGTTTTTTATCATCATTAGAGCCTAAGCAAGGCAATATGTTTTTTTTTCGCAAATTGGTGATACCCGGCAGGGAAACACAAGGACACCTCAGAAGATTCATCGGGCCTCACCTAAAGGCATTATGCCACTTTTTCTGAAGTTTGTGCCGGATAATTTCATGGATGGAAAATTTTTTGTCCATTTGCGGAAGCTTGGATGGCTGCTGCCAAAGTAACATTTAACCGGATCGGCCAGGGATAAGAAGGAAGAAATAAGGGGCGTCGGACTGCCTGAAAGCGCCGATAGTACGACTGCTCTTTAGTTAGGTTCAAAGTTCAAAGTTCAAGGTTTAAGGTTAAATGCGCCTCTAATCAATTTGATACCTCAGCGAAAAACAACTTTGTCATCCTGAGCGGAGCGAAGGATCTCGTATTTCCTTGGTATCTATGAGATTCTTCGGTCGCTTCGCTGCCTCAGAATGACAAAAACGGGGATATCCGCAGAGGACTCAACTTTGAACTTTGAACTTTGAACCTTGAACTAATGGCCATTCTTCTGATAAAATTTGACCAGACTAATTATCCAAAACCTTAATGGAGGCGGCTCATGCTACCCGATGTCCTGGAAATCCGGGCCAAAATAAATGAATTTAAGGACCGGCTGGAGCTGCTCCGAGGTCATCTTTGATCTGGCCGGAAAACAGGTGCGATTGCGCCATTTGGAAGAATTGCTGGCCGCGCCGGAACTCTGGGACGACCAGGCCCGGGCCGCAGAGATCCTCAAGGAGCGCGGCGGTTTGCTTCAGGACCTGGAGGAATGGCAAGGGAAGGAACACCAGGTAGAGGACCTGGAGGTGCTCCTGGACCTGGCGGTGGAGGAGGAAGACCCCAAGGCTCTAAAGGAAGCGGCCGGCGAGCTTGCCTCCCTTGCAGAAACCTTCCGGGATTGGGAACTCAAGCTGCTGCTGGGGGGCGAGGAAGACCAGCTCAACGCCATCGTTACCATTCACGCCGGCGCCGGCGGCACCGAGGCCCAGGATTGGACTGAAATTCTCTTGCGCATGTATTTGCGCTACGCTGAACGCCACGGCTTCAAGAGCGAAACCATCGACCTCCTGCCGGGGGATGAAGCCGGGGTCAAGAGCGTCACCTTCAGTGTCACCGGCCCTTATGCCCATGGCTATCTGAAGAGCGAATCGGGCATCCACCGGCTGGTGCGCATCTCCCCCTTCGACGCCAGCGGCCGCCGCCACACCTCCTTCGCCGCGGTCCAGGTACTGCCGGAGGTGGACGACCGCATCGAAATCGACATCCAGGAGAAAGACCTGCGCATCGACACCTTCCGGGCCAGCGGCCCCGGCGGCCAGCACGTCAACAAAACCTCCTCGGCGGTGCGCCTCACCCACCTTCCCAGCGGCATCGTGGTCTCCTCCCAGACGGAGCGCTCCCAGCACCGCAATAAGGACCTGGCCATGAAGGTCCTCAGGGCCCGGCTCTATAACCTGGAAAAACGGAAGCGGCAAGAGAAGAAGCAGGAGTTGCAGGAGTCCCAAAAAGAGATCGCCTGGGGCAGCCAGATTCGCTCTTACGTCATGCAGCCCTATCGGATGATTAAAGACCACCGCACCAAGCACGAGGCCGGCAACGTCGATGCAGTCCTGGACGGCGACCTGGACGGCTTCATCGAGGCCTATATCCTGGAAGGGGATGAAAAGAAGGAACTCCAAAACCCCGGCCCGGGCTAACGGCCGCTGACCCTCGCCCCAGCCCCTCCCGTGCCTTACTTTTATCCGGCCTGGCTCCCCACGGTGGCCCCTATCGGGGTCACCGGCCTGAGATAGATGGAAGCGTTGGCGCCAAGGTTGACCTGGCCTAGAGGTCCCTGCCGATGGCGAAGGCCTGGCCCAGGAACTTGCCGATGCCGTGGTAGGTGCGGATCTCCGGGCCGAAGATCATGGGCCGCACCTTCTCGATGTCCGGAAAACCCTGGTCCCCCAGGACCGCCTCATCGGCCTTGACGTCTAGGATCTCCCCGATGAACTGGGTGTGCAGGCCGATCTCGAGGGTATGGATCACCTTGCACTCCAGCACCAGGGGGAATTCCCCCACATAGGGGGCGTCCACCAGGGTGCTGCTCACCGCGGTGAGATGGGCCCGGTCGAATTTGTCCACCTCCCGGCCGCTGGCGGTCCCGAAATAATCCGCCTCCTTGATGTAAGCCTCGGAAGGCACGCTGATGGTGAAGGCGCCCCGGGCCTTGATATTGCCATAGGAATAGGTGGCCTTGCGTAGGGAGACTGCTATGCAGGGCGGCTTGGAACAGCAAATGGACCCCCAGGCCGCGGTCATGGCGTTGGCCTTGCCGTTGGCGTCATAGGTCCCCACTACCCAGACCGGGGTGGGAAAGGCCATGGTTCTGGGGCCGAGTGATTTTTTCATTGCACACCTCCTCCATTAAATTTAAGTCTTACAGGCTAAAAAACAAGAGAAAAAGGGATACGGAAAGACGATGGGGGCCGCTAAGGGAATTAATTTTCTTCTTGCATTGTATTGAACAAAAGTTCATAAGTATAGGTGAGGATCGGGGCCGGGGCTTGGGGCGCGCCAGCCTGTGGCCTTGGGGAAGGAAGTGAGTCCGCGCCTTTGAGGAGAAAAAAAATGCCAGGAACCCGGACGTTTCAGTGTAATGATTGCCAGCACAGATGGAATGTTTCTTTCGGCACGGGAAGGCCAGGGGAATGTCCTTCCTGCCATGGCAGCAATTTCTGTCGAATCGAGTCAGAGAGCGGCGCAGCCGGGGGGGCCAGGCGCAGGCGGCCCCGGCTGCCGGTGCCGGTGCGGGCAGAAGCAGGGCTAACCTGCTGAAATCCCAAATGTTTCTTATAGGAGAAGGTTATGAAGATTGCAGTTGCTTCGGATGATGGCACTGGACTCTCCCAGCATTTCGGGCGGAGCCGCTATTTTCTGGTTTTTAATGTCTCGGATGGGCAAATCACCGGCCCGGAGGCGCGTCCCAACGGCTGCACCGCGTCCGCCCAGGGTGAATGCGGCCATGAGCCCCATGATCATCATGATCACCACGCCCATAGCCACGATGCCATGGCCACAGTCCTCAAGGACTGCCAGGTAGTATTAGCCGGGGGTATAGGACGGCGGGCCGCTATGGATTTAGAGGCCCACGGGATCAAGCCTCTGGCGGTATCTTTCTCCGGGCCGGCACTGGAGGCCGTCAGGGCTTACCTTTCCGGATCCATCCAACCTCTGGGCGCCTGGTGCAGCAGTCATCAATAGGTCGCCCGTTCAGAAAACCCCGCCTTCATCATAAAAGAAACGAAACGAGCCTGGCAAATCTTCCGGTTTGCCAGGCTCGTTTGATTTTGGTCTAAAGGAAAATTATTATTCTTCCTCTTCCAGCTCGACGCCGTCCCGCTCAAACTGGGCGTCCCGGGCGGCGTGGCCCGCCTCGATCTCCGCTTCGCTCCAGGGTTCGAAATCGAGGCAATTGGCCACCAGTTCCCAGAGGTAAAGGGTCTCCTGGTAGTTGCCCATGTCCATCTTGCCCTTCTTGAATTCGCCGCCCAGGCCCTTCATGATCTGATCCCGGCAGTTGTGGCAGGGGGCGATCACGATCTCCGCGCCGCTTTCCTTGATCTGATCCGCCTTCTCCCGGCCGTAGGTCAGGCGCTCTTCGTCATAGGGCATGGCCCAGGCGCCCCCGCCGGCGCCGCAGCAGAGGTTGTTCAGGGGGTCATCGCACATTTCCCGGTAGAGACTGGGATCGATGCACTGCTGGGATATCCAGCGGGTCTTCTCGCCCATGTGATCGCCAAAGGCCATTTGGGACTTGCGCACGTAATTGCAGGGGTCGTGCACGGTGTACGCTTCGTGATATTTATGGGTATTCAGCTTGATCCGGCCGGACTTGATGTACTCCTCCAGCAGGTCCATGACGCTGACTACCTTGAACTCGTTGTAGACTTCCGGAAACCAATTCTTGAACCCGAACCGGGTTGCATAGTAGGCGTGCCCTCATTCGGGGTACAAGATGGTTTTGGCCTTAAGTCGTCGGGCGTTCTCGATGACCCGCCCCACCTGTTCTTTCATGGAGGGATCGTCGCCGCTGAACAGCCCCCAGTTGACCCCTTCCCAGTTGGTGGAAGAGACGGTCCAGTCTTCCTTGGCGGCGTAAAAGATGCGCCACCAGAATTTCATATCGTCCGGCTCGCCGAAGGGCTCCTTGGAGTTGATGGTGACGATGACGTCGGCCCCTTCCTTATCCACCGGCACGTAAAATCCGGGGCAGGGCTGCTCCTCGTCGTTTTCCATCTCCACTCCCAGTTCCGCCAGGAGGAAAAGGAAATCGTCCCGGGGAATGCCCAGGTTGTTGCCCCGCTCGAGATTCATCATGGTGCCCTTGTGGATCGGCCCGGGCACTTTGTCCCGTTCCCGGGCGGTGCGGCAGGCGCGGAAGGTCCGCATCAACTGGATGCCCATGGGGCACTGGTACTGGCAGCGGCCGCACAGGGTGCAAACCCAGGGCCACTTCGAATCGATGACTTCCTGCTCCATCCCGAAGACGATGGCCCGGATGGCCTTGCGGGCGTCCCAGGTGCCCCCGGCGCCCTCAATGGGAACCAGGCCGGTGGCCGGGCACCCCCCGGAGCAGGTGCCGCAGGTAAAGCAGCGATCCGCCAGTTCCGGGGCGATGGCCCCGATTTTGCGGTGCTTTCGGTCTACCCTCACTTCTTTTTGGGCCTCTTCTGCCATGTTTCCTCCAGAGAACCTTGATAAATCTAAAATTTGCCTGGGTTACACTTTAGCATGGGCGGCTGCCAGCCGGCCCCCCAGACCTAAGTCCCCAAAAGTTATGAATAATCCCTTTACTCAGGGATTTACCCCAAATATTTATATATAAAATTTTCACTGAAAAATAAAGTCTTTTTCCTGCCCACCTCGATTATAAGACGGGGCCGGGTGGCGTTTCAAGGAGAAAATGCTTAATTTCACAAACTTCCCCGGCCAGTCCCCTAGGCTCTGCTTCGGGGGGCATCGGCAAGCTTAACCAATTCCCCTGCCCTTTAAAAAATTTTGTGGTATTTACTAAGGTAGTGTCTCATGAAAACCCCGATAAAGGAAACCGCTTTATTCCCTCCCCCTTGAGGGGGTAACACCGGGAGGGGGTGGTAAATTTGGAGCAGTGAGCAGTAAGCAGTTATCTTTTCCTGCTCACTGCTCGCTGCTAACTGCTCACTTAATAGCCACCCTCCCCCCAACCCCCTCCCCTCAAGGGAGGGGGAGTTTTGGGGCAAATAGATATTAAAGATATTCCGGAGGCGCGTTACTAGATGGGAGGATTAAGCCCTCTTGGGGGCGCCGCGCCCCAGGGTGATTTGCTCATCGATGTGCTCCTCCGTAATTTCCCAAGAAACGAGGACAAAGACTAAATATGATAGCCGAAATCAGCGAGCGTTTGGAATTACTGGCCGAATTGGGCGAGGCCCTGGCCCGGCGCCGGGATGAGCTGGTGGCGGCCCAGGGCGAGGACATAGGGGCCCCCTGCACCATCGCCGGCCTGGAGGTGGACCTGGCGGCGGCGCATCTCAAGACCATGGCCGAGGAGACCCCTTACGTGGAAGGCAAATCCCCTTACGGCACGGTGGCCGCCATCTTCCCCTACGATGCCCCGCCCGTCATGTTGGGCCGGGTGGGGGGCGCGGCGCTGCTGGGCGGCAACCGCTTCCGCTTCAGTTGCTCCTCTGTGACCCCCCGGTCCGCCCGGGTGTTGCAAGAAGTGGTGTCGTCTTTCCCGGGGATCGAAGCCGTCACCGGCCTGGACAACCGGGAATTCGGCAGGCGCTGCGTGCAAGACCCGGAATTAAGGGTGCTTTTCATTTCCGGCGGCGGGGCCATGGGCGACGTTTACGCCCAAGAGGCGCGCCATTTCGATAAGCTCTTCTTTGCCGGCCCCAGCGGCCTGCCGCCGGTGATCCTCTTTGAAGACGCCGACGTCGACAAGGCCGTGCCATTCATGGTGCGCCGGGCCTTCATCAATGGCGGCCAGTACTGCACTACCCTGAAGCGGGCCTACATCCATCAAGACCTCTTCGAGCCGGTGAAACAGCGGCTCATCGAAAAAATGGCCGACATTCGGGTGGGCGACCCCCGAGACCCCGAGACCTGGATCGGTCCCATCAAAGTGGCGCGCACCCGCCAGCTCCTGGATCGGGTCCTGGCCGCCCTGCAAGAGCCCCATTTCCTGGCCCCGTTTCAACGGCAGGGGGAGTGGCAGGGTCCCTTCCTGATGGAGACCGCCGCGGCGCCGGACCTGGAGTTGTTGGGGCCTTTCCTGGACCTGGTGCCGGCGGAGAGCGGCCGGGCCGCGGTGGCCACGGTGCTCCAGAGCCGCTACCCCTTCCTGGTGGTCTGGTTCGGCACCCCGCCCCCGGGGGCCAAAGAGGCCCTCACTAAAAAATTCGGCATGGTGTACGACAACCCGGACTTCCTTTTCACCCCCCTGCGCCTGCCCTTCGGCGGCAAGGGCGAGAGCGGCTGGATCCTGGAAAACCGGGACGGCCGGCTGAGCAAACGGGACGGGGCCTTTATTTACAGCGCCGAATTGGTGCGGGGTTGAGGTGGGTCGACCGGGATAGATGAAAAAGAGCTATTGTACCCTGCCCTGGCCCAGTACCTACCAGGAGGCGGTGGCGCTCCAGGAAAAGCTGAGAGAAAGGGTCCGGCTCCTGCCTTTGCCGCGGCCGCCTCGACTGGTGGCCGGGGCGGACGCCATTGGCGACCGGGAGGACCGGCGTCTCTTTGGGGCTGTGGCGGTTTACCGGTTTCCGGAGATGGAGTTGCTGGAAGAGGCGGAGGCCGAGGCTGAGTGCCCCTTTCCCTACCGCACCGGGCTTCTCAGTTTCCGGGAGGTTCCCATCCTGGCGGCGGCGTTTCGGAGGTTAAAGAATCGGCCGGAGGTGCTTTTGGTGGATGGCCAGGGGATTGCCCATCCGCGGGGGTTGGGCCTGGCTTCGCACCTGGGATTAGTGTTGGAGGTAGCCACCATCGGGGTGGCCAAGAGCCGCCTGGTGGGCCAGGGGCCGGAGCCAGCCGCGGAGGCCGGGGCCGCCAGTCCTTTAATTTATCAGGGAAAGATGGTGGGCTTGATCCTCAGGACCCGAAAAGACACGAAACCCCTCTATCTCTCTCCCGGGCATCGCATCACCCTGGAAGAAAGCCGCGAGATTACGCTGGGCTGCGTTGCCAAGTACCGGATTCCTCTGCCTTTGCGCCGGGCGGATCAGCTAACTCGCCACCTGCGGGCCGCGGCCCTTGGGGCCGGCCGGTAAACCGGAACTCCCGTCGGTGTCCGGCGCTTCCAGGCTGAAGAGCCGCTCCCGATAGCCCGGGCAGACATGGCCATGGGAATTGCGGCATTCACGCAGGGCCGCATCCCATTCCCACCACAGGCAATTTTCGCAAGCCCCCTGCCTCTCCTGGTTGAGGCAAATTTTTCCCGTCTCCCCGAAGTCGAGCATGTCCCCCCACCCACATCCCCAAGGGTTGCCGCCAGCGTCCCTGAAAGGAATAATCTACCTTCTGGAAGTCGCTAGATTACCATTAAACCCAATTTTAAAATTAGTCAAATCTTTTTTGGGGCCTCCGGGAGGGGCATCCCGCCTGGGCCGGGAAGGAGTCAAGGGATGATCGGGGCTGGCTCCGCGGCTGCCGGCGGCATCAGAAAAAATCGCTCTTTTTAAAGACCAGGGGTTGGGCCTGGGGGTGGAGGATCTGGGCCGCCACTACCTCCCCCAGGAACAGGGTATGGTCTCCGGCGGGGAAGGTGTCTTTAAGCTTGAGGTCCAGAAAGGCGTAGGCCTGGGGCAGGATGGGAGCCCCGGTGGCCGCGGGGGTCCAATCCAGGCCGGCGAATTTGTCCACCTGGCGGCCGCTCTTGAAGCCGAAGCGCTTACCCAGGTCCGCCTGGCCGCTAGCCAGGACATTGATGGCAAATATGCCGCTTTCTTTGATGAGGCCATGGGAGAAGCGGGGCGGGGCAATGGAGACCATCACCAGCAAGGGCTTGAGGGCCACCTGGGAGACCCAGGCGGCGGTCATACCGTTGACCTGGTCCTCCAGGCGGGTGGTGACCACATAGACCCCATGCACCAGGGCGGCAAAAGCGACGTCTTGCATCTTCAGCCTCCAATCTTTATCAGGTAGCAGTCGTGCCTCAGTCCGCCGCCGGGGGAGGTTACGAATCCCCGGAACGGGTCCCGGGAGGGCCCGGGGGCGCCTCGGTCCACTCCGCACAGTGCCAGAACTTGCCGACCCCCTGGCCGAGGCGTTCACATAACCCCTTGTACTTATAGACCCAATGGCGGCAGGTGTGGCAGACCTTCAGGGGACGGGTTTGATCTTTTTTGGCCATGGAAATGGGCAGTTCCTTTTCTCAGGTGTCAGTGGTCAGATGGCGGCTAAACTCAAAAGTTGAATGGCTTGGCGATTCATCAGGGCCGGGTCCCATTTGGCAATTTGCTTTTGGCCCCGGCTACTAGTGTTGTATCCCATGGAAACGATGCATCAATGCTTAGCTTTTCTCCCTCCCCCTTGAGGGGGGAGGGTTAGGGTGGGGGTGGTAAATTATCTTTAATTTACCATATGTTGCCACCCTCCCCCCAACCCCCTCCCCTCAAGGGAGGGGGGGATTTCTCTCAAATCTTTTGTTAAGATAATTGCGGGACACTACACTATCTGGCCGCATATGCATGTTAAATTGCTTCGTTCTCCTGGTCAAGGTGGAAATGGTCATATCCGGCCCCGGAGATATCCACCGCGCCCGCGGCGTCAATTAGCATGACCCGGTCGCCTGCCACGATCTCTCCCAAAAGCAGAGGAGGCGGCAGTCCGACCCCGGCGAAGGCTTGGTGCAGCCGCACCGCCTTGCGGGAAGGCGAAGTGAAGAGGAGTTGGTAGTCTTCGCCTCCCATCAGGGCCAGCCTCAAGGGGTCGGCCCGAAGGTAGGGGGCGGCGGCCAGCACCCGGGGTGAAATCGGCACCGCCGCCGCGGGAATCACCGCCCCTACCTTGCTCGCCAGGCAGAGGTGATACAGGTCGGAGGCCACCCCATCGGAGGTATCGATGGCTGCCGCGGCCAGGCCCTGGCCGGCCAGGAGGCGCCCGGCCGCCAACTGCGGTTTGGGGGCCAGGTGGGCCGCCACCAGGGCCGTCTGCAGGTCCACATCCAGCTCAGGACGCCGCTTCAGGACCAGAAGCCCAGCCGCCGCCTCTCCCAGCTCCCCCGTAAGGTAAATCAAGTCCCCTACCCGGGCTCCGGCCCGGCGCAACATGCGGCGGGGGGGCGCGACGCCGGTAAGGGTGATGGTCACCGTTACCTGACCGGGAGAGGCAACCGTGTCGCCGCCGATGATGGCCACCCCGTGCTCCCGGGCGGCCTGGGCCAGACCCTGGGCCAGCTCCAGGGCCAGCGCCAGGTCCCGCTCCGGGGGCCAGCCCAGGGAAAGCAGGGCATAAAGGGGCTCCCCGCCCATGGCGGCGATGTCGCTCAGGTTAACCGCCATGGCCTTCCAGCCCAATTGCCCCAGGGTGGTGTAGGACAGGGAGAAATGCACTCCCTCCACCAGGGTATCAACGGTCCAAAGGAGGTTGCCTTTGACTTCCTTGAGGCTCACTGCGGCGCAGTCGTCGCCGATGCCCTGGACCACCGCCGGCGGCGGCGGCCCGAAAACCTCGGCCAGGGCGCCGATGAGGTCGGTCTCCCGGGCAAGGCGGCCGCCCTTTCGTTTTCCGGCTTCGGTTTCCAGGATATCGCTTCGGCTCACGGCAGAGGTTCCCCCGGGGAGGCTGCTTCCTTGACGGCGGCGGCGGTCATTCTTACCTTCACCATATCCTAAGCGCCTTTGGGTGGCAAGCGGAACGAACCCCGGGCGCCCTTTAAGCTAACCAAAGCTTTTCCGGAGGGGAGGCAGGCAATGAAACCGCTGCAAGCCAAACGGGCCTGGGCCGTTGCTTACGATCCCCAGTATTTTCTGCAGATGGCGGAAGAATATGACGAGGACCGTCTGGGACAGTTGAACGAATTTCTGGGCAAAGGCGATTATGCCCTGGTGAGCGAAGATACCCAGGGGTTTGCCGGAGACCTGGTGATCGATTTCAACCTGGGGCTGACCGAGCCTTACCGGGCCCTGATCATGCTTTAAGGGGGCCCTATTCCCGGCTCCGCAACTTCATCAGCAAGTTGAGGATCTCCAGGTAGAGCCAGATGAGGGTGACCATCAGGGCGAAGGCGCCATACCATTCCATGTATTTGGGCGCCCCTTGCAGGGTCCCCTGCTCGATGAAGTCGAAGTCCAGGACCAGGTTCAAGGCGGCAATGGTGACCACGATCAGGCTGAAGATGATGCCCACCGGTCCGGCCCCGTAAATCAGGGGCATGCGTACCCCGAACAGGCCCAGAATAAAACTGACCAGGTAAAATAAGACGATGCCGCCGGTAGCCGCCACTATTCCCCTCTTAAAGCCCTCACTGGCCCGGATCATTCCCGACTTGTAAGCCAACAGCAGCGCCAGGCAGGTCCCAAAGGTGAGGCCCACCGCCTGGATGACGATCCCGGGGTATTGGGCGTCGGCAATGGCGGAGATGCCGCCAATGAAAAGGCCCTCCAGCAGGGCATAGAGGGGAGCGGTCACCCCGGCCCAGGCCGGT
>JBAVAG010000003.1:0-15307 GCA_049585595.1 Desulfobaccales bacterium
GTCCAGCAGGTCTTGGGAATAGTGGAACTCGCCCCGCACGAACCGGGTCTGCACCTGGTTGTCCTGGGAAACCAGGATGGCGAGCACCCCGTCGCCACTCAGACTGATGAATTGGATATGCTTCAGCCGCGTCGCCTGGGGCCGGGGCGCCAGGACCAGGGCCGGATGGCCGCTGACGCTGGAAAGCACCCGGGAGGCCCGCCGGAACAGGTCCTGGGGTTCGCCCACCGGCGGCGCAAAGGCCGCCTGAATCTTCTGCTGCACGCCCGCCCCCAATTCCTGGATGGGCAATATATGGTCCACGTAATAGCGGAACCCCTTGGGAGTGGGGAGTCTGCCGGCGGAGGTATGGGGTTGCTGCAGGTAGCCCTGCTCCTCCAGATCCATCATCAAGTTGCGAATGCTGGCCGGCGACAGGTCGAGGCCCGAGACCTTGGCCACCATGCGGGAACCCACCGGCTCGCCGGTGACGATGTACTGGGACACCACGGTTTTCAGGACCCGGGTGAACCGATCTCCCAAAAGCTCCGTTAACAATGCCATGACCATATCTCAAAAATAAAGGTTAATAAGCCAGCCGGTATCTGTCAAGAGTATAAGGGATTTTTGCCATTCCAGCAACACCCTCCGGAAAGTGCTAATATTCCCCCAGGGCCATTCCTCCAAGGCCACCGTCATGATCTCTATCACTGGCAACCGTGGCGGATGGACTCTCCCTCCACCATGTAGACCACCTGTTCGGCGATGTTGGTGGCATGGTCGCCCACCCGTTCCAGGTTGCGGACAATGTTGACCTGACACATCCCCGCGGCGATGGCCGCGGGGTCCACGGTCATCTCCGTTACCAGGTTATGAATAATGGAGCGGTCCAGGCTGTCGACTTCGTCGTCCGCAATGCAGACCTCCCGGGCCAGGTGGGTGTTCTGCGTGAGAAAGGCCTGCAGGGATTGGTGCACCATCTCCTGGACCTCATGGTCCATGCGGGCCAGGCCGGCATGGATGGGCTTGGCCGGCAGATGCTGCAGATTCAGGACCTCTTCGGCAATATTGGTGGCTGAATCGCCGATGCGCTCCAACTCGGCGCTGATGTGGTCCATGGCCATCAACTGCCTGAGGTCGATGGCCACGGGCTGAAACAGGGCGATCAGGCGGATGCATTCGCCGTCGATCAGCTCCTCCAGGTCATTGACCTTCTGGTCGCCCTTGATCACCTGCCGGGCCAGACCAGGGTCCCGGTTCAAAAGCGCCTTGATGCTATTCTCAATGGCGGCCTCGGAGGCCTGGGCCAGTTCCAGCAGCCGGGCCTTTAGCTCCGCCAGTTCCCGGTGGAACTTGTCGGGCATCGGCCGTGTGTCTTGGGTCTCTTCGGGCATACGGCACCTCATTTACTACCGGGTAGTTTAAGGCAACATACCATTATTTAACCATAATGCCGACTAAATTTCTGGGGCCGCGGCGTCCCCGGGGATGCCGGTTTGCATATTGCCTCCGGTTTTTTTGCCTTTTTACTTTTTACTTTTGCCTTAGTTAAGTGGCGTCGAGGTCTTTATTGACAGGAGGGGCCGGGAGGATTATAAGTGAACCCGGAGGCCGACCATGGCTGGGGCACCCCGGGTACTCCATCTCATCGACATTAGCTCCTATTTCTACCGGGCCTTCCACGCCATCCGGGGGCTGGCCACTTCCGCGGGTTTTCCCACCAACGCGGTATACGGTGTAACCACCATGCTCCTCAAGGTTCTGAAGGAGCGCCAGCCCCATTATCTCGCCCTGGTCTTCGACAGCAAGGGGCCCACCCAGCGCCACCGTGACTTTCCCGACTACAAGGCCCAACGGCCTCCCATGCCGGAGGAACTGGTCCTGCAGCTCCCTCAGATCCGCAAGATCATCGATGGCTTGCGGCTGCCGGTCTTGCAGCAGGAGGGTTTCGAAGCCGACGACCTCATCTGCACCCTGGTGCACCGAGCCAGGTCCCAGGGTTTTCAAGTGGAGATCATCTCCGGTGACAAGGACCTGCTGCCCCTGGTGCAGGAGGGGGTGGGGATGTGGGACCCCATGAAGGGGGTGCGCTTCGACCCCGGGGTCATCCGCGAGCGATACGGCCTCACCCCGGAGGAACTGGTGGAGGTGCGGGCCCTGGCCGGGGATGCCAGCGACAATATCCCCGGGGTGCCGGGAATCGGCGAGAAGACGGCAATAAAACTGATCGCCCGCTTCCACAGTCTCGAAAACCTCCTGGCCCATCTAGAGGAGATCAAGGAGACGGCCTTGCGCGGCCGCCTGCGCCAATATGCCGAGCAGGCCCGCCTGAGCCGCCGCCTGACGCTGTTGGAATGCCGGGTGCCGCTGGAGGTGGACCTGGAATCCTTGCAGCCTGGCCCCCCCGATCGGGAAGCTCTGCGGCGCCTGTTCGTGGAGATGGAGTTCAGCAAGCTGGCCAAGGAGCTGGGGTTCGACACCCAACCTCCCGAGAACTGTCTCCTGGTCCGGAGCCATGAGGATTTGGCGCGGGTAGCCGCGGCCATCCGGGAAGCCGGGACTATGGCGGTCTTTTTTCTGCTGGGGGACCAGCATCCTCTGCTGGCGCCCCTGGCCGGGATAGGATTGGCCTGGAAGCCCGGGGAGGCGGCCTTCGTCCCCTGCGGTCCGGAGATGCCGGCGGAGAGGGCCTGGCAGGTTCTGGGGCCTCTGTGGTCCGACCCGGGGGTGGCGAAGGTGGGCCCGGACCTGAAGGCGGCCATGCTGGTCGCCGGCCGTTTCGCCCAAGAGGCCGCCGGTCTGACCGGCGACCTCCTCCTGGCCTCCTACCTGCTGGACCCGGCCCGTTATGAGCAGACCCTGGAAAACGTGGCCTTGCAATACCTGGGTCTCAACCTGGCCGGCCCCCGGGAATTGGCCGGGCGGCCCCTGGGCGCATCTGACCTGTCCCTGGATTTGTGCTGCCTGTATGCCGCCTCCCGAGCCGAAGCCGCCCTGAATCTTTGGCCTCTGCTCCGGGGCGAGTTGGAACGGGAGGGTCTCTGGGAGCTTTACGCCAACCTGGACCTGCCCCTGCTCGCCACCCTGGCCCGGATGGAGGCCTTTGGTATTCGCCTGGACCAGGATTTCCTCCGGCGTTTGGGCCGGGATTTGGAAACCGACATGCAGCGGCTCGAACAGGAGATCTATTCCCTGGCGGGAGAGACCTTCCTGATTCAATCCCCTCAGCAGTTGGGCCGGATTCTCTTCGAAAAATTGCATCTCACCCCCCAGAAGAAGACCAAGGGCAAGGCCTTGTCCACCGACGTGGAGGTGCTGCAGACGCTGGCGGCGGTCCACCCGCTGCCGGCCAAAATCCTGGAATATCGCACCATGGGAAGGCTAAAATCGACTTGCGTGGACGCCCTCCTGAAGCTGGTCGACCCCGCCAGCGGCCGCATCCATACCACTTTCCTGCAGTCGGTGGCCGCCACCGGGCGGCTCTCCAGCCGGGACCCTAATCTGCAGAATATTCCGGTGCGGGGAGAACTGGGGAGCCAGGTGCGCCAGGCCTTTATCCCGGACCCGGGCTACGTCTTCCTGGGGGCGGATTACTCCCAGATGGAACTGCGCCTCCTGGCCCACTTTTCCGAAGACCCGGCGCTCCTGAAGGCCTTCCGGGAACAGATCGATATCCACCGGCAGACCGCGGCGGAGATCTTCGCCATCCATCCGGAACTGGTGACCTCCGAGATGCGGCGCCAAGCCAAGGTGGTCAACTTCGGGATCATTTACGGCATGAGCCCCTTCGGCCTGGCTAAGCAAATGGGGGCGCCCCAGCGAGTGGCCAGCGAGTTCATCCAACGCTATTTCGCTCGCCACTCCCGGGTCAAGGCCTATCAGGAGGAAATCGTGGAGGCGGGCCGGGAACGGGGCTGGGTCACCACCTTGCTGGGGCGGCGGCGGCGCCTCCCCCATCTCCAGAGCGCCAACCGCCTGCTGCGCCAGGAGGCGGAGCGGGCCGCCATCAATACCCCCCTCCAGGGAACCGCGGCGGACATCATCAAAGAGGCCATGCTGGAGGTGGAAGCGGCCTTGACGGCCGCGGGCCTGGGAGCCCGGATGCTGCTGCAGATCCATGATGAGCTGCTGTTTGAGGTGCCGGAATCGGAATTGGCGGCCACGGCCGGCATGGTGCGCCGGGTCATGGAGGGGGTGGTTCCCCTGAAGGTGCCGCTGGAGGTGGACCTGCGGGTGGGCCAAAATTGGGGAGAAATGGTTCCCTTGGAAAAAAAAGTGCAGTGATAAATACAGTGATTAATTTAATTATAACAAATGGTTAACCAAATGGCAGCGGCCGCCCCTGCAAAAAAAAATGAACTGGATGCAGATTTTTCCTTGATATTTTCTTGAGCATAGTTATCTTAAACCAAAATCAAGGAATATGTGGGCGCCGGAAATCGCCATATCAAAAAAAATTTCTCGAGGGCCCATATTTTTCTTGATCTTTTTGGATTGCTGATATTTAATGTCGGCATCTTTAACCTTTAACCATCTCTTTGAGAAGGGGGGATAAATGATGAGGAAGGCTTTGCTTAGGAAGGGGTTGGCTTTGGCCATCATCATGGCATTTATCGTTGCCATGGTGGGAGGCTGTTGCGACGCCTGCAAGAAAAGCGTAGACGAAGCCAAGATGTATGCCGATCAGGCAGCGGCTTCGGCTGGCAGGGCGGACGCCGCAGCGCGGAATGCCGAAATGGCGGCGGCTGATGCCAAAGCTTCGGCTGACAAGGCTGAGGCGGCGGCTGATCGGGCTGAGGCTGCAGCGGCAAAGGCTGAGGCCTGCCTGACCAAGAAGATGAGAAAGTAGCACCCGGGTTAATTCAGCTAATGGAGGGTATAACGCTCTCCGAAAGGGGGTAATCGATGAGGAAGGCAATGAGAAAAGGCTATGCCTTGGCTCTCCTCGCGGTCTTTGCCCTGGTGCTGGGAGGTGCTGGCTGCTGCCAAACGTACCATGATCAGTGCGTAATGTACGCGGAGCAAGCTAAAGCTTCTGCAGATCGGGCAGCCGCATCAGCCGTAAAGGCTGAGGCGGCCGCGCAAGATGCCAAGGTCCCTGTGCCTCGCGCTGCTGCTGCCGCCGACAAGGCGGAGGCCGCTGCTGCCAGGGCCGAAGACGCCGCGGAAAAATGCTGCGCCCATGTTGGGGAGATGAGAGCCCACAGGGTTTATCATCACAAAGTCCACCATAGGGCCAAGAAGGTCGCCTGCCCGCCGGGGCAAGCTCCACCCGCTCCAATGGCTCCGGCCGCTCCGGCTGAACCGGCAAAGTAATTTTACAACTGGGGCCTTAGGCCCCGCTTTCCAGAAAGAGGGTGTGGATCGGGCGTAAGCCTCCCACACCTTCTCTCTTTTGAGGGCGGGTTTACCAGAAACGGACCGGGCTCTCAATTACCCGGTGGCGCCGCCTGCGGCTGCTGCCCTTGATTCGATTTGCTTAGAATCTCATCCCCGATCGCCCAGCTACCGGGAGCCCGGGCGTCCCCTCTGTCCAGGGCGGGTTTGCCCAGGGCCCGGGCCGACGCAGATCGCATGTTGTCGCCACCAGTTATGACCTCATGCTTCTGCGGATCGGGGGCTCACCGGCCCCACGCCTGCGGCTGCCATAAAAAAAGAGGGCGCCTCAACTCGCGCCCCCTATCATAGGCCGGATCCCGGGATCGGGAAAGCGGCTCGCCTCAATAACTGGACTGGCTGAGCTGGCTCTCGGCCCCCTCCGCCCCCCGGGTGATATCCACCGGCATGCCGTTCTGCTCCTCCACCGTCTGCAACACCTTCCGCATGTCCACCTGATTCGCCAGGCCCCGCTTCTCAATCATGCCCAGCACGTGCAGGATCATGGAGGGGATCTTGAAATAGACGTCATCGTGCACCGATAGGAAGACCCGGCCATCGCGGAAGCCGATCTTGGCCGGCTCATAGATGTACTCCACCCGGGTGCCCATGGGAACCATGGCAAAGAGCTTCTTGATATCCTCGGGATAGAGCCGGGTGCAGCCATGGCTCACCAGCCGGCCCACGGCCCAGGGCAGGTTGCAGCCGTGAATCCCGTAGTCTCCCCAGGACAGCCCCAGTTTAAAGGCGCCCATGGGGTTATCCGGCCCGGCGTCCATGACCTCCCCGCCGTATTTGGCCTGCAACTCCTTGGGGATGTGCCATGCCGGATTCACTATCTTCTGGTTCACCGTAAACTTGCCGGTGGGGGTCCGGTAATCGAGGACCCCCATGCCGATGGGATAGGTGTAAACCTGGGTGCCGTGGTTGACGAAGTAGTACAGCCGCATCTCCCCGGTGTTCACCACGATTTGGGCATCATGGCCGGTGGGGACGATCCACAGGGTGGGGATGAGCAGATTGACCCCTAGCGGCGGTATGAACGGGTCCCAACTGCGGTACATGGCCCCGATTTCCGTCCACCCCAGATCATAGTGCCGGGTGATGTCCAGGAGGTCCTCCCCTTTTTTGGTCACATGATGCTGCGGGGCGCCGATCACCGTCATCGCCTGGGGATCGATGCCGCTGGCGGTGACGGGCGGGCGGAAGTTATAAGGTCCGCCGGCCCAGGCCGGCAGCCCCACCATGAGGATTAGCAGAAGCGCCAGAGGCAAAGACAAATAACGCATACTTTACTCCTGTGGCCGAAAAGGCTTGAGACTGGAGGTATAGGGTGGCTCAAACACCCCTTTCTCCGTAATTATACCAGAAATCAGATCGCTGGGGGTAACATCGAAGGCCAGATTCAGGGCTGGGGCCCCGGCCGGGGCCAGCGGCTCACCTCTCAGGTGGGTGACCTCCTCTCCGGAGCGTTCTTCCACCGGGATGTGGCTGCCGTCGGCAATGGTGAAGTCGAAGGTGGACAAGGGCGCGGCCACATAGAAAGGGATGCCGTGGTGGCGAGCCAGGACCGCCAGGCTGTAAGTGCCGATCTTATTAGCGGTGTCGCCGTTGCCGGCGATCCGATCCGCCCCCAGGATCACCAGGTCCACCCGGCCCTGGTGCATCAAGGTGGCCGCGGCGCCGTCGGGGATCAGGGTGAAGGGAATCTCCAGTTTCTGCAACTCCCAGGTGGTGAGGCGGGCCCCCTGGAGCAGCGGCCGGGTCTCATCCACCCACACGGAGAACCGCTTTCCGGTCTCCCAGGCGGACCGCAGGACTCCCAGGGCAGTGCCGTAGGCACCGGTGGCCAGGGCCCCGGTATTGCAATGGGTGAGGACGCGCATCCCTTCTTCGATGAGGATCTCCCCCCACCGGGCCAGATGGCGGTTAGTGATTTCATCTTCCTTGAGCATGGCCTGGGCTTCGATCACCAGGTAATCCTTGAGGGCCGGCACCGGCTCCTGGGCATGGTCATGAGCCAGCCGCTGCATGCGCTTCAGGGCCCAGAAGAGATTCACCGCGGTGGGCCGGGAGGCCGCGATTTCCCGGCAGATTTCCTGGAAGCGCCTCAGGAACTCGGCCACATCCTCGGTATGGATCTCGAGGGCCCCCAGGGCGGCGCCCATGGCGGCGGCCACCCCGATGGCCGGCGCCCCGCGGATGGCCAGGGTGCGGATGGCCTCGATCACCTCATGATAATCCCTGATCTCCAGATAGACTTCTTCCCGGGGGAGGCGGCGCTGGTCCAGGAGCTTGATCTTGTCGATATCCCAGCAGATGCTGCAGTAGGGGATCATATTAACGTCCTGTTTGCGGGTTTTGGTTAAAGATTAGGTGGTAGGGGCGGCGTCTCGCCGCCCTGGGCGGGGAAACCCCGCCCCTACGGAATTGGTGGGCAGTGCCCACCCTGCATATCTTGGCCACCATCGCCCCTTGGTCTATCTTTAATGGCGCGTGAGACGCGCCCTACGGTTGCCATTTTGCAGAAGCACTGTAGTTTTGTAGGGTGGGTCTCACGCACCATTACGGGCGACCCAATCACAGGCCGGAAGCCTGTGCCGCTAAAGGAATTGGTGGGCAGAGCCCACCCTACACATCTTTGCCACTGTCGCTGAAAGCTAAATTCACACTAAATCTTCGGGGAGAATGACCACTTCCCGCTCCAGGGCCACGCCCTGGGTGCGCCAGACCCGTTCCTGGATCTCGGTGATGAGGGCCTGCACCTGGGCCGCAGTGGCCCGGCCCTGGTTGAGAATGAAGTTGGCGTGCTTAAGGGAGACCTGGGCCTCACCCTGCTTGAGCCCTTTGCAGCCCGCCGCCTCAATGAGCCACCCGGCGGCGGGCCCGGCCGCGGGATTTTTGAAGACGCTGCCGCAGTTGCGGTAATTGGCGGGTTGCCGGGCCCGGCGGGCCGTCTGCAATTCCCGCAGGCGAGCCCGCACCGCCTCCGGCGGGGCCGGGGAGCCCAGAAGAAACTCCGCCTCCACCACCAGCCAGTGGGGGAAATAGAGGAGCCGGGAGGTGCGATAGCCCAGCCCCAGTTCTGCCGCCCGGAATTCCAGGAGTTGGAGCTTGGGGGTGGCCACCCAAACCCGGCCCAGCACCGCGGCCAGGTTCTGGCCGTCCGCCCCGGCGTTGAGGCGCACCGCGGCGCCCACGCTGCCGGGAATGCCCGCCAGGAATTCGAAGCCCGAGAAACCCAGGGCCGCGGCGGTTCGGGCTAGGCGGGGCAAAGCCACCCCGGCCCCGGCCCTGAGGGTGTCGCCCCGGCGTGCAAGACCCTGGAGGCTCCGGGCCAGGTGCAGGGTGAGACCGGGGAGGCCGGCGTCGGCGATCAGCAGATTGGAGCCCCGTCCCAGGAAGAACAAGGGCCAGCCCCGCTCCTGGGCCAGGGCCATCAGGCCCAAGACCTCCGGGAGGCCGGCCGCGGTAGCCAGATACTGCGCCGGCCCGCCGATCTTCCAGGTGGTCAGCGGCGCCAGGGGCTGGTTTTCCAGGAGGGCCCCGTTCATGGCTATTGGGATAATGTCTCTTTTCGCCACGGCTCGACCTCAGGCAGGAATTGCCGCCAATAAGAAATGGCCCTAACTTCCGCGGCAATTATATCAGGTTTCCGGGTGCGAGCGCGTATACAAGGACTTTTTCTCGGTGGGCGGGTTCCTTTTTGGCTTTTGCAGGCTTTCTGGTCTTAGCTTCTGAGGAGTGAGGGAAACCTTATATCCCAAAACATGCAGGATATCGGCCACGGTGCGCAAGGTAAGATTGCGACCGCCATTCAACAATTGGGAGACAAACCCTTTCGATTTGCCCAACCGGTCGGCCAGTTCTTTCCGGGGAACTCCTTCTTTCTCCAGGAGTTCACAAAGCGTTTCCGTGACCTCCATGATCAGGTCCCCCTGGGCCATCAATCTGGCAAACTCCGGGTCTTCCAGGTACTGGTCCATCAAGGTCTTTTCAGGTTCTCTTTTCGTATTCATCGCGAATCCTTTTCATCCGCCCAATTTCCTCGGGCCTGATCCAAGCCTCTTTTTTTATAAAACCGTGAGTAAGGATCAACCGCCCTGCCCCATGGAAATAACAGGGCATCCTGATTTGAAAGTTCTTAAATTCGAAGAAGTCTTCACCTTCAATCTTCTTGAATTGCTCCCGGTTGGCCAATTTGCCTTCATCTGCATCTGCCAGGCGCTTTATGACCCGCAATATTTTTTCCCTATCCTCTGTGGAGAGGCCATTCAGAAATTTCTTTGCCGGACATCTGCCATTGGCGGTCACGGCAAGCTCAACCGTGTGAAATTTGCCTCGGTATAAGACCTCCCTTTCTGCCATGAAATGCAGTTTACATAAACATAAACCACAGTCAAGAAAAAATCAAGGGGCGCATAGAAAAATGTCTCTGCTTCCCCCTGCAAAGGAATGCCCGCCCGTCTTGACAATCATGGGGGAAAAAGGTAGCATTAGCGCAGCTAATATGGGGGGAGGGCATGGCTCAGACGCGGTTTTCCCGGCTCGCGGCGGGGGTCCTGATCCTGGCGGCGAGCCTGGCGGGAGGGGCGGCGCCGGCCCGGGCCGAGGCCCCGCCGATGGCCTACGTGGGGCTGAAATACGACCTGGTGCGCCATGGCTTGGACAAGGACTACGTCTTCAGCACCTTCGCTGACCCCCGCTCTCAATTCCTGCCCGACGTAGTCCGGAAAATCGCCTTCCTTCGCAGAGAATCCCCCGGCATTTATGCGAAATTCCTGACCCCGGCGGTGGCCGCCCAGGGCCGGGCCTATCTCGCCGCCCACCAGGACGCCCTGAACCGGGCCGCAGCCCAATATGGGGTGGCTCCTAAGGTCATCGTGGCTATCCTCACCGTGGAGAGCGGTCTGGGGAACAATACCGGCAAGTACCCGGTCTTCAATGTCTTCGCCTCCCTGGCGGTGATGGCTTCTCCGGAAATCATCAATGACCTGGACCTGGACGCCGCAGGCCGCGACCGCCTGGGGAAGAAGGCCGCCTGGGCTCAGCGGGAACTTCGGGTCTTCCTGGAATACTGCGGCGCCCACCACCTGGACCCCTTCCTCTATAACGGCTCCTGGGCCGGAGCCATGGGCTTCTGCCAGTTCCTGCCCTCCAGCCTGAAGAGCTGCGGTGTCTCCGCCAGCGGCAAGGGGCCGGTGGACCTGTTCACTCACGACGACGCCATTTTCAGCATCGCCTGCTATCTGCACAAGAGCGGCTTCCAACGACAAAACCGGGCCTCCTGGCGCCGGGCCGTTTACGGTTATAACCATTCCGACGCCTACGTGGACACGGTGATCACCCTGGCCGAGTGGTACTGAGGGCAGACGGCGAGATCGATGATTGGGGGAGAGGGCCCGGGCCCGCGGCCATCACCCCCTTGGCATCCCCGTCCCCCACTCGCCTATGGTTTTTTTACTGCTAACTGCTCAGGGCGGGGGCCGACCTCGTAATGATGCGTGAGACGCACCCTACAAGACTGGGCGGGTTTAAAACCCGCCCCTACGGAAATGGTGGGCAGTGCCCACCCTACACATTGCCGTGCGACCCAGCGGGGGACGACCCAGCGGGTCGCCCCTACGGGGGAAGGTTTTTTTTACTGCTCACTGTTTACTGCTTACTGCTCACTACTTAAGGTGTGAGGGGCGGGCGGGCGGCCCTCCCCACGAAACCAAAGCAAGGGGATAATTATGGCGGTAGCTGTGGGGATCGTTTTAGGCAGCTCCTCGGATTGGCCCGAAGTGGAACCGGCCGCGCATTTGTTTAAAGAGTGGGCCATCCCCTTTGAGGTGGTGGTGGCCTCGGCCCACCGGGCCCCCCAACGGGTTCAGACCTATGCCCGGGAGGCGGCCGGCCGCGGCTTAAAGGTCATCCTGGCGGCGGCCGGCATGGCGGCCCATCTGGCCGGGGCCCTGGCCGCGGCTACCACCCTGCCGGTCATCGGGGTGCCTCTGCCCGGGTCCCATCTCCTGGGATTGGACAGCCTCCTGGCCATGGTCCAGATGCCCCCGGGGGTGCCGGTGGCCACCATGGCCATCGGCAAGGCCGGGGCCAAGAACGCCGCCATCTTTGCCGCCCAAATTCTGGCCTTGAGCGACCCCCGGCTTCAGGAGGTCCTGGCCCGGCACAAACAGGAGCTGGAGCAGCAGGTGGCCCGCCAGGCGGACGAGATTCCCGCCGAATACCGGCGTCAGGAATAGCTCGCCCGGAGGTGGGCGCGGGCGGCAGCCCGCTCCATCCGGGACAGGGAAGCAAGGAATAAGGTATGATTCTCACTTCCATGGTAAGTTTGAATGTTGACCTGGCGGCCCTGGAGCACAACTACCGTCAGTTGCGGCTCCTGTGCGAACCCCGGGTCAAGATGCTGGCAGTGGTCAAGGCCGACGCTTACGGCCATGGTCTGGTGCCGGTGGCCCGGACCCTGGCGCGGCTGGGGGTGGATTATCTGGGAGTCGGTTCCCTGGAGGAGGGCCTGGTCCTGCGCCAGGCGGGATTGACCCTGCCGATTCTCCTCCTTTTGGGAATCCTGCCCCGGGAGGCGGAGCGGGCCGTAGCCGCGGATTTGGAGGTAGTCCTCTTCCGGCGGGACGTGGCGCAGGCCCTGGCGGCCGCGGCCCTGTCTCAGGGGAAGACGGCCAGGGCGCACCTCAAGGTGGACACCGGCATGAGCCGGCTGGGCCTGCTTCCCGGGGAGGTCCCGGAGTTTCTGGCCGGCCTCCGGGAATACCCCCAATTGGAGGTCCTGGGGCTCATCTCCCACCTGGCCATGGCGGACGAGGAGGATAAGGCTTATACTTTAAAGCAGTTGCAGGAATTCAGCGGGCTCTTGGCCTCGGTCCGCAGCCAGGGCTGGGCCTTGCCGCTGAACCACCTGAGCAACAGCGCCGCCCTCTGGGAACTCCGGGAGGCCCACCAGGACCTGGTGCGCCCGGGCCTGATGCTCTATGGCTCACCCCCGTCCCCCCGCCGCCCGCCGCCGATTACCCTCAAGCCGGTAATGACCCTGGCCACCGAGGTCCTCCAGGTGAAGCGTCTCCCTCCGGAGCGCAGCATCAGCTATGGATGCACCTACACCACCCCCGACTGGTGCGACCTGGCGGTGTTGCCGGTGGGCTACTGCAACGGCTACAACCGGCTGTTGTCCAACCGGGGCACCGTCCTGGTCCGCGGCCGGCGGGCCCCCATCCGGGGCCGGGTCTGCATGAACCTCACCATGGTGGAGGTGACCGGGATCCCCGGGGTTAAGCCCGGGGACCGGGTCACGCTTCTGGGGCAGGACCAAAACGAGCGGATCAGCGCCGAGGAACTGGCGGCCTGGGCAGACACCATCAGCTATGAAGTCTATTGTCTCCTGGGCGCTGCCAATCCCCGCCTGTACCAGGGAGCCCGAGATGGCGAGAAAACCGGATAATACGGAGCCCAGCATCTGCCTGGTCTGCGCCTGGCGGGAGAATTGCGTCAAGAAGTATTCCTTCACCGGCCAACACTGCCTCGAATTCACCCGGGACCTGACCCTGAAGGCCCAGCCGGTGGGGGAAGCGCCGCAGAAAGAGTAGCCAGTAGCCAGTGGCCAGTAGTCAGTGGTCAGTAAAGGCCTGACAGGTAGCCGCAGGCTTTAGCCTGCGCCTAAATTCGAATGTAAGTCCTTTGGCCAGTGACCAGTATAGGGCGGGCTGCGCCCGCCGCTGATTGCCGGCGGCCACAGGCCGCCCTATAATTGCTTTCCGTTTGCTCATTCCCAAGATTAGCTAGGGAACAAGAGAAGGTAAAAGGCAAAAGGTAAGAGTTTTGCCTTTTTACTTTTGCCTTCACTAAAATAACCATCCGAAAGTTGATCAATGCGCCTCAAACAAATCCTGCGTGTCCTGATTACCGCCGCCGCGGAAGCCGCCCGAGCCTCGGGCGACCTCAATTTTGAGGCCCTGCCCGCCTTCGAAGTGGAGACGTCCAGGCAGGAGGGCCACGGCGACCTGGCTGCCAATCTGGCCCTGGTCCTGGCCAGGGAAGCCAAGATGCCGCCCCGGAAGGTGGCCGAAATTCTGGTAAGCCGGATGGCGGCGCCCACAGGTATGTTGCAAAAGATAGAAATCGCCGGACCCGGGTTCATCAACTTCTTCATCGATGACGCCTTCTGGTACCGGGTGCTCCCGGAGATTCACGAGCAGGGCCCGGCTTACGGCGACAGCAACCTGGGCGCTGGCCGCCGGGTCCAGGTGGAGTTCGTCAGCGCCAACCCCACCGGGCCCCTACACATCGGCCACGGCCGGGGCGCCGCCCTGGGGGACGCCCTGGCCAACCTGCTCTGCGCCAGCGGCCACCAGGTGGTGCGGGAATACTACATCAACGACGTGGGCAACCAGATCCTCACCCTGGGCAAATCCCTCTATTTCCGCTTGCGAGAGCGCCTGGGTGAAGTGATCGAGTTCCCCGAAGACGGCTACCAGGGCGACTATATGAAGGAGCTGGCCGGGAATTACCTGGCCCAGGGGAAGGCGGTGCCGCCGGCGCCCCCCCACGAGGACGACCTGATCGAGCTGGGCCGCTATGCCGGCGCGGTCATCCTGGCCGAGATCAGGCAGGACCTGGAAGACTTCGGGGTGCGCTTCGACCAATGGTTTTCCGAAACCGAGCTCTATCGCCGGGGGCTGGTGGAGCAAAGCTTCGAGCTCCTGAGAGAGCAAGGCTGCCTGGAGGAGCGGGACGGCGCCCTGTGGTTCAAGGCCAGCGAGTTTGGCGACGAAAAGGACCGGGTGGTGCGCCGCAGCAACGGGGCCACCACCTACTTCGCCTCGGATTTGGCCTACCATCTGCTGAAGTTCCAGCAAGGCTATGATCTGGTGGTGGATATCTGGGGGGCTGACCACCACGGCTATGTGCCCCGCCTTGAGGCCGCGGCCCAGGCGCTGGGTTTTACGGGGCGGCTCCGGGTGATCCTGGTGCAGTTAGTCTCCCTGCTGCGCCAGGGAGAGCCGGTGGCCATGACCACCCGGGGCGGCACCTTCGTCACCCTGCGGGAGGTGCTGGATGAAGTGGGTAAGGATGCGGCCCGTTTCATCTTCCTGTCCCGGCGTCCCGACGCCCAACTGGAGTTCGACCTGGAGCTGGCCAAGCAGCAGAGCAGTGAAAACCCAGTTTACTACGTGCAGTACGCTTACGCCCGCCTGGCCAGCGTCCTTCGCCAGGCCGAGGCCCAGGGCCTTCTCCCGGGCGCGTCCGACCCATCGCGCTTGCCGCGGCTCACTTTGCCGGAAGAGCTTGGCCTGCTCAAATTGCTGGCCGGCTACCCGGAGCTGGTGGAGGCCGCGGCCCGCAGTTTGGAGCCCCACCGCGTCACTTATTTCTTGACGGAACTGGCCTCGCAACTGCATAGTTATTATTATAAACATCGGTTCATCAGCGAAGATGGGGAGCTGACCCGGGCCCGCCTGGACCTGGTGGCCGCGGTGAAGACGGTGTTAGCCCACGGTTTGCGGATTCTGGGGGTGGCGGCTCCGGAGACCATGTGAACCGTGGCGGCCTCGCCATTCCAGACCAATACCGGCGACGGAGGGAGGGGATATGGAGACAGGTCGGGGCAGAAGCGGCAAAAAGCCATGGCATCTGAACCTGCGGCTGACGGAGGTCATCTTCGCCGTCTTCGGCATGCTGGGACTGCTGATGATGAGTTTCACCCTGGGGGTTCTGGCCGGCCGGGGGGATATCTATCGGGTGGCTTACTCCCTGGGGCTGCTGGTTCCGGAGCCCAAGCAGGCGGCCCAGGGAATCCCCCCGTTGGGGTTGATGCCGGTCCCAACCCAGTCCGCCGCGGCTCTGGCCCCGGCAGTTCCCGCTCCCGCGGCGGCGCCGGCCGCCCGGGCCGCTGCCGCCAGGCCATCCCCGCCCGCACCGGTCACCGGCTCCATGGTCC
>JBAVAG010000004.1:0-35757 GCA_049585595.1 Desulfobaccales bacterium
TCCCGACTTGTAAGCCAACAGCAGCGCCAGGCAGGTCCCGAAGGTGAGGCCCACCGCCTGGATGACGATCCCGGGGTATTGGGCGTCGGCAATGGCGGAGATGCCGCCAATGAAAAGGCCCTCCAGCAGGGCATAGAGGGGAGCGGTCACCCCGGCCCAGGCCGGTTTGAAAACCGTTACCAGGGCGGTGATGAAGCCGGCGATGGCCCCCACCGTCACCAGGGGCAGCACTGCCTGCGGGTTCCCGGCCCGGGAAAAGCTGGTCCAGATCCAGGCGGCGCTGACGCAGACGCACAGCAGCAACAGGATGGCCTTGTTGGTGGTTCCCTGGATGGACATCCTTTCTTCGGTCCGGAGGGCACTGCCCGACCCGGAGAAGGTGAGGTTACTGAGCGCGGGGTTGCCCGTCCTCATGGCGAGATCCTCCCAAACGGCTATTGCAGATTTTTACCGGAGTGTACCATCAATCGGGCCGAGGCCCAAGGGAAATGGAATGGGGACTGAAGAGGACGATCCCCCTTAAACATACGCACCGCCCGGAAGGCCTGGCCGGCAGGGAGGAACCTTTTTTAATCCTGATTCCCCAAAAATCTGTTGACAACCCTCTTGCTGATAATTAATAATCCATCAGTGTATTTATTATAATGGAGGGCGAGTTTATGTTGTTTGGCAAGAAGGTGGTAATGGCTTTAACCGGGGTGTCAGGCCGGCAAGTGGAGCATTGGGCCGCGACTGGGATAGTCAGGCCCTCTATTGCGGCGGCAGGCAAGGGCACCAGGCGGGGATACTCTTTTAAAGACCTGGTGGCCCTGCGGGTGGCCAAGAGGCTCAAGGATGAGGGGATCAGCCTCCAGAAAATCAGGAACGCCCTGGCCTACCTGAGAAAAAACTTTCCCGAAAAAAAGGAGCCTCTGGCCGAACTCCGTTTCTTGACCGACGGCGACACCATCTTTGTGGTGGACTGGGACCCCCAAAAGATTTTGGACACCCTCAGAGGCGGCCAGTTTGTCCTTTCCCTGGCCCTGGGAGAAATTATCAAAGGACTCCGGGGTGAGTTAAAGAAGCTGGCAACCCCCAAAGCGGAAAAGGTTATGGCGGCAGGCCGGACCTTTACCGTAGTCCTGACCCCGGACCTGGAGGACGGCGGCTTTACGGTGCAATGCCAGGAGGAACCGGCGGCTATCTCCTACGGAGAAACCGAGCAGGAGGCCCTGGACAATATTGTTGACGCCCTGGAATTATGCCTGGGCCATGAGGAGGAATTACAGGCCGCCAAAAAGAAAGCCCAGGCGGTATGAGTTACACCGCCAGGCAATTAATCAGGGCTGATTTAGTTTTGGTTTCAATGCCGGGAGGGGGTCATGAGGCGGCAAACGGCGTTTTTGGTAATTCTGGTACTCCTCATTTTCGGATGTTTATTTGCACGGCAGGCCGTGAAGGAATAAGGCCAAGGAGGTGCACAATGGCGGATAAGATGCGAGAGAAGAATGCCATCATACTATGCGGAATAATCTGCATAACACTAATTATATGTGGGGTGCTTTTCTGGCCTACCCCCTATCGGTATGACAAGACTGATTTTGGAGATAAAGGGTCGGGCCAATATTTTATCAGGGTAAACCGTTTTACAGGATACGCAGAAACATTATATAAGTCTGGATGGGAGTCAATGAGAGGAGAGGTGAAGGACATAGCAATGCCCCAGGATGAAAGAGATAAGGTTAAAATTAAAGGTTATTTTCATAATGATGGTTGGCAACCAATATCAATCACTCCGGCAACTCCGGATATTTCCAGTTCAACAAAACAACAAAATGCCGACCTTGACTACATCCGCATGGTTCGGGATTATGCTAATCAATATGGTATTCGCCCCGATGTTTACTTATCCATACTCAATCAAGAATCACAATTAAATCCAAACCCTAAGTCTGAGACCATGCTCAAGATCGGAGCGGGCCATTTAGCTGATTTATATAACAAGTATGGAAACTGGGCGCAAGCTGTCAAGGCCTACAACGGCGGCAGCGACCCTAATTATCTCTTGAATGTTGGCAGACAATTAAGACGGGCAAGGGAGCAATTACAACGGCTTGGGACTATTACGCAACCGGCTCTGGTGGGCAAACCAGAACCCATTAGCCAGGGCCATATCATTCCCAAGGATCAGATAGTCTTTGATAAACCTTCTGCGGCTACTGGTAATTATAAAGGAGACATTTATAATGGAACGAGCTGGACTATTAATAAATTGCGGCTTTCCATTGGTGCAAAAGATAAAGAAGGGAAAATTCAATGGCAAAAGGCATATGAAGTTTCAATTTATATCGAGCCATTCTCTATAGGTTCTTGTTCTATAAAACTAATGGACAGCAATTATTTTACTCCTAATGCCAAAGCCGATGCTTTAGGAGCCTCCAAGGAAAAGGAGGAAGCAAGTAGGGAAGGCGGTCATTGGGAACCAGTTGAAGCCCTATCCCCGGAGGTCAAGGTTGAAGAGATTTGGGGTTATAAAGGCGATTAAATTAATGAAACTGGAAAAAGATGGACATAAAGACCAGCTCAAGGATATATCCAAGTGCCTTTCACAGTCCCGCAATAGGAGCACGGATGGAAGAACCTGGTGCGGTGGCTTAACGGTAATCAGGGGGGCGATTAAAAATGCGGCAAAAACAACACGAAAAGAAGGACAAGGGAAAATGGATTGATCTACTATTCAGGCGTATATTCCCTATTCTTTATCTAATCTTTATTGGTCTTGGAGTATTAATATCCTATTATAGTATGAAGTCAAATGCTCCAGAATACTCCATTGTTGGTAAAGATGGAAATATATTATTAAACAAAGGATTTGGTCAATACGGTCTATTTGTTAAAGAAAATAGTTTTCCAATAATTGATGGGGCCGTAGACCGCATGGTGCCTACATATATATTAAAATTTAATAAGGTCCCTGCTTATTTTGAGATATCGACTCAAGAAGGGGTTATTCCGAAAGTTAAACAAATTGATACAAATAAATATGAAGTTCAATTTACCTTCTCAGGTTATGGCACTTGGAATGGCGTTGAAATTAATAAATGTAATTTCAAGATACAAGCATACTGAGTTAATGGAATAACGAGGCGTCATGGGCGTCAATTTGCGATAAAAGGAAATGGACAAGGCGCAGGCGTCCTTGCTTATGATGGGAAAAGAAGGGGAGGGGCTGTCTAGGATTTAATTGCCCGTTGCAGGTTATTTATCTCGCGGCAGCGTCCCTGGGGGTCGATCTGCAACATCACCCCCTGAAGCTGAATATTGCTGCTGGCCACCTTGAAAGGCTGGGGGAGCTGGCTCCAGAAACGCTCCAGGATGATTTCCCGCTTCATGCCGATGACCGAATCGACCGGGCCGGTCATGCCGGCGTCGCTGATGTAGCCGGTGCCTCCGGGCAGGACCCGGCCATCGGCGGTCTGCACATGGGTGTGCGTGCCCACCACGGCGCTCACCCGGCCGTCCAGGAACCAGCCCATGGCCTGCTTTTCGCTGGTGGCTTCGGCGTGCATATCCACCAGGATAACCTTGAGCTCCTTGGGCAGGAGCCCCAGGATCCGGTCCACGGCGCGGAAGGGGCAGTCGATGGTATTCATGAAGACGCGGCCTTCCAGGTTGATGACGCCCACCTGCTCCCCGGCCGCGGTCTCCACCACCGCATAGCCCCGCCCCGGCGTCTCCGGGGGGTAATTGGCGGGACGCAACAAGCGGTCGGTCTCCTCCAGGTAAGGCAGGATCTCTTTGTGCTTCCAGATGTGGTTGCCGCTGGTGAGCAGGTCGATGCCGTGGGAGAAGAGTTGGTCGGCCACCGCGGGGGTGATGCCGATGCCCCCGGAGGCATTTTCCCCGTTGGCCACCACCAGGTCGATGAAATATTGGTCCACCAGCCGGGGCACGAGCTCTTCCACGGCCCGCCGCCCCGGGTTGCCAACGATATCGCCGATAAACAGGATGTTCATGCCGGGCGCCGCCTAGCGGGCGTACTCTACCGCCCGGGTCTCCCGGATGACGGTAACCTTGATCTGGCCGGGATAGCTGAGGTCCTGCTCGATCTTTTTAGCCACCTCCCGGCTCAACAGTGCGGCCTCCTCGTCGCTAACCTTATCTGACTCCACGATGAGCCGGATTTCCCGGCCCGCCTGGATGGCGTAGGATTTGCTGATGCCGCCGAAGGAGAGGGCCACCTGCTCCAGGTCCTCCAGGCGCTTGACGTAAGTCTCCAGCATCTCCCGGCGGGCCCCGGGACGGGCCCCGGAGAGGGTATCGGCGGCCTGGACCAGTACGGCCATGATGCTCTCCGGCGGGACGTCTTCGTGGTGGGAGGCGATGGCGTTTACCAACTTGGGGGTCTCGCCGTAGCGTTTGGCCAAATCGGCGCCGATCAGGGCGTGCACCCCTTCCGCTTCCTGATCCACCGCTTTGCCGATGTCGTGCAGCAGTCCGGCCCGTTTGGAGAGCTTGGCGTTGAGGCCCAATTCCGCGGCCATGATACCGCATAGGTAGCAGACCTCCACGGAGTGCTGGAGGACGTTCTGAGCGTAGCTGGTGCGGTATTTCAACCTGCCCAGCAGCTTGATGAGATCGGGATGGAGGCCATGCACCCCGGTGTCGAAGGCGGCTGTCTCACCGGCCTCCCGCATGCTCGTCTCCATTTCCGCGTTGACCTTGTCCACGATCTCTTCGATGCGTCCGGGATGGATGCGGCCGTCGGAGATGAGGCGCTCCAGACTGCGGCGGGCCACTTCCCGGCGAACCGGGTTAAAGGCGCTGAGGATCACGGCCTCGGGGGTGTCGTCAATAATGATGTCCACCCCGGTGGCCGCCTCCAGGGCCCTGATGTTCCGGCCTTCCCGGCCGATGATCCGGCCCTTCATCTCTTCGTTGGGCAGGGCCACCACCGACACCGTCTGCTCGGTTACGTAATCGGAAGCATAGCGTTTGATGGCCAGGGCAATGATCTCTTTGGCCTTACGGTCGGCGTGTTCCCGGGCCTCGGTTTCGATGCGTTTCACCATGCGGGCGGCGTCGGCCCGGATCTCCCGCTCCATGGCCCTCAAAAGGAAATCCCTGGCCTCAGTGGCGCTCATCCCCGCCAATTGTTCCAGGCGAGCGTTTTGCTCCGACAGCAAATGCTGGTAGCTCTCCATCTGGCCCTTGAGTTCCTCCTCCCGCTGGGCCACCTGCTTGTATTTCTTCATGAGATCCGTGTCGCGTTCGTCCAGGACCTCTCCCTTCTTCTCCAGGTGTTCCTCTTTCTGGAGCAGGCGGCGCTCCAGTTGGGTGAGTCCCTGACGCTGTTCCTGGCTCTCCTTTTCGAAGTTCATCTTCAATTGCAGGTACTGATCCTTGGCCTGCAGCTTCGACTCTTTTTTGATGGTGTCCGCTTCCTTGCGGGCCTCATCCAGGATCTTCTTGCCCAGGGCCTCCAATGATTCCTGGTGGGTGTCCATGACGTATTTGCGATAGAAGAAGCCGGCAGCGAAGCCGGCGGCAATGGCCAGACCTTCGAGCAGGACGTGTGCCAATATCCCCATGGCATTGCTCCTGTACGTATATATTTAACCGTGGCGACGCCACCGCCGTTAAGGGGCGCCACCTACGGGTGCGGCTCCTGCATCAACGCAGGCCGAGTCGTAGAATTGGGGGTGCGGAGCGGCACTTGAGGCCGCCGGGAGAGGGGCGCGGGCGGAAATTGGGGTGTGGATTGGCTGACCAGGGAGGGTCAGGTTGGAGTTAAGGGTACTAATCCAAATCCATAACGGAGGAGAGGTTCCCTTGGTCTGGTCCCTTTCCTTTCTTTCAATAGCTTATCGCTTCCCAGGGTCGGCCCGGGACGAGATCCCTCCTAATCAATTCACCTGAGTCAATATTTCTGACCGGTACCCTCCTATCTTGAATCCGCCCGGAATGTGCGCTGCTCTTCCCATTCACCCCACCCCATGCCGTTCCCCCTGGCTAAAGAGTTCCACCTCTGAGAACCTTCGGGGTGTGCCTCTCAAGGACCGGGAGGGAAATAAGAATCGTGGGTCTCCAGCATTTGAATTAACAGTTTCGACCGTTGTTCGATCTCGGCATGGAGCTGTTGATAATCCTCCTTGCTCTCGAGGCATTCATATGCCAGGTTAAGTGCGGCCAGAATTGCCAGGTCGGCCAGGGGGCTGGCGGGGAAGGTCCGCTGCAGTTCCCGCAGTTGCTCATCCACACGGCGCGCCACGGCTTGCAGGCCGTCCGGAGAGATACTCCCCTTCAAGGTGAAGGTGCGCCCCAATATCTCCACTCTGACCGGTTTTGGCTCTTGACCCGGGTTTATGCCGATTCTCCCGTATCGATGACTCTTAAGCGATTCAGGATCTTATCGATCCGTTGGCGAATCATTTCCCGCTCCTGGGTAAGCTTTTCCAGGGCGGCCTCAGACTCCTTGAGGGCTTTTTCCTTTTCAGCCAGGGTCTTCTCCAGGACTGTGTTAATCTCCTTCAGCCTGGCGGTCTGGCCGACGACCATCTCCAATTTTTGTTCCAGTACCGTGAAGAGATCTGTAACCACCAATGCCTCCCCGTTATTTTGATTGTGCCCTTGCGGGCCTTAAATGTCAAGCCTTTTTGCAGTCTTAGTCGGAGCCAGGGCTTCCCGCAGGCGAGCCGCCAGATGGGTGTAGCGCTTAATGGGCCGGTCATTGTGAATGGCCATCGCCAGGGCCCGTTTGCTTCCCAGCAGCACCACCAGGCGGCGCCCCCGGGTGAGCGCGGTGTAGAGCAGATTGCGTTGCAGCAGCAGGTAGTGGTGAGTGGAGAGCACCAGCAGCACCCCGGGGAATTCGCTGCCCTGGGCCTTGTGCACAGTTACCGCGTAGGCCAGGGTGATCTCGTCCTTCTCACCCGGTTCGTAGGTGACCACCCGGCCTTCGAAATCTACCTGGAGCTGGCCGGTGGCTGGAAGATAGCCGCAAACCTGGCCGATATCGCCGTTGAATACCTCTTTATAATAATTGTTCCTAAGCTGCATCACCTTGTCCAGGCGGCGGAAGGTCCGGCCTCCCCAAGGCCAGGGGTGGTTTTCCGGATTTAGCCGCTGTTGCAGCTCGTGGTTCAGGTTCTGGATGCCCACCGGCCCCCGGTGCATCGGGGTGATCACCTGGAGGTCCCGCACGGGGTCCAGACCGTACTTATGGGGAATCTCCAGGCTCACCAGGTCCAGCAGGCGCCGTTTCAAATCTTCGGGTTCGTCCGATTCGCTGAAGACAAAATCGCCCTGCCCCAGCTTGGTGGGCAGAACCGGGAAAACCCCCTGGTTGATCCGGTGGGCGTTGACCACAATGAGACTCTCCCGGGCCTGGCGGTAAATCTGGGTGAGGCGCATCACCTTGACGACCTCCGAGTCCATCAGGTCCTTGAGGACATTGCCGGGTCCCACCGCCGGGAGCTGGTGGGAGTCTCCCACCAGGAGGAGGCGGGCGCTGGCGGGGATGGCCCGCAGCAAGTGGTACATCAGGTAAATATCCACCATCGAGGTTTCGTCCACCACCACCACCTCGGCCTTGAGGGGTTCGGCGGGATTCCGCCTGAAGCCGCCGGTCTGGGGGGAGAACTCCAGGGCCCGGTGAATGGTGGAGGCTGCTGCCCCGGTGGTTTCATTCAGGCGCTTGGCGGCCCGGCCCGTGGGGGCCATGAGCAGCACCCGGGCTCCCAGGCCCTGGTACAGAGCCAGGATGCAACTGATGATGGTGGTCTTGCCGGTGCCGGGGCCGCCGGTGATCACCATGACCTTCTCTTTGAGGGCCGCGGTCACGGCCTGGGCCTGTTCCTCGGAAAGAGTCAGATGGAGGCGGGTCTGCACCTGGGCCAGGAGCTCGTCCAGTTGCAAGGGTGGCGCCGGACCGGGGGTGGTGGCCAGGCGTCCCAAGGTTTGAGCCACCCCGGTCTCGGCCACCCAGGCGGCCCTCTTATAGACCCCACGGCCCCCCGGCATCTCCGGCAAGGTCAGCCGCCCTTCCCGGGCCTGAGATTCCAGGGTCTCAAGCAATGGCTTCCGGTCCACCTGGAGCAACTCCTCGGTGTGGCGCAGCAGTTCTTCTTCAGGAACATAGACATGGCCATCGCCCGCCATGGTGTCCAGGACGTGGAGCAGACCCGCGGCCAGGCGGGCCGGGGCTAAGGGATCCAGATTGAGGCGGCCGGCCAGGCGGTCGGCGGTGAAAAACCCGAGTCCCTGGATATCCAGGGCCAGTTGGTAGGGATTGGTGGTGGCCACCTCCAGGGCATGGGCCCCGAAACGCTGGTAGATCTTGCCCGCCTGGGCCATTCCCAGCCCCAATCCCTGAAGGGCCACCACCGTATCCCGCATCTCCCGGCGACTCTGCCAGTTCTGGCGGATCTGTTCGATCCTCTTGGGCCCGATGCCGGACACCTCCAGGAGGCGTTCCGGCTGCTGGTCGATGGTGCTCAAGGTCTCGGCCCCGAATCGGGCCACCAGGCGTTGGGCCAGCTCCGGGCCGATTCCCTTGATGAGCCCCGAGGCCAAATACTTGGTGATGCCCGCCATGGTGGTGGGGAGCACCGCATACCACCAGACCACCTTAAACTGCTCGCCCCACCTAGGGTGGATCTCGTACTTGCCTTTGAGGTGCAACTGCTCCCCTTCCTGGACGCCGGCCAGAGGCCCCACCACGGTGACGGGTTGGCGGACCCCCGGAACCTTAAGACGCACCACCGCATAGTGGGTATCCGGGTCGGCGAAACTGAGGCGTTCTACCGCACCCTCCAGGGTTTCTAAGGGCTGTTGGGAAAATTCGGCAGGTATGGGCGGATCGAAATTGACCACAATGATAAATGTTATGGGAAAAAAAAGTGGAAGTCTATGGATTAATAGACTCAAGGGCGTTGGGGGAGGTGGGGGCGCGACAGATGCGGAAGCCGATGGCACAGGCGTTTTCGCCTGCGCTCGCCACCCGGCCCCTGCTCCATTTTCAGTCGGGCAAAGGTTCCGCCAGGATTTTCTGGCTGATGCCCCGGCCCAGAGCGACGCGGCCGCCGTTGATGCCGATTATGATAAGCCCCCGGTTGTTTTGCAGGACCTCCACCTCCTGGCCCAGGTTGAGGCCCACGGCCAACAGGCGGGCCCGGAGCATACGGCCGCCCCGGTGTCCGGTAATGCGCACCCGCTGGCCGGCGATGGCTGTGGCCAACGATAGTTGCGGCGATTCCGCTTCTTCAACGGCGATTTTCAGAGGACGTTTAAACACCCTGGTTTCCCCAATCCTTCTGCCGGCAGGCGGCACAGTAACCAAGCACCTGCAGCTGATGGCCTTTGATCTGGTAGCGGTATTTCTGGCTCAGCCGCTCCTCCAGGAGCTGCAACCCCGGCTCTTCGAACTCCTGAACCTCTCCGCAACCCAGGCAGCGAAGATGACAGTGAAGGGCATGGCCGTAAATATGCTCGTAATGCCAATGGCCGTCCCTGAAGTCCACTTCCCGGATGAGACCGCATTCGATGAACAGGGGCAAGGCCCGGTAAATGGAGGCCTTGGAGACCTTGGACCCCTTGCCTTTGAGCTTGAGATAGAGCTCGTCCACGTCAAAGTGGCAGTGCACCGCGAGGATTTCCCGGAGAATCTCCTCCCGTTCCGGGGTCCGGCGCAGCCCCCGCTGGCGGATATAATCCTCGAATATCTGGAGTTCAGAGGTCATCATCGATAAACAACTGATGTAATTGCGACTTAATCACTATAATAACCCAAAGAGGGGGGAAGTCAAGAAACTTTAGGAAAAGGGAGCACTCCGAGACTGTCGATCAAAAAAAACGGTAGGACTGGCCGAGGGGCGACACCAACCAAGGTGCCGGGAGCCGCCGGGGATCGGTTCTCCTATACGGTTTTTCTTGCTTTCCTGGCTTTTTGCGCTAGGAATTGCCCCGGACCAGGAACATGCCCCAGCCGATGATGAAGGCGGCGGCCATGTGCATAACCATGCGGGATTCCTTGGGAAACAGACGCTGCCAGACTCGGCCGACCAATTTTTCCTGCAATCCCGGGGAGAGATTGTAAGTGCACCTTTCCGGGAGGGCGCCCAGGGGCTGCAAGGATTTGCCGGCAACAGAGGGGAGCTCGCCCATCAAAGTCACGGGTGACTCTTGATAAATCCGCAAGCAACTATCCACCACCGCGGGGTCATAGAGAATGCCCCGTTTCTTGGTGATCTCCTCCATGGCCCTTTCAACGCCCGGGGCCGGGCGATATGGCCGGTGGCTGCACATAGCCTCCACCACATCCGCCACCGCCAGGATCCTGGCTTCCATCAAGATCTCCCGGCCATCGAGGCCGTGGGGATACCCGGAACCGTCCAGGCGTTCGTGATGCTGCATAATGGTCTGGGTGATCCCTTCGGGAAAATTCAGCGGTTTCAGGATATCGTTGGCCACCTGTGGATGGGTCTTGATAATGGCGAATTCCAGGTCAGTCAACCGTCCGGGCTTGGAGAGGATCTCCATGGGCACCGCGATCTTCCCCAGATCATGGAGCCTGCCCGCAACGGCCAGCGTTACGAGGCTCGCAGGGGGGAGACCCAGGTCTTGGGCAATGGTCGTGGCAATATCGGTCGTCCGCTTCTGATGCTCAACCGTATACGGGTCCCGAGTTCCGATGGTCGATTCCATAACCTGTATGATAGCCTGCATGGCCCGCTCTTTCCCTCAGCGACGGTTAAGCCGCTGGCCGATTGTCCTGACCCTTAATTATCTTCGCAGGTTTTGAAAAGAGGATACGGTTAAAGCCAAAACCTGACAATAAGGGTTTCCCTGAAATTTGACAGGAAAAACCCTGATTTTTCAGGCAGCGCCCACTGGGACTGCCGGCGCCTAGTTTTTCCGGGCGCGGCTTTGCGCAGGGGCCTGATGGCGCGATAATCCTTAGAGCCTCTCCCGCATCCATGTCTCCTCTCCGGGGTTGGCGGGAAAAGCGGCGGTAAAGGTTTTGCAGTTATTATTCCAAGGATCATGCCAAGAGGAGCCAGGAACAATCACCTGAAATTACCAATGGTTATCCTATAGGGGCCCGAGCCGGACCCACGCCAGTGGTGGAAAGGCCCGAGATTCTCTTGGAAAATGATAAAAATTCTTCAAGGAAAAGAATAACCGGCCCCGGAAGCGGGGGCCGGCGAAAGGATAATGCGCCCGCGGTTGCAAAATACCCCCGGGGATGAGGGCCTGCTTGTTGATTGCGAGAGGCTCTGAGATGGAGGGGGCAAACTACTTGGGTCGGACGCCACTTTTTTTGGGGCCCGGTGCTTCCCTCGGGGCCGGAATTGCGTATCTCTCAGGCGAGGCTCAGCGCTGTTTCATCCCATCCGCCAAGGAGCTAAGTGAGCATTGGGACCCGATAAGAATCCCTCAGGCAGCCAGTCGCCGTCGGCGCCCGGGCGCCAACGGCAACTGGAGAGACTGGCCCGCCTTTTGGGCCATCGCTTCCGGGACCTGGACCGGCTGGACCAGGCCCTGCGGCACAGTTCTTTTGTCCATGATAACCCGGAGGCCGCCCCCAGCAACGAGCAAATGGAATTCCTGGGGGACGCGGTCCTGGACCTAACGGTGAGTACTCTGCTGATGCAGCGTTTTCCCCAGAGTTCCGAGGGGGAGTTGTCCCGGGGGCGCGCCGCCCTGGTTAACGCCCGGCGCCTGGCAGCCCTGGCCCGGGAACTGGAACTGGGCTCTTACCTCCTCCTGGGCCAGGGCGAGGAACTAAGTGCCGGCCGAGAGAAATCCTCCCTGCTGGCCGATGCCCTGGAGGCGGTGGTGGCTGCCGTCTTCCTCGATGGGGGCCTCAAGGCGGCGGCAGCTCTGACCCGCCGCTGGTTTGAGCCGCTGCTGGGAAGTCTGGCCGACTCTTTCTGGCAAGACTTCAAGACCAGGCTGCAGGAGATCATCCAGGCCGGCTACCAGGAGTCGCCTGTTTACCGCGTGCTCTCCGAAAGCGGCCCCAGCCATGCCCCCCAATTCCTGGTGGAGGTGCGCCTGGGGGAGCGCCCCCTGGCCCAGGGCCAGGGCCGCACTAAGAAACAGGCCGAACAGATGGCAGCCAGAGAGGCTCTGGAAACCCTCCTGAAGCCCGCCCCGGACGCTCCTCTCGAGTAAATGCGACCCTCCGGGCAGCCCCCCAGCCTTAGTCGATCTTTTGGTAGAATTTTTTCAAGGCCTTGCAAACCGGGCAGTTGTCGGGCGGTTCCCCCTCCACGGTGTGGCCGCAGATGGAGCAGACGAAAATGTCCACTGCTTCCTTGCGCTCCAGATTTGCCAGGGCTTTCTGGAAGAGCTGGGCGTGGACCTTTTCCACTTCGTTGGCAAACTGAAATGTCCTAAGGGCCTCAGGGTTTCCTTCCGCCTGGGCCGCGGCGATCATGCCCGGGTACATCTCCCGGAACTCGGCGGTCTCCCCGGCAATGGCCTCCTTGAGGTTATCGGCCGTGGCCTGGATGGCCTTCAGGGCCTTAAGGTGGTTCAGGGCATGTACCGTTTCTGCGGCCGCTGCGGCCCGGAAAAGCCGGGCCACCTGGGAATAACCCTCTTTCTCGGCCTTTTCGGCAAAGGCCAGATACCTGCGGTTGGCCTGGGATTCTCCGGCAAAGGCCTCCTTGAGATTCTGGGTGCTCTTTTCCATCATCTAACCTCCTTATTTTTTTTTGGATTAGCCAATTTCAGGGGCGCGGCTCAAGCAGACCAGATTCCCGCGCGACTGCCTGGGGCCTCAGGTTTCCTTGCGGTCTGGGCGCTTACGACATTGGGGACAAAGCCCCCAAAGGGTAAGGGATTGAAATTCCACCCGGAAGCCCTGGATCTCTGCCGCGGCTTTTTCGTCTTTATCGCCCAGGTGCGCCGGGAGCTCGGGCTGGCGGTGCAGGTCGGTGATGGTCTGGCAGCGACGGCAGACCAGGTGGGCGTGGCGGCCCGTTTCCGAGTCATAGCGGGCCGTCTCGTGGAGCGGGTTGACCTTGAGGATCAGGCCCTTGCGGCAGAGGATCTCGAGAGTCTTATAGACCGTGTTGAAGGAGATGGCTGGAAGCTGGAGCTGCACCTCCTGGAAGATCTTCTCAGCGCTGGGATGGTCACAACGGCCCCGCAGGCTGGCCAGGATCGCCAGGCGCTGCGGGGTTACGGCAATGCCGTGGCTTCGCAACCTTTGTATCAAGTCTTTCATAGTTAAGTTATCAGTTAGTAATTGTTATTGACTTGTCAAGGGCCTCAGCAAAAAAGTGGCGAATGTTCCATTTATCAGTCTGTTTCGGTTAGGCAGAGTCAGGGATCGTGGGAGCGGAGGGAAAATCGTCCGGTTGACCAGATGCTGCTGCCGCCACTGCCGGGGCGGCCCGTCTTTAAGGGCCGTCCTCCGGGGGGCCGGTTTCTCCGGGGTTGGCGCGGAAATGGGGAGAGACCGTTTCCGGCCTCTTTACCGAAAAGATTCTGGTGTCTGGGCCAGGGCCTTCGACAGTCCTTGCCTGCTCAGGCCGTCGTCAATGGGGCCGTGCCAAAGCAGCCGAAAATTAGCCAACAAGGACGTGCCAATCCAGCCGAAAATAACGCCCAAACTCAAGCCGAGAAAAAATAGCGTCATGGACATAATCTTTCCTCCCGCTGGTCGGGGCTCCGGCGAGGCAGCCACCCCCGGGTCCGGCCAAAGGTTCGCTGGGGCAGGTTTTCTTTTGACTTATTTAATAATTCTTAAGAACCGGCGGGCAATTGGCAAAAGTGCCTATTCTACCCTAGGCAAAAGTGCCTATCCTACCTGCTTCGGAAAGGGAGGACAAGGAGCGATGACGCCCAGACAGAGCCCTGGTATCCGGCAAGGGCCCTGCCCGGCTGCGGCAGGGAGGGCGAACTAATAATAATAATTCAGACCGGCCTGGAAAAAGTTGACGTTAAAAGCCGGGTTCGGCTCAGAGATGCCGGCGTCGGAGGAATGGCGGAAGCGGTAGGCCACCTCGAGGGCCAATTGCGACGTAATGGCAATGTCAACCCCGGCTCCTATCTGGGGGGTGAAGTTAAAGGCGTGGGCGAGGGCCGGGCTATCGATGCTTTCGCTGATCACCCCGGCGCCCCCTATGCCGTAGAGCATGATATTGGGAAGGAGCAGGTAGCTCAGCTTCAGCATGGGGGTGACGCCCACCTCGAAGCCGGTCTGTTCCGCATCGGCCACGCTGAGGATGCCTTCAACCACGAAGGAGAGGCCAAAGGGGCCCAGGTATTTGTTTTGGTGCGGCCGCACCAGAAACATGCCCCAGTGGGGCAGCAAAGAAAAGAGCCGGACGCTGGCCTTGTGGTCGTTCTTACCGTAGGCGAAGTTCAGCCCCAATTCCTGGTTGAACTTGTCCACGTCGAAGTCCGCTGCCCGTACCAGGACCGGCAGGGCCAGGACCAAAGCCAGGACCAGGGCCACCGCCCCTTTGCCGCAAATCCGACGCACCACCGTCTCCCCCTTTCGCTGCAGGCCTGCCTGAAAATCCAGGCCAAAATACCACGGGGCCGCAGCATTGTCAAAAATAAAAAAGGCGCCGTCTGAGCTGAAGGTGACGCAAGCCGCCCCACAGCCAGGGGCGGCCATCAGCGCTCCCAGTACCGGTCTTCCCGGAAGCGGGCGGCTGTGCCCAACTCCGCTTCAATCATCAACAGGCGGTTATATTTGGCGATGCGCTCCGAGCGGGAGGCCGAGCCGGTCTTAATCTGGCCGGCGCCGCAAGCCACCGCCAGGTCTGCGATGAAGGTGTCTTCCGTCTCCCCGGAGCGGTGCGAAATGACCGTCCGGTAACCATGGCGCAGGGCCAGATGGATGGTCTCCAGGGTCTCGCTCACGGTGCCGATCTGGTTCAGCTTGATGAGGATGGCGTTGGCCGCGCCCAACTCGATTCCCTGCTCAAGGTAACGCCTGTTGGTGACGAAGATGTCGTCGCCCACCAGTTGCAGCTTGCCTCCAAGCTCCCGGGTGAGGTGCACCCAGCCGTCCCAGTCGCCCTCCGCCAGGCCGTCTTCCAGTGAAACGATGGGATAGCGGGCAGCCAGCTCCCGGTAATACTCGGTGAGGGCCCGGGAATCCCGGCGGGAGCCGTCTCCTTTTTTAAACACATATTGCCCGGAGCCTTTATCGAAAAACTCCGAGGCCGCGGGGTCCAGTGCCAGGACCAGGTCCGTACCCGGCTGGTAGCCGGCTTGCTCGATGGCGGCCATGATCAGGTCCAGGGCCGCCTCGTGGGAAGGCAAGTCCGGGGCGAAGCCGCCTTCGTCACCCACTCCCGTGCCCAGACCTCGGGAGGACAAGACCTTTTTCAGGGTTTGGAAGACTTCTGAGGCCATGCGCAGGGCCTCCGCGAAAGTGGCGCCGCCCACCGGCATGATCATGAATTCCTGGATATCCAGATTGTTGCCGGCGTGGGCCCCGCCGTTGATGACGTTCAGCATGGGCATGGGCAGGGTGGCCGCGGCCGCACCTCCCAGATACCGGTAAAGCGGCTGCCCGGCCAGCTCCGCCCCGGCCCGGGCCACCGCCATGGAAACCGCCAGGATGGCGTTGGCCCCTAGATTGCTCTTGGTGGGGGTGCCGTCCAGCTCGCAGAGCCGTTGATCAATGGCCGCCTGTTGCCCCGGGTCCAGCCCTCGGAGCTTGGGGGCGATGACTTCCTGGATATTCTTGACCGCCTGCAGCACCCCTTTGCCCAGATAGCGGGGGCCGCCATCACGCAGCTCCAGGGCCTCGTTTTCCCCGGTGGAAGCGCCGGAAGGCACCATAGCCCAGGTGCGCAGGCCATTGTCCATGGCCAGTTCGGCCAGCACCGTAGGCTGGCCCCGGGAGTCCAGCACCTCCTGGCCGCGTATCTCTCGGATAGCGGGCATCCTATCCTCCTTAAAAAAAATCCGCGGCCGGCCTCTGCGAGCCGGTGCGGTTCACGTCTCAAGTTTGCACCCTATCCTACCAAACTGGTAGAAAAAGCTCCATGCCTTCCTTACGCCTTGGATAAATTATTACCTGGCAGGATTGGCTTGCCCGGAAAAGAGCAGCAAGATTGGGACGTTCGGCTTGCCTCGGGATTAACGGCTAATAAAACGATCCCGGTTGGCCGAGAGGATCGGAGGTTTGACGATGGGGGAAAAAATTCCAGGCCTCCTCCCGAAATAGGAGGAAGCCTGGGGTTAACGATGATTCCCTAAGGAACCATCTGCTGCGGCTAATGTGGTTCTTCGTGCGGTGGCGCTGGCGCTGGACGCGCCGCTGGCGCTGGACGCGGCGCTGGCGCCGGATGGGGCGCTGGCGCCGGATGCGGCGCCGGATGGAACGCTGGCGCCGGATGCGGCGCTGGATGGAACGCTGGCGCTGGATGCGGCGCTGGCCTGCGTGCTGGCGCTCTGTAGCTGGGCCGCTCGGGGGGCTTATAGGCTGGCTGAGTTGGCGGCCTATAGCCAGGCCGCTCCTGCGGAGTGACGCCTGGCCGCTCTGGCGGAGTGACGCCAGGCCGTTCCGGCGCCTTATAGCCGGGCGTGGTGGGCGGCGTATAGCCGGGCGTGGTGGGCGGCCTATAGCCAGGCCGCTCCTGCGGAGTGACGCCAGGCCGCTCTGGCGCCTTAAAGCCTGGCTGGGTTGGCGGCCGATAGCCGGGCCGCTCCTGCGGAGTGACGCCAGGCCGCCCCTGCGGAGTGACGCCAGGCCCCTCTGGCGGCCTATAACCGGGTTTCGCCTCGGGTCTGAAAACCCCGGCTGGCGCCGCCGGCCCTCTCACCGCGGGCCCCAGGGGTGGCCTCACCGGGCGTATCTGCTGCGTCGCCGGCACCTTTCCGATCGCCGCCTGCTGCTCGGGGGTTAATTTCAGCAAGGACCTGGCCGGCAGCGTTGCCCCGGGGATGCCCCCCCTTACCGGCCGGCCCGCCTCCATTGAAGCCCTGGGTATCCGGGCGGTCAGTGGCCGCACGTTGCCCGGCGCCGCCATCATGTTAGGTTTATACAGGTTCGCCCGGGCCAGGTTGGCGTTGGCGATCTGCCGCGTCCGCGGCAAGGCTCTGCCTTCGTTCAGGGCCTGCGGTTGGATATTCCGGAGGGCGGGGTTGCCGCTCAACACCCCGGGAGGGGCCGTCACGTTGTGGAACCTGGTAATGTTGGCGGTGTTGTAATTCATGGCCCGGTTGAACGCCCCCGTGTTGACGTTGCCGTGCCGGTAGATAAAATTTGCCGGCGGTCCATAGCTATAGGCGCCGACAAACCCCTGGGCGAAATAACTAGGTGGATAATAGCTCGGCGCATAATAGCCGGGGCAGAATACCGTTTGCCCAAAAAAGACCGGGACATATTGTACCGGCACCAGACATGGCTGGTAGAGATAGGAGTAGGCCGGTCCATAGGGTTGTCCTAGACCCAGCAGGAAACTGGCAGCCTGGGCAAAGATCCAAAAAGGAGAGGTGAGCAGGCTGTCTGCCGGCATCCCGGAATAATACCCTGCGGGCGCGTATCCCTCCGGCGGAGTATAGTCGGGCGGCGGAATGGGGGCCCAGCCTACGTAGGAGTTGTCCTCCGGGTAGCTGTCGGGAGTCGTGCGCCACTCCACGGTGGAGGGGTACCAGGTACGTCCCGGCGACCAAACCCAGCCGTAGGCGTCGGTAGGCATCCAGTTGCCGTAGTGGTAAGTGGCCCAGGCCCAGGGCTCATCACTTTCGAAGACGTAGCCGTCTTCGGTGGGCACCCAGCGGCCGTCGGTATAGGGGCGCCAATCCTCTCCCACATTGCTGGGCGCCCAAACCGGCCCGTAGTTCTCGTAATCCACCCACTGGCCGTAGGGGGCCAGGTCGTCATAGAACATGGCCACGTCCACCGAGGCTGCCCGGGCCGGCTGGCTGAAACCGCTTCCCAGCGCCAGGGCCAGCATCATGGCCAGGATTGCCACAATCACCGGAGATCGGCGACTTCCTCTCATCTGCTTGCTCCTTAAAATTTTTGGGGTTAAGTCTCCTGCCCGGAACCATGAGTTTTCCTCAGGGTGCCGGGCCCCGGATATTCTGGCAATCTCCAGCTTAGCGGAGATGGTGATCCAGTACCTGAATCAAATCTTAATATATTAGATAGATAATGATTTCAAATAATAAAGGGCCAAATGCAAAAAATTGGCAGTACGTAGCCAATTTTGGCGCGGCGCGGCCCCTTCGGCATCCAGGGGCCGCGGCATTAGAGGCCGGCAGGGGCGCCGGTTCTGACCAAAAACATTTTCCGGGTTAACGAAAAGTTTTTGATAAAGGTCAGGCCTGCCGGGCCGGCAAATCCTGACCGGAAATGGCGGGGCAGCCCGGAAGCGGCCGTAGATCCTCCTCCAGCACCAGGTCGCCCCCGGCGATCAGGAGAATCTTTCCCCAGGTTCCCTCCCGCAGAGCAATGGTTCGCCAGTTTTCGGGGCTGAGGCCTTCTTCGATGGTGGTGAGCAGCAGCGTGTCTTCCAGATGGCAGCTGCCCCTGAGCAGGAGGAATTGCCGGTGGTTGCTGAAGGCCCACAGAATGCGGCCATTGCTGAGGAGGAAATTGTATTCGCCGGGGTATTGGCGGATCAGGCCGGCAAGAGCTTCATAGAGGATTTGCAGGAAAGTGGGGTGGTCGGGACGGGAGGCGGCCTCGGCGAACCGGTCCCTTAAAAATTCAAAGGTTCGGGCCGAATCACTGTCGGCCTCCAGCAGCGGGGCCCGGCGGCTCTGGTAGGATTCGATGGCCCCGGCCTCGCCGTTGTGAGCGAAAAGCCAGGATTGCCCCCAAAAATCGAGGGTAAAGGGGTGGGCGTGGCACTCGTCCACCTTGCCGCTGCTCCGATAGCGGATATGGGCCAGGATAATTGGTTTGGCTACCACCCGGGCCAGTCGTTGGAAGGAGTCGTGCGCCCGTCCGTCCCGAAAGACCGGTTTCGGGGACTTCTCCACCACTGGGACGCGGCCGCGGAAGAAACCGATCCCCCAGCCGTGGACGTTGCGGCGGCCCCGGGCGGCAAACAGGGGCAGGAAACCGGCGGCGCCATGGCTGCGGGCGGCGCACAGGGCGAAAAGGTCGCACATCTACAGGTGTCCCTGGTAGAGAAGATCTCCCCCGGAAATGATGAGAAGCTGACCCCGGCTCCGGTTCGCATTGACAAAGGCCAGCCACTGGTCCGGGTCGCGGGTGAGACCGCCGGCAACCGTGGTCAGCACCAGGGCCTCCCCCCGAGCCTGCGGCGGCTGATAGAGGAGCACCTCGCTATGGTTCAAAAAGACGAAGAGCACCGTTTCGTTTGCCAGAAAAAAAAGGTAGTCCCCCGGATAGTCGGTGATTAGCCGTTTGCAGGTCAGCGCCAGGGCCTGGTAGAGGTTCTGGTCAGGCCAGACCTGCATCTCGGCCCCCATGCCGTCCCGGATAAATTCCAGGACCCGGACCGCAACTGATGAGCGCGCCTCCGGCAGGATGGGCCTGGGGCTTTGGTAGGCGGCCACTTTCCGGGAGTCGCCGCGGAAAGCGAAGAGCCAGTGATGATGGAGAAACTGATCGCTTAAGGGCAGGAGCGGGGATTCCTTGGGCCGGTCCTCCATGGGGCCGCAAAACTGGGATATTATGAGGCGGCTCTCCACCACCCGGGCCAGGCGTAGGAAACCGTCGTGCACCTGGTCCCCGGTGCGGATGCTCTCAGAGGATTTTTCGATGAGCACCCGGCCGTCGCGAAAGAAGCCGATGCCCCAACCGCTTGGGCTATTCCGGGATTTTTCGGCGAAGGGGGCCAGGTACTCCCAGGCGGTGGCGTCCTGGGCGGTGGAGCTGGCAAAGAGTTCACACATGGGGCAGTTTTTGTCCTTCCGGGGGACCCGCATCTCCAACTTTAGGAAGCACACCAGGGGGCGGCCGCAAGGGCCGGCGGCTAAATTTTAGGCCAGGAGCAAGCGCGCCGCGAACTGCGGATACACCCGGGCCAGCTTCTCTTTTACCGGGTTATAGAGCAATTCCCGTTCCTCGGCCGACAACGCCGGGGTCTCCGGGGCCCGGTCCGGGGCCCGGAACTCAAAGCCGGTGAGCCGGCGCACTTCTTCCAGGGTCTCCCCGGGATGGAGGCTCTCAAGCCCCGGCGCCTCAGGAGGATTGAAGGCCAAGACGCACCTGGGGGTGACCAACCGGGTGATGCGGCCGGGGCGCTGCAATGCGCTCAACTGGGGAGTGTACCCCGGCGCGGTGGTGACGTCCACTTGCGGCACCAGCCCCCGGGGCTCGTGGGCGGTCTTGAATAGCACCAGCCGCGCCACCACGTAGGCGAGGATGGCGGAGCCAGCCCCGCCGGGCAGCCTGACCCGGGGCCGGTGGTAGTCGCCCACCGCCATGAGGTTGATATTTCCCTGGCCGTCGATCTGGGCGCCGCTCAGGAAAAAGAGGTGCAACCTGCCCGTCTGGGCCAGGTCGAAGAATCCCTGCCATTCGCCCTCAAAGGGCCAATTGCGGCTCCCGGCCACAAAGACCTGGGCCCGGGGCGCCCGGCTGAGTTTGGCCAGCCAGAGGGCGGCGGCGGGCATGGGGGAAAGGGTGCCGCAGGCGGCCCACTCCCCGTCCCGCACCTCCCGGGCCAGGGCCCCGATCATGGTTTCTTCGCCGACAGTTAATTTATCCATAATTTTTGGGTCGGGCACAGGAGTGGAGGAGGCAGGGATTTTTTATTCCGGTAAGGTCCGAGGCCCTCGCTCCCAGAAATCCTTAACCAGCCGCCACCAACACCTTGGTGCCGACGCAGCTCACCATGAAGTTATCGGGGAGGGCGGCGGCCAGTTGGATGAGGGCCCGGAAGCCGGTGCAGTGGCCGGCCATTATCAAATCCGGTGCGATTTCCTTTAGTCCCTGGATAGTATCTTGGATAAGTTCATCCGATCCCCCGGCACTGAGGTGGAAGCCTCCCAGGACGAGGGCGACCTTATCGACTCCGGTGAGTTTTTCAGCGTACTTCACCATGTTGACGATGCCCGGGTGGCAGCAGCCGCCGATGACCACCAGGCCCCGGCCCTCCACCCGGGCCACCAGGGCCTGCTCGTCGCTGAAGGGGTCGGGCTCCTCTTTGCCCTGGAGCACGCGTTTAAAGACCGGCAGGCCCTTTTCATAGGGGGTGGTGGCCTCCACCGTGCCGGTGAGCAGGAGTTGATCCAGGATCAATTCCGGGCCCTGGTTTTGGTGAACCTCGACTCCGGCGGTCTGCAATTGCTCCATTTCCAGGCGCCAGGGGCCAACGCGGCCCCGGGGGGTGAAAAAGATTTTGGGGTGAAAGATGTCCCGGTGGAGATAAACGGGCGGAGGCGGGCCGGAACGCTTGGCCAGAAATCCCAGGAGGCCGCCGTAATGGTCCGGATGGCCATGGCTGAGCACCACGGCGTCGATCTCCTCGGGCTGATGGCCCAGGGCCTCCAGGTTGTTGAGCAACGGCAAGGGGTTGTTGGCCGTGTCCATGAGGATGCGGGTCAGACGCCCCTGGTGGTTCAGGGTGATGAGACAGGAAAGGCCGTGGGCCGCCAGCAAGGGCTTGGGCAGGCGGCCGGGGGCCGCCCGTTCCACGCTGCCGGGGCGGGAGCGTTCAAACATGTCAATAAGATTGTCCACCAGAATTTCCACGGTGACGGATTGGAGGGCGGGTATCTGCATGAATGGCTCCGGGAGGTTTTTTGGGCACCGGGTTTCCGGCAGGATGAATCACCCAAAACTCGAAACTCGAAACTCGAAACTCGAAACTCGAAACTCGAAACTCAGAAACAAATCTGTTAAGATTTAACTAAAATTAGCGCCCCCGCCGGCGCCTGTCAAGCAATTTGGAGTAGTAAGCCAAGGAGAGCGCCATGCCGACCTACGAGTATAAGTGTAAAGAACACGGCCATATTTTTGAGGTGGAACAGAAGATGAGCGATCCGCCGCTGACCAGTTGCCAGATTTGCGACTCCCCGGTGGAGCGGCTCATCGGCATGCCCACCATTTTTTGCAAAAATTCGGATAGCAGTCCCTATAAAAAGGACTTCCGCTCCGATCCGCATAAATGGGAGTCGGTGTGTGAATCGGCCTTCGGCGCCACCAAGAAGGATAAGGACGAAATCCGGAAGAACTGGAACAAGAAAGAGAACAAATGGGTCTGAGGCTTTTTGGGGGAATTATATATTTGACTTCCTAATCCCGTCTCTGCCGTCGGGGCGGCGTCCGGTGGCACAGGCCTCCGGCCTGTGGGTTTGCCCTGGGCGGGGAAACCCCGCCCCTACAACTCATCCCGCCTTTTAATCCTCAGCGGTTCATGGCCGCCAGGAAGTCGGCGTTGGTTTTGGTCGCCCGCAGTTTCTCCAGCAGGAACTCCATGCTGTCCACCGAGCTCAAGGGGGACAGGAGCTTGCGTAAAATCCAGATGCGGTTCAGGTCCTCTGGCGGCAGCAGCAGTTCTTCCTTCCGGGTGCCGGAACGGTTGATGTCGATGGATGGGAACATCCGCTTCTCGGTGAGCTTCCGGTCCAGGTGAATCTCCATGTTGCCGGTGCCTTTGAACTCCTCGAAGATCACCTCATCCATGCGGCTGCCGGTGTCGATGAGGGCAGTGGCGATGATGGTGAGGCTGCCCCCTTCCTCGATGTTCCGGGCCGCTCCGAAAAAGCGCTTGGGTCTTTGCAGGGCGTTGGCGTCCAGGCCGCCGGAGAGAATCTTGCCGCTGGCCGGCACTACGGTGTTGTAGGCCCGGGCCAGGCGGGTGATGGAATCGAGAAGAATTACCACGTCCCTCTTGTGCTCCACCAGGCGTTTAGCCTTCTCCAGGACCATCTCCGCCACCTGGATGTGGCGCTGGGCCGGTTCGTCGAAGGTGGAGCTGACCACCTCGGCATTGACGCTGCGCTCCATGTCCGTAACTTCTTCGGGCCGCTCATCGATTAAGAGCACAATGAGAACCACCTCCGGGTGGTTCTTGGCGATGCTGTTGGCCAGGTTTTGCAGGAGCATGGTTTTGCCGGTGCGGGGGGCGGCGACGATCAGGCCCCTCTGCCCCTTGCCCACCGGGTCCATCAAGTCCATCACCCGGGCCGAGAAGTTGTCAGGGTCGGTTTCCAACTCCAGACGCTCATCCGGGTAAAGGGGGGTGAGGTTGTCGAACAGTATCTTGTCCCGGGCCACCGCCGGGTCCTCGAAGTTGACGGTCTCCACCTTAAGCAGGGCGAAGTAGCGTTCCCCCTCCTTGGGAGGGCGGATCTGGCCGTAGATGGTATCCCCGGTGCGCAGGTTGAAACGGCGTATCTGGGAGGGCGAGACATAGATGTCGTCGGGGCCGGGCAGATAGTTATAGTCCTGGGCTCTAAGGAAGCCGAAGCCGTCCGGCAGGATCTCCAGGACGCCGCCGCCGGAGATGACCCCGTTTTTTTCCACCTGGGCCTGGAGGACGGCAAAGATGAGGTCCTGCTTGCGCATCCCGGCAGCGCCTTCCACATTCAGGTCCCGGGCCAGCGACGCCAGTTCGTTGATCTTCTTGTGCTTCAATTCGGATAAATTCATGGTTGCCTCTTTAGTGATCATGTCGCCAATTTCCATATTTTCCATAATGCTAAGCCTAAGTTTACGATGTGCGGGCACATCCGCGGGTGCTTGCCGCGGGCTAGAATTTATAAGACTGGCTCCCTTAGGGACCAGAAAGACCGGACCCTTAATTCGGAGAGGGATGGGCAAGTCTCAAATCAAACCGGGGATTATACGGGGTTTCCTCGTTTCAAAATATCGGCCAAAATCGGGATTACTTAAGACCAATCAAAGGCAGGTTAGATCCTGACCAAAGCTAATCCTTTTAGCCCTGCCTGTCAAGATGATTTTTTGCCAGTGGCCCCAGATTTGTTAATGTGAGCAAAAAAAACAGGTCCCGCCGGGGAAAATAACATTAAAGACGCCAGGGTCGGAGCCGGGTTAGGAAGGGGCCGCCTTGTGCCGGTTCCGCTCCCAAAGATGCTGCAGCTCCCTCCAGATGGCCGCCACCTGGCTGCGGGTTCCATTTATAGAGCCGCGATTGTCCACGACGTAGTCGGCCCGGGCGGCCTTCTCAACCAGCGGGTCCTGGGCCTTAAGGATGCCGCTGATCTCGTCGGGGCCGCGACCGTCCCGTTCCTGAAGACGCCGCACCTGGTCTTCCGGGGCCGTCTCCACCACGATGACCCGGTCGTAAGCCGTCTCGAGGCCGCCCTCGTACAACAGGGGCACCTCAGCCAGCACCACCCCGGCCCCCCGGCGCTCCAACTCCTGGAGGCGCCTCGTAAGCTCCCGGGCCACCCTCGGGTGGACAATCTCGTTGAGACGCCGGCGGTAATCGGGGTCCGAGAAGACCAGCCGGGCCACCCTGGCGCGGTTGAGCTCACCGTCTTGCTTAAAGCACTCCGGACCCAGGAGGCGGCGCAGTTCCCGCCAGGCGGGCTTCCCCACGGCCACCGCCTGCCGGGCGGCGGCGTCGGCGTCCAGGACCTCCGCCCCCAGCTCCCGAAACATGCGGGCCACGGTGCTCTTGCCGCTGCCTGCCCCCCCGGTGATAGCGATTTTTAACATGGCCAGGTTTCTAATTTGTCTAGCACCGCCTGAAAATCGTTCGGCAGCGGGGCTTCCCAGCTCAGGCGCTCGCCGCTGCGAGGGTGGGTCACCGAAAGGCGCCAGGCGTGCAGGAGCTGGCGGTGCAGCAGGGGCTTGAGGACTTGCCCGTGAGGATTGCCCTTGAGGCGGCTCGCCCCGCCGCCGTAGGTGGCGTCCCCCAGAACCGGGTGGCCCTCCGAGGCCAGGTGCACCCGCAACTGATGAGTGCGGCCGGTCTCCGGGGCGAGTTCCACCAGGGTCAGGGGACCGGGGAGCTCCTGGAGCACCCGCCAGCGGGTGGCCGCGGCCCGGCCCCGGCGCGGCCGGACGCTCATGCGCTGGCGGAGCGTAGGGTGGCGGCCGATCTCCTTGTCGATCCGTCCCGCGGCCTCGGGCAGGCGGCCCCAGACCACGGCCAAATATCTTTTCTCGATTTCCCGGGCCGCAAACTGGCTCACCAGGGAGGCGTGGGCCAGGGCGGTTTTAGCCACCACCATGACGCCGCTGGTGTCTTTATCCAGGCGGTGCACCAGGCCGGGGCGGCTCACTTCGCCGATCTCCTTAAGTTCCGGGCAGTGGTGCAAGAGGGCGTTCAGCAAGGTGCCGCTCCGGCGGCCGGCCCCGGGATGGACCACCAGTCCCGGGGGCTTGTTGAGCGCCAGCAGGTCCCTGTCCTCGTAAAGGATCTCCAGGTCCAGGGGCTCGGGGATGAGAGGGCTGGGCGCCGGCGGCGGCACCCTCACGGTGACCGCTTCTCCAGCCCGCAACCGGTAGGAGGCGGTTTTCGCCCCCCCGTTGACCGTAACCAGCCCGGCTTTGAGAAGTTTTTGCCAGCGGGCCCGGGACCAACCCAGGGTCTGAGCCAGGAACCGGTCCAGGCGGGCGCCCGCCTGATCCGGCGCCACCACCCGGCTCAGGGTCTCGAAGTCATGGGGGTTGGTTTCCAAGAATCAGAAGGCCCGGCGGGCGGCGTTTAGGGATTGGCGGGCAGCGCCCACCCTGCGTTTGGGTATCTTCCGTCCCTGGCTGCAAGCTGAAAGCCGGCCGCTGACCACTTTATGACGCCTTACGCCCGGGGCCGTTGTTCTTAATCTCGGAAAAGATCATCCGGCCGGCGGTGGTCTGCAACACGCTGGTGACCGAGACTTCTATCTCTTTGCCGATATAGCGGCGGGCGTTTTCGATGACCACCATGGTGCCGTCGTCCAGGTAGGCGACCCCCTGGCCCTGGGATTTGCCCTCCCGGAGAATCTGCACCTGCATGCTTTCCCCCGGCAGCACCGCGGGTTTCATGGCGTTGGCCAACTGGTTGATGTTGAGGACCTCCAGCCCTTGGAGTTCCGCCACCTTGTGCAGGTTGAAATCATTGGTGAGGATTTTGGCATGCAGTTTCAGGCCCAGCCCCACCAGCTTGGAATCCACCCCCGCGGCATTGGGGATGTCTTCATCGGTGAACTCCACCCGGAGGTGATTTTGCTGTTGTAGGCGTTTCAAAATGTCCAGGCCGCGGCGGCCCCGGGAGCGCCTCATATCATCGGAGGAATCGGCGACGTATTGCAATTCCTCCAGGATGAATTTCGGCACGAGGAGGGTACCTTCCACGAAGCCGGTATCGGTGATGTCGGCAATGCGGCCATCGATGATGACGCTGGTATCCAGTATCTTCAAAGGCAGGCGGGGGGCCGGCTTGCCCCCTGGCTCCAGGAAATAGGGGGTGCTGATCTCCGACATCTTTTTGCCCCCCAGCACCAGGCCGATATAACCAAAGATGGCCGAGAAAAAAATATATAAAGGAATCTGTAGGTTGGGTAGTTCCAGGTATTTATCGAAGGGATAGCTGGCCAGCTTGCCGATCCCCAGGCCCACAAACAACCCGAGGGTGCTGCCGAGGATGGTCTTCAGGGGAATGCGCTTGATTAGCTGTTCCAGGGCCATGGTGCTGAAGGCCACCGCCAGGCCGGCCACGCCCCCCACCCACCCGGCCCACCAGAAACGGCCGAACTGGGGTATCTGGGAGCCGATGAGGTAGCCGCTCACTGCGCAAATTATCCCCAGGATGGTCCCGGTGATTGCCTTCTGTAACACTCAGCCTTCACCCCCTGCCAGCGGAGACCTGACGGGTTGTAATTTCATCAAAAGTAACCCCACTGAGGCATTGCGAAGGTCCAGGCTGCTGCCGGTGATAGGGCAAAATACGCCCCCTATAAGAAAGGTAAACAATCTGAACGGTTAAAGGTTGCTGACATTAGTTGTCGGCAGGGTGGACCGTTTTAGGAGCCGCCCAACAGCTCTTGCAGTCGGGCCACGATTTCCGTTTCTTCTTTTTTGTGCGCCAGGGAAAGCTCTTTGATTAATAGATTCTTAGCGGTATCCAGCATCTTGCGCTCCCCGAAGGAGAGATCCTTTTCGGCCTTGAGGAGGGTGAGGTCCCGCAATACCTCCGCCACCTGGAAGGGGGAGCCGGTCTTGATTTTGTCCATGTAGTCCCGGTAGCGGCGGTTCCAGGTCTGGTTGTTGAGACGGGAGGGGCGGGAGCTCAGGATTTCGTAAACCTGGTCCACCGCCTGATTGTCGATCACGTCCCGGAGGCCGATGTTTCTGGCGTTATTGGTGGGGATCATGATGATCATGTCGGAGTCCAGAAGACGCATTATGTAGAATTGTGCCGCTGTTCCTGAGATATCCCGTTCTTGGACGGATTCGATCCTCCCTACTCCGTGGGCGGGGTATACGGCCAACTGGCCTACTTGGAACATCCTAGCCACCTCCTTTCCCAATTCTCTTTTATCACATTGGTTCTCAAAAAGCAACGCCCCGCGGCCATTAGGTTCAGCGCTGGAACCGGAACAGCAGGATATCACCCTCCTGGACCGGATAATCCCGGCCCTCCAGGTCTCCCGGGATGGGGACCAGCGAGAGGTTGCGAGCCCCAGCCAACCGCATCACGGCGGTGTAATGAGGGCCGCCGCCCAATTCCCCCTAACCTAAGTTAGCCACGAACAGGCAGGGTTTCAAGGTGAGCAGCAGAACCGCCTGGAGATGGACCAGTGCCCGGGGGTCCAGCCCCAGCTGGCCACTTCGGCCTGCCCGGCGATTAGGGCGTTGAAAATGGTGGCCTTGCCGGCGTCAGGCAGGCCGCTGCTGCCGCAGGTCCAGGACATGACTACCTGTTTTCTGTTTTCGGAAACAGAATACTGAAACTAAACCGGCTGGTTAATCCTTAATTTCCAAGTCCGGTTTGGGAACCAGGGGAAAGGTAATCTTTTACAGTTAACACTCGTGGCGGAAATCGGTGTGCCCCCTAAGTGAAAGCGACAGGCCAGCTCCGGGGTCTTGAAAGATGCTGTTGTCAGATGGGTCGATTACGAGGTTTACTTGCCTTCGTTGATGCGGTTGCGCAACACGCCGGAGGTTTTGAAGACCACTACCCTGCGGGCCCTGAGGATCAGGTTTTCTTTGGTCTGCGGGTTCCGGCCCCGGCGGGCGTTTTTCTGCCTCACCGAGAACTTGCCGAAGCCGCTGATGAGCAGATCTTCGTTGCGAGCCAGGGATTCTTTCATGATGTCCAGGACCTGTTCCACCGCGGCCCGGGACTCCTGCTTGCTCAAACCGACCTGGGTCTGCAAGCGGCTGATCAACTTTTCCTTGGTGAGGGCCATGAGATCTCCCCTGCGGCTGTCCGCGGTAACTCCTTTGATTTATTATGAATAAAATTAAATAGCTGTCAAGCCTTTTTTTTCTCGGTTCACGTAAGTGAAACGGCCCGTTTTTTCTCGGCCCTTGGGGACTGGCGAATACCGAACTGGAGGGCCCGGAACTGGCAGGCGTCCAGGCATTTCAGGCACATGATGCATTCGGGACTGTCGAATTCCTGGCTGGGTTTAACGCCGGTGGGACATTTACGGGTGCAGGCCCCGCAGTCCACGCAATTACCTTCGATGAACTCCAGGTGCACCATGGTCATACGGGTGAAGAGACTGTAAAAGGCCCCCAGGGGACAGAGCATGCGGCAAAAGGGCCGGCTGATGAAGACCATCAGTACCAGCAATATCGCCAGGATGGTAACTTTATTCCAGAAATAAAACCCCACGGTGGCCCACAGAGTCGGCTTCAGCATGATCACGGGCAGCGCCCCTAAGAGGGTTCCCGCGGGGCACAGCAGCTTGCAAAACCAGGGGTATCCCAGGCCGGCTTTGTCCGACAGGGTCAGGGGCAGGATGATCACCAGGACCGCCAGGACCCCGTACTTCACCCAACGCAGCGGCTTCCACAGGGAAAACTTGCGCACCGGGATTTTGTGGATCAGGTCCTGAATGAAGCCGAAGGGGCAGAGCCAGCCGCAGGGGAGGCGTCCTACCATGGTGCCGATGAAGCCGAGATACCCCACCACGATGGCCCCCGGCAGGGGGAGGGTGCCCGGGGCGCGGAAGCGGATGGCGGCCAGGAAGTTCTGGACGGCGCCCACCGGGCAGGAGAGCAGGGCCCCGGGGCAGGAGTAACAGTTAAGCCCCGGATGGCACACCGCCTTCAGGGGCCCCTGATAAATCACCGGGCCGCCGAAGGGGAAGAGAAGATAGGCGTTGGTCCCCAACGCCACCAGGGTCTGGATCAGGGTCCGCAATCTGACCATTAACCCACCCCGATGCAGGACAGTCAGAGAGTATTCCCCAGGTTCAGGAGAAAAGCCAACTCGCCGCTGTTGATCCCCCAGATGAAGAGCAGGGTGAAGATGATGATGAGCCAAACCGCTTTCTTGGGCATGACCCCTCCAAAGGGCCTGCCGCTTGCCTGCTAGCGGCAGGAAATGACCTGCTAAATTCTATCTTTAATTATAATCTCTGCTTGGGGCGCTGTGGAAATTTTTTATCCGGGCAGGGGTACTTTTCTGAAAATATTCCTAAAGGAAGAGCCTAAAATCTGATGGGGAAAGCGCATCTTCACTTGTCAACAGGGTAGGGTGGGCACTGCCCACCAATTCCGCTTTGAACTTGAGACTTCTGCGAAAAACAACTTTGTCATTTTTGAGATTCTTCGGTCGCTTCACTCCCTCAGAATGACAAGAATGGGAACTTTCGCAGAGGTCTCAACTTTGAAATTTTCGGAACAGAAAAATCCGGGACCCCTCGTGTTATCAGGGCCGCGGCTGCCTCCCTCTTGCTTCGGCACCCACTAGGAATTATCTTGCAGCTATCATTAGGGTTTTGCTTGCCGGAGGCGGCCATGGGTAAGCAGGCGCTGATCGTCGCGGACATGCTCAACGATTTTATCGACCCCCAGGGTTCCCTGTACGTGGGTGCCAAAGCCCGGGAGATCATCCCCTTCGTGGCTGCAAAGATTGAGGAAACCCGGCGGCAGGGCGGGGTGGTGATCTTCGTCTGCGACGCCCATGGACCGGACGACCGCGAATTTAAATATTTTGGCCTCCACGCGGTCCGGGGCTCCTGGGGAGGCCAGGTCATCCCGGAGCTGCCCCTTAAACCCGGAGATCTCAAGGTGGAGAAGACCCGTTACAGCGCCTTTGCCAGCACCAACCTGGAGATGGTCCTGAAAAAGGAGCAGGTGGAGCGGGTGGAAGTGGTGGGGGTGTGCACCTCCATCTGCGTCATGGAAACGGTCAAGGAACTCTTCGACCGGGATATCCCGGCGCTGGTTTACCGGCAAGGGGTGGCCGACTTCGACCCCGAGGCCCATGCCTTTGCCCTGAAGCACATAGAGCGGATCTTCGGGGCCAAAGTGGTATGAAAAGATAGCGTCCGGCGATCAGGACGACCGGCGCGGGTGGGCCTCCGTACGGTCCCAAGCCCCACGACCTGGCTCAGGGCTCGTCGTACTCGTCGTGGCGGCGCCACCAAACGCCCGTCTCGTTGCGCCCCTTGGGGGCGCGGTCGAGCCACTGGTACATGCCCCAGAGGGCGTCTACTCCGCGCGCATAGGCGGAATAGGTGTGGTAGACGACACCGTCCTCGAGCGCGAAGGCGCTCAGGCCCGGCCTGTCGAGCGAGTACGTGGCCGCGTCGGTTCCGGTCATGGCCGCTTGCTTGGCGACAGGCTCCGGGGCCGGTGTCACGTCCATGGCGTGGCCGCCGCGCCGGTAGTTGTATTCGATGAGCCCCTGGCGTTGTTGCTCCTCGGTGAACGAGACGTTGAAGTCGAAGTTGAAGTCTCCGCCGGACGACGACGCCCACGGAAACGTCCACCCCATCCGCCGCTCGTACGCCTGCAGCTTGGCGAGCGGCGCCCGCGAGACCGCCCAGAGCATCACGTCATGGTTGGCCAGGTGGACGACGAAGCCGTTGAACCCGTCCGCGATCGCCGAGCAGGACGGACACCCCGCCGTCCAGTCGGGCCCGAACATGAAGTGGTAGACGAGGAGCTGCGAGCGCCCCCGGAAGAGATCAGCGAGGGACGCTTTTCCTGCGTCGGTATCGAAGTGATACTCCTTGTCGATCCGAACCCACGGCAGCTCCTGCCGCCGTCGCGCCAACTCGTCGCCGCGCCGCGTTAGCTCCTTCTCATCCTTGAGCAGCTCGAGGCGGGCTGCCAGCCACTCTTCGCGTGTCCCAGTCAGGTGCTTCGTCATCGCTCTCATCTCCTTCCCAAGTTTTTTTCAGGGTCATGTAGACTCCTATGATGGTGATGGGGCCTCGCGCTCCCAGGCGGCTGCGGTGATACCTGCATCACAAGATAGGTCCAGTGCTGGCGTGATGCAAGTGCCGCACTGATAGCGGCACCAGGCGTCACGGCTATACGTCCCTGCGTCAGGCAAGCGCCGGCGAAGGTGGCCTGTCTAATCGCCTCGGTTTTTCCCCTGTCCCACCAATGGCCAGGGCTGCGGCTTGTTCTCGATCTATCCGGAAAGACGCAAGTGGGCGGCCTTTTTGTGAGAAAATGAAACTTTTCAGGTCATCTTGCGTCCTTGCCTATGGATAATTGTGAATTAGTATTTATCTTGAGTTTCAGAAAGTGGTTTAGGGCTGCTATAAGGCGGCTCATTCCCGGGAAGCGGAGGGACGCGCGGCATGAAGAAACTGTTGATTCTTGGCAGCGGCACCGGCGGCACCATCATCGCCAGCAAGATGCGGCGGATATTGTCGGAATCCGAGTGGGAGATAACCGTTATTGACCGGGACTGGCAGCATCATTACCAGCCCGGCTGGCTCTTCATCCCCTTTGGCATCTACACCCCGGAAGACTGCGTCAAGCCGAAAATCAAGTTTATCCCCCCCGGGGTCAACTTTGTCCTGGATGATATCACCATGATCGATCCGGTCAAGAAGCACGTCACTACCAAGGGCGGGTCATACGACTACGATTGGTTGGTGGTGGCCACCGGTTGCGGGATCGTGCCCGAAGAAGTGGAAGGCATGAGCGAGGGGATGGGTCAAGACATCCACAATTTTTACTCCCGGGATGGCGCCATCGCCCTGGCCGAGCAGATGAAATATTTCGAGAAGGGTAGGGTGGTGATCAATATCGCCGAACTGCCGTTCAAATGCCCGGTGGCCCCTCTGGAGTTCGCCTTCATGGCCGACTGGTTTTTTACCACCCATGGGGTAAGGGACCACATAGAAATCGAACTGGTGACGCCGCTGTCCGCGGCCTTCACCAAGCCGGTGGCCGCAGCGGTGCTGGGAAATATCTGCAAAGAAAAAAATATCAAAGTTACCCCGAATTTTCAGATCGCCCAGGTGGACCGGGACAAGAAGGTCATCAAATCCTATGGGGATGAAGAGGTCCCCTACGATCTCCTGGTGGCGATTCCGCCCAACTTCGGGGCCCAGTGCATCATCGAGAGCGGCATGGGCGACCCCATGGGCTATATGGATACCGACCACAATACCTTGAAGGCCAAAGCTTATGAGAACGTCTTTGTGATCGGCGACGCCGCCAACGTTCCCACTTCCAAGGCCGGGGCGGTGGCCCACTACGAGGCCGACACCATCGTTGAGAACCTGGTGCGGGAAATCGACGGCAAGCCGGCGTTGCCGTCCTACGATGGCCACGCCACCTGACTGGTGACCACGGGTTACGAGAAGGGGTCCCTTCTCGACTTCAACTATAAGATAGAGCCCTTACCGGGGAAATTTCCCTTCCCGGGAGTCGGCCCCATGGACCTGCTCAAAGAAAGCTTTGCCAACTACATCGGCAAGATGATGTTCCGGTGGGTCTATTTTAATCTGATGCTTAAAGGCAGTCACCTGCCCATGGAGAACCAGTTCATCATGGCCGGCAAGGTGAGGGGCATCCTCTCTCCGGATATCGAGTTGCCCCTGAGAAGGAGGCGGCCATGACCACGGAGGAACTGCTGCTGGAGCGTCTGGCTCGCATCGAGGATAGGCTGGATGGCGTAGCCAGGATGGAGGCGCAGCTGGCCGCCTTTACCGGCCCCTGGGAAAATGTGCAGGATTTGGGCCGGGACCTCTCCTTGCTGATGGCCCCTGCGGTCCGGAAACTGAACGAAGGCATGGCGGAGGTGGAGGTCGGCTTCCAGTTGGAAGACTTCTTTGCCTTGATTAAGAGATTGTTGCCCAGTCTGAAGTATCTCACCTGGTCCCTGGAACAGATGGAAAACCTGGTGGACTGGTGGGCGGATATGGAGCCGCTGCTGAAGGTGGCGGTGCCCAAGATCGTCGACTACCTGGAACAACTGGAGGAGCAAGGCATTTTTCGCATCAATGGGGCCATGTTGGATATGTATACCAAGATTGCCAGTCACTATACTCCCGAGGATGTCGCCACCATCGGCGACGGCTTCGTCCAGTTTCATGGAATCGTCAAGAAACTGGCGAATCCCCAGTTGATCGAGTTTCTGGAAAAGCTGGTGGATCTGCCCCAGGAGGTGCATCTGGAGGAAGTAAAGCCGGTGGGGCCTTACGGTCTGCTTTGGAAGATGCGCGAGCCCGAGTGCCGGCAGGGTTTGGGGGTCATGCTGGAGTTGACCCGGGCCCTGGGAAAGTTGAAGGCCGGGCCGCCCCCGGCTCCTTAAGGTCTTGTCCGAGGTGGGGTGGCGCCGCCACCCCGGGGTTAAATTTAGAGCAGGAAGAACTGCAAAGCGCGGAGGGATTAAGGCGCCCTGACGGCCAGGGCGCCTTTTTCGTCACTCCGGTCTCTAATCCGGGCAAGACTGGTCAGGTTGTCAGGTCGCGGATCGGCCTTCTTCAAGCTTGCATCGATCTGGGGAACGCGGCCTTTATAACCTGGAAGGGCGGCAGAAGATAACGTTCGCAGCGCGTAGGGCGGGAAAGCGAAGCGCATCCCGCCTTCATTAGGAGCAGGGCGGGAAAGTGGAAAGCCTCCCGCCTTGGGCAATTGTGTTTGGCCTAACGTATGACCCAATTTATTCGCTCCTTGGTTCCCGGCGGCACGTTCTTCTTCCCAGTCGCGCCGTTGGAACGCCGGCGGAAACTCTTGACCGAAAAAATCGACAACCTCCGGCAGGTGTTCGATTTGGAGAACGCCGCCTTGATAACCCGGAAGGGGGGGCAGAAGATATCGTTCGCAGTCTAGAGATGGAATAATGCTAATGGCGGGATGCGGTTCGCTTTCCCGCCCTACGGGCTTTGTCGGTTCCAAAAACTTCTTGAAAATTGATCCTTCTGTCTTTACACTTGTTGTGGGTCATGGCTTTAACCTCCGTTTGCGCGGATTTGGGTGATCGTTCCCGATTAACCCGTATGCCATGACCCTCTTTTTATTTCATCTTTTTTTTTGTAGAACCTTCTGTACATTACCCTTGACTCAGCGGCCTGGCAGGGTTGGGTGGGGTAGCAGGGTGGCGGCGCCGCGGTTATTTTTAGGAGCTGAGAGAACTGTAAAGCGCGGAGGGAACAAGGCGGCTTGACGGCCAGGGCGCCTTTTTCGTCACTCCAGCCTCCAATCCGCTAAAGAGCGGCGTGGTTACCAGGGTCGCGAATCGACCGTATTCCAGCTTTTCATCGATCTGGGGAACGCAGCCTTTATGACCTTGAAGGGGCGGCAGAAGATAACGAAGAAACCGCTATGGATGCGGCATAATCCCAGTTTAGATTGGGAAGGCTAAGTATGCAGCAAAAACCAGAGAAATTACCAATAGCGCATTGGAGCCGCTACCTTAAATTACTCTTAAGGTATGGTTCCTTAAAAAAATATGTAAATTGTTGTGGAGCTTTTTTAAATTACTTTATAGGTAAATCTAAGATATCCACAATGCCAGTATTTCTAAAATGTGAAATTAGTAGGCAATGTTATGTATTTTGCAAATATTGTCCACAAAAAAAGGAATCCATTTTTTATCCATTTGGATTATATAAAACACTTATTGACAAACTCAGGGATTATATCTTTTCAGTTTCACTATATGATATAGGAGAACCGCTTCATAACGATAATTTGCTAGAATATATTCAATATGCGCATTCTCATAATATTGGAACCGTTATATCTACGTCTCTTTCGGTAAATAAACCAGATGATTTTTGGAGAGACCTTGTATTATCCGGCTTGGATCATATTATAGTAAGTATAGATGGTGTATCAGAGGGAGTGTATAAAAAATACAGGACTCAAGGTGACTTTAACCTGGTATTTGCAAATCTTAGAAAATTACTTCATTACAAGGCTGCATTATCAAGCAGATTGATCGTTGAATGGCAAATGATCGATCTTCCCTGGAATAAAAAAGAACAAATTACTGCCTCTAAAATGGCCAAAGATATTGGTTGCAATAGATTTAGAATTATCGCGGAAGATTTACAAATAAGAAATAGATATAAAAAGGAGAATATTTTCCGGAATCGTAATTGTTTATTACCATATATTATTTTTATTGTAAATGCGTACAATCAGGTAATTCCGTGTTATAAAATATATAATAATGAAATGAGTGTTGGAAATTTATATCGTAACAGCTTTGAGGAGATTTGGAACAATGAGGAAATGTCCAAGATAAGAGACAAAAAAAGAATAATAAATAGAGTTCATTGCAACATCTGTCAGGAATAATAAGAAATAAATGGGCAAGGAATTTTGGCCATGAATCTGGCCGGGCCGCCCTCGGCTCCTTAAGGTCTTGTCCGAGGTGGGGTGGTGCCGCCACCCCGGGGTTAAATTTAGATCAGAGAGAACTGCAAAGCGCGGAGGAAATAAGGCGCCCTGACGGCCAGGGCGCCTTTTTCGTCACTCCGGTC
>JBAVAG010000005.1:0-11702 GCA_049585595.1 Desulfobaccales bacterium
GCATTGCCATGGTTCGCCTGATGGCGGCGATTATGACCGGCATCGTCATGGCCGGCCGCACGGGGGGGGCCTTTGCGGCCCAGTTGGGGTCCATGCAGGTGAACCAGGAGATCGATGCCCTGAAAACGCTGGGCATATCACCCATGGAGTTTCTGGTGCTGCCGCGGATGCTGGCCTTGGCCCTGATGATGCCCCTGCTGTGCCTTTACGCCAATTTCATGAGCATACTGGGGGGCATGGTGGTGGGGGTCTGGATGCTCCATATCGGCTTCATCCAATATTACAACGAGACGGCGGCCGCGGTCGGTCTCTGGAATCTGGGCATCGGCCTTTTTTCCGGTTTCGTGTTCGGCGTGATCGTGGCGCTAGCCGGCTGCATGCGGGGCATGCAATGCACCCGCAGCGCCGCGGCGGTGGGGAACGCGGCCACCTCCGCAGTGGTCACCGCCATTGTGGGGATTATCGCCTCCACCGCGGTGATCACCGTTCTCTGCGACGTGCTGGGGATCTGAGTGCATGCCACTGCCGCGCCTCAGGATAAAGTAGAAATGACGGAAAAAGAAGCCCACATAACTGTGCAGGATCTCACCATGGCTTATGGCGATTTTGTCGTTATGAAGGACCTGACCTTTGCCGTAAATCAGGGGGACATCTTTATCGTCATGGGTGGCAGCGGCTCCGGCAAGAGCACCTTAATGAACATTTTAATCGGCTTGAAGCACCCGGCCAGGGGCCAGGTCTTTTATGGAGATGTCGACTTCTGGGGAGCCGATCCCGAGACCCGGGACCGGCTCATTCGCCACGCCGGGGTGATGTACCAGAGCGGGGCGCTCTGGAGCTCCATGACCCTGGCCGAGAATATCGCCCTGCCGCTGGAAACCTATACGGATTTGAGCCCTGGCCAGATTCGAGAGGTGGTCGAATGGAAACTGGCGCTGGTGGGGATGGCCGGATTTGAAGAGTTTTATCCCTCGGAGCTCAGCGGCGGCATGCAGAAACGGGCCGGTATCGCCCGGGCCATGGCCCTCGATCCGGAAATCCTGTTTTTCGATGAGCCTTCCGCCGGGTTGGATCCGGTGAGCGCCCGGCGCCTGGATGACCTCATCCTCGATCTGCGTGACAGCCTGGGCACCACCATGGTGGTGGTGACCCATGAACTGGCCAGCATCTTTGCCATTGGCAGCAATTCCGTTTTTTTAGATGTCTCCCAACGAACCATGACGGCCATGGGCGACCCCAAAAAGCTCCTGGCCGAAACCCGGGATCACAATTTGCGCCTGTTTTTGACCCGGGGGGAGAAATCTTGACCGACAGGATGGGCACAGATGGCTAAGCAAGCAAACAGAATGATGATCGGCGGTTTCGTGGTCCTGGCGGTGATCATGTTGGCTGCCAGCCTGGTCATATTCGGTTCGGGCAAATTTAGCGCCTTCTTCCAGAAACGCCACAAAATTGTTTTGTACTTCGATGAATCCCTCAAGGGCTTGGACGTGGGCGCTCCGGTGCTGTTCCAGGGCGTTCCGGTCGGAACTGTGACCAACATGGTTATCTACTTCGACGTGGTCAAGCTGCAGACACGAATCCCCGTCCTGATCGAAGTCGATCCGGATAAATTCAAGGTGGCTGTGGGATTCCAGAAACTGCTCAAAAATCCCCAAGAATTTTTGCCGAAGCTCATCGATAAGGGTCTTCGGGCCGAGCTGACTATGCAGAGTTTTATTACCGGCAAGTTAATGATCGAGCTTGATTTTCGTCCCGACACGCCGCTCATCCTGAATAACTACGACAAAAACTATATCGAAATTCCCACCATTCCGTCCAAAACCAAACAGCTGGAAAAGAATTTGGAATCGGCCCTGGCCGGTATCGACCGCTTCGTTAACAACCCGGACCTGGCTGCCAGCATCCGTGCCCTGAAAGAGACCCTTCTGGCCGCCCGCAAGCTCGTCACCCGGGTGGACCGCCAGGTGGATCCGCTGGCGGGCGACTTCAAAAAAACCACCAAAGATTTCCGCCAGTTGGCCCGCGATCTTGACAGCCGGGTGGGAGGGGTGGCGGAGGGTTTGAATAAAACCATGTCCGCGGCCAGAGGTGTCCTTTCGGAAGACTCACCCCTGATTATAGAATTGCAGGACACGCTGAAGGAGATTTCTGCTGCGAGCCGGTCATTGCGCCAGTTGGCCGATTATTTGGAGGAGCATCCCGAGTCCCTGGTGCGCGGCAAAGGCAAACCTGGAAAAGAATCTGGGGGTAAATGACATGAGAAATGCGCCAGTTTTCCGCGCCTTGCCGGTCATCCTGGCGATCGCGGCCCTCTTTCCAGGTGGCTGCACCAGGAGTCAAACGCCGCGTTTTTATGCCTTGAGTCCGATACCGGAAGATGCGGTGATCTCCAGGAGGGAAAGCCAGGCTCAAAACGCGGTTATCGGCATCGGTCCCGTCAGGCTGGCCGATTACCTGGACCAGTCCAGGCTGGTCACCCGCACGAGCGACCATCTGGCGGTAAAAGCCGAGTACGATCGCTGGGTCGGCCCCCTCAAGGACAACTTCGTTAATGTTCTGGCCGACAATCTTGGTGATCTCCTGGGGACCGAACGGATCTATCTTTATCCGTGGCGCCTGTCCGTGCCCATCGACTACCAGGTGGTATTGGATATCGTTCGTTTAGATGGCCGCTTGGGCGACGCCGCCTGGCTGGAGGCGCGCTGGAGCATTTTTAAGGGCCCGGAAAGAAAGCTGCTCAAAACTTATCGGTCCGAGATTCGCGAGCCGGTGAGTGGTGCAGATTATGGCGCCTTGGTGGCGGCCCAGAGCCGGGCTCTGGCCCAGCTCAGCCAGGAAATTGCCGAGGCGATTCAACAAGCCGGGAAGAACTGAAGCGAGACCAGCGTCCCCCATCATGGTTCACGGCCGTATCGCTAGTTAATTCGGGAAATGGCATGATGACACTGTCCGGCAATATCCAACAGGTAGCATGATTGAGGGAGGGAAAGATGGCCCGCCACTACTCTACCAGGGATTTCTTCCGCCAGATGCCGAATGTCCTGCTTGCCCGCTACTTTCAGGGTCGGGACCTGTTTGGCGATCTTGATTTCGCCGCCATGAAGGAAGGCAAGCCGGATGAGTTATTTGCGGCATGGCTGGCTCTGTCAGACAATCACCGTAACGCGATGGATGCGGAATTTCGGGACATCTTCGAGATGAGCTGCGAAAAAGGCTTTCGGGCAATCATTGACGAGGCGACCTGGCAAATGCAAGAAGAGCCGGATGCTAGTATGTCATTTATTGAAAAGCTGTCGGCCCATTCCAACCACTATGAAAGGGCTATGATTACCTATTTGGATCACAATATCCTCTGGAGGGGCGCGACGCTCTTCTATCATGCGGATACGCTGCCTTATTGGCGGAAACGAAAAAATCTTTCCCACCGATCAGCAGCGGTGGACGAGGCCAGCGTTCAGCAATTGGCTGCACTGATCCGCAATTACTTCCACCACACCGAGGGACGAGGAAAAAACTGTGTGATAGAAGCGTTCCGCCGAGGCGAACTGGACTATTTTTTTGCCTACCCTGAAGACTATTCACAGCAAAGCATCGAGTGGGTGGACGGGGAGTTTGACCGTCGCCCGCACAATCCCGCCTTCGAGGTTATTTATGTCTATTCACAAAAGGAAGGCTCGCTAGACATAAACCTTCGAGGGTCCTACAAGGCCATCGAGCCGCTCCAGGGGATGTTCGCGCAGGCGATACTAAAGCTCGACGGACTGCCGCCCGACCCAAAGGACGAGCGCGTTTATGACCTGAACCCACTCCTCCAGAGAGGATTTAATTTCAGCTACGATGCCAGCAGCGGTATCGAAAGAGTGACGGTAAAAAAACTGCGCCTCTCTTCACGGGTGATAAGGGGCGACCGGATTACCCTGGAAGCCGATTCGTTCGATAATCCCGATGCCGTCTACGATTTACTCGACGAGATCAGAGCATCCTTGCGCCTGAGTATGTACAGCGTCACCCAGGTAGAGTTGGCCGCTTCGGCGGTGACGGATGCGGACAAGCCGGCGAAAAAGGTGACCATCCGCATTGCTTATCCCAACTCCTGCTCGCTCAGGTATGACGAGATCGGGCTCAGGCTGCGCACCATGCTGGAAGCCTCTGGGATCGAACCCAAGGAGCCGCCCGAAAACGCCGGGGCTGAACCATGAAGCTGGTGGATGCACTGGTTGAGCTATGGGATCGCGTAGGCGCCAACCACGGTGCTGCTGTCCTGGTCAATGACGACGAGCTGCGTCAATGGCCGTCCGAAGCAGTTAAGGCTATACTATCACAAAGGCTGGTTACCAAGGCACGCCCGGCTGCCAGCGTCATCTGCCCTGGGTGCGAGCATGAGTGCGTGATGCCGGTGCATACCGTGCCCGCCACAGCACGTAGTTCGGTGTCGTTCATCGTTTGCGACAAGCGCAGCGACATCAACAGGGTGCCGGTTTCTGCCAGTCGGCTGACCCAATGGCAGTGCAATGCTGAGTTAGTGTGCGGATTTATTGCGGCTTGCCTGGGATTGCGCCGTAGTAACAGGCAAGCGGCTAACGCCGATCTGTGGGAAGTTGGTATCGCCTCCGGCAACAAGCGCAGCCAGCTGCTCTGCCTGCAAGCCGATGGCGGATTGAACCTGGTCGTTGGCGGCAACAAGGTGCCCTTGGCTGAGTTAATTACATTTTGCGACGGGCAATACTCGCTTGACGGCGCCATGATCCGCCAGATGGTGGATGCCGCGACTACGGCTGACAGCCGCTACACGCCAAGTCTGGCCAAGCGCGAGGTCCCAAGCTGGAGACCCAAAAACTGCATGCAACCTGGCAGAAAAAATATCGTGAGCTGAAACGCAGTAAACCCGGAAAAACCGATAGCTGGTATGCGCAGCAGATTGCAAAAATGGACATTACCCCGCAACGCAATTCCGGGACCATCCGAAAAAACATGAAGAAGTGAAAAAAGTTGGGCGGAATTTTTTCGCCCAATCTCCCCGCCTGTTATCCCTTTATTTTCCTACTCTCTTTCTCATCCCCTTACCATCGTTCCATCCTTAATCATCCATCAGAGAAATGTATAACAAATTGATATTGCGAATAATATTGTGCCGGTGGCGGGCGTTGCCCAGGCATTGCATCGCCCAAATCGCCATAAGACGCTTCATTCAACAATCCACTACACCTTTAGGAGGTTTAAAGATGAAGCGTACCATACTGAGAATTCCGGCCGTTAAATTCGAATCAGGACTTTCTCGCTCCACCATCTATCAACGCATTGCGGAGGGACTATGGACAAAGCCGGTGAGTCTTGGCGCTCGAGCAGTGGGGTGGCCCTCCGATGAAGTCGCTGCGATCAATTCCGCGCGCATTGCCGGGAAGACCGACGAAGAAATCCGCGCTCTGGTGGCGAAGCTGGAAGCTGATCGCAAGGATGCGAGGTAATGGTGGCGGTGATTACGGCGGTGAGGTAAGCGATGGGAAAACGTCACCCAAACCACCGGCTCGTAAAAATCCACCGCAGTTATACGGTGGAAGAGATCGCCAAGTTGTTTGGCGTTCATAAGAATACTGTGCGCCGCTGGGTCAAGGACGGGCTCGCCCCCACCGATGATAAACGCCCTATGCTGATTCTTGGTCATGTTCTATTGGCATTTCTACAGGCCCACCGCGTAAAAAACAAGCAGACTTGTAACCCCGGAGAGCTCTATTGCGTCCGCTGCCGCGCCCCGAAACCGCCTGCCGGCGACATGGCGGAATATCTTCCAATTACCGAGAAGTTCGGCAACCTCACTGGCATTTGCCCGGACTGTGATGCCTTTATGAACCGGCACGTCAGCCTGGCCAAAATCGGGCAGGTCCGCGGCAGAATGGACATCAGCTTTCCGGAAGAATTGCGACAACTATATGAGAGTGCCAACCCCACCCTGAACAGTGACTTCAGATAGGGGAACGCGAACCATGAAAAAGCACCATCCAGTCAATGAACGGATCAAGCGCAAGTACTTCGCTTATCTAAAGGAAGCCAAACGTCATGGTGAGCCGATGGTCGACGCAGTGGCGAAGGCTTTCAGTCGCTTCGAGGCTTATACCAGATATCGTGATTTCAAGGCATTTCACTTACAGCAAGCTGTTGCCTTCAAAAAGCACCTCGCCGAGCAAAAGGGTCAGCAGTCCGGGGAGAAATTAAGCAAGGCGACCTTACATGCGACACTCACGCAGCTCAAACGATTTTTTCAGTGGCTGGCGTGGCAGCCGGGCTACAAGTCCCGGGTCCAATATGCTGATGCTGAGTATTTCAATCTCTCTGACAAGGATACCCGTATCGCTACTGCCAAAAGGCAACAAAAGTTTCCGACCCTGGAACAGATCAAGCATGTCCTCAGTAAAATGTCGAAAGGCAATGAAATTGAGCGCCGGAATCGCTCTCTGGTGGCATTCACGCTGCTGACCGGGGCGAGGGACAGCGCCATTGCTTCGCTGAAGTTGAAGCATGTGGATCTGATTGCCGGCTGTGTCAAACAGGATGCCCGCGAAGTAAAGACGAAATTCAGCAAGACCTTTAGCACCTTTTTCTTCCCGGTGAGCGAGGAAGTTCGAGAGATTATGACGGAGTGGGTGTCTTATCTCCGTAATGAAAAGCTGTGGGGCAATGATGATCCACTATTCCCGACTACGCGCATTAGGCTTGGGGCTACTCGCCAATTTGAAGCAGCAGGGTTGACTCGGGATCACTGGAGCAATGCTACGCCCATTCGTACGATTTTTCGCGAAGCCTTTAATCGTGCTGGCCTACCATATTTTAACCCACATAGCTTCCGAAACACCTTAGTCCAATTGGGCCAGGATCTCTGTAAAACCCCTGAACAATTCAAGGCGTGGAGTCAGAACCTTGGGCATGAGAAAGTTTTGACGACATTTCTGAGCTATGGCGAGGTTGCATGCCAGCGCCAGGGGGAAATAATACGCAATTTGGCTTCGCCACAAAAAACGGTGCCAACAGATGCTGACGAAATCGCCGAGGCGGTTTGCAAAAAGTTGCGTTCGTCTGGGATGGATGTGTAGGAAAGAAGCAAAAAATGGGCATGGAAGCGGGAATAAAAATGCGAGGTTCTGATCTATCAATCCCCTGTGAAAAGCTTTGAGCTTATCGTACATTAGCCCCATTTTGCTTTTTGCGCCCAGAAGGTGCTTAAAAATAATAGCTGCTCTTCATATCATAGCTTGTGCTAAGGACTTTCTCCGGTTAATATGGATCGCGAACGGCATCTGTCTTCGTGTAAGAGCTGCTTAAGGTTGCTTCTATTCCGTCACGGTAGACTCCAAGCTTTTGCTTTCTCCCCGTCCTGTTTGCGTCGTTTTCTTCGGAGATGGCCTGGATTGAGGTGCCCATCAGATAGAATCGTAGTGATCGCATAAAAAGGTGACACTTTTTGTTTTGGGGGTATTTTTGGGGGTTTGATGGTTTTGTTCTATAATGAAAATTGTGCTATTTAAAATACTTATCTCATAAGTTTAATGGACCGCAGCCCAAAATCAGGCAGGAATTACCAGGGGTTGGCAATCGCAGGGTTGCCGGCCCTTTTCATTTGGGGCCAATGGTTACCATTTGTTTACGACTCGGTAGGCTTTGGGGATAAGGGATAGGTCTGGCAAGCGATCAACTATCTTAACCGGGCCGCGAAAAAAGGCAGGGCCCCGCAAAGACCCTGCCCCTTTTGGCAATCCCTTAGCAACCTCCGGTCAGGACCTCCTGAGCCTCAGCCCCGGGCCTGCCGGACTGTGGCCCGGCAGCGCCAGAGGTGAGGGTAACGGAACCGGCGCGGCGCCCGGACCACCCAGGGTCAGGGTCTGGCGCCGGCTCAGCCAAGATTAAAGTTGGAAGGCTGTCCCCCTCTTCCGCCGGGAGCCCAGTAAGGCCATGCCCAGCAGTCCGGAGCCCAGCAACAGCGCCGTGGAGGGCAGGGGCACCACGGGGGTATAGGCGCCTACCTCGACGTAGCCTATTTCAGAGGGATCAGCTGCCACGTCCACTTCAACGGCAGCATAATTGCCGTTGTAGGGGCTCCCACTTGCCGCCAGCACCTGAGAGGCAGAACTCCAGAGTCCTTCATTATTGTTAAGGGTAACTACGGCGCCCGTCTCGGTTGTGCTGGTGGTATAAGCCGAACCGCTGAAAAACCAAGAGCTGTCGGCGGTAGCCGAGCCATTGAGGGTGCCAGGGGTTACATTCTGGCTATTCCAATCAGCAGGGGTGATGGTGTCAGCGGGAGTACCATTGCCAGTTGCGTTGAGATAGAGCGATGTCGGCACGTATCCATTGGGAAAATTATAAGTCGCCTCGGGAAAGACCAGCCCGGCATTCAATTGGAATGTAACCGTTGCCTGGTCGCTGTTGACCAGATTTACGGTAACTGTGCCGTAGTTAGACTCGGTGGGCAGGGTGGAGTCACCGGTGGTCACGAGATAATAGGTGATGGAATCAGCGAAGGCTTGCCCCGGGAGCCAGCAGACCAGGGCGGCCATTGCCATGATTAGCGCCATTTTTTTCATGTGGTTTCTCCTTTTATTTTTTAGATATCCTGATTCCGGGAAAAATGATGGTTCAATCGAGTTACGAAGAAACACTCTATTTCATCCCCTAAGCGCCTCCTTTTGGGCTTCCTCAGCCCAGGTATTATCTCTACCCCGCCGGGGCGAGAAAATTAAGGTGAATTAGCATTTCTTCCTCCTGTGGCCCGGTAGCGCCAGGGCCTGGAACGCCGAATCCCGCAGGGGCCTGGCCTTTGCTGTCAATACCTTCTCGAGGTCAGGCTTCCAAGACCCTCCCCTTCCGCCGGAAGCCCAGCAGGGCCAGGCCCAGGGGCGACTGCCGAGGTCACCTCCACATGATGCCTACCTTCCCGACGATCCGTATTAAGGAATGGACCGTAAGAGGGCACACCAGTTAGAGCCAGTTAAAGGTTGCAATCCCCTTAAGGAACGAAAACACCTGAGCGACCGGAACCTCCAACCCAGCCGCGCTCCCTTGGCCACAATACTTCATTTCCTTGGTTCCCTCCTTTTCTCCCGCAAAATAGTCGGCTTTTAAAATAATAAAGCCGGATTGTCCATTTTCTGGGCAACCCGGCTATCTCTTCATGGAGACCCGTGGTTTTCCGTCCCCAGCTCACGCTGGGTTTGGCTTTATCAGGGGTTTTTGGGGAAATTATGTATTCACATCCTAATGTCAAAAGGGCTCCTTGCTTAAAAAGTTCGCCAATGGCATAATCCCGGGCGCCATCCCCTCGATGGCGATTAACAGTTAGGCGGCCGCCGGGACAGACCTACTTCTTGGTGAATTGAGCCTTCGAGCTTAAATGCAATACCTTCTCTCTGCTCTGAGGCTCTGCTTCCACCTCTTCCGTCATACTGCCAAACCTAGCCTCGTATTGGCGGATAGACCTCTGGAGCACTCTCAGCAGCCTCCTGGCATAAAAGGGGCTGGTGACAATTCTCCCTTGCATCCTCGGGTGCTGCTCTCCCATATAGAGCTGGCCGAAATCGAGGAGAAATTCGAAGGCATTAAAGCCAACCTCAAAATGGTTGGCATATCGCCCTTCAGAACTTTCCCCCTGATTCGAGCCTCTGCTTCCTGACATAAATACACCTCTGTAATCTCAGGTACTATCTTTCAAAACGGATTCAGAAAGGCGGGGGGCCACCAGCCACGGTGAGGCCCCCCTGATTGTGAGCTGCTCATCTTACTCCATCCAGTCTCCTTTTCGTTTGGCGATCATTCCAGGCAGGTCGGACCGACCTCGCCCAGGTCACTTTATCCAGGGCACGTCGCCACAGTCCGGTGCAATGGTGATGCCACACGCCTGGCGCCTGCCCGCTTATCTGTTAACCAGATGGAAACATTATTAAATTAGCCAACGGGCTCAGGGCCCGCCTTATTTTCCTTAAGGGCGAGTGTCACCTGCGAGGTGACAGCCTGGGGAGGCTGGAGAAGGGGAAAAAGCGAGGCAGGGAATAGGAATAGGGGTAAGCTTGCAAACAGGAATGGCCGTATCCGGGAGGGTTACAGTCGGTTACAGAAGGTTACGCAATTACCCGCGGGCGATCTACCTCACCTCCTTAATCTCGTATTTTCGCATTTTCCGGTACAGGGTCATCCGGCACCAGCTTAATTTCTCGGCGGCCTTGCTTTTATTCCAGTTAGTGGCCAAAAGGGCGTTCAGCACCTGCTCCCTTTCCCCCAAAGGCGCTTCCAGATTTTCTTTGAGTTTCCGGAAAGATTCGGGCAGGTGTACCAGGGAGACCTCCCGAGCCGGCAGGTTTATGAACAAAGCTTCCACCAGGTTCTTCAACTCCCGGATGTTCCCCGGCCAGGAATAGGCCAGCAGCAGATCCATGACTTCCCCGCTGAAGCCTTCCACCTGGCGGCCGAAGCGGCGGTTCATTTCCCCGAGGTAGTGCTCCAGGAGCAAAGGAATATCCTCCCGGCGCTCCCGGAGAGGCGGCAGGTGGACCCGGGCCACATTGAGACGGAAATAGAGGTCCTTGCGGAAAGTTCCCTGCTTCATCGAGTGATCCAGTTCCTGATTAGTGGCAGCCACCACCCTGATGTCTAAAGGGATTTCTTTCCGGCCGCCCAGGCTGTAAATTGACTGGTTGTCGATGGCCCGCAGAATCTTGGCCTGCATATATGGGCTCATTTCCGAGACTTCATCCAGGAAGACGGTGCCTCCTTCAGCCATTCTCAGCTTTCCAGGAGAGGACCGGACCGCCCCGGTGAAGGCGCCCTGCTCATAACCGAAAAGCTCGCTTTCAAAGAGATTTTCCGGCAGAGCGGCGCAGTTGACGCAGACCATGGTCTTGGTCCGCCTGGAGCTCAAAGAATGGAGGAGTTCTGCTATCCGCTCCTTGCCGGTGCCGGTCTCCCCGGTGATGAGCACATTGCAGTCGATGGCGGCGGCCCTGGTAACGTATTGCTTGACCTGCCGGATGCGGGGGGTTTCACCGATGAACCCTAACCAGAGCCATGGTTTCCCCGACGCCGATTGAGCTGCCAGGGCTTTCCTCGGGTAACCTGGAAGATGGCGCCGGATGCTAGCCTGCAGTTCTGCCAGCGAAACCGGCCGCTTAAAGTAGTCAGTCACCCCCAGCCGGAGGGCGGCGATCGCCTGGGCCTCCGAGCTCACATGGACGACGAGAATCACCGGAGTGGTGCGATCCTGCTGGCGTACCGCCCCGGCCACCTCCAGCGCGTCCCAGGTGGAGTTCCGGTTAGAGCTGATAATGGCCAGATTCGGCCTATCCTTTTGGAAAAGGGACAAAAACTCGAGGTTCCTAAATGAGACTATCACCTCAGAGCCATCCTGGCGCAAGTGCTTCTTCAAGTCTTCTAGGGACCTGCCTTCCTCTTCCAAGATTAGGATTACAGGCCCTTTTATGTTCCGCATCTTGGCGTTAGACTCCCCATGCCTGACCAGGGCGGCTGAGGTCTGTTTTGAGAAAACAAAGATGTAGATGTCATAAATTAAAAATCCGGATTGCCTTACCAGGCAACCCGGCTATCTCTCAGCATTTGAGACCCGTGGCTTTCCGTCCCCAGCTCACGCTGAGTTTGGCTTTTCTAGTATCGCTTATTTAGTCATTTCGTTTAAATCTGTCAAGGCTCTTTGAGAAATTGTT
>JBAVAG010000006.1:0-9429 GCA_049585595.1 Desulfobaccales bacterium
GCTCACAAGTTTGTACGGATCACAAGCGGACTAAGTGCGCCACAGGCAGCTGGGCAAGGGGAAGTCCAGCCCGCGAAAATCGAGAATCAGCGTCGCGGCCTTCCACCTACTTTATGCATTAATTTTCTCATTGACAATCGCCCGCCGGGATTTTTTTCAAAAAAAAATTCGTCCCAACCTCTCCTCCCGGGGACCTGGAGGCGATCCGGGGCCGCGACGACTGCTTGATCCGAGGTAAACCTCGATCTTTGCGGTTAACCTGGTATTAGAGGCTGAGGGCCGGATAGCCCAACAGGCGGTTGACTTCCTCTGCCAGCTCGGCGGAGGGGCTGAGGCCCAGGTCGGGGGGCAAGGCCAGGACCGCCTCCTCCCTGGCGTCCAGGAAGTGCAGGAAGGCCGGAACCGGTCCGGGATGGCGGCCTAGGACTTCCTTGAGTTTGAGCAGTTGCTCCGGGGTGACGCTGGCGGCCTGGACCTGGAGGTCCAGCCTTTCCGGCCAGCGGGTCAGGGCGGCCTCCAGGGGGGCGATCTCCAGGGCCCGCAGTTTGGTCCCTTGTTCTTCCTGGAGCACCGCACCCTTCAGCCAGAGGGGGAGGCTGGGTTCTTTAAGCCATGAGGCCGCCCGCTCATAAACCTCACCGAAGACCAGGACTTCCACGCTGCCGGCCAGGTCCTCCACCGTCAGGATGGCCAGGTGGCCGCCTTTCTTGCCCACCTTTTCCTTCAGGGACGTGACCACCACCCCCAGGTTAACCTCCTGGGAATCGGGGATTTCGGCCAGATCGGCGGTGGTGACCTTGGCCCGGACCTTGAGCTGGCTGCGATAAGCGTCCAGGGGATGGCCGGAGAGATAGACCCCCAGGGCCTCCTTTTCCCTGGCCAGCTTCACGGACTTCTCCCAGGGCTCCGCCTCCGGCAGCCATTCGTCGTCGTTGTGGGACACGGCCAGCCCGGCGAACATGGACATCTGCTTGGTGTCCTGGAGGCGTTTCAAGTTCTGGGCCTTTTCCAGGGCCTGGTCCAGACCGGCCATGAGGCGGGAACGCCGGAGCTGCAAGGCGTCGAAGGCCCCGGCCTGGATCAGGGATTCCAGCACCTTGTGGTTCACCTTGCTTAAACTGATCCTTTCCAGGAAGTCCCGGAAACTCTCGAACCGGCCCGGTCCCCGGGCTTCCAGGATCTCCTGGATGGCCCCCAGGCCCACGTTTTTCACCCCGGCCAGGCCATAGCGCACCTTGTCCTCCGCCACCGTGAAATCCCGGGAACTCTTATTGATGTCCGGCGGCAAGAGCTCGATCCCCTCATCCCGGGCCTCCATGATATGCCTGGCCAAGGCCGCGGTATTGTTGATTTCGCTGTTCAGGACCGCCGCCAAAAACTCCAAGGGATAGTGGGCCTTGAGATAGGCGGTCTGATAAGCCACCAGGGCGTAGGCGGCGCTGTGGGACTTGTTGAAACCGTAACCGGCAAACTTTTCGATCAGATTGAAGAGTTCCTGCGCCTTGGCCTTGGGGATGTCACGGCCCGCGGCCCCGGAAAGGAAACGGTGCCGCTGGGCCTCCATAACTGCCGGGTCCTTTTTGCCCATGGCCCGGCGCAGCAGATCCGCCTCCGCCAGGGAAAAACCGGATACCACCGCGGCGATTTGCATCACCTGTTCCTGGTAGAGGATGACCCCGTAGGTCTCTTTAAGGATGGGTTCCAGTTGCGTTAAAATATAATCGACCTTGGCCTCCCCGTGTTTGCGGCGCACGTAGTCGTCGTGCATGCCGCTTTCCATGGGGCCCGGCCGGTAAAGGGCCACCAGGGCGATGATGTCCTCAAAGGCCGTCGGCCGCAGGCGCACCATCAGGGCCCGTATGCCGGCGCTTTCCAACTGGAAGACCCCGGCGGTGTTGGCCGCCTGGAGTAGCTGGAAGGTGGCGGCATCGTCCAGGGGGATGGTGTGAATATCAAAATCGGCCTGGTGTTGCCGTTGGATGAGGCCGACTGCCTGGTCGATGACCGTCAGGGTGCGCAGTCCCAGGAAGTCGAATTTCACCAGGCCCACCTTTTCCACCCCCTTCATGTCGAACTGGGTGACCAGCTCCCCCTTGTTGCCTTTGTAAAGGGGAAGGTAGTCGATCAGGGGGCGGTCGGCGATGACCACCGCCGAGGCATGGGTGGAGGCGTGCCGGGGCAGGCCCTCCAGGACCGCGGCGATGGCCAGGACTTCCCGGACCGTGGGGTTGGTGTCCCGCAGTTCCCTAAGACGCGGCTCCATCTGCAGGGAGGCCTCCAGGGTGATGTTCAGTCTCTCCGGCACCAGCTTGGCGACCCGGTCCACTTCCGGGTAAGGCACTTCCAGGGCCCGGCCCACGTCCCGGATCACCTGGCGGGTCTTCATGCTGCCGAAGGTAGTGATCTGGGCCACGTTTTGCCAGCCGTAAGTCCGGGAGACGTAGTCGATGATCTCCCCCCGGCGCTCGTAGCAGAAGTCCACGTCGATATCAGGCGGGCTCATGCGCTCCGGGTTGAGGAAGCGCTCGAAGAATAAGCCGTAGGCCAATGGGTCCAGGTCGGTGATCCCCAGGGAATAGGCCGCCAGGCTGCCGGCCGCGGAGCCCCGGCCCGGGCCCACGGGTATCTGCTGATGCCGGGCATAGGCGATGATGTCGGCCACCACCAGGAAATAACCGGCAAAGCCCATCTTCACCAGGATATCGGTCTCGTATTCCAGGCGCTGCCAGTAGGCCTCCTCCGGCTGCCGCCGCTCAACCGCCGGAGAGGCCGCCAGGCGGGCCTGCAAACCCTCCCGGGCCCGCTCGCTCAGGAGAGACTCCATGCTCTGGCCATGGGCCGCCGGGTACACCGGGAAGCGATAGTGGCCCAGGTCCAGGGTGACGTCGCAGCGGGCCGCAATCTCCCCGGCGGCGGCCAGGGCGGCGGGGTTGGGGATGGCCTGGGCCATCTCCGCGGGGCTCTTGAAATAGAGCTGGTCGGTCTGAAATTTCATGCGGCCGGCGGTGTTCACCGTCTTACCCGTCTGGATGCACAGCAGAACGTCCTGGGCCCGGGCGTCTTCGGGGCGCAGGTAATGAACGTCATTGGTGGCGACCAATGGAATCCCCCAGCGAGGCGCCAGCGAAAGTAAGGCCTGGTTCACCTTGAGCTGCTCCGGCAAGCCGTTGGCCTGGACCTCCAGGTAAAAGCGCCCCGGGAAAAGCTCGGCGTATTCCCGGGCCGCGGCTTCAGCGCCCTTTGGGTCATCTTCCAGCAAACGCTGGGCCACCTTGCCGTGGAGGCAGGCGGACATGGCAATCAGGCCGCCGCCCAGCTCCTGCAGGAGTTCCTGGTCCACCCGGGGGCGATAGTAGAAGCCCTCCAGGTGCGCCCGGGTCACCAGACGGATGAGGTTCTGATAACCCTGGTTGTTCTCAGCCAGCACCACCAGGTGATGGTGATCCGCCTTCCCCTTGCGGTCTTGCCGGGAGCCCGGGGCCACGTAGAGCTCGCACCCCAGGATCGGCTTGATGCCCGCGGCCCTGGCCTTCTGGTAGAAATCCAGGACCCCGAACAGGGTGCCATGGTCGGTGATGGCCACTGCGGGCATCTCATAGGCCTGGGCCTGGGCCAGCAGGTCCTGGATGCGGACGGCGCCGTCCAGCAGGCTGTAGGCGGTGTGGACGTGGAGATGGACGAACTCGGATGGGGGCATGGTCTCCCGGTCTTCTAGTTAAGTGGTGTTTCTCGATATTTTTAAAAAATATCCGGGGCTTAGGGAGCCACCGCAAACTTTAGCCTGGGCTCATCTACCTAATAAATTCGCAAGTAAACGTCCCTGAACAACTTCTGCCTCATCTACGGCGACCCGAATTCCCTTTTAACCCCTCCCCCCTTGAGGGGGAAGGGTCTGGGTGGGGGTGAACATATTGCCACCCTCCCCCCAACCCCCTCCGCTCCCGGGGAGGGGGAGTTTTAAGGCCAAGATATCTCGATATCTCAAGTATGTCCCCGAATCGCTAGTTAGGTTAACTATATAAAATTATAGCAAATTTTATGGAGAGAGGGAAGGTTCTACCCGCTGACCCCTATCATACCGCGAAGCCCCGTGCCGAGGCAAGGGGAGAATGCGATAGCAGTGATGGTGGGGCGGCCGTCCCTGGCCGCCTCTAGTTGGCGATTACTGCGGCCCGCCCCACCGGGACCATTTTCAGAGAAAGCGAAGAATCTCCTAATTTTTGCGGACAGGAGATCCTCAACTTCGTTCAGGATGACAGTGAAATCAGTTGCGGCGGGCGCTCTTAGGCTTCGCTGTCGCTGAAAACTTTCCGGGCCAGGCGGAAGCTGTCCACCGCGGCCGGCACCCCGCAGTAGATGGCGGTCTGCAACAAAACTTCCATGATTTCTTCTTTGGTGCAGCCGTTGTTCGTAGCGCCCCGCAGGTGCAGTTCCACCTCATGAGGCCGGTTCAAGGCCGTGAGCATGGCCAGGTTGATCAGGCTGCGGGTCTTGCGGCTGAGGCCCGGCCTGGTCCAGACCGCCCCCCAGCAATATTCGGTCACCAGTTCCTGCAAGGGCCGGCTGAAGTCGTCGGCCTGGGAGATAGCTGCCTCCACATACTCCGCGCCCAGTACCTCGCGGCGCACTTTAAGGCCGGCTTCGAACAGTTCCTTGGTCATGTGGTACTCCTCCTTCATTTTTTGGTCTGGCCAAGCGAGGGTTCGTAGGGGCGGCGTCGCGCCGCCCAGGGCGGGGGAACCCCGCCCCTACGCCCGCGGCGTAAGTTTAGTATCCCAGATTCTCGCCAATTAGCTTCACGTGAATACGGCCTTTGATTCTTTGGCCTTCGATGATGCTCCAGAGATTGCAGACCCGCCCAGGCGACCGGCAATCGGTACACAGGCCGTTGGCTGCGCAGGGGGTGTCCCGGCCGGCCCGGATGGCATTTACCGGTGCGGCGTAGTGTTTGACCCTGCCCATGGCCGAGTCCAGGTCGGGGGCGACCTTATTCATCCCCGCTATCAGAATGACCTTGGAGGGGCCGAACATCATCGCGGCCACCCGGTTGCCGGCGCCATCGAGGTTAACCAGCCTGCCGTCCAGGGTAATGGCGTTGCAGCTGGCGATCATCAGGTCCGCCAACAGACCCTGGCGCCGGATCGCCATGCTCTCCTCCGGAGCCAGACCGGGCTGAAATGGATCGAGGAGTTTCAGTTCCGGCCGGGCCTTTATCCTCTCCCAGAGTCCCATGGCCGTGGCCGTAACGGAGCCGCAGCGGAAAATCGTCGCCGCCTTCGGGATCATCGTCAATACTTCCTCCAGGGCCTGGCCGGCGTCAGCAGCATAGCTTCCTTCCATCCGGCGCTTCTCCAGATTTTTTATGATAACCTGGGCGGTTTTTTCATTCCAGGCCATCTGGTGCTTATCCATGTGCAGTCTCCTCATGGTTTTCTGGTTGGAAGGCCCAAACCTCCTCTCCCTCGGGAGTGACCTGGACCTGGAGGTGCCCCAGCCATTTTTGATCATCCTGCTTCGGGAAATCTTCTCGAAAATGGGCGCCCCGGCTCTCACTTCTCCTCAAGGCCCCCGTGAGGATCAGGGTAGCCGCCTGGAGGGCGCCGCGCCGTTCTACGGCCCTTTTCAGATCGGGACTTCCCGGTCCCGAAGTCGATCCCCGGGCCTCGGCCGATATCTTTTTCACAGCATCCAGGGCTCGAGTAAGCCCTTCCCGGTTTCTCAAGATCCCCCCATCTTCCCACATGATCCTGGCGAGTCTGTCGCCCAGAGCGGGCCGGCTGGATCCTTCTCTTCCCCAGGCGTCTGCCAGTCCCTTGAGTTGCTGCAATACTGATTTGGGGTCGCCCGCGGATACTGCCGCCGCCCAACTGGCGGCAGCACTCCCCGCCCTGGCGCCAAAAACCACGGTTTCGCTCAGGGCGTTCCCACCCTTGCGGTTGGCCCCATGCAGTCCTCCCGTAATCTCTCCGGCGGCGAACAGTCCAGGGACCGAGGTGGCCCCCATGGGATCAATCTTCACTCCCCCCATGACATGGTGCGCCGCGGGAGCAACCTGCAAAGGCCGGCTCAGGGCACCATACCGCCTGGCCAAGATATGCCTGATGGCCGTGCTGAATGGGTCAATTTGCCATTGGTCCTCCCTGAGATGGCGCAGGTCGAGGCGAACCTTGCGGCCATCTCGATAGATTTCCTTAAAGAGAGCTTGGGCAAGATAATCCCGGGCCCGCTCCGCCGCCGGACGTTCCTTAATCCCGTGCTTTTCGAGAATATCTTCCCCCAGGTCGTTCACCAGGCGGCCGCAGTCCGCCAGTTTCGGGGGAATCACCACCGGCGGCAATCCCGGTTCAGCCAGACACATAGGATAGAACTGCACGAATTCCAGGTCCTGGAGCAGGGCCCCGGCTTTGAGAGCCAGGCGATAGCCATCCCCCTGCATCCCCTTGGGATTGTCGTGGCGCAGATAGAGGGCGGCAGCCCCGCCCGTGGCCAGGATCACGGCTTTAGCGGTAATGGCCAGCCAGGCGCCCTCGGCGGCCTTGCAGGCGTTCACCCCGGCGACTCCCTGCCCCCATGCCAGGTCAGTTACCAGCAGATCCCCCATAAACTTGGTGCCCAGGTCTCTATTTTTCTGGAGGAGGCAGTGGATGATGGCCTCTCCCAAAAGCGGGGGGCGGCCCAGGGCATAGAGATAGCCATTCTGGAATTTGGCCTGAATACCCCAATTCATGAGTTCCTGTAACCGTTGCGGAGCCCCTTGCACGAGCACCTCCACGAGTTCCCGCTGGTTGAGGCCGCGGCCGGCTTCCAGGGTGTGCTCCAGGTGGGTCTCCAGGGCAGCCCCATTTTGCGAGCCGGCCATGACGCCGGCGCTAAACCCGGTGCAGGTCGATTTGCCGGGCTTTCCTTTCGAGATCACCAGGACCTCAAGCCCGGCCTGGCGGGCCGCAATGGCGGCCCTGAGACCCGCCGCGCCGCTTCCCAGCACCAGTACCTCGCAGGATAAGTGTTCCATGCTGCTATCTCTCGTCTAGGGTTCTCTATAGGCTCAATGGAAACGCACCAAACTGCCTGTAGTCTTAGGCGCGCCTGAATAACTCGGCTGCATTTTCCAGTTTCTCCAGGCTCAGGACACCGGCCAAAAGGGCCTCCACTTCCGGTTTAGCCCACGCCTTGGAGGCCAGCCGGCGAAACTTGGCTATCAGCATTTCAGCAGCGGCAGGATTCTCAGGATCACCCAGGGGGAAGTCCGTCTGGCCCTGGTGAACCTCACCCGACGCCATCGTCAGCGTTACCGATGCAGGCCACTTGGCAGGATGGAGAGAATCGAGGCGCTCCTCCTTGACGAGCCGCACTCGCCCCATGAGACCCCGGATTTCCGGATTGTGCAGGTTCTCTTCGCAAAAATCTTCGAGTCCACAGGACCCCTTAGCCAGGGCCAGCGCCGCGCAGAAAGGCAGGCTGAACTTCGCCGCGTAGATCGTTTGCGGATCAAAGTTGCTGGTAATGTCCAGGGCCACCTGGTAGGTTCTAACCTCCAGGCCGGCAACCTGCGCCGGGTTGATATGATAACGGGCCGAGAGGTCGAGGACGATGTCGACGGCAGGGTGGGTATGGCGGCAGGAAGAGTGAATCTTGAAGGAGTTGCCCTCAATTCTGTAAGGGGGTTTACCCAGGGAGTCGGTAATCAGCGCCAGGTTGAACTCAGGAGCCATGGCCCGGCAAAAGCCTTTCTCACCTTCCAGGATCGCTGGCGCGCCGGTGAACCCCTCCTTAGCGAGCAAAGCTGCCAGAAGTCCGTTTTGGGCCGCCTTGCCAGGATGCAAGTGCTTGGACATGGCGCCGTCCGCCAGGAATTCCCAAAGCCCGGCGGCCTGGGTGCCGGCATTCCCCAGGGCCCAAACCAGCTGCTCCGGGCCGAGTCCGAGAAGTTTGCCCGCGGCGGCTGAGGCCCCGAAGGTGCCACAGGTCCCCGTATTATGCCAGTACCAATAGTGCGAAGGAGACACGGCTTCACCGATTCGGATCGCCACTTCGTAGCCGGCCACGATGGCTTCGATGAGCTTCCGGCCGTTGGCTTGGAGCATTTCCGCGGTGGCCAGGGCCGCCGGCATGACCGCGGCGCCGGCGTGAACAATGGATCCGCGGTGGATGTCATCGAGTTCCAGGATGTGGGAGGCAATGCCGTTTCCCAGGGCGGCGTTAAGGGCCGAGGTCTTTTCTCCGGCAGGGATAAGCGTTGCCTGGGGTAACCCTCCCTGGGCGCCCAATACCCGCAGCGCCATGACCGCCGGTTTCTCTCGGCCGCCGCCCAACGCCGACCCGAGCCAGTCCAGTAAGGACAGCCGGGCCAGCCGGATGGTCTCCGGCGGCAGCTCCTCGTAGTGCACACCTTCGATAAACTCGGCTAATTCCCGACTCAGCATACAGGCTCTCCTGACCAGGCCGGTTCCACCTGGGAGATCTTAGCGTCTTCCGTGAGGGCATACATACAGACACAATCCGCACACCTCGGCTTCGGCATCTCTTTCCCGCATTTTGGCGAAGTTCCGATCACAAATAGTTGCATTAAAACGAACTGCCCGCGGTTCTCCGGCCCGAAAGGGTTGCCCTGTGAAGGCCTTAACCGGGCAGATGTCGACACACTCCCGGCAGTCCCCGCAGCGTTCGGCCAGCGATTGCCCCGCCGCTTGCAGGGGCGCATCGGTCAGGACGGTCCCCCACCGCACTCGCGGCCCCATGTCCGGGGTAATCAAAAGACAGTTCTTCCCTATCCACCCCAATCCAGCCAGGTGGGCGCTTAATTTGTGGGAAAAAACCCCGCAGATCCGGTCTTTATCCACTCTCCTCGACGCCGCCACCGGGACCGCTCTATACCCCTGATGCTGTAAGACACTTCCTAAACGGGAGGTTATCTGGTCAAGGCGAGCATTGATTATGTCGTAACAGTGGGATCGATAACTGATGGCGGCGGCGCGGGTGGGTCGTGGCCATAATTCGTCCACTAGCGGATGCAGCAGGCTGACCCCAACTGAGATGGAGCGCGGATATGCGGCGATTTCTGCCCCGCCTTGTTCGAAGATGGCGTCGCGGGCAGGGGACAAGTCGGCAATGCCGAAAAAATCCGCACCCCAAAGCTCGGCTACTTCTCCTAGTTGCTTTTCCAAGTCCATTTCTTCCTCCATTTTAGACGCCGGGAAATTTTCCCCCGCCTCCTCGGCCCTCTATCCGGCGCCAGGCTCTGACCGGGCCTGCCGGTATAGGCAATCAAACTCCCAGGTACGCTTCCTTTATGTGGTCGTTGGCGATCAGTTCCTCACTGGTCCCCTTAAGGACGACGCTCCCCGTCTCCATGATGTAAGCGCGGCTTGAATGCTTAAGAGCGTGCACCACATTTTGCTCGACTAACAGGATGGTTATCCCCTCCTGGTT
>JBAVAG010000007.1:0-18100 GCA_049585595.1 Desulfobaccales bacterium
GTCTGGAATTTTTTCGCATCCTATTAAAGGAGCGACTCGAGGAGATCCTGGGGGAAGCCGACAAGACCAGGACCGAGATGACCGGTGCGGTGGCCCCGTTTCCTGACCCCACCGACCGGGCCAGTCTGGAGACCGACCGCAATTTTACCCTCAGAATTCGGGACCGGGAACGTAAGCTCATCACCAAGATCCGTGAGGCCCTGGAACGCATCGATGACGGGACCTATGGCGCCTGCGAGATTTGCGGGGGTGAAATCAGCGAGAAACGCCTCATCGCCCGTCCGGTAACCACCATGTGCATTGGCTGCAAGTCCCGGCAAGAAGCCCTGGAGCGGTCTCGGGGACATTAGAGGCAGGGGCCAGTGGCCAGGGGTCAGCGGCCAGTAGTTAGATATCGGCGATTTCTGATAAATGGATTGACTACACCTAAACAAAACCAGAATATTAAAGAACTTTAATTACTGCTCACTGCTCACTGCTCACTGCTCACTGACCACTGGCTACTGGCCACTGACCACTGACTACTGGCGACTGCCCTTCCCATGTGCCACCCTATCGATCTGAAGGAATTCACCCTTAGCGACATGGAGCAGCTTACAGCCGCCTGGGGCCAACCGGCCTTCCGGGGCCGCCAGCTCCTCAAGTGGCTCTACAAGGGAGTCTCCGACTTTCAAGAGATGACCGATGTCTCCCGGAGCTTCCGGGAGAAGCTGGCCCGGCGGGCGATCATCGGCCAGCTCCGGGTGGAGCAGGAGCTGGAGGCCGCCGACGGCTGCCGGAAATTTCTCTTCGCCCTGGGGGACGGCGCGCTGGTGGAGTCGGTCCTCATACCCGAGGAAGGCCATTACACCCTGTGCCTGTCCACCCAGGTCGGCTGCGCCCAGGGGTGCCGCTTCTGCCTGACGGCCCGGCGCGGCCTGGTGCGGCAGCTTACGGCCGGAGAGATCGTCGGCCAGGTGCTGGCGGTGCAGCGCCTCCTCAACCAAAGACTCCCGGAGGGCCCCTCCCCTCTCCTCACCAACCTGGTCTTCATGGGCATGGGGGAACCTTTGGCCAATTTTTCCCAATTGGTCAAGGCCCTCACCATGATCACCGCGCCCTGGGGGCTCAAATTCTCCTCCCGGCGCCTCACCGTGTCCACCGTGGGACTGGCCCCCTTGATCCCGCTCCTGGGGCGGGAGGCCCGGGCCAATCTCACCGTATCCTTAAACGCCGCGGATGACCACACCCGCGACCGGCTCATGCCCGTCAACCGGCGCTATCCCCTGGCCGAACTCCTGGCTGCCTGCAAGAGCTTCCCTCTGCCCCGGCACCGGCGCATCACCTTTGCTTACGTCCTGCTGCAAGGCCTGAACGACGCCCCGGACCAGGCCCGGCAACTGGCCCGGCTGCTCCAGGGCTTCCGCGCCAAGATCAACCTTATCCCCTTCAATCCGCACCCTCGGCTGCCTTTCTCCCCGCCTTCCAGGGAACGGCTCCTTCAGTTTCAGGAAATCCTGCGAGCCTCTAATTATACGGTCCTGATCCGGGAGAGCCGCGGCCTGGACATCGGCGCCGCCTGCGGCCATTTGGCGGGAACGCGGGCCTGAGCTGAGGCGCTCTCCAAAAAGCAAAGGCGGTCCGCGGACCGCCCCTACCCTTTCCCTTTCCCAATCTGTTTTCTGTTTGTTGTTTTCTGTTTACTGTTTTTTTCTCTGACTCTGCCGAATGATCTATGTCTGTGATTTTGACTTTAACAGAAAACAGGGTACAGAAAACTGAAAACAGGCTTTCCGGGCGCGCCTCTCATCTAACCCCGGGACCATTTCCAAGGGTCCCCTCCGAGGGGAGACCGGGGAATGGTCCCTCGTCGCGGCGGTCCACATCCTGGCGGTACTCCCGCTTGCCGATGCCGACCAGGCGGTCACCCTTAAAGACCAGGGGAGTGTAGCCTCCCCGCACCGTGTTGGACTCCGGGAAATCCATGTCGTGAGTCAGATAAAAATAGACGGTATAGTGGCCGGTGCTGTAATCCCCCTCTTCCTTGATCCCGGGCTCGCCCATGGTCCCCGTCACCTCCGCCTTATTCATGCCCACCTTCACTTGCTGGAGATTGACGAAATTGGCCCACATGGGCTTACTGAATCTCTGATAGAGCACCTGCTCGCCGCAGCCAGGCGCAAACATTCCCAGAATCAGGAGGAGATAGAGCCAAGACATGTTTTATCCTTGTACCCTGGTTGAATTGCATCCTAAGATATACATCATGGCAGGTTCCGTCAATCCAAAGGGCCGTCAGGCCTCTAAAATACTGTTTTCTGTTAAAGGCAAAATCAAGTTCAAAGGGCCTTTGGAGAGGCGGAAAATAGAAAACCGCCTTCACTGGCCCACCGTTAACTCGAAAAAATTGCTCATAAAGCGGCGAAAATTCCGCCCCATTTCACCTTCCTGGGATCGGGCCGCGGCCAGGACAGATGGTCCATCGGCCCCGGAGCCGGTTAGGGCCCAGGCCGCGTCAAATTGCAGCCACCTCTCGATGTCAGCCATGCCGACGTGGTTGTCAAACTGCAGGCCCACCACTTTGGGAGAGGCCACCAGACCCAGGGCTTCCACCGGCGCCGCCGGGGAGTGAGCCAGGATGTCAATCCCCCCGGGCAGGGGCGGCAATACCCCCTGGCCGTGCCATTTAAAGAATTGGAGGCGGGCCGGCAACCCTTGAAAAACCGGATGGGCCAGCCCTGCCTGGGTCAGTTCGCCGCCAATAAAGCCCACCGACTTTTTGGGTAAGGGGCCCACCTGACAGCCCAGGACGTGACCCAGAAGCTGGTGCCCCAGGCAAAATCCCAGGTAGGCCTTACCCAGGGCCAGCGCCTGTTGAGTGGCCTCCTTCAGGGGCGCCAGGTAAGGAAACTGCTCTTCTTCATCCACATTGGGGGAGCCCCCCAGGACGATGAGACCATCAAAGCCGTCTAGCGCCGGCACCTGCTCGTGCCAGGCCTCCAGTATCCGGAAGCTCACCCCGCCCGCCTGCAGGGCCGCCAACAAATGCTCCCCGGGGGCCTCCCAATCCATATGCTGTACTATCAAAAAATTCTGCCCACCCATGTCTCTCGTCCTTGATTCTGTTGATTCTCCGGGAGGCCCTGACCCCAGGGCGCAGGAGTCAAAAGATTATAGCCTTTTGCCCGCCGGTGCAGTAGATATAGATCATGACCTCATCTCTAAGCGAAATTTTGCTGGAGCCTGGCGACCTGCCCTGCTACCAAAGCCCTCTGCTGGCCGCCTTTCCGGAATTGAGCCATGGCTTCTTCACCCGGAGGGGCGGAGTGAGCCTCGGGGCGTATGCCCGTCTTAATCTCAGCTTCGAGGTGGGGGATCGCCGGGGAGCCGTAACCGAGAATCGCCGCCGGGTGCGTGAGGCGCTGGGGCTCAGGGTCCTGGCCAGCGCCGGTCAGAAGCACGGACGCCGGGAGGTCGTAGTTACCGGAGAGCTCCGGCCGAGGCCCGACGCCGAGTTGGAGGCCGCCGATATCCTGCTCACCCGCCAACCCGAGGTGGGGCTGCTGATCAAACAGGCGGACTGCCAGGCGGTGGTTATTTACGACCCGGGCCGCCGGGTGGTGGCTAACATCCACTGCGGCTGGCGCGGCCAGGTACAGAATGTCCTGGGAACCGCGGTGGTCCGGCTTAAGGAGCAATTCGGCTGCCAGCCCGCGGATCTGTATGCCGCCATCAGCCCCAGCCTGGGGCCCTGCTGCGCCGAATTCCGGCACTTCCGCCAGGAATTTCCCCCGGAATTCCTGCCATACCAAACCAAACCCTGCTACTTCGACCTCTGGCGACTCAGCCTGGATCAGTTGCAGGCGGCCGGGCTCAAGGAGTCGCGTCTCGATCTCGCCGGCATCTGCACCAAGTGCGAGGACGTGCAATTCTTCTCTTACCGCCGGGAACGGATCAGCGGCCGCCAGGGGACGGTCGTCGCCCTCAAAATCTGATCCCCGCACGCCTTAAAAAAACCTTTACCCCTGGGTGCCGCCGCCCTTCTTACCGAACTTATCCTTCAGATCGTTGAAGGTCTTCTTGGTGAAGTCCACCGCCTGCTCCACCTGCCCCGGGTACACGTAGCCCACGTAAACGCCAATGGCAAAGCCCAAAATCAGTAAAAACATGGGATCATCCTTTCCATTCGAGATTAACCGGTGCAGACCTCATGGAGAAAACTATCCGAATTTGCATCCGCCCGGCCTTTTAAGAGAGGCCAGGGCTTCCCTGGCCAGGTGGGCCACAGTGACCTGGCGCAGTTCGGCGCGGTCATAGATCATCACCGGGTTTTCATCATTGGTGAGGGCCTTAAGCCCGGCGGTGGCCTGGCAATAGCCAGCCTTCCCCAGCGCCCAGGCCGCCAGGGCCCGAATTTGCGAGTCGGTACTTGTGAGAAAAGGCACAACAGCCGGCAAAATTTCGCCCAGAAGTGAAGGGTGCCTCTCCGCCAGGCGGCCGACGCCCCAGAGCATGGGGGCCCGGGAAAACTCTTCGTCAAGCAACCCCACAAACATGGGGATAATCTCATTCACCAAGGATATCTGGTGCCTGCCTATTTCTCCCAGGGCCGCGGCGGCGCCCCAGCCAAAACTGCCGGAATCTTCGTTCAGCAGCCACAGGAGACGGTTGATGAGCTTCTGCACACTGCGGGGACGGGCCCCAGCCAGCAACCCCAGCGCCTCCAGGGCTCGCCAGTGCAGCAAATCCCGGGGATCATAGAGAAATTGCAGCAGGGTCTCCCCAACCCGCCGGTCGGCGGCCGCCAGGGCCAATACCTCCGGGTAATCCGCTTCCCGGAGCAGCTTCCGCAGTTGTTCCCTAAGGGTCCGTTGATTTGCCAAGGCTCACCAGTGGCACAGGCTTCCAGCCTGTGGCCGAGTCTCCGCAGGCGCCAAGTCTTGTCCAAAGACGCTCCAGCCCGGCCTCGCCCAGGCAGATGGCGGCGCTGCCCAGTGCGGCCCCCTTTCCGGGGAGTGGCCGCCAGCCGCGACCCCAAGACTTAAAAGGGGATATCGTCTTCAGGAACGCCTCCGGGGGGCGGTTCAAAGGACGGCTCCGATTCCTGCGGGCGATTTCCGCCCGCGCCGCCTGCGGCTCCTAGCATCTGCATGTTTTCGGCAACGATATCAGTGGTGTAGTGCTTCACCCCGTCTTTTTCATACGATCCGTACTCGATCCGGCCCTCGATCACTACCTGTTTGCCCTTGGATAGATACTGGCCGCAGATCTCCGCCAGTTTGCGCCAGGCCACAATCCGGTGCCACTCGGTCTTTTCCTGCTTCTGCCCATCTTTGCCGGTGAATCTGCGGCTGGTAGCCAGCGAAAACTTACACACCGCCGTACCGTCTGCAGTGAATCGCATCTCCGGATCCGCCCCCAGATTGCCCACCAAGATAACCTTATTGACCCCAGCCATGGCTCCTCCTTTAGGCCTCGCAGGTATAATTCATCCAAATATCACAGAACCGGCGGGCGGGCAAGGGCTTATCCCCCGGGACGGCGGCAGGCCGCTGCCGCCAATTGTCCTGCATCCAAGTTCTAGCCATTGTAATTTCAACGCTATCCACATATCATACTGAGGCAAACTTAGATTTCCAGAGACTGCCGCGATGAAAAACTCACTCATCGGCTTAGTGGCCGCGGTGGCGCTGCTTCTGGCCGCTTCCGGCGGCCAGGCCGCGGCACCGGATAAGATGGCCCGGGCCGACGCTCTGATGAAGAGCCCTGCCTTGGATTACCAGCAGGCTCGGCAGGCCCTGGCCCTCTATGAAGAGCTGCTACCGGGGTCCCCGCCGTTGTGGGTCCGGCTGGCCCGCACTTGCTTCGTTTTGGGGGATATGGCCGACGACGCCTCCCGGGCCGGCTATTATGAGAAAGGTCTGACTTACGCCGAAAAACTCCTGGCGCAACAGCCTAACGAGGCCGCCGGCCATTACTGGAAGGCCTTGAACCTGAGCGGCCTGGCCGACGTCAACCGCCTGCGCGGCCTTAAACTGCTGCCGCAAATCATGGATGAACTCAAACGGTCCCTGGCCCTGGATGAAACCTATGACCAGGCCGGCGCCCACCGGGTGTTGGGACGCATCTATTTTGAGGCGCCGGGCTGGCCCATTTCAGTGGGAGACCGGAAAAAATCCTTGGAGCAACTGACGGCCGCGGTGCGCCTGGCGCCGGACAACAGCACGAACCACCTCTATCTGGCGGAAACCCTGTTGGCCATGGGAGAGAAGGCCCAGGCCCGTGGGGAGCTGGAGAAGGCTTTGCAGGCCCGGCGCTACGCCATCAGCCCCCAGGGACTGGAGGAAGACCATCGGAAAGCCAGGGCCCTGCTAAAAGAGATGGAGAATTCGTAATGAGTTCTGAGTTTGTAGTTGCAGGGCCAAACCGAAAAATATTGACTGAAAGGCCTATTTTAATTCGATTTTTTCTGATCTCAACCTTACATCTGGTGCTTTGATGATTATGTTGATTTTTATTTTGGGGGAGAATCCTATCCGCAAGAGAAGGCCCGGCGGACTGGAGGAGGCGTACCCGCATCTCCGTCCGATTGTTGGACTTCTTCCCCCTCAAACCGAATTTGCCCTTAAGGGACGAGCTTGCTTCCCGAGAATACCTTAAATCGACGGATCAAGGTTTTTCTCAAGGCGATAGAATTCTTCGCCTGGCCCATCATCGTAATCTCCGTGGCCCTGGCCGGGGTGGCGGTCAATTATACGGTTCATAACCTGACCATCAGTACCAGCCGGAATGACCTGGTTTCCGGCGATAAACACCTTCTGAAACTCACCCGCCAGATGGATCAGGCTTTCGGAGGCCGGGACGGCCTGGTGGTGGTGGTGGAAAACCGCCACACTGAGGTGACCATCAAATTCGCCGACGCCCTGGCAGCCGAATTGCGCGCCTATCCCAAACGGTTTCCCGATCTCTATTATCGCGTGAACCCGGAGAGATTTAAGCGCTCGGCCCTGCTCTACCTGGATACCAATGACCTGATCGAGCTCAAAGACAACCTGGCAAATCAGAAAAATCTGCTGTCCGGACTGGCTGCCGACCCGGACCTGATGACTTTTTACAAGCTGATCGACGAACAGATGACCCGCTCCATGATCGGCAATCTTTTCACCGGGTTTCTGGCGGCAGAGAAAGCGCCGGAGCAGCCCAACCTCGACCTCTTAAACGCCAACCTCCAAGAATTGCGCCTTAGCCTGGAAGGGAACCACCCCTATGTCTCTCCTTTGAATGCCTTTTATCCCAAAACGCTGAGCGACGGTAGCCAAGAGGGCTACTTTTTTACGAAGAATAACAAATTCCTGCTGTTCATGGTTACCGAGCAGCCCGGCGACTTCCACACCATCCATAATGAGGTGGAACTCCTGCGGAAGGCGCTGGCTCGGGTTAAAGGCCGATTCCCGGGGATCGAGGCGGGGGTGACCGGCCCGGACGCCTTGCAATCGGATGAAATGAGCGGCGCCATGAAGTCTATGACCCTGGCCACCTGGTTATCCCTGGTAGGCCAGCTGGTCCTGATCATCGTCTTTCTGCGGAGCCTGAAGCGGACCTTGGTGGAAGGCCTGGCGATGGTTATCGGTCTGTGCTGGACTTTCGGGTTGGTTACCCTGGTGGTGGGGCATCTGAATATCCTGTCGCTGGTCTTTGCACCCTTGCTCCTGGGTCTCACTATCGACTACGGCATCCATTGGTTCTGCCGTTTGGAAGAAGAGTTGGCAGGCCAAAGGTGCGGCATCGAAGCCCTGGAGCGCGCTTTTCGCAGATCGGCCCCCGGCATCATTTATGCGGGCCGGGCGGCGATACTTTCCTTTTTGCCACTGGCCTTTATGAACTTCAAGGGCCTGGCCGAATTGGGACTGATCATGGTCATGGGCGTGGCGGCGATGATCATCGCCTCTCTGTTCCTGGTACCGGCCCTGGTCATGGTCACTGAAGGATGCGAGCCGGCTGGAAATTCCGAGGAGGGTCCGGCGGTTCCCAGCCCTTTTCTGGAACTGCATTGGACCCATTACCGGTTGATCACGGCTCTGGCAGTCCTGATTACGGCTCTGGGCGGGGTCTGTCTGCTCCGGGTTCACTTCGATTTGAATCCCCTGCATCTGCAAAATCCCCAGACCGAATCAGTCGTTTGGGAAAACCGGCTCATTGAGGGTTCCCATACCTCGTCCTACGGCGCCCTGATCATCCCGACGCTAAAGGAGCTGGAGGCCCAGAGTAAGGCATTTGCAAAGCTGTCCACGGTTTCGCACGTGGAATCGGTGCTCTCCTTTCTGCCTGCCCAGGTGGGGGAGAAGCGCCGGATTTTGACCGGGATGGAAGGGGTCCTGAACTCGGTAAACTTTGCCGCCGCCAGGTCCAGGGCTGCCAACCCCGGGGAATTGGCCGCCATTTTAGGGCGGATCGATTTTAAGGTGGCTGCAGCCGCCAAAAATTCCGGGCCGGAAGAGGCGGCCACTAACCAGCAGCTAACAGAAACCCATGAGCTGATCGATAAGATCATCCCCCTGCTTAATGCGGGCCAGAATCCCCACGCCGCGGCGCGCCTGGCCGCCTGCAATCACGAATTTGGCGCGGATCTAAAGGACAAATGGGACCTGCTGCGGGGTTATGCAAAATCAGCCCTGGACTCAGCCCCGCCCACCCGGGCGAATCTGCCCCGCTCCGTGCGGGAGCGGTACATCAGCCCGCAAGGAGCCTACCTGCTCCAGGTGTTTCCTTCCCAGAATATCTGGAATTATGACCCCCTGAAACTGTTCGTGAAGAGTCTTTGGGGCGTCGACCCCAATGTGGTGGGGGATCCGGTGCTCCTCTATGTCTTTACCAGGGACTTTCGCAATTCCGTCCTCTTCGCCACCGGAATTGCCGTGCTGGCCATTGCCGCCGTGCTGGTGATTTTTTACCGCAGCCTGATATTGGCGCTGCTGGCCTTTATTCCCCTGGTGGTGGGGACCGGCTTGACCTTGATCCTGATGTGGGCCCTGAAGCTCTCCTTCAATCAGGCCAACGTGCTTTTCCTGCCCTTAATTTTGGGAGAGGGGGTCGAATTTGGGATAATCATCCTGACCCGCTGGCAGTTGGAGGAATCGGCCCGACGCATTGCTCTGCCGGCCAGCACCGCCAAAGGGGTGGCCCTGGCGGCCCTGACCACCACCGTGGGGTTCGGGAGCTTGATGATCTCCGGACATGAGGGCATCTTTAGCCTGGGGCTGTTGGCGACGGTGGGCAGCCTCAGCGTCTTGGTCGCCTCCCTGATCATTTTGCCGGCCTTTCTCCGTCTGTGGGAGAAGGATTATGAACCGGGGCAGCTGCCCTTGGCCCATCATCTGGGTTTAAGGCATTGGCTGCGCCATTACCTGAGGAAGGAATCCCATGAAAAAACGACTCTCGATAATTAGCCTGGCTTTTTTGGCGGTAATCTGGATGGTGGTCCTCCCAGCTGCGGCTGAGAGCCCCACCGCCTTTGTAAAGGGGATCATGGACAAGACCATGGCGATCCAGGATAATCCTGCACTCGACACCCAGGCCCGGAGTCGGGCCATCCGTCAGATCATTGAACAAAATTTCGATTTTCCCATGATGGCTAAGGATACTCTGGGGGTCACCTACGGACAGCTCAGCGAGGGGCAACGACAGCAATTCAACAATACCTTCGATTACCTGTTCGAGGATTCCTACACCCGCATGGTTCTCAACTTTCTCAAGCAGCAAAACATCAAATACGGGCAGGAACGCCAGGAAGGCGGCGGCAAGGCCAGGGTAGACACCAGTTTGGTCCGGGCCAACGATATCATCCCGGTGACCTATCTCATGCACTCCACCCCCAGGGGCTGGCTGCTCTATGACGTGGAGGTGGACGGGGTCAGCATTCTGGAAAACTACCGCGATGAATTCGGCCGGGTCATTCGCACCAAGTCCTTCGATTATCTCTTGCAGCGGATGGAGGAACAGCGCCGGGCGACCCAGTAGGGTATGCTCTACGAACCATTTACCTGGTTCCCAAGCTCCTGCTTGGGAACCTTTTTTTTTGCAAAGCTCCGCTTTGCTAAAGGAATATCAATTTGCAGTTATACAAGACAAACACTCGCCCAAGCAGAGCTTGGGACCAATCTGCGTTCCCAAGCAGGAGCTTGGGAACGAGTGAAAGATAATTTTGCATACCTTCTTTTACCGAAAACTGAAAACCGAAAACCGTTCCCTTAGGGCGCTCCCCAATCCAGCAACAGCAGTTCCGGTTTGGACCGGCCCTGGAAGTTGGAGAAGCGGGTGCTGAAGGCCACCTCCAGTTTTCCGGTTAGGGGATGATGGGCCGCCTGGCCGAAGGCGATGGCTTCCATGACGCAATTCTGGTGGTGCAACTGCACCTTCAGGTGCCTCTCCCCCACCACCCGGGATCCCAGGCACTCCACTTCCCGGCAGACGAACACCGGCGCCGGGTTGCCCGGACCGAAGGGGCGCAGCCGTTCCAGGTGGCCGAAAAATTCCCGGTTCAGCTCCGCCAGTTCCACCTGGGCATCCACCTTCAGGGTGGGATGGAGGCTGGGGCCGGAGCCCAGTTGCTGCTCAAAGGCCTCCTCCAGTTTTTCTTGCAGGGACGCCAGGTTCTCCGCCGGCACCTCAAAGCCCGCGGCCGCCGCATGTCCGCCATAGCGGCTGAGGACCTCCCGGCAGGCTTGCAGCCCCTGAAACAGATGAAAACCCTCCACGGAGCGCGCCGATCCCCGGCCGCTGCCGTTCTTCAGGCTCACCAGGGCCACCGGGCGGTGATAGGCCTCCGCCAGCCGGGCCGCCACGATGCCCAGCACTCCGAGATGCCAGCCTTCCTGGGCCAGCACCATTACGGCCCGTTCATGTAATTTTTCCCGGCGGACCAGGGCGTCGGCCTCCTTGAGCACGGCCTCCTCCAGGGCCTGGCGCTGCCGGTTCAGTTGGTGCAAATAGTTGGCCTGGAGCCGCGCCTGGGCCAAGTCCTCGCAAAGGAGCAGCTCCAGGGCGCAGCGGGCCTGGCCCAAACGCCCCGCGGCATTGAGCCGGGGCGCCAGGCGAAAGACCAGGTCCTGGAAGGAGATGGGCTGGCCAGCCAATCTGAGCACTTCCTTCAGGGCCACCAGGCCCGGCCGGCGGCTCTCTTCCAGGACCTTGAGCCCCTGGCGCACCAGGATGCGGTTCTCCCCCACGAGGGGCACCACATCAGCCGCGGTGCCCAGGGCCACCAGGTCCAAATAGGGCCTCAGATTGGGCTCCTGATGGGCCCGGAACCAGCCCTCGGCCCTGAGTTCGGCCCGCACCCCCAGGGCCAGAAGCAGGGCCACCCCCACTCCGGCCAGGTCCCGGAAGGGATAATCGGGGCCGCCCCGCTTGGGATTGACCACAGCCAGCGCTGGAGGCAGCTCCGGCGAGACCTCGTGATGGTCGGTAATGATGACCTCCATCCCCTGGCTCCCGGCCCAGGCTACCTCTTCAATGTCATTGATGCCGCAATCCACGGTCACCAGCAGGCGGCTCTTGGGAAGCAGCTCCTTGAGACCCCCCACCTTCAGGCCGTAGCCTTCCCGGAGGCGGTCGGGGATGTAGCTGTGACAGGTGAGCCCCAGCGCGCTGAAAAACTGCTGCAACAGGCAGGTCGCGGTGATGCCGTCAGCGTCGTAGTCGCCGTAAATGGCCAGGGGTTCTCCCTGGCGCACCGCCCGGCCCAGGCGGGTGGCGGCCGTCTCCAGGTCCGCCAGCCCGAAGGGCGGATAGAGGCGCTCCAGGGTGGGGTCCAGATAGGCCTGGATGTCCTCTACCCCGTCCAGGCCGCGGTTCAGCAGGATTCGGGCCACCAGGGGCGGCAACCCTACGCGGGCGCTGAGCTCCTGAACCTGTTCCGGCCTCTCCGGATGTAGCTGCCAGCGCTTGCGGCGGCGCATTTTCACTCCCTGAAGCAAGATCCCGGGGCAGATTTTAAACCCGCGCCTACATTATTTCTGTTTCGCCAGCTCTTCCAAGGCTTGCAAATTGTGGCGCATCCCCAAGGCAATCAAAGTGTCTCCCGCCAGAATGTGAGTTTCCAAGGTGGGATTAAAAAGCATCTCGCCGTCCATCCGTTTAATGGCCACCAGGATGAGGTCCAGCTTCTGGCGGAGGCCGGAGTCCTTGAGGGCCACCCCAACCAGGGATGAGCCGGCCCCGACTCTGATTTCCTCCATGCTCCACTCCAACTCTTCGGTAAAGGCCAGTTCCATAAAGGTGGTCACCGTGGGGCGCAGGATGGCGCTGGCCATCTTTCGGCCCCCCATCTCATAGGGCGATTCCACCCGGTTGGCCCCGGCCCGCAGCAGCTTCTGTTTCGCCTCCGTCCCATCGGCCCGGGCCACAATGTCGAGGGCGGGATTGAGGCTGCGGGCTGACAGGACGATATAGACGTTGTCGGCGTCCGAAGAGACCACTGCCACCAAACCCCGGGCTCGGTCAATGCCCGCCTCCAACAAGACCTCTTCCCGGGTGGCGTCCCCGGGGACGAAGTAATAACCGCTCTCCTCCAGGCGGCTCAGGTTCTCGGGCTTATTTTCCACGATGACCACGGGGACGTCCCGATCCCGCAGCAGGCGGGCGATAATCTCGCCGATGCGGCCGAAGCCGCAGATGATATAATGATTTTTCAGTTTGTGGATTTGCTTCACCAAGCTGCGTCTCCCCAGGACCTCCCTGATCTCGCCCTCAACCACCACCCGGGCCAGGGAAGTGATTATATAGAACATGAACCCCATGCCGGCCAGGATCAGCCCCATGTTATAGAGCCGCCCGGCATGGGAGAGAGGGTGAACCTCCTGATAGCCCACGGTGGACAGGGTGATCACCGTCATATACAGGGCGTCGAAGAAATCCCAGCCTTCCACCCAGACAAAGCCCAGACTCCCAAAGAGGAGCAACGCCAGCAGGATGGCAATCAAAATTAAAATGCGCCGGAGGGTGAGCAACCCGGTCCGCTGGCTGTGAGTTACCGGAATCTTGAACTGGTCCATAACATCTTTAGGCGAGGGGCTGGCCGACCCCGACTATCTTACCACAAAAAGGCGGGCCGGGCCGGAAAGAAATCGCCAAATGGCTCTCAGCTTTCAGCCGTCAGCGTTCAGCTTTTGGATCAAAAAGGTTAGCTGATACCTGTTAGTGGAGTAACTGCCACAATTAGTTGGACATAATGTCAGGCCTGGAACGCTGGATTTTGCACGGTTAAGTCACCCTTTGGAAAAGGGGGGTTAAAAAATCAGTCATTTTCAATGGATAATTAATTGCGTAACAGGGCGCTATCTTCTCAAAACCTAATTTCCACAAGAAACTCGTTAATTTTTTTGGCACCTGGAACCCGATTGTGGTAATCAGTTGGCCATGCGGATAAAGAAACCCAACTCCCTGGGGCTGCTGGCGGCCCTGCTGGCGGGGGCCTGGCTCCTTATGGGCTGCGCCCCCCAGCCGGCCCCCACCCTTGATGGTATCACGCTGCAACCGGGCAGTTATGTGACCGCCTCCTATCGGGCCCCCGGTTGGTCGGCGGCCCGAACTGCTTACGCTTTTTCGCCCTTCAAGGTGGAAAACGCCCAGGGGGTGGACCCGGAGGTCTTTCGGGCGTTGTTGCAGGAGGAGATCTCCAGTGCCATGCAGGCCAACGGCCTCAAGATCGACCCCCACAGCGACACGGTGCTCCGGGGCACGGTCACCCGGGTGGAGGTCCGGGGAGAATCCCTCAGGTTCCTCTTCGGCAGCATCACCGCGGCGCTCACGGTTGAGGGACGGATTAGCCGGGGGTCGGAAATCCTCTTCGCCTTCCAGGATCGCATCGAGCTGAGCTCCCCGGTCAATCCGGGAGCGCCGGCCCCCAGGGAAAAGGAACTGCTGTTAACCCGGACGGCCAGGACCTGCGCCGCCCACCTGCTGAATGAACTCCTCCTTACCGGCCCACCGCTGAAGGCAGGTAAATCTCTCCAAAAACCCGAACGATGAGCCGGGGCCGCTGCGCCGAGTTGGTGGTCAGTATGATGAGGCCGGCGTAAGGCGCCGAATTGGCTTGGCGGTTCGTCACTTCCAGGACATAGACCCGGTCAGGCTCCACCGCCTTCAGGCTTATCTCGATCTTATCCGGGATATTGGTTTGATAACCGGTAATCTTAAACGGCCCGGGCAGGTGGGAGATAAACCGCACACTCCCCCGCACCTCTTCCCCCGTTTTTCCCCTGAGCCGCACAATGTGGCTCGGCTCGATTTCGATGAAAGGCAGGGCGTTTCCCGTGAGCACCAGATGGAACTCCCGGTTCTCCGGATCATTGGTGGTGACCGTGGTATCCTTATGGAACTGGTGGATCACCGAATAGGGCTTGATGCTCAGGGTGATCTCACCCTGGCCTCCGGGCGGGATGGTCTTGTTGTAGCTGGGCACGGTGCAGGCGCATTCCGGGTTCACGTCCAGGATTTCCAGAGGCGCCTGGCCCGTGTTGCGGATTACGAAGGTGTGGCTTAACTCCCGGTCCTCAAAGATTTGTCCGAAATCATAGCTGGTCTCCGTGAGGACGGCCCGGGGGACCGCATCCGCCGCCAGCAAGGCCCGGGGGAGGAAGAACTGGACGGTCCAAAAAACCAGGGCCACCCAGGTCCAGACGGTTAATCTATTTTGGGTATTTTGGGTATTCCGGGTATTCTGGGAATTCGGTGCGAGGATGAGAAATAGCCGTTTCTGCATCTGCTGAATCATTGCTAACCTCAGGCCAGGGGGGGGGCCAAACCCAGTTCCCCGGAGCTAAAAATTGCTAATTTTTTAGGGAATTCCCCTCCAAGAGTATGGAGCCTGAGCCGCATTAAGCGGCCAGGGGGCTGCCTCCCCCGCTTCCGGGAGGAAATCCAGGGTTGATTTTACCATTTGCCGTGGCCAGGGAAAAGTTTTATTATGGGTCCAGGACTCAAGCCGCATCGGGTACCAACCCCAAGGAGAGAGTGTCATGTCGCCCAAGAGCAAGGTCCGCCGCCAGACCCGGGAAACCGAGGTGGAACTGGAGCTGGAGCTGGATGGCCGGGGCCGGACGGAGATCGCCACCGGCATTCCCTTTCTGGACCACATGCTTAACCTCTTCGCGGCCCACGGCTATTTCGACCTGAAGGTCAAGGCCAGCGGGGACCTGGAAGTGGACCAGCACCACACCGTGGAGGATATCGGCATCTGCCTGGGGCACGCCTTCCGGGAGGCCCTGCAAGGCCACCCCCAGGTGCGCCGTTTCGGGGAGGCCCGGGTGCCCATGGACGAAGCGCTGGCCCAGGTCGCAGTCGACCTGAGCAACCGCCCCTTCCTGCATCTGGATGCGACCCTGCCCGCGGGGGGCGCCGGCCTGGACCCGCAGTTGGTCAAGGAGTTCTGGAGGGCGGTGTGCGTCCATGGCGGCCTGACCCTGCACATCAGCGTCCCCTATGGGGACAATACCCACCACATCCTGGAGGCCATCTTCAAGGCCGTCGGCCGGGCCCTGGATATGGCCACCCAGCCGGAACCGAGGGTCCAAGGGGTGCCGTCCACCAAGGGAGTTTGGTAATCTAAAGGTAAATCCTTAGGGGAGGGAATAAATGTTCTGCCCAGCGTGCGGCCAGGAGGCGCCGGAATCGGCCAATTTCTGCCAACATTGCGGCCAAACCCTGAATTGGGCAGCCGCAGGGCCTCAGATCCAGAGGACCGCCGCCAGACGACCGGTCCCCTTTGAATATGCGGGTTTCTGGCTCAGATTGGTGGCATTAGTTATTGATAGCATCTTTATTGCCATTGTCATTCTGGGCGCCGTAACCGTGGCGAGAGTTATCTTGGGAGTGGCAGTGCATGTCAGGCTCGGCGCCGGAGGCCATGGGTTTCAAGCATTTGAGCGGGGCCGCGGCCTAATATTTTTGATCATCATGGTAGTCCCCTGGCTCTACTGGGCGCTCATGGAGTCTTCCTCCCACCAGGCCACCCTGGGCAAGATGGCCCTGGGCCTCAAAGTTACCGACCTTGAGGGGGAACCCATCTCCTTCGGCAGGGCCACCGGCAGATATTTCGGCAAGATTGTTTCAGAGCTGATTCTCTATATCGGCTTTATGATGGCCGGTTGGACCGCTAAGAAACAGGCCCTCCATGACATCATGGCTGGCACCCTGGTGGTCAGAAAGGGAAGTCTGCCGGAGAAGTTGGCAAAAGCTCAGGGTTTTCCCGAATCTGGGTTCCCCCTCGCCACTGCGGTGCAGCTTCCTGCCCAGCAGGAGCCAGGCCAAGCGGACAAGACCGAGTGAGCGAGCCGCAGGTTTAGCCTCGCTGGACTGGCTCCTCATGCTGTCTTCAGCAAAGTTGTCCGCTGGATGACACTCTGAACTTCCCTCTGTAGTTTGCCCCAATCGGGCCGGGCGGCCAACTCGTCCACCCGCCGCCGGTCCCTTTACCCTCACCCCTGGCCCTGCCGGCTCCGGTCCGGCGGGCGGGGATGAGGCTCAGGAGGTCCTGAATAGAAGTTCCTAATGGATTGCCAAAAGGGCAGGGCCCTTTCGGGGCCCTGCCTCTTTTTGGATTATCTGCTTCCTGCACACCGTTGCCTTTAGTTCATTACTCTCCGGCTAAACCGCTGCGAATCACCCTCAGTCCAGCTTCCTGAAGAGGACCATCAGCCACAAGGCGCACGGGTTTCGGGGCTGCGCCCAGAAAGGGCTCACCAGGTTTCGCGTCCTCTCCCCAGAAAATTTCTTTTTCTTTCTGCTGGAGCTGGAATTCAGATACAACTGCCGTAAAAATGGTAAATATTTCACAATTCTCGCCACTTACCCCACGAGCCTGTGGCAGATCTTTTATAATTCGCCAATATAAAACGCGACTGTAATTCAATACTAACCCGGGGAATTTAATGTTGTGGCCATAGGCCCAGGGGAAGCGAGCGGGGTCAATCCCGCCGGGTGTCGCTCCATATGTCGGCCCCGACGGGGATGATGCCTGGGATTAAGTCATCCCCTCCCTAATCTTTTAAATGAGCCTGTTGACATTGAGGCTCTCCGGTATGCTGGGCCGCAGGAGGAAGAAATGCTGATTCACCTTATTTGCTCGCCCCGGCGGGGTTGGAGATAATACCCGGGCTGAGGAAACCAAAAAGGAGGTGCCAAGGGGATGAAATAGAGTCTTTCTTCGTAAGTCGATTGAACCATCTTTTTTCCTGGAATACTGGATATCTAAAACTCTAAAAGGGACATAAAAGAGGAAACCAAATGAAGAAAATGGCGCTAATCGTGGCAATGGCGGTGTTGGTCTGCTGGCTCCCGGGGCAGGCGTTGGCAGACACAATTTATACCATGGATCTTAGTGGGGTCGCCTTAGTCGGCGGCGGCACTGCGACCGGAGATCTGACGTACGACGCAACCACTCAGACAATTACGACTTTTGACATCACAGCCACCCAAGGGACCAGTACTCTCACAGGCACGGCGAGCCCCTACACTTTTTCGCCCTCTGCCTTATCCTCGGCGACCGTGGACAACGAGTTGCCCGGAGGCCTAATAACATTGTTCGCGAGCTCGTCCGGGGATGCAGGTTATCCCGGGTATGAGCTGGAACTCGAAATTGCCTCATTCTCGGACTTGTCGTCGCCGGGAACGTATACGTTGAAGACAGGGGGCGCATCGTTTTATGAGGTATTGGCGTCTTCTTCGAGTATCAAGTCTTACAACGTATCCGCGGGGTCATTAGTGGTCGCGGCGGTGCCGCTCCCGTCATCTGCGTTCCTGCTGGGATCGGGACTGCTGGGCATGGCCCTGCTGGGCTTACGGAGGAAGGGAACGGTATTTGGTGTTTAACGTCTAGAAGTTAGTGACAGCAAGGCCAGGCCCCTGCCGGATTCGGCGCTGGGGGGCCTGGCCCTGCTGGGCTTCCCGCGGCAGGGGACGGCCTTTCAACTTTTATCTTGGCTGAGCCGGCGGCATACCCTGAGCCTGGGTGGTCCGGGCCCGCCGCCGGTCACGTTACCCTCACCCACGGTCCTGCCGGGCTCCGGTCCGGCGGGCCCGGGGCTGAGACTCAGGAGATCCTGAGCAGAGGTTGCCTAAGGAT
>JBAVAG010000008.1:0-42157 GCA_049585595.1 Desulfobaccales bacterium
CTCCGTTTTTCATTTTTCATTCGCCAGTCCCTTATGCAAAATCTCTGCCGGACACCACTGGGATTTAGGGGGATTTCAGGGACTTATTTTAAATCCCCCCTGCCCCCTTTTTCAAAGGGGGTTTAAAAAACCGCAGTTGGAAATCTCATAGCAATTATGAAGATTACACCAATACCCACCTCTCGCCAGCCCTCGCCCGGCCCCACCCTTGACCTTTGCCCTGGTAGAGGTTATAAAATTTTGGTCAGGGGCCGCAAACGGCATCTGGCAATCAGCTAAACGAGTGCGCTCGTAGCTCAGCCCGGATAGAGCAACGGACTACGAATCCGTGTGTCGGAGGTTCGAATCCTCTCGAGCGCGCCAATTAAATCAATGAGTTAGCCGAATTAGTTTTAACCTTTAGTTCACTTGGTCAACGATATGGTCAACACTTGCCAAAATAAGTTGACCATCTAACCACTCGGTCTATCTCTGCATGGCGGGGTGGAGGTCGTCCTCAGAAGGGCCATATAGTGAACATCCACCGCCAGCCTGTAATGGTTTGCCGAAATCTCTCCCCGGGTCAACCCCACCAAGATCCGATATTTAGATCATATCTGGAATTTTCCCCGCCCCACACATAACTGCCGATCCTGGCAAGATACCTTGAAGTTCTGATCAAATGCCGCGTTCGCTCTCCCACTTTCTCAATAGTAACCGCCATCAGGCGGCGATAGGCCCGGCGTTCACCTATGACCGGCTCACGAAGAATCTACCCAAAAGTGGTTCGTATGCCGACATCTTGGGGTAATTCACTTTTTCGTTAAAATTTATGAGGACAATTCATGGGGAAAATACCTGTTAAGGTCAAACTGGGTGTGCCGGATAATTTTGGGCGCGGCCTCAACTCTACCCCTAACTTTACCACCCAATCCGGCCCAAGCCTAAGCAGGCAGTCGGGCGAGCCCATTCTGCGATGAAACCCCTGTGCAGGGCCGGATGGGAAAAGAGATATGCCAATAGCTCCGGCGCCTCAGAAACTACGACCACAAAGGTCATTCCCCAGCGGGACGGACTCTTCTTGATGGCACCCTTGCGGCTCCAGCCTTGCACCCTCAATCAAGATTTTCACCTCGCCGACAACGAACTCCATGATGCCGGAACCCGGCAGCCAAAGCCATACTAGCAGGCCCCGGGCCAGGCAGGTGAGTGCGCCGGCGAGGCGGAATCGAGTTCTCAAGAGGCATGGTCCTCAACGGGGGGCTTTAGGGACGGGAGAAGAGGAGGGGGGCAGGGTCAACAGCCCCTCCTTCTTGACCTCGCCGGGGTTCAACAAGCGCCCCGCGAGCTTGCCAAAGAGGGGGACCCGGGTCCAGGCCAGGATGGGGACCCTTTCCGGGCTGACAAAGATAAAATACTGATCCTCGTCAACCGCGCCCGACGAGCGACTGTTTACCATCACCTTGACCCCCTGCTCGGTTGCGGCGCCGATGTGAAAGACCAACTCCTGGGGTTCGGGGTTCGGCAGGACCATTACCCGCAGGGTGGCGCCGCCGGGAGCCGGTCCCAGGGCGCCTAACCGGATGTTATAAAACAGGGTCAAGAGGTCGTAGACCGGACGGGTCAAGGGAACCTCCCATTCCTTGATTTTTTCGCCGCCGTCGACCTGGCGCCAAAGGGTCAGCTGGCTATGGTCATAGTCGAAACGGTACTCCTTCAGGACTTCGTGCCCTTTCTCCCGGAATTCTTGACGATACACCTCGGGTTGCAGCCGTCCATCCCGGTAAAGCATCTCAGTCTGGTAACGTTCGGGTAGCCACCGGCTCAACAATCGCCACATCCCTTGGGCCGCGCCGGAAAACTCCGCCAGGTAATGTCCCGGCTCCAACTCCTTGAGAACCAGGTGAACCCGGGCCACATCCGACCACGGGCCCAGGCTTACTTGATATTCCAGGTTTTCCCGGATCTCCGGAGCAGCGGAGAGCGTGGCCGGGCCGGCGGCGAGCGTGGCCGGCGCCAGGCCCAGTAGGAACAATATCATGATGAGGAAAACCCTCCCGGCACGCATCAATTATCCTCGCGATCTTGATCTTTCGGGGGCGGGGGCCCCCATACCCCGGTCGCCAAAAGCGGCCGGCTCACAACCTTTGGAGGGGCCGGCCCTTGCAACCAGGTCGTAGCGCTTGTCTTAGCTAGGTTGGACTATAAGCTGGTAGGCGAATAATCTGCCGTATTCGAGCCCGGCAGGTTTCTTCTGTGCCGGCCGGGGCCCGGTCCGGAGCCAGCGGCGGGCGGCCCGCCAATAAGCCGCTTGCGGTTATGTGTATTATCGCCGCCCAGGTGAAAAAGGGCAACAAGAGTTTGAAACTGCGGGGCCCCACCGGCCTCCCGGCGTGAGCCGGCGCTGACAACCACAGGGCATCAATAATTGGCAAATGGCTGTTGCAGAAATGATCGAAAATAGCGAGTTTAAACATCCTAACGAGACTGCCAAAATAAAAATGGGATAATCTTGAAATATTTGAGATAATATTTTGGGATTTTACTCTTCTGATACCCAAGGAAGATGGAACGAACTCAATGATGGTCGAATAAAAATTATCTACGATTATTGGGGAACCTTTTTTCTATCATATGAAGGAGATAAGTTAATAAAGAGGAGGTACTCTATGCGCAAGCGGATTATCGGTCACGGCCCTAGCGAGATCTCAGCTGCCGAGCCCGGCTGGATGGACCTTGAACGCCTGGCACAAGTCGAAATCACCTCCGAAGATGCCGACCACCCGATTGAATCGGCACTGATTCCGGGCACGAGTTTAGGTTGGCGGGCCGCTCAATCCGGGGAGCAGACGATCCGCCTCCTGTTTAATGAGCCGCTGAGACTAAAACGGATCCACCTGGAGTTCCATGAAGATGAGCAGGAGCGCACCCAAGAGTTCGTTTTACGTTGGTCCTCAGACGGCGGTCAGTCGTACCGGGAGATTGTGCGCCAGCAATATAACCTCAGTCCGCCGGAGGCCGCGCGGGAGGTCGAAGACTACGACGTCGATCTCGACGGGGTAACGGCGCTCGAATTGAGGATCGTGCCGAACATAAGCGGTGGTGGCGCCCGGGCCTCGCTGGCACAACTGCGCCTTGCCTAGGTTTTAGCAAAAAATCGTTTTTCGACCGCCTCGATAATGAAAAAAATTAGAAGCAGCGGAACCCTGGCCCAGGCCTTCACTATCATTTATCCTGGATAGCGCCGGGAGAAGAGGGTTCCAAGGGGGCGTCCGATGACCCGCCCCGGAGCGCCGCGGGAATATAGGGGTTATTTTACGACCGCCTTGATGCCTTTTAGGACTTCAGCGGCATTCTCAAAGACGCCGACATGGACGAAGAGGATTCTCCCGCTCCTATCCAGCACTAAGGTCAGTGGATAAGCGGAGAAATTCAAGGCTTTGCCGAAGGTGCTGACAGTGTCCGGTAAAACCGGAAAGGGCACCTTGTGGAAGGCCTTCCATATCCTGACTGCGTTTTCGTCGTTATTCTGGCCCACCGCCAGGAATTTCAGCTTGGTTTTCAGGGCGGCGTCCTGCTGCACCATGGTATACAAATTGTTTAAGACGGGAGCCTGGGCCATGCAATAGGGACAGTTGGCATTGAACTGTTCCACCAGCACGTAAGGCGACTTGATTTCCTGCAAAGAAAACGCATCCATCCTGGTTAGGCCCAGATAGTTGGCGTCCTCCTGGGACAGAGGTGGGGGAAAGGTGACGTTACCCACCGATTGACCGACCTTAGGCTCCGATTCCGCCGCCAGGGCCACAGCGCCAAAGCTGAAGACCACGGCCAGGCAGCAGGCCAAGACCATTAATTTCTTCCTATTCATAACGCTCCTTTTGCTTTTTTACTACATGATAAAACAACAGCGGCCAAAGATAAAAAACAATAAGAGTCCTTTACTAGCCGCCAGGCTCCATAACGTCGCTAAACTCGCCATCTCCGATCCGGTCCTGAAAAACCCGCCGGTCTGGATAGTGGCGGCTATTACAATTCAGATTCTATTTTGTCAAAGGCATCCTCAATTTTATAAAGAAATTGGTCAGCCTGGGCGAGGTTCCAGTCGGCTATATTCTCTTCAATACTCTTGTGAAGGTTTCGAAGATTCTCTCTATGCCGGAGAAGCACATCTCTGAGCGGCGTACGATCGAAGGTATAAAGAAGCTTATCCAACTTTCCCACTATTGCATAAAGGGAAGGATTTTGTGCCACCAGGTCCGAATCTAAGGCTCTTAAATGACGAGCCAGATTTGGATAAGTCCCCTCCAGGTCTTTTTGATCATAATAAGGAAGAACAGTAACCGCGAGACGCATGTATTTGCTCATGATAGGTCTCCTCCCAGGCGACCATACACAATTCAGGAAAGCTCCCCCCAGGCTCCTGTCGCCCGGCAGGAAATCCATAAGCTCAGGCAGATATAGATAAAGAGAAGGGGACGGCGCATCGCTTCGTTATTCCTCTAGTTCCTGGCCTGGGGAGCGTCTTATCTAAAATTATGCGGCAGGTTTGGCGCCGCAGCCTAAAGAATGGTTTTGGGGACCTCTCTTCCCGGGTTTAACCACAGAAGATAATCTATCCCCGCTAAAATTTTTGTTAAGCATAATTTTTGCAGAAGTCAATATTCTCCATAAGACTTCGGCATATCAGACCATCAATAATCATGGCACCATTGCCTTTGGGTTCCCAGAATCCCAGAAGCTATTGCAAAACCCGTTTTCACTGTCATCCTGAGCGGAGTGAAGGATCTCAAGTCATTAAAAATACGAGATTCTTCGCTTCGCTCAGAATGACATTTTTGGGCAGATCGAGGTTTTGTAATAGCTTCCAGGCCAACACGCTAGATAATAGCAGGGGAAACATTCCGGTCTGGATAGGTGAAGTTGTCGGATTCGTGATAAGTTTTAGGTCATAGCAGCCATCTGCTGATTCTCTGAATGTATCTGGTCTGCCCCCAAATACTGGTAGAATTACTGAGGGCAGTTCCGGGTTGAACAATCATGGCGGTGTGGCGCCGGTGGGCCCGCACCATGGTCTGGCTCGTATGAAAACCGCAGCCATTGTAAATCCGGTGGCAGGATCCGGGCGCGCTCTTCACGCTTGGCCCGGATTATTGAACCGGCTGGGCGCCAGGGCTTCTCAGGTAGTGACCTGGTGGACTAAAGGGCCCGGCCATGCCGAATTTTTGGCCGCCCAGGCGAAAAGATCAGGATTTGACCGGGTCCTGGCCGTGGGCGGAGACGGCACCATATTCGAGGTGGCCAATGGATTGTGGTATGAGTCCGCAGGCCGCCTCCCCAGCCTGGGGATCGTGTCTTTCGGCAGCGGCTGCGACTATGTGCGCAATTTTGAGGTCGGCCACACCCCCTTTGATCATCTGGTCCAGGCCCTGGGGGAATCCGTCATGAGCGCCGATTTGGCCGTATTTCAGGTGATGGGTCTGCATGGCAGACCAATTTCCCGGGTGTGCCTCAATGTCATCAGGGCAGGTTTTGATGCTCAGGTGATTGCCCGTCACCACCGGCAAAAGATCCCCAAGTACGGCAAACTGCCTTACCTTCTGAGAGGTATCCAAGAGCTTTACCGGCTCAGCCATTTTCGACTGCAAGGGGAAATCGATGGCCAGGACTTCGAAGCGGTCTCCCTGATGTTCGTGATGGGTTTAGGCCGATATTTCGGCGGCAGAATGATGATCACCCCGTGGGCTTCACCACAATCAGGGCGCCTTCAGTTGGTGTGGGACCGGCAAATCTCTGGGCTCGATTTGATAAGACTTTTTCCCCAGATTTATCTGGGGAGGCACCTCAAGCACTCCAAAGTCCAGACCCGCTTTGCCCGGAAGGTGAAGTTGGCGGCTGAGCCTCCCGTCCTGGTGGAGGCCGATGGCGAATTGGTGGGTTTGACCCCCCTGGAGGTGGAAATTTATCCTGGGGCCTTCCAGGTGGCCGCAGAGAAACCAATAATTTCATAATACTTATGCAATAATTATGTATTTAGGGCTTCCAGGAATGCGCCCCAAATTGCACGTCTGAGGCGGCTCACCTGAAAAATCGGCGCTCAGAAGTACGACTGGAGCTCGCCTCTCCTCCGCACGTCGAGGGTGGCGCAGTGGAAGGAGCCGCCGAAGGGGGCATAGTTGGCAAAGGAACAGGGGATGGGCTCGAAGCCCCAGTCCTTGAGCTTCTTGATGAGAGACTCCTGCAACCGCTCCACGATGACCCGCTTCTCGTCGAGCATCAGCACATTGATGCTGAGCCAGCGGCTGCACATCGAGGGGATGCGCCACGGGACGGGGTTAGGTTCCGGGGCGATGAGGATGTCCCACGAGGCGAACAGCGGCGGCAGCCGGCTCGGATCAATATAGTTCGGATTGACTAGCAGCTTCCCCGGTGCGAGCGGCATAAGGCTCGAGTCGATGTGCATGGGCTGGCGGCAGCGGGTCTCGAGCAGGGTGATGCGGAATCCATCGCCGAGGTGAGTACGGAGCCAGTGAATGCCGGACTCGTTCGTCACGTTGCTGCGGATGCCGAACAGGTCCCGGCCGCAGCGGACAAAGTCGGCGGCGTCGAAGACGGGCTCATACTCGTTCACGACGAAGGGGATCGGCTCGCCCGCCTCGGGGAGGCGATAGTCGCGGTTGTAGAGCGCATCGACCAGCTCCGGCCGCGGCGGGGTGGTCCACTTCGCCCCGCTCGCCGTGTACTCCTTGAGCAGCGGGCGGTAGGCGTTCACCTCGAAGTAACGAGACCGCCAGGCCATCGGCGTCTCGATGATCTCATCGCCGACGACGAGAAGCCCGTCTCTCGGGCAGGCCGCGCAGAAGCCCTTCGACTGCCAGTGCGGCGTCTTGTAGGTGACGGAGAAGTCCGTCACCGCCGGCCGGCGCACGGTGACGCCTTCCGCCTCGAGGATGTGAATGAACTCGTCCAGCTCTCGCTGCGCCGGGCGCACGACGAACTTGGGATAGGGAAGCCCGGCGACCAGTTTATAGATCATCGCCAGCCGCTGGGGGATGTTGAAGCTGACCGTGAGGTGTTTGGACGGGATCATGGCGCCCTCGAGGCGCCCGACCACGACCTCCTCGAGCGGGTCCCATTCGTTGTAGGAACAAACCGGTGAGCGCGTCACCACTCGTCCTCCGTCCGGCCCATTCCTAAGCTTTGCGGCCCGGATTGCCCTAAACCGGGATTCCCGAGATGGATCATATTCTCTTTCCTGCCCCGCGGTTGCCCGGGCTAGTTTAGGCGCACCCCGAAGTGAGTCCCTGCGCCCAGACAATATTAGCCGCAATTATGCCGCGAGAGACATTTTAGTCCTCATTTCGCAAAATGTCTCGCCTTCAAGGGGCGCAGTAAAGATGGACTGATTATTGTGGTTGCGGTGGTTACCTTTCTTCATCCTTGCCGGGAAAGGTCTTTTCGATTGCTTCGCCGGCCTTTTTAATTCCTTCGCCGGCCGCTTCGCCGGCACGCTTTACTCCCCGTTTAGTGGCATCCACGCCTTGCTCAATTCCCTTGCCGGCCGCTTCGCCGACATGTTTCACCTCTCGTTTAGTGGCATCCGCACCTCGCTCAATTACTTTACCCGCGGCCTGCCCGGCGTGTTCGATCTTTCCCGGAGGCGTACTACGAGGGGTTCCCGCTGCCGGAGTCTCTGGATGCTTGTCCATTGTTGCCTCCTCCGCAAAAGAGACAGAAGAAAAGACCCCCACCAGACAAAACGCCACAAATAGCAAGAAAACCTTTTCCCCAATGGTTCGCACCATTTCTGCAATAGTCATGGCTGCCCTCTATCTGGTAAACCGAGATCATGCGGCCCACTTAGCGACCGCAGAAAAAATTGCTTGTTTCTGTCCAAAAATTGGTTTTCGGACCTCTGAGCCCGGGGAAAAGCCCCAAAAGTTTCTGTCCTTGAAGCCGCATCCTCTCGTCCGCGACATGATAACACAAAAGGCTCTCTTGATGGACCTGACTTTTGTAAAAGTCAAAATTTTCCCGGAGTTAAGGCGTGCCGGACCATCAATGAGCTAGTGCCTCCTCGAATTGCCGATTGACTTCCCAGCCATTGGCCTCGACCCGGGACCGGGGTCCTCTTTGACAATACCACGGAAAACGAATAAAATTTTAACAGATGCAGCGAGGAAAAGATCATTGAAAGCATTGGTAACCGGGGCGGCAGGATTTATCGGGAGCCATCTGGTGGAAGCCCTCTTGCAACGGGGAGTCCAAGTCAGATGCCTCGTCCGGCCTACGAGTCATTTGAAGTGGGTGCAGGGTCTTCCCGTCGAGATTATCTATGGAGATTGTCAGGAGAAGGATTCTTTAGGGCCAGGGGTGAAAGATGTCGACCTGGTGTTTCATCTGGCGGGCGTGACCCGGGCCATCGAAGCAAGAACCTATTTCGAGGTGAATGCCCTGGGCACGGAGAATCTCCTCCAGGCCTGCCTCGAACATAACACCCGGCTCCAGAAATTTATCTACCTTTCGAGCCTGGCAGCCGCAGGTCCGGGGATAAACGGTGGGAAGAAAAAGGAATCCGACTATAGCGCACCGGTCTCGCCCTACGGGAGAAGCAAACTGCAGGGAGAGGAATTGGCCCTGGCCCGGGCCCACGAACTTCCTCTCCTGATCCTCCGGCCTTCTGCGGTCTATGGGCCCAGGGACAGAGCCTTTTTAGCTCTTTTTCAGTGTCTCGGCAAAAGGATCAAACCCTGTTTCTCCGGCGGCGTTCGACACCTCAGCCTGTGCTCGGTCCAGGATTTGGTCGGCGCCATCCTCTTGGCTGCCGAGAGCCGCACCAAGACTGGGGAAATATTTTTTCTGTCGGATGGGCAAGACTACCGGATGGAGGAAATTAACGACATCTTCGCACAAGCGCTGGAGGTAACCGCGTTCCGCCTCCGCCTTCCCCCAGCGGTGCTATTCGGCATGGCCGCGGTGGCGGAATATTTCTCTAAAGTCTCCGGGAAGCCTGTCCTTATCAGCCGGGGCAAGGTAGAGGAAATGATCCAGCCGAACTGGCTCTGCGACATCACTAAGGCCAGAACTCTCCTGGGTTTCGAGCCCCAAATTTCTCTTGCCCTGGGAGCCAAACTAACCTGCGACTGGTATAGAAAAGAAAATTGGTTATAGATGAGGAGAGATTGAACCTTGAAATCTAGGCCAAGCTGCTTTAACATAATTTTTCCCATAACGTTTAGAAAGCCGCGGTGGTCTATATAAAGATGAGAGTCTTGCTCCTGTCCATGCCTGACACCGCTCAATTTGTCGATTTTTTCACCCGTCTTCCCAACCTGGCGATCATTTCCCTGGCCGGTAATCTACCGGGACATGAGGTTCAGGTCCTTGACTTGATTCTTTTTAAACCGAACTTCGAGGCCGCGCTTCGCCAAGCTCTATCCGGTTTACGCCCCCAGGTGGTAGGCCTGAGCGCCATGACCTTCCAATTCGATACCTTGTTGCGTCTGGCCCGATTTATCCGTGCCTTTGACCCAACCATTAAACTGGTGGCCGGTGGCTACCATGTCAGTCTGATGGCCCGTGAACTGACTGCGGCTGCAGAAGAATTACCGCTGGATTTTCTGGTCCGGGGTGAAGGGGAGACCACATTTCGGGAATTGGTTACTGAACTGGAGAAGCCAGCCCCCGATCTGGACGCCATCATGGGCCTCAGTTATCGCCAGGGCCAGGAGTGGGTACACAATCCCAAGCCCCCGCTGCTGGAGCTGGATACCCTGTCCTTGCCTCGGCGCCAGGCCCGACTGGCCAACGGCTTTTATTTTTTAGATATGCCCATGGAGGTGGCCGAAACCTCCAGGGGCTGCCCTAATAACTGTAAATTCTGTTCCATCGGCCAGATGTACGGCCATACTTTCCGGCGGTTTTCCGTAGAGCGCATCATTTCCGACCTTAAGGCTATTCGAGACCAGGGTTGCAAGGCGGTGTTTTTTGTCGATGACAACATTACCTATGACATTGATCATTTTCGCCAAGTCTGTCAGGCTATTGTCCAACACCATTTAACTGACTTGTGCTATCTGACTCAGGTGACCGCCGCAGGGATTGCCCACCATCCCGAACTGGTGGCTGAAATGGATCAGGCCAATTTTCGCATCGCCTTTGTGGGGTTCGAGTCCATGGATCCAGACGCCCTGAAGGGCATGAAGAAGCCCACGAATCCGGAGATCAACCGGCGGGCCGCAGCTATGCTACGGCAGCATCGCATCGCGGTCATCGCCGGATTAATTGGGGGGTTTCCGGAGGATACCCGGGAAACCCTGATTCGTAACTGGCGCATGATTGAGGACCTTAAACCGGATTTAATCTATTCCCAGTACCTGACCCCTTATCCCAAAACCCCGGTGCGCCAGGAACTCCTGGAGGCCGGCCTCGTCGTCAACGCGGATGATTATAGTCAGTACGACGGCTTCCATTGTAACATTCGCACCCGACATCTAAGCAGGGATGAACTTTATCACCTGATGAGAGGCTTGGGTTTTAAGAGCAACTTCAATATATCCCTGATCGTCAACAATAGACTCTTGCGGGACCATGTGAGATACTTTCTGCGCAGCTTAGGGAAGGTGTTGGCCGAGGGGTTATACAATTTAACTCGTGATCTCCTTCCGAAGTTTTTACAGCCAAAAAAATATTAATGGCACATTTATTAATGGTATCTGGAATGGTGTATGGAGATTTGATAAAGCCCATTAGCGTTGCGGGGATATCTTACCATTAATAACTATAACCATTCGAGGCTAGCGGCATTTAAGCGCATTAAAGTTTTCTTCCGAATGTTTCATTAAAGATATCTTGACTTAATGCCTGATTCATATAAGGTTTGCGTACCAATCTCTAAATTTCTCGAGAAAAACCATCATGGCCGGCCTGGAAATCATTGCTGCGGAAGGAGGATCGGCACTAAAAGACTTCATTGACCTGCCATGGGAGATCTATGCCGGGTACCCTAAATGGGTGCCCCCGCTTAAGAAGGACCTGCACCGGTTGTTGGACCCCCGTAGGCATCCTTTCTGGGAGTTTTCCGAGCGCCACCTTTTTCTGGCCCGACGCGGTTCGAAGACGGTGGGCAGGATCGCAGGCATTATAGATCGCCATTATAACGAGTTCCACGGCGAAAAAATGGGCATTTGGGGATTTTTTGAATGCATTGACGATCCGGAGGCGGCGGCGGCCCTTTTTGCTGCCGCGGAAACCTGGGTACGGCAGAAGGGCATGACCTTCATAAGAGGCCCGCTCAACCCCTCTCTCAATTACGAGGCGGGGTTGCTCATTGAGGGATTCGATTATCCGCCGGTGTTGGGGATGACGTACAACCCGCCGTACTACCCAAGGCTGGTTGAGTCGTGCGGCTTCATCAAAGAGAAGGACCTGTTGGCTTACCTGATAGAAGCCCCTTTCCAAGTTCCCGAGTGGATGGATGAACTGGCTGAACGGCTGGCGCATAAAAAGGGGGTTCGCATCAGGGCCTTCCGTCCCAAGGATCAGGACTCCGAGTTCCTGCTGATCAAGGAGATTTACAACGACTCCTGGTCGGGTAACTGGGGGTTCGTCCCCATTAGCGATAATGAAATACGGGATATTCAAAAGGACATGATGAAATTCGCGGATCCGGACCTGGCTTTCTTCATCTATTATGAGGAGGAACCTGTCGCAGTCTGCGTGGTCTTGCCCGACCTTAACCCTTTGCTCAAGCGGCTCAACGGGCGGGTCGGTCTGCTGGGTTTGCTGAAGCTGCTCAGGTATCGGGGAGAGATCAAGGGATTGCGGGGGTTTATCTTCGGAGTCAAGGAGCAGTACCGGCAACTGGGATTCCCCATGTTAGCCACCCACCACCTCAATGAAATTGTGAGAAAAAAAGGGAAATATAGTTATATGGAGATGGGCTGGTGCCTGGAGGACAACGAGTCGATCAACGTTTTGATAGAGGAAGCCGGAGTCAAAACCCACAAGAGATATCGCCTGTACAGAAAGTCTTCATGAGTTCGAGAGTTAAATTAAATGCTTGGCGTTGATGCGGAGGTCTGGACCTAGTGGCTGAGCAGCGAGCCCCCATTATCGCTTTCGTCTGGCGGCCCGAGGAGATCATCCCGCCGGTGACCCAAATGGCGCATCGAACCGGTAGCCGGGCTATCTTCGATGTTTCCACGATGGGGGTGGAAGCGCTGCGTCCTTTATTACGAAAGGCTGACCCTGCCGGCCAGGTGAGGGATATTAAGATTTCTGCTGCTACCTTGCTGGATCCATCTTTGGGACCATGGTTGCAGGAAACCGGGGTCCAAGATATTTGGGTAGAATGCCACCCCCAGTTTTTCCGAGGAGATCCTGGCACCGTTCTGGAGAGATTGAGGGAATTGTCGGAAAACTACCGTTGCTTCCCTATCATCGGAGACTTAAATTTCCTGGCCGCGGTTTTACAGGATGGTTTGGGAATCGGGCGCATCGTCCTGAAAGGCTGCGAGGCCTCTGGATTCGTGAGCGCTGAGACGACCCTGGCTCTCTATGCGGCGGTCAAGGAAATGCGGCACACCACCCCGAATTCCCTGGACATCCTCATCTGGGGGGGCGTAGCCACGCCTGAGGCGGCTTCGGCCTTCCTGGCCACCGGCGCCGCCGGGATCGTCTTCGAGAGCGTCCATTGGCTGACCGACCTGGTTGCCATTGATGATGGGCAACGCCAGCGCCTCTCCAGACTTCACCTGGATTCCACCGACCTGGTCGGCCTGGACCTTGAGGTTCCTTGCCGCCTGTTCAATAAAGGCAACTCTCTGGCATTCAAGGGGATCAAGAACTTCGAGAACTCGCTGTGCGGCGGAGAGATCACGGAGGAAAGCCGCCGCGCCTTCGTAAGCCAAGTACAGACCAGGGCCCTCCACCCTCTGGCGAGCCATTTCAGCCAGGATGAGGTCATCCCCCTGGGGGTGGAGGCTGCCTTTGCGGCGGCGTTTGTGGAGCGTTTTGGGGCCGGAACCGAAAGGGCCATACAAGCCTTCCTGGACGAGATTCGCCACGCCTGCCGCCTGGCTGAGATGAAAAAGGATGGCTGGTTGGACAGCCCGGTAGCCAAAGAGATGGGGACTCTCTACCCCTTTATCCAGGGCGCCATGTCCTGGATCACCGAGGTCCCGGAGTTTGCCTCAATGGTTGCCGATGCCGGGGGCCTGCCCACCATCGCCCTTGGCCTGATGGACGCGGCGGCTCTGGACCGGAGGCTGGGAGGCCTGCCGGAGATCATGGGGGGGCGCCCGTATGCCGTAAATGTCGTGTCTTTGGCAGAAAACCCTTGCCGTCAGGCGCATCTGGCCTGGATAAAGCAACACCGCCCCCGTTTTGTGGTGATCGCCGGAGGTAATCTCTCCTTTTTAAAAGAATTGCTGGAATGCGGCCTTGAGGTGATGTATATCGCGCCGGATGAGGCCATGATGCGGCTCGCCCTGGAAGCCGGCGTCCGGTACGTGATCTGCGAGGGGTATGAGGCCGGCGGCCACGTGGGGCCTCATAGTACCCTCACCCTGGCTCAAATGGTGGTGAATCTGAAACGGCGCCACCCATCTCTGTGCCAAAACTGTCGCGTAATCCTGGCAGGAGGCATCTTCAATCGGGAGACCGCCTTTATGGCCGCCTTGCTCGGGGCGGACGCCATCCAGATGGGCACCGCCTATCTGGCCACCCGGGAGATTGTGAAAACCCGCGCCTTGACCGCGCTCTATCAGCAGATGATCCTGGAATCGCCCCCGGGGGAAACCGTCGTCTCAGGACAGGAAACCGGACTTAGGGTGCGATCCCTGAGGACCGCGAAAATGGCGGCTATCTTATCCCTGGAGAGGGAGTTTGCCGCGGGCGGCCAGGACGAGGCCGCCTTTCGGGCGAAAATGGAGGAGATGACGGCGGGGAGCCTTTTCGCGGCGGCCCGGGGTCTGGACCGGCCAGGCGGGGCGCCTCTTTCGGAGCTGGCCTGCCGTGAAGGCGGGCAATTCATGAGTGGGGCCTGCGCCGGTCTCATCCATAAGGTCCGGAAGCTGGAGTCCTTTCATCGCGAGCTGGCCGCAGGCCCGCTCAGGCTGCATCAGCCCTTTGCGGGGGCGACCGACTCAATCTCGCCACCTCCACCTGGCCCCGGGCTTGCCAGAGAAACCCCAACCTTCGGGATTGGCCATGGATTGCCAAGGGTTACCCCCCAGAGAGACGCGCCTGACCGGGTGGCCATCACGGGGATGAGCCTCTTAAATGCCCTGGGGAAGAGCCCGGAGGAGATCTGGGCGGCAAGCCTGGCCATGAAGAGCGGGATTACCCCGGTTCCGGCTTCCCGGTGGGATCACGAGCTTTATTATGATCCGCGGCCGTACGTTCCCGACAAGACCTACTGCAAGGTGGGCGCCTTCCTGGACTTTCAGGTCTCCCGTACTGAACTCGGGATCTCCCCCCATGATTTCCGGACCATGACCGAGGCCACCAGGATCACCATGTGGCTGGCGGACCAGGCCATCCGAACATCCGGCCTCCTTTCGTCAGACATCCCCCGGGAGCGCATTGGGGTCCTTATCTCCCAGAATTCGGGAGAGGCGGCGGGTACACTCACCGGTATCATCATTCGGGCAAACATTTGCAACATCCTCGCCGACATCAAAAGGGCCGTGCCCCTCACGCCGGATCAGGAGAGCGCCATCCAACAGGAGATCAAGTCCGGACGCCTGGCTCCGGACGACACCACTCTCCTGGGCAGACTCAACTGCGCCGCGGCCGGGTTCATCTGCAACCGCTATGGGTTTATGGGGCCCAGCTATTCGGTTTCCGCCGCCTGCGCAACCACACTGGTCGCACTGTACAGCGCCATCCAGATGATCCACAACGGCATCATCGATGCAGCCGTCGTCGGAGGGGCCGAGGAGATTCTCAAGCCCTTGCATTTTCTGGAATTCTCCGGTCTGGGTGCACTTTTCGGGCTGTCCGGACAGGAAAGACCGGCGCACGAGACCTCCCGCCCCTTCGATGCTCAAAGAGATGGGATGGTTCTCGGCGAAGGCGGGGGCATCATCGTCATTGAGCGGGAAAGCCTGGCCCGCGCCCGAGGGGCGCTGGTCCACGCGGTCATTACCGGTATGGGGGCGAGCAACAACCATCTGGGCATGGTGGAGTCCTCCAGCGTTTCCCAAGGGATGGCCATCCGCGCCTCTTTCCAAGGTCTGCCGTACGGGCCAGATGCCGTGGACCTGGTGGAATGCCATGCCACGAGTACCCGGCAAGGAGACGTGGAGGAGGCCCGGGCCCTGAAGGCTTTCTTCAATGCCGCCAAGCGCACCGTGATCACTTCCTTCAAATCCCAGATCGGACACACCCTGGGCGCCTCGGGTATTAACAGCCTCATCCGAGGCGTGCTGGCCATGCAGGCGGGGGTTTTTCCTCCCACCCTAAATTATCTGTATCCAGACCCGGAAATCGACCTGGAAAGATCGGGGCTCCTCATCGCCCCGGAGCCACTTGATTGGGAGTGCAGGAACGGACGGCCCAGAAGGCTTCAGGTCAACGCCTTCGGGTTTGGAGGTTCCAACTACGTCGTGCAGGTGGAGCAGGCCATGGATGCCGCGGATACGATCCTGGTCGCCCCCGGCCGAGAGAAGGGTTTGGGTTCTCCCGCACTCCAGGGCGTCTCTTTTTTCAAGACCGAGATGGGCGGCCATAACTGGCGGATGGCCGTGGTAGCGGAATCCGAAGCCGAGGCGCTCAAGGTCATCGAGAGGTCAGCCTCGCTTGCCGGGGACGGCGTGGTCTCACCCCAGGCGCTGAGGTCGTGGGCGCACCAGGGGATCTTCATGAACGATGAAGATCAGCCGGTGCTACCGCTCGCCCTGGTATTTCCCGGGCAGGGGTCACACTATGCCGGCATGGGGCGGGAGCTCTACGAGTCCTTTCCCGTCATCAAGGAATGGATGGATCGGGCTGCCGCAGCCGCGGACTTCGACCTTTTGCACCTGCTGTTCCATGATCAAGAGGACAACCTTCAGAAGACCCGGTGGCAGCAACCGGCCCTGTTCGCCTTGGAATACGCCGTGGCCCGATACCTTATCACCCTGGGCATCCACCCAGCGGCTATGGCCGGGCACAGTTTGGGCGAACTGACCGCCTTGTGTCTGGCCGGGGTCTATTCCCTGGAGGACGGGTTCCGCATCGTGAACCAGAGAGCTCTCTGCATGGATAAGGCCGCGACTTTGGATATGGACCCCGGCGTCATGGTGGCCGTGGACGCCCCCCTGGACCAGCTGCAAGAGATGCTCAAGGGACAGGAGCAGGTCTACATAAGCAATATCAATGCACCGAACCAGGTCGTGCTGAGCGGCAAGACTGAGGCGGTGGAAAATTTTGGTAACCGGCTGAAGGAGATGGGATACCGGGCCACCCGCTTAAGGGTCAGTATGGCTTTCCACTCGCCCATCATGAAGGTCATCCGGGATGAGCTCGAGGCGTTCATTGCCCCCATCCCCTTTCATGCCCCACAGATCCCCGTCATCTCCAACACGACCATGGCGCCGTTTCCAGCCGATCCCGGTGAGATCAAGCGCATCTTGATGGCCCACCTGGAATCTCCCGTCCATTGGCTGCAAAACGTCCAGACCCTTTGGAGTGACTATGGAGTCCGGCTTTTCGCCGAGGTGGGACCCGGCGATATCTTAAGCAGTCTCATCTATGACACGCTCCCTGAACCGGTCTGTATCCAGACCTGCCTGCCCGCCGCCGAGGGCCTCACGTGCAACAGCGCCCTGGCTCAGCTCTTCATTCAAGGGCATCTGCCGGTTCACCGGGAACCGAGGTTTGTTTCCCTGCCCGGATTCGGAAAGGCTCCCGCCTCTCCCCGCAACGCCCCGGCACCCGGGTTACGCCCCCTGGAACCTGGGCCGGTAGGCTTTAAACCGGTGGCAAGGATCATTCAGAGGGAAATCAACCGATTCGTACTGGAGACTTACGGCCGCTTCTTGGAACCGAACATCCTGGCAGCCATCCGCCAAGAGCATGACCCAACCTTCCAAGCAGGCGATCTAGCCGCCGTTATCCAGTCCATGCTGCAGGGTTCCGGGCCCCCCGCAGGCCAGCAGCCAACCTCTCTTGCAGGACCGGCATCCCCGCCTGCCGATCCTATCCCGGCGATTCTGGAACCGGCCTCTCCTGCCCTCGAAGAGGCGCCTGGGCACCAGGATCACCTGGAGACGGTTATTCACATCATTATGGATGCTACCGGGTTCAACCGGGACGAGATCGAACCCGACATGGATCTCAGGCGGGACCTCTCCATCCGCTCCAGCCGTCTTCCGATCATCATGGATGCGGCGGAACGCCAATTCGGGATCAACATCGAATTGGAGGATTTTATCCAGGTTCGCACCGTGAAGGACATCGCCCAGAGGATCTCCGAGATCATCGCCAGGCAGGAAGGCGCCGGCTTCCGGCCGGTCGCTCAGGCGGTTGACGCCGGCCAGGGGCGGGCCGAAATCCTGAAACCCTCACCGGATGAGGCGAGTTTAAAGCGGCTCGTATTCCGCCATGCCGAGGTGGAGCCGGCGGCCTCCATTCCCATGGAATTGAGCCCGGGCGAGTCAGTCCTCCTGCTCTCACCTGACCGGGAGGACCGCCTGGCCGGAAGTGTGGGAGACATCCTGCGACTCGATTACGGGGTTGAGACGGTTCCCATGCTCTTCATGCCGGGAAACTTGAGTCCGGGCATAGAGAGCTGCAACCTTCTGACTGATGCCGGGTCCTCCCGGGCTGCCAAGAGAATATCGGGCCTGGCGTCCCCCGCCGGGATGGTCATCACCCTCCCTCAAGGCGGATCGGCAAAGTTGAGAGATATGGCGGAGGTGACCCGGCTTCACAGGGGGCTCTTTCTCGTCTTGCAGGCATTTCTCCAACCACCTGCTAAAAAATTCGTCGTGCTGGTCCATTCCAGGGAAGATACCGAAACTCTCAATGGGCTGCCAGCGGAGGGGATGCTCGGACTGTTTCTGTGCGCCGCCCAGGAACACCCATCGGTCCTTTTTCGCACCTTGGCAATTGACCCGGATACCGACCTGCGCACCGCCTTGGGCGGGGCTCTGGACCGAGGGTGCTCCGTGGTGGAGATGATTCATCGGGATGGCAGGGTCTTTACTTCGGAGGGGCGCGTCGCCCCATCGGTCTTCAATGGTCCGGCAAGTATTCATCTGAGCTCTGGAGATGTGGTAGTCATGTCCGGGGGCGCCGCGGGAATCACCGCCCACCTGGCCCGCAGCCTGGCGCCCTTCATGCCCCGCCTGGTCTTTCTGGGGAGGACCCCGCTAGATCCAGGCATCAATCCCGTCAAGCCGCGCTCCAAGCAGGCGCCTGCTGAGACCTTCACTGCCGACAACCGGGCAGTGGAGATGGCTCAGACCCTGGCGGATTTGCATGCCGCCGGGGTCGAGGCGACGTACCATACCTGCGATGTAACCGACCCCGAGGCGGTCCGGGCGATCATGGGCGAGGTGGCAAGGCGTTATGGCAAAATCGACGGGATTATTCACGGGGCTGGAGTCCTCAGGGACGGTCCTCTCAGCCAAATGCCCTTAGATGCCCTCTCCATGGTCACGGACGTAAAATTTCTGGGGGCGTGGAATCTCTTCACGGCGGCGGAGGGGGCGGGCTTGAGGTTTTTCGTGGGCCTGTCCTCGGGAGCGGCGATCCTGGGGAATCCTGGCCAGTCCAACTACGCGGCCGCCAACCGGATGATGTCGGCATTATTCAGATACCTCGGGCGGAAAAACGGCGCCATCCGGTTCAAGGCCTTAATGCTGCCTCCGGTCGAGGGGGCGGGCATGGCCGAGGACCCGGCGGTTCGGGAGCTGATGCGGCGCAATGGCGTGGCGTACATCCAGGTAAATGAGCTTGCCGGGCTCTTCTGCCGGGAGCTCTCAGTAGCCCCGGCTGACGACGATTGGGTGATGTTCATGCGGACCCTGCCACCCGTAAAAACGGCGCGGCTCAATAAGACAATCCCCCCGGCGCTCCGGGGAGAACTGGCTGGCGGCGCCGTGGCCTTTAGCCCCGAGGACTTCCCCCTGATCGACCGCATCTCTTCCTTGGACCTGCGCCTGGAACAGCTGGAAGCCTTCAGATCCTTTTCCCGGGAGAAGGACCTTTGGATCGAGGACCACCGACCCCTCAAGTTCGTCGACCATCCTCTGGTCTCAGCCGCCATGGTTCTGGAGACCTTCATGGAAGCCGCCCGGATCCTGTATCCCCACCTGCAGGTGCGAGGAGTTCGCCAGGTGCGCTTCCTGGACATGATCCAATGTCCTCCTGGGGCGCCGCGGACTGCTAAAATCTTCTGCCGCCGAGCCGACACCTCCCTGCGGGAGGTACGGTGCGAGGTCTCTCTATCAGCCCCGGCGATCTCTCCCGCCGGAAGATTGACGGACCGTTTCACCCCGCACTGCCAAGGCCAGGTGATCCTCGATGGTGGGGGAGGCTATCTAGGGGAGGGGCTTATGGATTTTCCGGTCCGGTTGGACGAACTTCAGACGCCGGCCATGGATCGTGCCCAGATGCTTGCCTGGTACGAAGACCGCAGTGGCCTCAACGGCAGGTATCGGGTAATGGAGTTGTTTGACGGCGCCGGTCCGGGGGTGGCACGGGGTCGAACCACCTGCCGGGAGGCCGGTGATTTTGCCCATCTGCGGAACGCACGGTACCAATACTCGGTCTACCTTTTCGAAGCCCTTATGCAGTCGGCTTATCTCTCCATCGCCGCCATGGACCCGTCGGAGCGACGCTCCATGCTCCCCGTAGAGATCGCGGAGATGAGGTTTTTGCGACCCTGCCGGGTGGGGGAACAGATAACCGTGGAGGCCCGCCTGCGGGCGCAGGACGAGGCAGGCCAAACCTGGGACGCCAGAGGGCTTGACGATCAAGGCCGCCCCCTCATGCAAGTTTGGGGTATGCGGATGCACTGGGTTTCGGACTGAGCCGCGGCTCGGAAAAGATGGGAGTGGATGTGGCCAAGGCTTGCCAGGAAATAACTGTTCAGGCCGTGAGTTTCCTTGAGCGCCGGGGACCGGTCTTCTATGCCTCATTGCCAGTTGCCCCCGAAATCCTCAAAGGTTGCAGGACGAACGTTGCCGGCGACCAGCGCCGCTTAGTTTCCAGCCTGTGGGATCACCTGGTGGCAATGCTGGCAAAAGATAGTCCTCCGGGGAAAGGCGGTCAGGCCTCCAACCGCGCGGCTGTCCCGATCCAGGTGGTCCACGACCCGCTGGGCAGGCCCCATCTCCGGTTGGGAGAAAATCGGGGCCCGGCCATCTCCTGCAGCGCGGGTGGTGGAAAAATCTGGGCCGCCCTCTGTGGGGATGAGTCTGATATCGGCATCGATGTGGCCGAAGCCGATGAATTCCAAGGAGAATACCCCGTGCACCGGGTCTTCCATAGACATGAGCTGCATCATGCCTTGGGGTTGGCGGGTGGAGATTTGCCAAGGGCTTCAGCCCTGCTCTGGTCTGTCAAGGAAGCCGTGGCCAAGGCCCTGGGATGCGCCTTCCACCTGGTTTCGCCGCGGCAAATCAACGTCTGTCCGGCGGTAGGCAGGGACGGCGAGTATACCTTTCCCGTGAGCTTATCGGGGAAAGCGCTGGTGCGGTTTCCCCTCAACCCCGGCAGGTCCATCTGGGTGCGTTCGCTGCCCCGGGCGCAGATGTGGCTTTCCATCGCCCTCTTGAATCGGGAAGATCGATGAGGCGATGGGCGGCAGCGGACTAGGCGCCGGTTCCGGATTACCCGCAACCCGAAAGCTGGCGCAGCGGCAGGGCCACTCTTAAGGGTGGGCTCCGGGCTCGGCACGATCTGCGGAGAGTTCCGGGAGTCTGGTTTTTTTGAGGGACTCGTATTATATTTCTGCCAGCGGAGGTTCAGAAATGAACGCTGAGAATCTATCTCAGAACTTCAAGCAGGCCATGGCTAAATCCGCCCTGATCGCGTCAGCCCTCCTGGTTTTGAGTCTGGCGCCAACTGCGGCGCAGGCTATTTTAGGCACTGGTGAGCCGGCCCCATCTTTCTCACTGGTATCCGGCGATAATAAAAATCTCACGCTTAACATGCTCAGTGGAAAGGTTGTCGTATTGTTTTATGCAACCAGAGCTACCGTCAATGTTAACGATGACTTACAACATTATCTGGATGCGCTTTACGATACTCAACCGAAAAATATTCAAGATCAAATCTTCAGATTGCTGGTCGTAAATGCCATGGAGGCAACGGATTTAACCGCCTGGAAAGAAAAATTAAGGGAAACCTCCGTGAAGCTGAAGATAACTTGTTACGGGGATTTTACCGGAGACATGTATACGGCGTACCGGATGAGAGATAATGACAGCAATTTTATCATCATAGATAAGAGGGGCATCGTCAGATTTGCCGCCTCCGGCCGGATAGATAACAGCCGGTTTGAGGCCATAAAAAAACTCCTTTTAGAACTGGTGGCTGGCAGGTAAGAAGCGCTGGGGCCCGGCGGCTTGACTCCCCGGGCGGGTGGTGGGGCCGATTACCCTGGTGCCGCCTGATTGCGCACTGTAGAGGCAAAATAGAAATCCATGGGGAACCTAGCTAAACACACCATCGAAGTCGAGAACCTGACCAAGCGTTACGGGGATTTGCTGGCGGTCAACGGCATATCGTTCAATGTCAGGAAAGGCGAAGTTTTCGCCTTCCTGGGCCCGAACGGCGCCGGCAAGACCACTACCGTCGAGATAATCGATATGATCCGCGCCCCCACGTCGGGAAAAGTGAGACTTCTGGGAATGGACGTCACCAAGAGGAAGCGCGCCATCGTCCCCCGGATCGGCGTCCTCCCGCAAGACTTCAGTTCCTTCGACCGGATAACGGTCAGGGAAACCATGCAGTACTATTCGCAACTATTTTTCTCCAGGGCCAGGTGCCCCCGGCGGAACGCCGATATCGACGGGCTGATAGAACTCGTGAACCTCAAGGACAAGGCCGGGGAGCAGTATAAGAACCTCTCCGGGGGCTTGCAGCAGCGCCTCGGCATCGCCATTGCTCTGGTGAACAACCCCGAGGTCGTGTTCCTCGACGAGCCGACGACAGGGCTCGACCCCCGGGCCAGGCGCGAGGTATGGGAAGTCCTGCTGGGCCTGAAGAAGCAGGGGAAAACCATATTTCTCACCACGCACTACATGGAGGAAGCGGAGATTCTGGCCGACACGGTAGCCATCATCTCGAAGGGGATGATAATCGCCACGGGCTCTCCCGAAGAGCTCATAGAAAACAACGCGAAATATCTGGTCCTCACGCTGCAGTCCGTCGATGCCAACGCCTTTGAGATCATCCGGAAGATGGGCTTCGACCCGGTCCCTGACACCCACCAAGACCTCAAGGTCAGGGTGGAGCACACGGAAGACATCCTGAAGACACTCAATGCCATTAAAGATGCCGGGGGGTCGTTCCTCAGCCTGGACGTTCGCAGGCCCAACCTCGAAGAGGTCTTCCTGAAGCTCACCGGCGAGGCGCTCCACGCAGGCCCGGCCGAGGGCGGGGAGGTGTGATGAAGCTGCGCGTCATTAGCGCCAATCTCGTCGTGAAGCTCAAGACCTTCTACCGGGAGAGGACCGCGATGTTCTTCACGATGGCGTTCCCGATAATCTTGATTCTCGTGTTCGGCACCATTTTCATGGACCGGGACAAATTGAGCTTGGACCTTGCCGTGCAGGACCTCGACCATACCCACGCCTCGGCGCAGTTCGTCAAGAACCTTGAGTTAGACGGGAACTTCAAGATAATTGAGGTCGATCCCGCCAGCAACGCCAGGGAGTACGCCAAGAAACATGGGCTGAACCTTATCCTCATTATTCCCAAAGACTTTGAAAACTTGCTCAATCAGAGGGTGGACCTCAAAGTCCCCAATGCCTCCGTTACCCTCACATATATATACGACCCCAGCTCTACTTCGGTGCAGTCGAAGATGGACTACCTGAACATGGAGCTTGCGGGGATGAACCAGAGGATGTCCGGGAAGCCGCCGTTCTACCGGTGGGAGGAGACCTCGATACTCAACCGGAGGTACCGGTTTATCGAGTTCTTCATCCCCGGGGTCATCGGTATGGCGGTGATGACCGCATCCTTGTTCGGCACGGTGAACCTGAATACCGAACTGTTGCAGAAGGGTATCATCAGGAAGCTATCCACCACGCCCATCACTCGTACGGACTGGATCCTGTCGAACATGCTGTACCAGTTCATACTCGCCATTATCTCCACGGCTGCGATGCTGCTGGTAAGCTACGGCGTGTTTCACGTTGACCTCCAGATAAACGTCTGGCTCCCGGTGTTCATTCTGCTTGATGTCTTCGCGTTTGTCGGCATCGGGATGGTACTCACCCGCTTTGTGCAGGAGGCGCAGAGCGCCGCCGCAGCAGCCAACGCCATCGCGTTCCCCATGATGTTCCTGGCGGGAAGCTTCTTTCCCATCGAGATGATGCCGCGCTTTTTGCAGACCTTCGCCAGGCTACTGCCTCTCTATTACGTGAACGAGGGCCTGCGGGCCTCCATGATATTTGGCGACAACCTGGCCGCCCTGCGTTACGCCGCCATAATCGGGGTTTTCGCGGCCGTGGTCTTCGTCTTGGGCATCATGGCCACCAGATGGGAAGAGGGTAAGTGATTGCCAGGCACCTCAGGCAGCGCCGGCCCTTGAGCCCCCGTTCCCGGCGCCCTTACCGCCTGTACCCGCTGTCCTGGCGCTCAGTGAGCGCGGTGGCGCTGCTACCCAGCCTTCCCCCCGGCATCCGGGTTTCCCGTCCGCACAATTTCGCGACCCTTTTCTTGGAAAAGATCGGCAAGGTGGACCCCATACCCTGCCCCACATTTCCAGGGCGGAGGTTTGACCGACCAGACGTTCATTGGATTACAAAGATGATTCCCGGAAGGTGAAGACGTGAAAATAAAGCTTATCGCCCCCCATGAACAACTTGAAGACACAAGTAATTTCAGGCTCCAGAGGGTAAATCTTCCTCTGATAGCCGCGCTTACTCCGCCTGGCCACACGATTACCATGGTCGATGAAGTTTTTGCTCCCGACGACCTTAATCAAGAGGTGGATTTGGTGGGTATAACTGTCATGACAGACCTGGTGCCCAGGGCCTATCATATCGCCGACACCTATCGCCAAAAGGGGGTGCAGGTGGTGATGGGAGGCATACACCCCACCATATTGCCTGAGGAAGCTTTAGGCCATGCAGACGCGGTAGTAGTGGGAGAAGCGGAGGGTGTCTGGCCACGGGTTGTATCTGATGCCGCCTCGGGACAGCTGCAAAGACTCTATCAGGCCGGTAAAAAGACAGAGCTCACCGGCCTGCCAAGACCGCGGCGGGATCTCTTCCCCAGAACCGCACATCGGGGTTCTGCTCCTGTTTATATCGGCGTCGAGGCCTCCCGAGGGTGTCCGTACGATTGCGAATTCTGTTGCAGTGGCCAAACCATGGGGCAGCAATATCGAGTCAGGCCGGTTCCAGAGGTAATTGCCGAGATCGAGTCTCTTGATTCCCCTCGCTTCTTCTTCGTCGATGACGCCCTGGGACTGAACCGGGAGGCAGGGAAAAAGCTTTTTACTGAAATGATACCCCTTAAGCGGCTATGGATGGGGCAAGGAACTGTGTCGTTGGCTGAGGATGTGGAGCTGCTAAAATTGATGCGACGTTCGGGGTGCCGGGGACTTTTGCTCGGATTCGAATCGGTCCAAAAAGGCACTCAGTATGAGGTGAAGAAAATAAAGAACCTGAAGATCGATTTTTATGAGGCGATGCGCCGATTCCATGGCGAAGGTTTCGGCATCCTCGGCGCCTTTATTTTTGGCTTCGATTACGAAAACAAGGATGTGTTCGAGCAAACTTTTGAATTTATCATAAAAAGTTGTCTGGATTGTGTCCAGCTGCGGATTCTCACTCCCCTTCCAGGAACCCGATTATATACGCGCCTCTTAAGCGAAGGCAGGTTGTTTGAGCCTGACTGGTGGCTCCGTGGATATCCTCCTGATACACTCCTTTTTCAACCGAAGAGCATGACTGCTGAGGAGCTCATTAGTGGCTACGCCCGCTTGAACCGGCAAACCTATTCGTTCGGCGCCATGATCAAACGGTTCTTTGGCATGAGCCCATGGAAACGGACTATACGCGGTTGCTTAATGTACGCTGCCATCAATATATCTACCCGCAAACGTTATTTCAAAGGCCTGAAGAAGCCCCAGCCATTTATCGGGCTGCCAACGTAAGAGGCGAGCCCTGGGAATTTTTGAAAAAGTGGAAGAACCATTGGGCTTCATCTGATGGCCTTCAGGAGATTCCCCATTTCTTCCGGTACAGTTTTCGTGGAGCTGGTCCAGTTCCATCAAGCCTCTCTCTTCTCCTGGCCGCCTCCACCCTCCCACCAGTGGTAAAGTCGAGGGCCGATGATGATGCACCCTGCTGCCAACGCCGCTCCGGCGAAGAGATCGATGACATAGTGATACCTTAGGTAGACCAAAGAGAGGAGGAGAGCGGCGGCGATCGGGCAAAAGAGATAGAAGAGCACCCTGGCGTAACGATAGGATAGAAATAAAACGATGAGAGCGATCGCGGTGTGACCGCTGGGCATGCAATCCCGTTTATTATTCTCCACCAAATTTATGGAATGTCTCACGAAATCGGCAATAAAACCGCCGTCTAGGGGAACCGACTGGAGGTGGGCCAGGGTGTACCGCGGGCCAATCGCCGGAAAGAGAATGTAGCCGACGAAAGACAGATACCAACCCAAGAGCAAGACAAAGACCGCCAGATCGAAATCCCGCCTCGGATTCTTCAGATAGAGGGTATGAAGGAGTCTGGCCGGAAGGAAAAAATAGCTTAAATAGGCTACGGACAGGACATCAGTCAACCAGGGAACGATCCAGCGCTCCAGCCAAACCGTTGGCTGGACGCCAAAGAGGAGAAAATCGATTCGGATCAACTGGGGATCGACGTCGGGATGGAGATACTGGATCAGATCACCGAGGGATTGGTAGATGAAGATAATGTAAAAACCGGGAGAAATATCATTAATAAACCTAACTACTCGGCCCCCGACCTCTCGGTCGGAGCACCATTTCAAGACCAAGAGGACGCCTGCACCCAGGGCATAACACCAGAGCAGAGACCGCCAGAGTGGAATTTGGTCCCGAAAGAAGAGGACCAGCAAGATCAGCCCGATGAGAAAAAGAAGGGTCAGCCCATGAATAGGATTGATGCGTCTCATCGGGAGAAAATATATCCGAAACCGGAGGAGAAATCAAAAATCTCTGATCACCTCAATTATCGGGCACTGCTCACCCTGATCACCCGGCCCCGCCAGCCCACCCGGTAGGCGATGCCATGCCAGAGCATCTCCTTGATGAAGAGCGACTGCAAGTGGCACCAACTGGCCATGGCCATGGCCGCCGGGATGAAATCTTCCATTTATATCTGGGATTTTTGCCAATCAAGGGATAATTAAAAATCATAGCAAGATAATCGTAAACCACGGAGAGGGATGGCGGTTCCGGATCGGCGGCTCGTCCAGGGGGTCCCTGCACGCCAAAACCATCGTCCTGGATGGCCAAGCGGTTTTCGTGGGCTCCTTCAACCTTGACCTCCGCTCGGCGAGATCCGATACTCAAAACGGCATCGTTGTTCACAGCCCGGAACTCGCGGAACAGGCCGCCGACATCTTTAACAAGGATGCTTCCCCCACTCGTACCTACCGGGTTACTCTAGTGGGAGATGATATTCTCGTTTGGGTTACTGCAGAGAATGGGCGAGAGGTGCGCTATTACCGGGAACCCTTGGCTGGGTTCTGGCTCCGCTTTTCCGGGCGATTCTTTTACGTGTTTATCCCGGAATCTATGCTTTAAGGGGAGGGCCGGGGAGTGGATGGCTAATCGTTAACCCATGGCTCGTTATGGTCGTTTAAAAAAGGCGGAGAAAAAAATGTGCCAGACCTGGCGCACCCTGTTGGGATTGGCTGGTAGATTCCTTAGACCAGATAACTGCTGAGGCTGTCGAAAAAGCTAACCCCTCGATCAGTTCATACCTAATTTTTGTCTTCATCGATCTAACCGAAAATCACATATAACCAATTATAATCTTTAATAAATATCTGCTTTGTGCTATACTTGACCAATAACTTTTTTGGGGCGGATAAGCCATGGCCAGATTTAAAACCTAGGACTATCGGCAAAGAGTTCTCTTACCGGTTTCTTTGGAAGACCAGTTGATGCCTGGCACCTTGGAGTTCGCCATTCATACCCTGGTGGAGAAGCGGTTGGATATGTCTATTTTTGAATGCAAATACCGTAATGTTGAGACCGGCAGGGCAGCATATGACCCCAAGGTCCTCTTAAAAGTAGTGTTGCTGGCCTATTCCCGGGGGCTGATTTCTTCACGGAAGATCGAACAAGCCTGCCGGGAAAACGTGGTTTTCATGGCGTTAGCCTGTGGCCAGCAACCTGATCACAGCACCATTGCCGCCTTTGTTTCTTCCAGGAAAGATGAGATTCTCCCCCTTTTTAGGGATGTGCTGCTGGTCTGTGAGGAGATGAACCTGTTGGGTGGCACTATGTTTACCTTGGATGGTTGCAAGGGGATGCGAGCGGACCTACCCGCCGGCGGTTGCTTCGTTAATCGAAACCGCTGGGGATGGCGCCAGGGAGAAATTAAGGACTCGACTGAGGGCTTGAGGGGGTGGAGAAAAATTAAAGATATGTCTTGGATATGCAGGGTTTTTTGGGGGCGTGGAATAAGTTTCGGACTATAGCCGAGATGCCCAAGATGTGAAGATGGGTACTAACGATCTTCGACCATGAATCTGGCCTCAATAGATAAATCTGTCTATACATACTTTTGTAAAAGTAACAAGTAATTACTTATAATTAAAGACATTTATGCAAAAACCCAAAACCCCCGCCAGGCGCGGGCATAAAGCCTGTGGCAGAACTTTTATAATGGGCATAAACATTTTTTAAAATTTCTCTAAAGGCCTTGACGGATTTAGACATAGTGTTTAAATTTTTGTCTGAAAAGCCAAAGCCGCCGCGAGGCGGGGACGGAAAGCCGCGGGTCTCAAATTCTGAGAGATAGCCGGGTTGCCTGGAAGGAGGCAGTCTGGCTTTTTTGTTTTATGAAAAAGCGTTCATATAATGTCCCACTAAAGAGGAGGTGAATCATGAAAAGAAGGGTATCCTATTGGCAATGGCGCTTTCGTTCCTCTTGGTCCAATCGGCTTGGGCCAATTTGGTAGTGAACGGAGACTTCGCCACCGGCAATACGACCGGGTGGACCTTCACGGCTGCCGCTTCTGGTTCAGACTTTTTTGTTGGTGCTATTCCTATTGGTGGTGCTGTTACTGGCGGATATGACAGCGACCCCAGCGCGGCGAATTTCGGCGCGATGGGAGCATTGGACGATACGCTCTCGCAAGTCATTTCTACGGTAGCTGGTCAAGCGTATACCTTTACTTTCTTCCTGGCGCACGATTCTACTAACACTGCAAACGATTTCAGCGCCTACTGGAATGGAACCGCGGTCTTGAGCCTGCTTAACACCGCCACCTTCGATTGGACCGAATATTCGTACACCGAAACCGCGACGGGGGCAACCACGGATATTACCTTTGCAGGGAGGGAAGTTTTCGCCTGGTACGATCTGGACGCCGTTTCCGTTGACCCCACAACAGTCCCTTTACCAGGCACAGTGGTCCTCCTGGGCTCTGGACTTCTTCTTCTGCTGGGATGGAGGAGAATGCAGCAGGTTTGACGGGCAGCCTCTATCAGCAACAAACCAAGGCGGGGTCAGTTATGGCCCTGCCTTTTTTGTTCCCCTTTTATAGCGAGTTACTTGCCATCATCCACAGCTCCCAAGAATCTTGCGATATGAAATGGATTGCGAGAAGCAGCAGTGGCTTTGTATAACATTTATAAACATATTCCCCAAAATGACCCATCATTTTCCTCGGTTTCCCGATATCTCACTTTTTGGGTATAACTCTCATAACCCCTTGATATTCCTTTATCCTTGACAATCCTTCCCTGTCCCTGTATATCCCCTGTCTAGAGCTACGAATCCGTGTGTCGGGGGTTCGAATCCTCTCGAGCGCGCCAGCAACATCAAGGGTTAGGCTAATTAGCCTGCGCTTGAGGTGGCCTCTGCCTTTCCCCTGGCGCCAAATAAACGGACGCTGCTGGCTTGAGCTTCTTAGACTGTCACCCCGTAAGGATCTGCGAACCCAGGAAGTGGTATTTTCAAAATCTACAAAAAGGGTTCAGTTTGAGAAAAACTTATGCTATGTTGCGTTCATTAAGACGATTGGGCTGCAGAAAGGGGAACCTCTTCAGGATACCCTCCCCGCACGGCGGGTTCCAAAACCAGTATTGACCGCCGTGGCCAAGAATGCGGCCTAATCCCGGTTTAATTTTTTTGGAACAGCATACTGTCTTTTACTATCTTAATTTTGTATATATAAATTAACTTCCCGAACACCAGGAGTACCAGACATAGCGATCCCCGCGATCTTGTCCCTTGGCCAAATTCAATACCCACGCATACCTGGGAGGGAGGCATGAAAGTTTTCAGTCTGGCAAGATTTTTCGTGGCGGGGCTGGTGCTCCTGGCCATCGCGGCCTGCGGCGAGAGGCCCCTCGACGTGGAGGCTCTGAAAAAACAACCCAAGAAATACGTGGGTTCGGATACCTGCAAGCTCTGCCACCTGGAGCACTACGACTCCTGGCAGATGACCCTCCATTCCCGCGCCCTCCAGGACGCCCAAAAGAACCGGGACGCCATTGTCGCCCCCATGGATGAAAAAACAATTCGCGCCGATTTGGCTAAGGCAACGCTCAAAATACCGGTTGACCAGGTCTACATCCCCAAAGAGGAAGATATTAAGTATACCATGGGCACCCAGTGGAAGCAGTTCTACCTGGTGGCAAAGGCTGGGAAACTATACGTTGCACCCATCGAGTACGATATTAGTAGCCACCGCTGGCTGCCTTATAATGGAGGGGACCCCGATTGGGATAAGAAACCTTGGGAACTCAAATGCGGCGGCTGCCACGCCACCGGGGTAAATATCGGGACAAACACCTTTGTCGAACCCGGAGTTGGCTGCGAAGCCTGTCACGGCCAGGGTTCCTGGCACGCGGCCCTGCCCAAGACTGCAGTCTTCCTGAAACGCCAGACCATCGTCAACCCGTCCAAGCTTACCATGGGAGTGGCGGTGCAGATCTGCGGCTCTTGCCATACCCGGGGCGAATCCACCCTGGTGAAGGGCGCTGAGTGGCCGGTGGGCTACGCGCCCGGCAGGGCCCTCGGACCTTTCTTCAAGGAGCCCACCTTTGACTACGGCGACCCGGTGGCGGCCTATGCCAAGGAGTTTACCAAAGGCCACCATCAGCAATATCTCGATTGGAAGCAATCTTACCATTATAAAGAAGGGGTGACCTGCACCTCCTGCCACTTTGTCCACCAGATCGGCATGCCTCCCACCCGGTCCCAAACTATCCAGGCCGGCTCCAAGCAGTGCCTTACCTGTCATGATGTCATCAACAAGAACATGGGCCATTCCATTCACTCCTTCGGCAACTGCGTGGGTTGCCACATGCCCAGGATTGTCACCAGCGCCGAATCCGGGGATCTCCACAGCCATGTCTTCGTCTGTCTGCTGCCCAAGGATGCCATGGCCAACCCGGCCCTCCCAGATTCCTGCGAGGGCTGTCATATGTACAGAGGAGAGTCTCTCGATTACCTGGCAGCTGCCTGGGATGCCCTGGCTAAGCTGCCGGTGCCGGTGGGCCAACCCGTGAAGATGGCGATCCCCGAGTCTGAGGCTCCCCCAGAGGCTCCGCCCGAGAAAGCGAAAGCCGCCAAAGGGTCACCGAAAAAATGAAGGGAAGCTCATTGAGGTCGCGGCGGGTTCTCAGGCGAAGCATCCTGTGGATGGTACTGGCAGGGCTGGGACTCCTGCTGGTATTACCCGCGGTGGCTCCGGCCCAAGAGGAAGTGACCACCTCTATAAGGCGGTACCAAGACCAGGAGGCCTCGACCGGGTACTACGAACAGTACGAAGTAGAGCCCCGGGGGTTGCAGCCCTTTATCGGCATCCCCGGGATGGTGCAGCCCTCCTCCCCTTATAGCCCTCAGGCACAAATCGGCATCCCCGCTTACCTGGCCGATGCCCATCGGGACCTTAAGTTTTACGCATTCATGACCTGTGAGGCCTGCCACGCGGAGGAGGCCAAGGACATCCACACTACCCGGGGCAACCTTACCTGCCGCCAGTGCCACGGCGGTGAGCCCATTGCCTCCATCGCCCATTACTTTTCCCCTCTGAACCCCGTCCGGCGCTACGCTTACGTGTGCTCCAAGTGCCACGAGGGTTCCAGCGCCTCCTTTGCCACTTACGTAGTCCATCAACCCGACCCCGGGGCCTTGGAAACCCGAAAGACTTTCGCCTCCCTGTTTTACGCCGACTGGTTCATGCATCTCCTGATTGTCGGCACCTTGGGCTTCTTTGTCGCCCACACCGCAGTATGGGTGAGCAAGGAGCTTTACCACGTCTACACCGAGAAAAAAAGAAAGCCCGAAGATGAATGACCAGGTACGAGTAATCAGATTCAATGTCATCCATCGGCTGTTTCACCTGTTCGTCATGGTCACTTTTCTCATCCAGGGCGTTACCGGTCTCTCCCGGCTGCTTTACGCCACTTCCTGGGGCAAAGCTCTTACCAATCTTTTGGGCGGTTACGAGTCCGTCACCACCATCCACATCCGGGTGGGCGTGGCCATGCTCCTGGGCTTTACGGTACATATCGTCTATATCCTGCTGAAAGTTGAGTGGAAATCCCTGCGGCAAAGCCTCTTTCACCCGGACTCCCTGATGCCGCAGCTCCAGGATGCCATTCATGTGGCCCAGCGCCTCCGCTGGTTTTTAGGGCTGGGACCGCCCCCGGCCTTTGACCGCTGGACTTACTGGGAGAAGTTTGACTACATGGCGGTCTTCTGGGGGATCCCCCTTTTGGGGGTTACCGGCCTCCTGCTCATGAATCCCCTGTTCACCAGCGATTTCCTGCCGGGCTGGATGCTCAATGTGACCCTCTTGTTGCACCGGGCCGAAGCACTGCTGGCTATGCTCTATATCTTCATCATCCACTTTACCATAGGCCATTTCCGCCACGGCGCATTCCCCATGAATGAATGCATGTTCGCCGGCAGTGTGGAGTTGGAGGAGCTACGGCGGGAAAAGCCGCTGTGGATCGTGCGCCTGGAAGAAGATGGAAAACTGGAGGAAGCCATGGTCCCGGGACCCCCCCGCTGGTTCCGGGTGGCTTATTTCATCTTTGGCTTCACGGCCTTGGCCGTGGGCCTCTACCTGCTGGTGGTTATCTTGATTTATCGCAATTACGTCTAGTGGCACTGGAACGCAGAAGAAAAAGGCAATTATGATACCCATTGTGCCTTAGGCGGCGCCGACGGGCACTTGTAACCGGACGAGGAAGATCGATAGGGAAGATAAAATGGAATCTTATAAGATCGACTTGGGCGAATCGGAGATGCCCCAGGAGTGGTATAACATCCTGCCGGACCTGCCCGCGCCCCTGCCGCCCTATCTCCATCCGGGCACCGGCGAACCCATCGGCCCCCAGGACCTGGCCGCCATCTTTCCCATGGAACTCATTCAGCAGGAAATGAGCCCCGAGCGCTGGATCCCCATTCCCGACGAAGTGCGGCGCATCTATCAATTATGGCGGCCCAGCCCGCTGCACCGGGCCCGCAACCTGGAAGCCGCCCTGGGCACCCCGGCCCGCATCTATTATAAGAACGAGTCCGTGAGCCCCGCCGGCAGCCATAAACCCAATACCGCCGTGGCCCAGGCTTATTACAACAAGGCCGCCGGCATCAAACGGTTGGCCACTGAAACCGGCGCCGGGCAATGGGGCAGCGCCCTGGCCCTGGCCTGCAACTTTTTCGGACTCGAATGCACCGTGTACATGGTCAAGGTGAGCTATCAGCAGAAGCCTTACCGCCGCTCCCTGATGCATATCTGGGGAGCCAGCGTCTTTCCGTCCCCCACGGACCGAACCCAAGCGGGCCGCCAGATCCTGGCCCGGGACCCTGAAACCTCGGGCAGCCTGGGGATGGCTATCTCCGAAGCGGTGGAAGACGCCGCCAGCCACGCCGATACCAACTACTCCCTGGGCAGCGTCCTCAACCACGTCATGCTGCACCAGTCCATCGTCGGCCTGGAGACCAAAAAGCAACTGGCCCTGGCCGGAGAGGAGCCGGACATACTTATCGGCTGCGTGGGCGGAGGCAGCAACTTCGCAGGCTTCTGCTTTCCTTTTGTCCAGGATAAACTTCAGGGCAAGGACCGGCGCTTCATTGCAGTGGAGCCCACCGCCTGCCCCACCCTCACCAAGGGGACTTACGCCTACGACTTCGGAGACACGGCTGGGCTCACCCCCCTGATTATGATGTACACTCTGGGGCACTCCTTCGTGCCTTCGGGCATCCACGCCGGCGGCTTGCGCTACCACGGCGACGCGCCTTTGCTCTGTCTGCTGGTCCATGAAAAGGTCATCGAAGCCAGGGCCTATGCCCAGAACCCCGTGTTTGAGGCGGCCCGCCTCTTCGCCGCCACCGAGGGTATTATCCCGGCGCCGGAGACGGCCCACGCCATCAAGGCGGCGGTGGACGAAGCTTGGGTGTGCAGAGAGACTAACCAGTCTAAATGTATAGTCTTCAATTTCTCGGGGCACGGCCACTTTGACCTGGCGGCCTACGACGCTTTCCTGGAAGGACAACTGCAAGATATGGAGTTGGACCCCGACACCATGATCCAAAAGGCCCTGAAGGAGCTGCCCAAACTGGCCGGGATTTGAGGCTCCCCCGACCGCGGCTGCTGGAGAGCCCCGGCAAACCCCGGGTCGCCAAAGGCACTTTAATCTAGAAAATTAGATACTGCGCCTTGCAGGCGAGACGCCTGCGCCGCCCCAAAATGTCCCTCTGCCCCCATCCGAGACACACCCTTCCACCGCAAACCGTAAACCGAAAACCGGAAACCACTTTCAGGACGGACTGCGCCCGCCGCCTTAACCACTGCGGTCTGGGCGCCGGGTCCGCATCTGGCGCCCTTTTCCGCTAAAGACTTTACCCCCGCCATCCGATGTTACTTGATCCCCCTGGCTTCCGGAACAAATCTGGTATCTCTCTTGCATAACGTTTTGCAAGATTTTTCTTATGCGGCGAGAATATTTTACCGATTCTACTCTTAACTGCCCGGATGTTCAGAAAAAATATGTTCCCGGTTAGGCCGTCTGAATTGCGAGTTGGCAGCTTGCTCAGGAAAATCCTCTCGGTGGTTAGCTAAAGGAATTTCAATGGTGTCAACGAATCTGGAAGTCGGCTATGGAATGGCCAAGGGAAAGGATGCTGAAGCGGTTGGCAGGGAAGCCGCCCGCCAGGCCCTGGAGGGCATCGAAGAACACCCACTATCCCTGGTCCAGGTGTTCGCCTCGCCCCACTATGACCCGGAGGCCTTGCTCCGGGGAGTCCGCCAGGTGGTGGGCCCGGAGGTGCCGCTCATTGGCGCCAGCACCACTGGAGAGATCTTAAACGGGGTCCAGCGCGAGGCGGTGGTGGTGTTGGCGCTGGCTTCCCCTTATCTAAAAGTAAAAGTGGCAGTGGGCCGCGGGTTCTCCGGGGACTGGGAGGGGGCGGTAATTGAGGCGGTCACCGCCCCTGAAATCGCCCCCTATTTCTCCTCGCCGGAGATTGCCATCTGGTCCCTCTTGAGCGAACAGGGAGAGTCGGCCTTCTCGCTGCTTTTTTCCCCCGGAGCCGGTCGCACTGCCGATTCCTGCGGCTCCCAGGTCCTGGAAACCCTACAGCGCCTCTCCCAGGGACGGCTTCCTATCTTGGGGGGCGACGCCGTGGATACTGGGCGCCGGGAAGTCAATTTCGTCTTGGCCGGCGACGAAGTTTACCGCAACAGCATTCTGGTGGCGGTCGTCGAGACCAGCCTCACCTTCGGAATCTCCAGGGCCCCCTGCTTCCAGCCCAGCTCCCGGCGGGCCACGGACCCCCTGGCCCAGGGTTTGGAGGTCCTCGAATTGGGCGCCCAGGCGAAGGCGGCCGGCGGCGAAGCCCTGCGCCAGGCCCTGCTGCGCGGGTCCATCAAGGACCCTGGACTGGCAATGGTCTTTTCCAGTGAGCTCAACATGCGTTCTTTGGGGTCATGTCTCGGCGAGGAGATCTCCGGCATGAGGACCCTGGCGCCGGACGTCCCCATGTTGGGTTTATATAACTGCGCCCCGGAGGGATCGGCTGGGGAGGGGGGCAACGGCCACCCTGATGAGGTGATTGCCGTACTGGCCCTGGGCCGCGATCTCACCCGGACCGCCCAACTGGCCCTGGAAAACGAATCCTTGCGCGCCGCTCTCGGACGCCGGGACATGCTCATCGCAATCGATGAGCGCCCGGCGCCTGCAGGCATCGACCAGGCGCAGTCCCAGAACCAGTTGCGAAAGAGCGAATCTTTATTCGATTTCTTCATGAGGCAGCAGCCCTGCCTGGCCGTGATCCTGGACCGGGATGGGCGATATCTCTACGTCAACGAGTCTTGGGAGAAGTTTACCGGAAAATCCCGGGAAGAGGTGTCGGGACATACCGTCTGGGATGTCTGGCCGCCGCCGGTTGCCGCCCTTTTTCAGGTAAAGTTACTCAAGGCCTTATCCAATGAACCGTTTCAGGAAGAGATAATAGAGCTTCCCCGGGGCGATGAAACCCATTTCTTTCTTAACCGTTATTTCTCCATCCCGGATCAAGACGGCAAACCGGGGTTGCTGGGTGGAATTTCCATAGATATCACGGAACGCCAGCAGATTATTGGAAACCTTGAGGAAACCAGCGAAAAATTACGAGCTTTGGTCCAGGCCTCGCCTCTGGCCATCTACGTACTGGACCCGGAAGGGAAGGTGCAGACGTGGAACCCGGCGGCGGAACGCCTCTTTGGCTGGTCCGAGGCCGAGGCGCTGGGCGGTCCGCTGCCTGCAAGGCACCCCGACCAACCGGACCAGGTTCGGGATGCTTGCCTGCGGGTCATGCACGGCGAGTTCTTTTCCGGGGTGGAGGTGCTTCTGGGACGCAAGGACGGCGCCGCCCTGTCTATCAGGATCTTTACCGCGCCGCTGCGCGGCCCCCATGGGCAGATCACCGGCATCATGGTCCTGAACGATGACATCACCGAGCGCAAACAGGCCGAGGATATCTTCAAATCTTTGATTTACATGGCCCCCATCGGTATTTTCATTGCCCAGGACGGGAAGTTCACGCTGGTTAATCCGGGGGTCACGAAGGTCACCGGTTATGAAGAAGATGATCTGCTGGGCCAGGACTCCTTAATTTATGTGCCCGAGGAATCTAGGGAGGAGGTTCGGACTCAGGTCTCCCAGATGCTTAATGGGGAAAGGACCACCCCCTGCGAATTCCGGGTAATGAACAAGAGTGGGGAGATCACCTGGGTGCTGGAAACCGTTACTCCCATCCAATATCGGGGGCAGAGGGCGACTCTCGGTTTCTTCGTTGACATTAACGAACGTGTCATGCTCGAAGGCCAACTGCTGCAATCCCAGAAATTGGAATCGGTGGGCAGGTTGGCAGGAGGAGTGGCCCATGACTTCAACAATATGTTGACTGCCATCATGGGCTATAGTGAACTCGTCATGATGTCCTCCAGGGAGAACGATTCCACCTCCCTCCACCTGGAAGGAATCAGAAAATCGGCGGAGCGGGCCGCCGCCTTGACTCGCCAACTCCTGGCCTTCAGCCGCAAGCAAATGCTGCAGCCCCGGGTGACCGACCTCAATACGGTGATTACCAACCTCGAGGCGATGCTGCGCCGGCTCATCGGCGAAGACATCAACCTGGTCATTCTTCTCGACCAAGCGCTTAAGTTGGTGAAGACGGATCCCGGCCAGTTGGAACAGGTCATCATGAACCTGGTCATCAATGCCCGGGACGCCATGCCCACGGGAGGCGAAATTACCGTTCAGACGGCCAACGTCTATTTGAACGAAAACTTTACTCGCCGCTACCCCGATCTCCAACCCGGTCCTTATGTCCAGGTTGCGGTAATCGATCACGGCCTGGGAATGGACCAGGAAACCCTAACTCATATCTTCGAACCTTTCTTCACCACCAAGGAGCCCGGTAAAGGCACCGGACTGGGCCTGTCCACCGCCTACGGGATCATCAAGCAGAGCGGCGGCCACATCGAGGTCGCCAGCCGGCCGGCAGGGGGCACTGTCTTCGAGATCTACCTGCCGCAGATTGAAGATACCCTGGAGGATGCGGCGGAGCATTGCGCCTTTAAAGGCACATTCCGGGGCAGCGAAACCGTTCTGGTGGTGGAAGATGAGGAGCTTCTCCTCTCATTGATCCAGGAGGCTCTGGAAATGCACGGCTATCACGTGCTCAAGGCCGGCAACCCCTTGGAGGCCCTGGAACTGGTCAAAGGTCACAACGCCCCCATCGACCTTTTGTTGACGGATGTGGTGATGCCCCACCAGAACGGCCGGGAATTGGCAGAACTCTTATCGCCACTGCACCCGGAAATGAAGATCCTCTTTATGTCGGGCTATACGGAGGACGCCATGGTGGTGCGCGGCTTACTGAAAGAGGCCCTTCCCTTTATCCAGAAACCTTTTCCTCCCATGGACTTGGTTGGTAAGGTCCGGGAGGTTATGGAGAGCCCAAGGGCTTAACAAGTTATGGCAGTCAACCGGAACCCGAACCAGTCCCAGATCGCCTGGGACGCTGCCGGGCAGAAAGTCTGCAGGTCCTGAGGAACGCTGGCGGAGAGATCAGCCATGGCAAGAGTTTTGATCATTGACGACGACCAGATGTTCGGGGAGATGCTTTCCGAAATGGTGCAAACCCTGGGACAGGAGAGCCTTTGCGCCCCAACCCTGGCGGAAGGTTTGCGTCTGGCCTCCGTAGGGGGATTCGACGTGGTCTTCCTCGATGTGCGCATGCCCGACGGTAGCGGCTTGGAGGCCTTACCGCAGGTGCGGCAAACTTCTTCCGCTCCCGAGGTCATCGTGATCACCGGGGCCGGCGATCCCGATGGAGCCGAACTGGCCATCGTTAAGGGAGCCTGGGATTACATCGAAAAGCAATCCTCCATTAAACAGATCTCCCTGCCTTTGGTGCGAGCCTTGCAATACCGGCAGGAAAAACGGCTCAGAAAACCTCCGGTAGCTTTAAAATTGGACGAAATTGTGGGACAGAGCCCGCAGATGGCGGCCTGCTACGATTTAGTGGCCCAGGCTGCCGAAAGCGACGCCAATATACTGATCAGCGGCGAGACGGGCACTGGCAAGGAGCTGTTCGCCCAGGCGATCTGCCAGAATAGCCCCAGGGCCGGCAAAGGTTTTGTGGTAGTCGATTGCGCCGCCCTGCCCTCCTCCCTGGTGGAGAGCGCTCTCTTCGGACATGAAAAGGGGGCTTTTACCAGCGCCGATCGCTCCCAGGTAGGCCTCATTAAGCAAGCGGACGGCGGCACCCTCTTTCTGGATGAGGTGGGCGAACTCCCCATGGAGATACAGAAGGCCTTTTTGCGGGTGCTGCAGGAACGGCGCTTTCGACCCGTAGGCGGCAGATTCGAGAGCGAGAGCAATTTCCGCCTGGTAGCCGCCACCAATCGCGACCTCGATGAAATGGCCGCCAAAGGCCAGTTTCGCCCTGACCTGCTTTTCCGTTTGCGGGCCATCACCCTCGATTTGCCGCCTTTGCGCCAGCGTTCTGGCGATCTCGAGGATCTGACCAGGTTCCACGTCGCCCGCATTTGCGAAAAATGGGGCATCGGACTTAAGGATTTTTCCCCGGAATTTTTGGACGCCCTTCTGGCCCATGATTGGCCGGGGAATGTGCGGGAACTGTTCCATACCCTGGACCGTGCTTTGGCAGATTCACGTTATGAACCTACCTTATTTCCCAAGCATCTGCCCAGCCAAATCCGCATTAAGGTAGCCAGGGCCGCGGTGGCCAAGGAACCCGCCGCCGACACCGCTGACGCCAATGGCAATGGCGGGAGGGCCGCGGCCAAGACTCTGCCCAGGCTGCATGATTACCGCCAAGCGGCCATCGAGGAAGCAGAAAAAGACTACCTGCTCGATCTGATGTCCATGACAGCTGGCAATGTCCAGGAGGCCTGCCGCATATCCCAATTATCGCCTCCCCGCCTTTATGCCCTCTTGAAGAAGAACGGCATTCCCAGGAGGCCATATTGAGTTTTATTTGACCAAAATTCGATAAGGATGGCACCAGATGATGGAACCCAAACCAAAAAGCTCCGCGTTTCAGGACCTGCAGGCGTTGATGGACTCACCGCTGTATTGGACGATGAACGTCAAAGAGAGGTTGGGCCTGATTAGAAATGAGGCGAGTTTCCGGGATGATGGAGCCGCCGCTTTGCGGCAAAGGATCCTGGCCTGGATCAAGACGGGGGTATGAGCATTGATAACTATTGACGATATTTGAGTAATCTAACCTGAGGATCCGCTAGCAGGTTGTTAGCTAACTGCCTTCTAGCCTAAATCGTTCCCCTTAACGCAATTTTTGCCGCCATCTGCAATCTATTCTCCACCTCTACTCAAATCTTCTGCAAGATTGCTTGGGGCACCCGGGACCTGATTTCTCAGTTCACAAGAATTTTCTCATACACCAAGACTTTAACCTTATTTCATCGACGGGGTAGGCCCGAGCATCGAGTGCGGTGAATAGTAACTAATGGATGTTTCAATGGATTTCCAAAACTCACGGCTTGGCACATTTATTGAAAGTTACCACCTCGAAGCTTGCCAGTATCCCTCCCGGGAACCGAATTTCTCCCGGGAGAACGAACAAGAAGGAGGTGGTCAAAAAATCTGTCGAATGAGAAGATCGAGCGCCGTGGAATTCAGGTTGTTGCCAGTTCTGGTCGCCGACATGAGCCACACTACGGTGACTACCCTGGGGCCCACCTGAGGGGTTAATGCCGAATAGCAGCCGTTGCCTCCTGACAGTTGTAACGGCCAGCGGTCAACGGTGGGGCAACCCCATCAAACCGAGTTTTTACGATCGCCTTGTAGCCTGAGAGGAGCATATGCAAATGGGAACAATCAAGCGGTTTTTGAAGGATGAGAGCGGAGCTACCGCTGTGGAATACGGCCTGCTGGTGGCCCTGATCGCAGCGGTGATCATCACTGCGGTAACCACCCTGGGCACCAATCTGAGCGGCAAGTTCAACACGGTGGCCACCCAAATCGGCTAATGTTAATCCAAGCCTCCAGGGGATTTGACCCCTTTGGGGGTCTGCCCCTGGAGATGGTTGAGCGGATTTATCGTGGATATTCCGAGGCCATTTGGGAGATGTAAGACCTGCTTCAGGCCCTGTTTCACCCCCGGCCTCCCTGACGCCGCCTCGCCCAGAAAAGTGGGGTTGGCGAACCGGGAAGGGATCTGCAAGCCATAAGCCCTGACGGGCGAGGGTCACCGCAGCCTTATTCTGAAGCTTAACCATCAATGGCACCCGGGTCACCCTGGCGGCGAATCGGGTAAAAGGGACCGATCATGAATATAACCAAAGGGACCATCTTCATGGCAATTTCCGGGTTGGTAGGACTCGTCGCCATGTATTCGGTTCATCATTATATCTTCACCAAGACCCAGGCAGGCGTCAAACCGGAAGGACAGGTGATGGTCGCCACCGCGGACATCTCCCCGGGCGCGGTCATCACCAAGGAGATGGTCAAGATCGTCACCTGGCCTCGGGATTTGATTCCTCCCAAGGCCGCTGCCAGCCCGATCCAACTGGAGGGCCGCATCACCAACGCGCCGGTGAGCGCCGGAGAGCCCATTTTGCTTACCAGACTGGCGCCCAAGGGAACGGCCGCCGGTTTGGCGGGTCTGCTAACCGATGGCAAGCGGGCTCTCTCGGTGCGGGTCGATGACGTGTCGGGAGTATCCGGCTTCATCCATCCCGGCGATCATGTGGATGTCCTCATGGAAATGGCCAAGCCCGGTTCCGCTGACCACTTTTCCAGAATCATCCTGCAAAATATCGTGGTTTTGAGCGCCGGCCAGACCTGGGAGCAGAGCCGGGACGAAAAGCCCGTGGTCGTAAACACCGTAACTCTGGTGTTGAATACTGAACAGGCAGAAATCATGAACCTGGCAAGCACTCAGGGCAAGATCCGCCTGGCCTTGAGAAACCGCAACGATTTAGCAGAGCCGGCGACCCGGGGAGTGGATACCTCGAATCTCCTCGGCTCTACGCAGGGAGTCAATCTGACCGCGGCAAGTCATACGGCCCCGCCAGCCACTCATGGGGGTTTCCGGGTCATTCGGGCTTCTCTAGGCGGCAGAATGGTTTTAGGGAAAGACGATCTCGGAGTCGAGGAGATCATGATGAGATCAAAGGGCTGAGGCGTTCCCAGGTCAACCTTTAGTTATCGGTACGCCTCACTACGCTGAGGCGGTTGCCAAGAGGCCAAAAGACGATGGACGCGGATAAACTCAATATCTCGATTATTTCCGGGAGCGGCCTTCCTTTCGCCCCGCTTTTGGATTTGCTGAATACCCTTCCCCTGGTAGGGGCCACCGAGCAATTCCACGATGTAACGGCATTCCTGAGCAAGGACCCGGAGACCCCTCCGGACTCGGTGGTGGTTTACCTGAACGGCCTAGCCACCCCGCCTCAGTGGATCGAGGCACTGTGCCGCAAGTTTCCCCAGGTCCCGGTGATGGCCTGTTCCGAAAGATTGGAGCCTCAATTTTTGATGCGCGCCATGCAGTTGGGGGTCCGGGAGTTTCTGCCGTTGCCCCTGAGCCGGGAGGACCTTGAAGGAGCGCTGCAGCGGGTCCAGCTCTCCAAGCGGCAACAGGCCAGCGGTCACACCCAGGGCGCCGTAGTGGCGGTTACCGGGCATAAGGGCGGCAGCGGCACCACCACCCTATCCATCAATCTGGCGGTGGCCCTGAAGGATCTGAGCGGGGATCGCTGCGCCCTGGTGGATCTGGGCCGCCCCTTCCCGGAT
>JBAVAG010000009.1:0-72492 GCA_049585595.1 Desulfobaccales bacterium
CCCCTCACCCTAACCCTCTCCCCCATCGGGGGAGAGGGGATAGATGGGGGAGTTCCCAGTGCTCCCATTTTCTTATAGCTACCCCATCACAGGCTGGAAGCCTGTGCCACTGATACCACACAAAAACCCGATCACAGGCTGGAAGCCTGTGTCCGTGCCAGCTTGGGGCCAAAAAAGAGAACACAGGCTAAAGCCTGCGGCTACCATTAACACATAAAAACAGGGGTTCAGGGGGCGACCCATTCACAGGCTGGAAGCCTGTGCCACCACAGGCGAGACGCTTAGGCTACCATAGGGGGACAAATTGTGCTGTCGATGCTTCACTTCCTCAATCATCGGGTTTATAACCGAACAGTTGCAACTGGGGGGTTTCCCCTTCCCGGGGGGGGCGGCGGCGGGAGCGGGCCAGGCGGGGCAGGCCCATGGGGTCGAGGCTGCCGGCCTCCAGGTTTTCCAGGACCTCCCGGGCCCGGTCCACCACCTCCTGGGGCACCCCGGCCAGCTTGGCCACCTGGATGCCGTAACTCTGGGGCGCGGCCCCGGGGGCCAGTCGGTGCAGAAAGACGATGTCGCCGCCGGACTCCGCCACCAGCACCTGGAGATTCCGCACCCTGGGTTTCAGCCTGGTCAGTTCGGTGAGTTCCTGGTAGTGGGTGGCGAACAGGGTCTTGACCCCAACGCCCTCCAGGTCGTGGAGGTGCTCCGCCACGGCCCAGGCCAGGGAGAGGCCGTCAAAGGTGGAGGTGCCCCGGCCGATCTCGTCCAGGATCACCAGGCTGCGGGGGCTGGCCTGGTGAAGGATGCGGGCGGTTTCGTGCATCTCCACCAGAAAGGTGCTCTGCCCCCGGCCGATGTCGTCCACGGCCCCCACCCGGGTGAAGATGCGGTCCGTCAGGGCGATGGTGGCCGCCTGGGCCGGCACGAAGCTCCCGAGGTGGGCCAGCAGCACGATGAGGGCCACCTGGCGCAGGATGGTCGACTTCCCCGACATGTTGGGCCCGGTGACGATGAGCACCTGAGCCTCCTGATCCAGGGTCAGGTCGTTGGGGACAAAGGCCCCGGCAGGCAGCAGCCGCTCGATCACCGGGTGGCGTCCGCCCTTGATCGCCAGCAGCGGCGCGGCGGTCAGCCGGGGGCGGCAGTAGCGGTGCAGCGCCGCCAGTTCCGCGAAAGCGGCCAAGACGTCCAGGATTGCCAAGGCCCGGGCCACCTGCTTAAGGCGGGGGACCTCCAGGCCCAGGCGTTTCCGCAAGTCCTGGAAAAGGTCCGCTTCCCGCTTGCTGCGGGCCTCTTCGGCCCCAAAGATCCGGGACTCGTAGTCTTTAAGGTCCGCGGTGATGAAGCGCTCGGCGTTCACCAGGGTCTGTTTGCGGAGGTAGTGGGCCGGCGCCAGGTGCAGGTTGGCCTTGGATATCTCCAGATAGTAGCCGAAGACCTTGTTGTAGCGCACCTTGAGGCTGTTGATGCCGGTGGCGGCCCGTTCCTGGGCCTCCAGGCGGGCGATCCAGTCCTTGCCTTCCCGGCTGAGATGGATGAGTTCATCCAGCTCCGGGTCATAGCCCTCCCGGATGATGCCGCCCTCCTTGAGACTGAGCGGCGGGTCTTCCACCAGGGCCCGGCTGATCAGTTCCCGGAGGTCGGGCAGCGGGTCCAGGTCGGCCGCCGCCCCCGCCACCAGGGAGGAGGAGGAGGCCAGGTCCCCGGGCAGCAATTCCTGAAGCGGCGGTATCTTTTCCAGGGCGTGATTGATGGCGGCCACCTCCCGGGGGGTGGACTGCTCCAGGGCTACCCGGGCGGTGAGGCGCTCCAGGTCTCCGAGGCCCTTGAGGATCTGGCGCAGGCGGGGCCGCAGCAGGCTGACGCTCAAAAAAAACTCCACTCCGTCCAGCCGGGCCTCGATGGCGGTTAGCTCTTGCAGCGGATAACGCAGCCAGCGGCCCAGAAGTCTGGCCCCCATGGGGGTGACGGTGCAGTCCAGGGCGTCCAGCAGCGACCCCTGGCGGGAGCGGCTGCGTTGGGTTTCGAAGATCTCCAGGTGACGCAGGGTGGCTTCATCCAGTCCCAGGTAGTCGTCCCGGCGATAGGGGATGAGCCGCTCCAGGTGGGGCAGCTCCGGGGTGTGGGAGTCGCCCAGATAGCGCAGGATGGCTCCCGCCGCACCCACCCCCAGGGACTGGTCCTCCACCCCGAAGCCGTCCAGGAACAGGGTGCCCAGGGCCCGGCCCAGCTCTCGCCGGGCGGTTTCCGGGTCGAAGGCGTGGCGGCTGAGGGCCCGGCGGGTGGGCGGGGTATCGAAGGAGGTGAGCGCCGCGGGCAGCAGGGCCGGGTCGGGGCCTTCGGGGACGATGAGTTCGGCCGGTTTCAGCCGCCAGAGTTCATCCCCCAGTCCATCGGCTCCCTCCCCCTGGGTGAGACGGAACTCCCCGGTGGAGACCGAAAGGTACGCCAATCCCCAGTTATCGCCCTGGAAATTCACCGCGGCCAGATAGTTGTCCCGCCGGGCGTCCAGGGCGGCAGGGTCCACCACGGTGCCCCGGGTGAGGACCCGGGTCACCTCCCGGCGCACCAGTCCCCGGGCCTGGGCGGGGTCCTCGGTCTGCTCGCAGACCACCACCGTGAAGCCCGCCTCCAGCAACCGGCCGATGTAACTCTCGGCGGCATGGATGGGGAAACCGGCCATGGGAATACGCTCGGCTTCGGCCCGGCTCCTGGAGGTGAGGGCGATGTTCAGGGCCGCCGCCGCCCTTTCGGCGTCTTCGAAAAAGGTCTCGTAGAAATCCCCCATCTGAAAAAGGAGCAAGGCGTCGGCGTACCGGGACTTGAGGTCCAGATACTGCCGTAACATGGGGGTGATTTTATCCGGAGGGGAGTCGGCCATCATGGCTCGCGGGCAGCGAGAGCGGGAATCATACCTCAGTGGCTATCCCGGTCTCCGGAGAGATGGGGAGCCCTGGCCATCATTCGCCTGGGGATCCCGCCTTGGACCCCGGGGGCGCCGCGGCAGCTTCCCCGGCCCTGGCGCTGGCGCTCTTCAATTCCTGGGCCAAAATCTCCAGATTGCGCTTGAGCTGGCGGATGGTCTGGCGCTGGACGAGGACCTCGTAGATGCCGTAGAGTGCGGTGGTAAAGACCCCCAGGAAGAAGCAGAACAGGACCATTACCCAGAGTGGCACCTCGGGGGTTTCCATCTTGGTCACATGGAGGTCCAGATTCAGGGTCACTGTTTGCCGCAGCATCTCCAGGTTCTCGACGATGAAGACGATGGCCAGGAGGAGGATAAGGGTGGTGAAGATTATTCTCAGGAAACGCATGTCTGTTCCTCGGCTTCCTCGGCGCAGATGGCCTGAAAGTGGGGGGCCAAACGCTCGTAGGTCTGGCGGAAGTGTTCCGGGATCACCCGGACCTCGGCAAATACCGGAATGAAATTGGTGTCGCCGTTCCAGCGGGGCACCACGTGAAAATGGAGATGCTCCTCCACCCCGGCTCCGGCCACTACTCCCAGGTTGAGGCCCACGTTGAAGCCGTCGGGGTGCATCTCCCGCTTCAGGATGGTTAGGGATTGCCTGAGCCTGGCCATCAGATCCAGCATCTCCTCGCCGGTGAGGTCATCCAGGCCGGGGAGGTGGCGCAGGGGGGAAATAAGCAGATGGCCGTTGATGTATGGGTACTTATTCAACATGATGCGGGTGAGGCGGCCGCTGAAGAGGACCAGCCGCGCCGCCAGATCCTCGCCGCTTTCCGGGCAGAAGATGCAGCCCGGGGTTTGGTCCGCGCCCAGGATATAATCCATACGCCATGGGGCCCAAAGGACTTTCATGGTGAGCTTGCGGATTTCCTCTTAGCCCCCGCGGGGGCCACCGGTAGATAACTAAGAACTATAGCATGATCGCCCAAAGATTCAAGGGCTTTTCTCAAGGCGGAAGACCGGCCTGATAAGCCCCACTGTCTCCTTGCGGTGGTTGAGGATGGCGGGCTGGCGGTAGCGGGTCAGTAGCTCCCGGGCCGCCGGGGTCAATAGGTCCAGTTGTTCCAGAATGGAGATGATGCTGGGGTTCAGGGCCCGCTGCTGGCCGTCTTCCACCTTCAGGGCCACCCCCAGGCCGCCGTCGGCCAGGCTCAAGGCAAAGCCTCCTTCCGCCCCGGACTTGGCGAAGATGGCGCCCGGCAGGGCCTGCATCACTTCGGTTTCCAGGCGGCCGTCTCCGGCGATGTGGCGGGGGTGATCCAGGATTGCCTGCATCAGGGTCCCGGCCGGGGAGCCCTTGGGGGCCGCGGCCAGGCGGGCATAGCCCATGGCGATGCGGCGCAGGGGGGCGTAAAAGACCGGGGCGCCGCAGCCGTCAATGGCCACCGGGATCTCCTCGGGTTTGAGCCCCATCGACTCCGCCACGGTCCTGAGGATGAGTTGCTGCACCGGGTGTTGCGGGTTCAGATAGTCATCGATGGGCCAGCCGTGGTGGACGCACAGGGCCAGCATGGCCGTGTGCTTGCCGGCACAGGTATTGTGCAGCGGAGAGGGAGGCCGGCCAGCCTTGGCCAGGGCCTGGGCGGTGGGCCGGTGCAGCGGCGGGTGGACGCCGCATTGCAGGGCCTCGGGGGGCAGGCCCAGGCGCGCCAGGGTGGCGGTTACCAGCTCCGCCTGGAAATCCTGGCCGGAGAGCGAACCGGAAAACAGGGCCAGCTCCGGGGCAGCCAGCCCCAGGGCCGCGGCGGCGCCGCTCGCCAACACTGCCAGGGCCTGGAAGGGCTTGGCCAGGGAGCGCAGACAAACCAGGGCTTCGGGGTCGCCGACCCGGGAACGCAGATTCCCCTGGGCATCGGCCACCGCCACCTGGCCGCGATGGCTGCTTTCCACCGCGGGCCCCCGGGTCACTTCCACTAACATCGGTGCGGCCATTGGGCCTTGCATAATTTTTCCCTCTCTAAGGGTGGGACCGCCACCCCGGGCCGGCCCCGGAGGCAATCCCGGTTGTCTATTGTGCTCCAGCCGTTACCGGCGGCGAAGTCTTCCGGGAGGCTAGCAGATAGTATATCACCGGGACTACCAAAAGGGAGAAGGCGGTGGAGGCGAACAGCCCGAAGATGAAAGACCAGGCCAGCCCGGAGAAGATGGGGTCCAGGGTGATGACCCAGGAGCCGAACTCCCCGAGGGTCAAGGATGGTTCGGCGGCCATGGCCGGGGCGGCAAGCCCCAGGCAGAAAATCGTGGCCAGGAGCACGGCCGGAAAGGTCTTGGAGGCTCCTCGACGCTGACTCTTTGGCGTATTATAATGAACCAATGCTAAAGAAACAACCTCTTTCCCGGTGGGGCCAGAGAAACTTAGTCCGGGGACCGGGCCGGCGCCATTGACTGGAATTAACCGGTCTTGCAAATCCCGCGGCCTTGCTCTATGGTGAGCGCAGGGTTCTGCGGGGGAATCTTGGCTCCCCGAGGTGAGAACATGGGCTGGTTGAACCGTGAACGCCTTGGCGTCTATCCCAAGATCATCTGCGTCTGTTACCTGTTAATCCTGGGCTACTTATATTTCGGCGGTTCCGGGTGGCTCGATGCGCGCGGCGATCCCCGCGGCGGCGATTTTTCCCATTATTGGGTGGCCGCCTCCCTGGCCCTGAAGGCAGGACCGGCCGTGGTTTACGATCCCGACCGTTTCCTGGCGGCTGAGAAAGAGTTTTTTGGGATAGGAATTCCCCTGATTTGGCTCTATCCTCCCACCTTTCTGCTGCTAATCCTGCCCCTGGGCCTGCTGCCCTACTTTCTGGCCCTGGGGCTCTGGTTATCATTGCCTTTGGCCGCCCTGGTCCTGGTGGTGCGCCGGATTGCCCCCAGTCATCTCAGCCCCTGGCTGGCGTTGGCCTTTCCCGGCGCCTTCATGAACCTGCTTCACGGTCAAAACGGTCTGTTATCGGCCTCGCTATTGGGGGCTGGGTTGCTGCTGCTGGAGCGGGCGCCGGTCAGCGCCGGAGTTCTCTTGGGCCTGCTCAGCTACAAGCCGCACTTGGCCGTGCTGATTCCGGTGGCCCTGGCGGCGGGGCGCCGCTGGCGGGCCTTGGTGAGCATGGTGGTCTCTGCGGCCGCTTTAATCGCGGCCAGCCTCCTGGTGCTGGGGACCGGAGCCTGGACCGCCTTTTTCCATAACCTCCCCGGCTCCCTGGCGATCCTGGAGACGGGACGGTTGGGGAAAGACGTGGTTTTAGCCACCGCCAAGATGCCCACCTGGGCGGCGGCGGTGCTCCTGGCCGGTGGCCCCCCATGGTTGGCGCAGCTCCTGCAAGCCGGGGTGATGGTGGCCACTACCGGGATCGTGTTTTGGGTCTGGTCCCGGGAGGCGCCTGCCGGGGTGCGCGCCGCCGTGCTGGTGCTCTGCGCCCTGTTATTTCCCCCCTATGAATTTATCTATGACCTGGCTATCCTGGCGCTGCCACTCGCCTGGCTGGCCTGGGAGGGACATGTGGAAGGGTGGCGGCCCGGCGAGCAGGCGCTTCTGGTGCTCGCCTTCCTGACCCCCTTGTTAATGCCGATTTTTGCCGGGACCATACATTTGCAAGTCGCCCCCCTGGTCCTGACGGCGCTCTTGGCGATGGCCCTGCGGCGCCTGCGGCCGGCAGCGCGGCTCACACCCCATAAAAAGTCATTCTGAGCGAAGCGAAGAATCTCGTATTATTATGGACTTGAGATCCTTCACTTTGTTCAGGATGAAACTTAATCAAGTTTTTGCATTGGCTTTGAGCAAAGCTCCTGTTAGCAAATATATCGGTTCTCCTGATTTTCTAAATTCCGCCCACTTGACCTAAGTCATGGCGCCCCGGGACAATGCTGCTTAATATCTAGATAAAGAGCTGAGGCTGGCTGGCTGGTTGTCCAGGAAGCCGGCCTGATGCCTTCAAAAAAAAATCTGAAATCGGCAGTTAATTATCTTTACTCCGGGAATCAAAGATATGGCGAAACGGCAAATTATTCGCATCGACCAGGAAAAGTGTGACGGCTGCGGCATGTGCGTCCCGTCCTGCGCGGAAGGGGCCATCCAGATCGTGGACGGGAAGGCGGCGCTGCTGGCGGACAAGTTCTGCGATGGTCTGGGGGCCTGCCTGGGGGAATGCCCCCAGGGGGCGTTGACCATCGAGGAGAGGGAGGCCGGGGAGTTCGAAGGCCCGGCCCCGGCCGCGGCTGCCGCGCCTCATGAGGCCCAAGCGCCCTCAACTTTTCAGGCCCAGTCTGAGCCGGAGGTCTTCACCTGCCCGGGCAGCCTCACGCGGCAATTCGAGCGGCCGGAGGCGGTCCCGGCGGGGGCCTCGGCCCTGGCCCATTGGCCGGTGAAGCTCAAGCTGGTGGCGCCCAAGTCCCCCTTTCTTAAAGGGGCCCACCTCCTGGTGGCCGCGGACTGTGCCCCCTTTGCCGCGGGGGACTTCCATGCCCGCTTCCTTCAAGGCAAGGCGGTGGTTTGCGGCTGTCCCAAGTTCGAAGACCAGGCGGAGAGCGTCGCCAAGCTGACCGCGATCCTGGCGGCAAACGAGGTCCGGGAGATCACCATCGTCAATATGGAAGTTCCCTGCTGCTTCGGCCTGGTGCAAGTGGTGCGCCGGGCTTTGGAAGCCGCGGGCCGGACCCCGCCGGTCACCATCTGCACCCTGGCCGCCAGCGGGGAGTTACTGCAGCAACAGAAAGTCCGGGGAAAGTGAGCGAGCCATGGAACAGATGAAGTGCCCCGGCCAGGACACCCGCTACTGGAAACCCGGCGACATCTTTACGGCGGAATGTCCCAAGTGCGGGGCCGAAATCGAGTTTTTCAAGAACGATACCCGGCGGCGCTGCGCCTGGTGCGGCCATCTATTCTATAACCCCAAGATCGAGCTGGGTTGCGCCGAATGGTGCCAATACGCCGAGAAATGCGTCCCCGACCTGGTCAGGGCCAAAAAGGCGGCCCAGACCTTTAAGGAGATCCTGGGGGAACAGGTGCGCCACTATCTGGCAGGCGACCCGCCGGCCTGGGAGCGGACCGAAGCCGCGGTCCAACACGCCCAGCAGCTCCTCAAGGCCGAAGGGGGCGACCCCAAGGTGGTCCTGGCCGCGGTGCTGCTGCACCGGGTGGACCCGGCCCAGGCCCGGAATTTCCTGGCGGAGCTGGAAACGGAGCCGGAATTGGTGGCGGCCATCCTGGAACTGATCGAGGGTAAAGGTTCGGCCCGGGACCTGAACCGGCAACTCTACCAGGACGCCCTTAACCTTGTTAGCCCCGGCCCCGACACCCCGTTTAACACCCGCACCGCCCGCCGCCTGGCCCAGGAGGGCAAAGGGTAGGGAGAGCGCCCGTTGGGGGCAATGCCAATCTTCCCGTAGGGTGCGTCTCACGCACCAATAATGGGGCGTAAGACGCGCCCTACGCCTGACTGAACCTTCTTAACCCCGGCCCCGACACCCCGTTTAACACCCGTACCGCCCGGCGCCTGGCCCAGGAGGGGGTCCTGGTAAACAGTGGCGCCTATCTGAGGATGGTGCAATTGCTGCAAGAGGGGTACGTGCGTCTGCAACCCTAAGGTAACTCAACCACAATAGATGCTATTCCGAAACCCTATTTGACTGTCAGCCTGAACGCAGTGAAGGATCTCAAATCCCTAAAAATATGAGATTCTTCGCTTCGCTCAGAATGACATTTTTTGTGGGTAAAAATGAGTTTTGCAATGGCTTCTAGGTTATGTCCCACAATAACAAAAGATTTGAGATAACCCCCCCCTCCCTGAGAGGGGAGGGGGTTTGGGGGAGGGTGGCAACATATGGTAAATGAACAATAAATTACTACCCCCACCCCAACCCTCCCCCCTCGAGGGGGAGGGAAAAAGGCCAAGCATTTAGGGACCGTTTCCGTGGGACACAGTACAAGAAAGCCTGACTGAAACCCACACCGGAAAAAGGTAATATCTTCACTCCCTCTCATCCCTGTCGCCAGGTATAATCATCTTTATGGAATCGACTCCGCTGCCGCCGCCGCAGGGGGTGGGCCGCATCCTCCTCTGGCATCAGGGAGCCCTGGGAGATTTGCTGCTGGCCGGCCCGGCCCTCCTGGCCATCAGGAGGCGTTATCCCCGGGCGCGGCTGACCGGTCTGGGCCAGCCGCAGCCCTGGGGCCTGTTATCCCACACCTTGTCCCTGGAGGCGGTTTGGGACAGCGGCGAGTCCGGGTGGGCGCCGCTCTTGGCCTCGGCCCCCTTGCCGCCGGAGCTGCGGGCCCGTCTGGCCGGCTTTCAGTTGGCCCTGGTGTTCACTCCCAAGCCCGACTCCCCGGTGCTGGCTGGCCTGCGGCAGGCCGGGATTCCCGCGGTGGCCTGGGTTCCTTCTTTCCCGGAGGCGGGCTCCGAGCCGGTGGCAGCCCTCCAGGCCAGGCATTTGGCCGGCCTGGGGATCACCGCGGTCGGCCCTTTTCGCCTGGTCTTGCCCCCGGATGGGGAGCGTGAGGCGGTCCTGCCAGGGGTGGCCGACTGGCTGGCGGTGGCCCCGGGGAGCGGCCATGCCAAGAAAAACTGGCCGCTCAGCCATTACTATGAAGTGAGCCGGGCCCTGTCCTGGCAATACCGCTTGAGGGTGCTGTGGCTGGCGGGGCCCGCCGAGGCTTCCTGGATGGCTTATCTCACGCCCCTGGCCGCGGCGCAGGGGCAGGTGCTCCTTAAGGATGCGCCCCTGGCGCGGGTGGCCGCGGCGCTCAGGCGCTGCCGCCTTTTTCTGGGAAATGACAGCGGCCTGAGCCACCTGGCCGCGGTCCTGGGCGGCCCCCGGGTGCTGGCCCTGTTCGGCCCCACCGACCCTTTGGTCTGGGCCCCCGCGGGAGCAGGGGTCAAGATTTTGAGAGGCCCCTGCCCCCAGGCCCCCTGCGCCCGGGGCCGGGAAATCTCCTGCCCCCAACCCCGCTGCCTGGAAGACCTCTCCCCTGCCGCGGTCCTGGAGATAGCCGGAGCGATTTTAGCCAGCGGTTAAAAAATTTGGCCAACCTTCCTGGGGGGCGATGCTCCTCGGTTTCCTGGAGGAGGATCAGCCCGGATCCCGGTCAGCCGGGCCGATACCGTACAATTTTTTGAACCAAAATCGGTGGATTGCCTATCGAGGGATTCGTCTGCAAACCATAATATCGAGTAAATAAAATGAGATAGATAATTTGGCACCATTCGTGCAGGAAATAACGTCAGGTTACCCCCGAAGTAAAAAGAATACCATTTTCTCCTTTCTCCAAATGGCCGGGCTCCCCCTCCCGGCCATTTCCTTTTCTAACTCCCGGGTATTCGGCTACCCCAAATACCCTCACGAGAAGCCAAAATATTCCTTGACCTCTTTAAGGCCCGGCTGTTGGCGCGGTAAGGCCCGCCGCAGGCGTTCCAGGCGGGCGGCGCTCTCCCGGAACGACTCCGCCGGGTCCCTGGCCTCCTGAAGGACCCGGACCGCGTCCCAGACCGCCTCCTGGTTATTGCAGATGAGCAAAAGGTCCGCCCCGGCCAGCAGCGCCTTCCGGCCGGCCTGGGCCGGCGGCAGGAGATGGGTGATCCCTTTCATCTCCAGGTCATCGGTAATGATCACCCCCTTAAACCCCAGCCGTTGACGCAGCCAGCCCCGCAGGGCAACGGCCGAAAGGGTGGCCGGGAGGTCGTCCCATTGGGGCACCAAAAGATGGGCGGTCATGATTGCCGGCGCCCCGGCGGCCACCGCCTCCCGATAGGGCAGCAGGTCTTTCTCCCGGGAGGCGTCCCCGGATCGGGCCACGGTCAGGTCCAGGTGGGAGTCGGCCAGAGTGTCGCCCAGCCCGGGAAAATGCTTGGCCACGGGCAGGACCCCGCCGGCCAGGTAGCCCTCGATGGCGGCCCGGCCGAAGCGGGCCACCTGCCGGGGGTCCCGGCCGTAAGAGCGGTCCCATAGGGGGCAACCAGGCTCCAGGGGTACATCCAGAACCGGGGCCAGATTCATGTTGATCCCCACCAGGGCCAGTTCCCGGGCCACGCGGCGGGACATATCCGCCACCTCTTGCTTCGTGGCGGCCGCCCCCAGTTGGCGGGCCGCCGGGATCAGGGTGAAGGGGGCCTTCAGGCGTTGCACCGGGCCCCCTTCCTGGTCGGTGGAGATGAGCAGGGGCGGCTGGCCGGCTTCCCGGGCCAGACGCTGTAGATCATGAGTCAGATGCCAGATCTGCTGAGGGGTCTCCAGGTTTCGGGCAAATAGGATGATACCTCCCGCCTTGAGGTCCTGCACCATCTCCCGGGCCACGGCATCCACCCCGGGGCCGGGGATCCCCACCATGAAAAATTGGCCCCAGGGATGGGTCTGCCGGTCAACCTCAGAGAGTGTCATAAGGCCTTCCTGTCGTCTCCCTGGGAGAGCCGCAGGTTCGGACGCGGCTCACCCGGAAGCGGCGCCGCCTATTCAGGTTGAGAGGATGTCCGCCAGGTGCCAGAATTGCAATTCCCAACCCCGGGTGGCGGCCACGCCCTTGAGGTGCAGGAGACAACTGTAATCCAGGGATACCAGGCCCTGGGCCCCGGTGGCCCGAACCGCCTCCAGGTAGGCCTCGGCTATCTCCCGGGACAGGTCCGGACACCGCAGGCTGAAGACCCCGCCAAAGCCGCAGCAGGAGAAGTGGGGAGACACCTCCAGGATGCGGAGGCCCGCCACCTGGGACAGGACCCGGAGGGCGCCGGGCAAAACTTCCAGTTGCCGTGCCTTGCAGGAGCGGTGCAGCACCAGGGAGCCTTCGAAACGGGGAGTCCAGGGGAGAGGGCCCAGGCGGTCCAGATACTCACTCAACTCCAGGGTGCGGTTCGCCGCGGCCTCGGCCTCGTGGCGCTCCCGGGAAGTTGGCGCCAGTTCCGGAAAGTGGCGGCGCACCATGTGGGTGCAGGAAGCGCTGGGGCACAGTATAGGGTCGGTGCCCGCAAACACTCGCAGATAATGGCGCAGCAGGAGGCGGGCGGTGGCCGGGTCGCCCAGGGTGTAGGCGAACTGGCCGCAGCAAGTCTGGTCTTCGGGGTAGCCGAAGGATATCCCCAGGCGCTCCAGCAAGGTCGCCACCGCGGCCGCGGTGGGGCTGGCGCATTGGTCCAGAAAACAGGGGATAAAGAGCTTGAGGGCCAACCGAGCCTCCTGGCTGCATTTTCTACCACAAATTCCCGGGGCAGGGTAGGGGGACCAGCCCGCCAGGTGGCCGGGCTTACCCCCATGGGTCCGGCCCCTTGACAGTCTTGGGGCGGTTTAATAGAATGAAGCAGAATTCCCGGAAAATACAAGAACTTGAATGAAAAGGGGATTTTCTCTTTGTGAGTGACGCCCCGGCCCAGATTCTGGTAATCGACGACGACAAGGCCATGCTGGACGCCTGCTGCCAGATTCTTTCCCGGCAGGGCTACCAGGTGGAATGTGCCGCCGGCGCCCGCCAGGGCCTCACCTTATTGGAGCGCAGCTCCTTCGACGCCATCCTCCTGGACTTGGTGATGCCGGACCTGGACGGTCTGGAGGCCCTGAAGAAGATCAAGGCCCTGGACCCGGACGTGGAGGTGATCATCATCACCGGCTACGGCACCATCCAATCGGCGGTGGAGACCATCAAGGCCGGGGCCTTCCATTTCCTCAGCAAGCCCTTCGTCCCCGACGATCTGCGCAATCTGGTAAACCGGGCCCTGGCAAAAAGGCGCCTGGACCTGGAGAATCTGTATCTGCGCCAGGAGTTGAAGTCCAAGGATGAGAAAAGCGTCCTGGTCTATGAGAGCGACTCCATGGTCAGGGTCATGGACATGATCACCCGGGTGGCCCCCACCGGTTCCACCGTGCTGATCACCGGAGAGTCCGGGACCGGCAAGGGCCTGGTGGCCTGGAAGATCCATCAGTTGAGCCCGCGCCAGCGGCGTCCCTTTATCACCGTGGACTGCGGCACCCTGGTGGAGACCCTGTTCGAGAGCGAACTTTTCGGCCACGTCAAGGGCTCCTTCACCGGGGCTGACGCCAATAAGATCGGCAAGTTCGAGCTGGCCCAATCCGGCACCCTGTTTTTCGACGAAATTAGCAACATCGGCCTGGAGGTGCAGGCGAAGTTGCTCCGGGCCGTGGAGGAGAGAAAGATCTCCAAGGTGGGCAGCCACCGGGTGATCACCGTGGACGTCCGCATCATCGCAGCTACCAACAAGGACCTGGCCAAAGCCATCAAGGATGGCGCCTTTCGGGAAGACCTCTTCTACCGCCTCAACGTGGTCCTCATCCAGATGCCACCCTTAAGGGAGCGCAAAGGAGACATCCCTTTACTGGTAAGCCATTTTCTGGAGAAGTATAACGCCCGCCTGCACAGGAATATCCTGGGGGTAACCCCCGAGGCCCTGGAAATGCTGGTGCGTCACCACTGGCCCGGCAACGTCCGGGAGTTGGAAAATACCGTGGAGCGGCTGGTGGTGCTGAGCACCGGACCTTACCTGGAGCCCGCCGATCTCTCCTTTGCCGGAACCATCCTGTCGCCGGGGATGGAATCCGGGGCGGGATCCCTGAAGGACCTGGAGCGGGACCACATCCTCCTCACCTTGCAGCGCTGTGAAGGCCATAAGAGCGAAACCGCCCGGGCCCTGGGGATTGACCGTAAGACCCTGCGGGAGAAGTTGAAGAGCTATAATATCGGATAGTCGGCGGCTGCTTTCCCGGGGTGAGGCGGAACGCCGCCTGAGTCTCCCGGAGATGGCGGCCGCCGGCTGGTCAGAGGCGGATTAGTGCTCGTGGATGAACTGCTGCCCCAATTCCTTAAAGGAGAAGGTGAGGAAAATGTGGTGGCCGTCATAATCGAGGACCCGCAGGTCGTCGGTTTGGTGCAGGTCACCCAGGACCACCGGATAATGCTCGCCGTAGCGCTTCTGGCATAATTCCAGGGGCACCTCATATCCCATGTACTTCTGAATTCCCTTGGCCTTCATCTTTTCCGCAAATTTTGCCCCGGTAAAGGATTCATATGAGGTCAAAACCAGGATGGGACCGGAACCGGTGAAAATGATGCCCGCTTTCATGGTCGCTCTCCTCCTTCCATGGCCCCAAGGGCCGTTTTAAATTCCGTTTTAAATAAAAAGATAAAAATGAATTCTTCAGATTCAATTCGCCCGTGTAGCCGCGGAGTGGCTCACCTGCTAAAAAAATTCGGCATTTTGAGCAGAGTCGGCTTTCGTTCCCAGGCTCCCGCCTGGGAGGGAAGCAACCGCACATTGTTCGCTGGCCGGCTCAAATTTTGGCGGGGTTTAGGCCAGCAGCGGGAGCAGCTCCAGATGATCCCGGAGATGATAACGGGCCTTCAGACCAGGGTTCTTGTAGGCCGCCAGCGGCACCCCGGCCGCCTCGGCTAACAGCCGGTCCACCTCAGAGTCCCCGATGTACAGGGCCTCCTCTGGCGCCACCCGGAAATAATCCAGGATTTTCCGGAGGCATTCGGGGTGCGGCTTGGGCCGGCTGACCATCGATGATCCCACCGTCAGCTCGAAAAAACCGTCCAGGCCCAGGGTCTTAAGGACCGGGACCAGGCTCTTGCCCCGGTTGCTGGCGACCGCCAGGTGGACCGAGGGATGCAACTGCGCCAGGACCTCACGGATGTGGGGCTCCAGGCTGATCAAGGACAGGAAGGGGCCGTTATCCAGGCGGCGCTGGTAATCCTGGGCCTGGGCGAGAGCGGCAGCGCCCCGGAAGAGATAGCCGATGGTTTCCTGGGCGGTGGCGGCGTGGACCAGGTCCAACTGCTCCGGAGTCAGGGGCGGCCGGCCGAAATGGGCCAGGATGTGGTTGAAAAAGGCCTGGTTGGCCCGGCGGGAATCGACGAGGACCCCGTCACAGTCATAAATGATGAGGGAGATCATAGAAAGTCAAAAGTAAAAAGTCAAAAGTAAAAAGTAAAAAGTAAAAAGTAAAGTCAACCCCAACCCCAACCCCAACCCCAACCCCAACCCCAACCCCAATACCCAAAACCCCAAACCCAAAACTCAAAACTCGAAACTCAAGACCTAGACGTGACCAAAGAAATCGAGCTGGCGGGTCCGATAAACGAGTTCCCGCTGCTCTAACTGCTGGCGGCGGTGCGCCAGCCAATCCTGGAAATCTGCGGCTGGCAGCAGGAAGTCGCCTTGCAGGGCCTGCTGCACGGTGTGCAGGATAAAGCGGAGGAAGTAGGCCTCGTCCCCGGGATAGCCGTCCGGACCGGGAAAGATCAGCCAATCGGAGGCGCCGGCGGCCAGCACCGTGCCCCCGGCGGCTGCGAGCTGGGCAAAGAGCCGGCGGCCGGTTTGGCTGCTGCCCGAGGGGCGGCCCCGGACCCGGCGCTGGTCCATGGAATGGTGGTACCGGGCTTCGATGAGCCGGTCCAGTTCCGGGTCGATAACCGGCTCAAAGATGGTGGCCCCGTCGAAGTTGAGGGTGAAGTAGAAACAGCCCCCGGGGTCCAGTAAACTTAGCAGGCCGGGCAGCGTGGTCTCCAGGTCCACCAGGTCCAAAAAGGCATGCGCGACGATGAGGTCCCAGCGGCGGCGGTCCTGCTCCCGGGCCAGGAACCGGAACAGGTCGATGGCTTCGAAGGTGACGGCAATCTGGGCAAGCGGCCGCGGCCCCTGGCGGCCCGGGGCGGCTCCCCGGACCGCAACATAGTTGTGATAACGGACCCGGGCTTCGTCGAGGAGCCCGGCTTCCAGGTCGATGCCGGTGTAAGCAAAATCCCCTAAAGAAAGATCGAGCAGCCCCCAGTCCAGGAGGCGCTCCAGCATGGTGCCGATGCCGCAGCCCACCTCCAGCACCCGGAAGGGAGACGGTTTCCCTCGCTCCCGGAAATGGCCGGCCAGGGCCTCCCGGACCTGCCGGTTCAGGGAGCGGTCGTCCAGCCCGGCTTTGGCGGCCAGATAGCGGCTGAAGCTGTATTCCTCAGGCTCGCGGTCCACCGGCCGTCCCCCGGTCCCTGGAGAACACCCTGAAAAGCACGGCTACGGCCAGGGCCAGATAAATCACTATCGGCAGCCAGGCCTTGCCTATGCCGCTGGCCACTATTTGCTCGTTCAGCGAGATGATCTGGGTTGCATAAGGGATAAAAGCAAGACCAACAAGGATTGAGGTAAAAAACATTACCAGAGCTATATCAATCAGGTCCAAGGTCGAAAAGATATAGTAACCGATTATTGCTATTAAAATCAGATAGATTACCGTAGCCAGGACCTGGTTTCCCACGAGCCCCGCGGCAAAGCCTATCCATTGCTGGGGGAAGGCAAGCACGAACACCAGTTTCAAAAGGATAATCAGGGCGAAAATAGACGCCAGAATCTTTTTTCCCAACATCTCTTTACCTCCTTTTATTTCATTGATGGTCGAATATTTATCTCGTCTGCCCTTGAGGCGCGGCCGCAAAGATCAAGCGGCAGACGGAGTATGCCGGAATTAAAAGTGGTCCGGAGGATTGGCCAATCCGGTGCGGGGGCCGCCGCCTGCTAATGCCCCTGCTGAGTTAGAGTCAATGGCCCCGTGCACCTGTTAATTGTCATCTTGCAAAAATCCTAAAATGTTCATCCCACTTTTCGCCGAATAATCGAGGTTAGAGGGAATTATATACTTGACTCCCGATTCCATCACGGCCGTAGGGGCGGCGTTTCAGTGGCACAGGCCTCTATCAATCGTGGGTTTGCCCTGGGCGGGGCCCCCCCCTACAAAAGAAAATTGGGGGATTCAAATATATAATTCCCTGGTTAAAGATGGGCATGATTGAACCCCCCTATGAATTCCCGCACCCGGGCGGCGCTGGCCTCCCAGGTGGGATGGGAGGCGGCCCCGGTCAGGGCCGCCAGGCTCAGCCGCCTCAGCAGGTCCCGGTCTTCAATCAGTGAGGCGAGGTGCCGCGACAGGACCACGGGGTCACCCGGCGGCGTCAGGAAGCCGTCCACCCCGTGGCGGACGATTTCCCGAACTCCGCCCGCGTCTCCGGCAATGACGGGCAGCCCGAAACGCATGGCCTCCAGATAGACGATGCCGAAACCTTCGTAAAAGGAGGGCACGGCCAGCAAGTGATGCTGGGGAAGCAGCACGGCCAAATCCTGGTCAGACACCGAACCCAGCCAGGTTATCCTGGTGCTAACCTTCTCCTGCTCGGCCTGGCGGCGCAGGCTGGCGGCGTAGCGGCTGTCCGGATCGAGACTGCCTGCCACCGTGAGTTGCCATTGGTGGTGAGGCAGGCTGGCCAGGGCGCTTATCAAGGTATGAATCCCTTTCCGAGGGATCAGGTTGGCCACCGCGATGATTTTCAAGGGTCCCGGGGCTAAGGCCCTGGCGGCAACTTGCGCCGCGGAAAATTTGCCAGGCAGGTGATCGCCCCCGGGCGGGGCCACCACCACTGGCCGGCCCGCCCCCACCAGGGACTGCACCTCTGCCCGGGTGGTCTGGCTGTTGCAAATAAAGCCGTCCACCGAAGCCAGGTAAGAGCTCTCCACCCATCGATAGAGCTGGTTTTTCCAAGCGGCCCGGGCTTCGCTGCTCCTAAGATGGTGAACGATGGCTACCAGGGGATAAGAAACCCGGCGGCGCAGCCAACGGTTGAGAAGGAACAGCGAGGGATGGACCAGCTCATCTTCGAGCAGCACCTCAAAGTGAGCCCGGCGCAGGCGTTGACCGAGGTTCGGCGAGAGGTTGTCCACGAGACCGCGGCCGTAAGCGCTCCAGGGAATGGAGATGACTTCCACTTTGTCCCCCCGGCTCTCGAAATGCCGGACCAATTGCCGATCATAGAGGAAACCCCCGGAGACCAGGTTAAGTCCGCCATAAAGCACCAGGCCCAGATGCAACTAGCGTTCCTCCCGGTAGGCGGCCCAGGCGATGTCATCCTCCCAAACCTTGGCGGTGAGGGCGTGGAGCGGCTCCTTGAGGCGGCTTAAGAGCTCCTGGCAGAGGATGCGGGCAAAGTGCTCGATGCTGGGATTGAGCCCCGCGAATTCCGGCAGTTGGTTCAGGGTTTGATCCTGATAATAGGCGACCAGTTCGTCCAGGTGTCCATTCAGGTCCACGATATCCACCAGAAAGCCGTGAGTATCGAGAACCTGGCCCGAAAGCAGCGCCTCGACCTGGTAATGATGGGAGTGGGTCTGGTTTTCCCGGCCCCAATCACCGCCTTCCAGGAAATGCCGGGCCACGAAGGATCGCTTTACTGCCAGGGTGTATGACATGTGCATGGTCGGCTCCTGTAGGGGCGACGGTGGCACAGGCTTCCAGCCTGTGAAGGGGTCGCCCAGTTCCGTTGTAGGGGCGACCCGCTGGGTCGCCCAGTTCCGATTTAGAGTTTTAAGTTGTAGGGGCGGACCCATATGTCCCCCCCTATTTTCGAGCTTGTATGGAGTAAAAACCCCAAACTGAAAACTCAATAATCGAAAATCACCTGAATGGCCTCCCCGGGGTTGCGGTCGAGCAACTCGTAAGCCCGGGCGGCTTGGGTGAAGGGAAAGCGATGGCTGATGAGGCGGGCCGGCTTGATCTCATCCAGCATCCGCCAGGTGACTCCATAGCGCCGGGATTTGCTCCAGCGGCCGCTCAGTTCGGGTGGCAGGCTGCTCACCTGGCTGCTGATCAGCCTAAGCCGGCTGCGGTGAAAGCGGCCCCCCAGGTCCAAGTCGCTCCGCTTCCGGCCATACCAGGAGCCGATGACCACCCGGCCGTTAAAGCCGGTGATGGCGATGGCCTGATTCAGGGCCTCGGGATTGCCGGAGATCTCATAGGTCAGGTCGGCGCCGGGGTAGGGTCCCGCTCCCTCAAGGCGCCCCAGCAGTTGTTCCTCCAGGATGGCCGCGGCGGGGTCGAGGCTGAGGTGGGCCCCCAGGTTTTCGGAGAGCAGGCGCCGTTTGGGGTAGAGGTCCAGGGTCACCAGGGAGCTTAAGGGCCAGCGGGCCAGCAGCGAGGTGAGGAGCAGTCCCACGATCCCCTGGCCGAAAATGGCCACTTGCTCTCCTAGCAAGGGCTGGCCGTCCAGCAGCAAGGTGACCGCGGTCTCCATGTTGGGGAAGAAGACCGCCTCTTCCGGGGTGAGGTGTCCAGGCAGCCTCTGCAGTTCATCTAAAGTGGCCAGGAAGTGGCTCTCGTGAGGATGGAAGGCGAAGACCCGTTGGCCCGCCCAATCCGGGGAAACCCCGGGCCCCAGGGAGACCACCCGGCCCACCACCGCATAACCATATTTCAGGGGGAAGGAAAAGTCGCCGGCCAGGGCGGCGATGCTCTCATCCCGGGCCAATTCCTGGGGGGCCTGGCCATGGTAGATGAGCCCTTCGGTCCCGGGACTGATGGCCGAGACGATGGATTGCACCAATACCTGGCCGAAGGAGGGGGCGGCGACGGCCTGCCGCCGCACGGCCACCTGCCCCGGCGCGGTGAAATAAAGGGTTCGCCGCTGCATTTACGCCTTCCAAACGGGTTCGCCCATGAGGACCAGGTCTTCTCCCAGACGCTGATAGGTGAGGTTGCCGAGGCGGGGAAAACATCGGCAATTGGCGGGCCCCATGCCGTCCCCTACCCGCAGGCCCCCCACCAGCAAGGGGGCGATGGTGACGATGACCCGGTCCACCAGGCGGGCGGCCAGAAAACTGGTGATAACCTGGGCGCCGCCTTCCACCAGCAGGCTGTTGACCTCCATCTCCCCCAGTCTTTTTAGAAGCGCTTCCAGGTCCACCCAGCCATTGCTGGACGGGAGGCAAAAGATCCGGGCCCCGGCGGCTTCCAGGGCTTGCCGGCGGTCGGGGTCGGCCCCTTCATTGGCCACGATCCAGGGGGTGCGGCCTTTTCCCAGCAGGTCGGCGTAAGGCGGGAAGCGCAGGCGGCTGTCTACGATCACCGGTTGGGGATTGCGGCCCCTCACCAGGCGGACGTTGAGGTGGGGATTGTCGGCCAGCACTGTGCCGATGCCCACCAAAATGGCGTCGTGGAAAGACCGCAGGCTGTGGGTCAGAACCAGGGACTGAGGGCCGCTCAGGGTCAAAGGGTGGCCGGGGCGGGCGGCAATGCTGCCGTCCAGGCTTTGGGCATAGCTCAGGGTTACCAGAGGACGGCCGGTGCGCTTACGGTGCTCCGGGGCGGACTTCAGGGCGGCCCGGACCCTAACCAGGATCCCGGTTGCCGAGGCCGGGGTGCCGCTGGCCTCCTGGGCCTCTTCCAAGATCAGCCCGTCCGGCCCGCCTTCCCCCTTGTCCATGATTTTCAAAGGAATTGATTCTCCTCTTAAGGGACCAGCCCTCAGACGGCGCAATTCAACCCCCATTGCCGCGACGGCGGCTCACCTTAAAATAGGGCCGCAACGGCGGCTTGTCAAGGTGATTCAGGAGAATGGCAGCAGGAGCAGGCGGGCCTGAGATTGCTTCACTTCGGGGCCAGAGGGGCTCCAATCTGCCCCGTTTTCCTTGCCATCAGACCCATAAAAGCGCCTGGGCGACAGTCACACAGGCTTCCAGCCTCGGTTCGGGTCGCCCTGACGATGGCGCCGGGCGCAGCCCGCTCTAAAATTTTTGAGTTAAGCTGGTGGGTATTGCCCTTCCACGGCGAGGAGACAAAAAGGGCTCTTTAGATAGTGCTGTTGGGGCGTTTAGCTTCGGGCTGATATCGTAGGCGGATCAGCACGCCAAAACCCGAGTGCTAAAGGGCGGAGATATGGCAGTACCTGAAACTTTTTCATGAGCAAATCCCCCACAAGACTCTTCTTGTCTAGTCGCCAGAACTGGCATTCCAGGTACAAGAGGCCCCAAAGGGGAAGGTGAGGAACCAACGATCTTCGGCCGTGATTCTGGCCTCAATAAATAATTTTATCTTTTTTATTTAAATAAAATATTATGTATTAACTACAAGTAACTTTTATAATTAAAGAAATTTATGCAAAAAGCCAAACCCGTGGCGAGGGGCGGACGTAAAGCCCATGGCAGATCATTTATAATGAGCCTAATTTTTTAAAAAAAGTACTAAAAAGGGCTTGACTAACTTAAACTTTTATGCCGATATGTTTGTATTACAGAAAAAACCAAACCCGCCGTGAAGCGGGGACGGAAAGCCACGGGTCTTTGAGTCCGCAGGAGACAGCCGGGTTGCCTGGAAAGGGGTACCCCGGCTTTTTTATTGCTGGTTTAGTCGTAGATCGATTTTTATCGTCTGCCAAACAGGTTGAGCCCTGGGAACGCCTGGAAGGAGTGTCGCCATGTCTAGAACCTATGCATCCCTAACCTCTCGCCTCGTGTTATTATCATTTCTGGCCGTCTTTGCCTGCGCTGCGCCTGCGCAGGCCGTTATGATCTGGGACCTGACGGGTACCTTTACGGACGGCGGCACCATCAACGGGACGGTGTTTTACTTAGGGGGGAATAACCTGTCGGCGGAGGTAACGGTAACATTGCCGCCTGGGGCTGCGGAACCAGGAACTGAGAACCCGTACGAAGGTTACATGGGAGGCGTAGTTTCCCTTTACAGCACCCCTACTCTCACCACGTTGGAATTCGGGGATAATGAGACTAGCGGCCCTTTCATCAATTACCTTCTGTTCCTGGTGTTCACCGGACCGGCCAGTCAGTTGGCAGGCACGGCGCCGCTATATCCTGGGGGTTACTTTTACCCGTCGGGCGCGGGGGACACCCTATACTACCTTAGTGATGCCCAATTGGACCCAAGTGATGCCCAATTGGACCCAGCCCCACTCCCGCCCTCCGTGTGCCTGCTGGGGTCCGGCCTCATTGCGCTGCTGTGGGCCAGTCGGAAAAAGCTATTGGGGTGACAGTCGCACCGTCAGTGGCATCTGCTACCCAAATGCAGCCTGATAACCCTGACGGGGTGGAGCAGGATTAGGAAGAGTAAATAAGCCATTCCTCTCAACAACTGCACGAGGCAGGGTCAGTTATGGCCCTGCCTTTTTTGATTCCTATTTCTGGCGAGTTACTTGCCAGATTAAGCAATTATTCCCAGATAGTCAAAAAAACCCGATATGATCTGAATATAGAAAGTGTTTTGCAGGTTGGCCCTCTTGAGGTCATGACCAGGGTGCTCCCGGCAGTTGCTAAGGGGCCTCAATGACTTTAGCTTCAGGCAGGGATTTTATGCGGATTTAGGGGCAGGTTGGCCTGGGCTCAATCGGGGCCCGGGTTGATGGCGCCGTTTTCGAGCAGCCACTTTTTGCTGGTGGCTATAATATTCTGGAGCAGATCCACCTTGTCAGGCCCGACCCCCATGTGATTGCCCTCAAAGGTGATGACGGTTTTCGGCTCCGGCACCGCCTCCCGCAAGAGATTGCGGGCCGCCTCCGGGATCAGGCTGTCGTCCCGGCCTTCCAGGACCAGAAATTTGCCGGATAGGCGCGGCAGATGGACGGTCGGCTCCAGGGAATGGAATATCAGGTCCACCCAGGGCGCCAGGGCTTTGCCCAGCCAGGCCGGCCGCATATGCGGGTTGCCGGCCAAAAGCGCCCCCAGAGGCGCACCGCCATAAGCGATGATAGTCCAGCCGACCCTGATGCCATAATGCGCCGCGAGGTCCTGCACGGCAGGTGCGGCCAAGGCTCCCTGGGAAAAGCCGAGCAGGCTGAGGCGTGCCGTATCGGCCCAGGGCTGGCTCATCAGCCAATTAAGGACTGAGGCCCCCTGTCCCGGGATCGTCATGACGTTATGGTAGAGGCCGGGCGCTTGCAGCATAAAGGCGCCGACGCCGTGCAGGCGCATCGGCACCGGCCAGGCGTAGCTGGCGATGGCGTTGTCTCCGGCGCCCTTGATGTAGCGGATGCTGTCTGCACCCGTGACCAGGCCGCCCAGAACCAGGACGACCGGCAGTTTTTTAGGAGGCAGCGGATCGGGCAGGCTGAGGTTGAAGGTGATCTTGCCAAGCAGTTTCCCGTGAAGGGTGATGTGCGAAACCAGACGGTGATCCGGCGAGGCAAGAGTCGTGCGCTCTGCCTGCAACCCAGATTCCGGCGGGGGCAGCGACCGGATTGGATCACGTAGGTACCCCCAAACGGCCAGGGTGACGGCCGCCGCCAGCAGCAGGCCAAAAAAGCCGGCAATTATCAGGCCTTTGCGTCCCCACATGCCGAACCCTAGCACGGAGCCTAATGATCCCTCATAGCTGAATCTTCCCTAACCAATTACCCAGGAACAGGAGGAACTGTCCCTGCTGCACCGGGGTCATCAGGGCCATAGCCTCGTCCCGTTCCATTTTCAAAGAGGTTAATAGTTTATCCTGAGCGGCGTTGGCAGCCTGCACCAGCCCTTGAATCTTCGCTTCATCCGGATGGGGCGCGGCCAAGGCGGCCTTTAACTCTCCACGATAGTTTTTCAAGGCGGCCACGAGCTCTTGGCGTTCTTTCGCATATTTTTGCTCCAAGGCCAGCACTGCCGCTTCTTTATCCGGCGCCAGTTTTAAGTCATGTAATTCCTTGGTTATTTTTATTTTTTCCTTCAGGCCTTCCCAGCCGCTTTCTTTGGCTTGGGACGGATTAAGAGAGGTCAGCAAGAATAAGAACAACGTTCCCCCAATTATCGAGAGCGCTACGAACCCGAGACTCAATTTGTCTTTCATGTTCACCGTTCCTCAAAAATGTTTGGAAGCCCGACATCTTTTTAGACCTCCGTATTCCCGCTCTTTTTTAGTTAACCCAGGCGGCCCGCTAAACCGGCGCGGCCCGCCCCAGGTTTGGCAGGCGCAAGGCAGGGTTTGAGGGGCAGGGAGGCAACCACCGGGAGAATATGGTATGAAAAACGAAAACCCATGATGCGGAATGCTTTGCAGGCAAAAAGGGGATGGCCTCATGAAAAATAATCCCAATATTCTGGTTTTTGCCTCCGGAACCAAAACCGGTGGCGGCTCAGGATTTGAGAACCTGGTAAGGGCTGCCCGGAGTAGCCCGCCAATTTTGGACGCCTCCATTTGTGCGGTTATCACTAATCATTTTGAAGGCGGCGTCTGGCATAAGGCCAAAGCTCTCGGGATACCTTGCGAATACTGGGCCGGCCCCTATCTGGCCAGAGGCTACCAAAACTTTGTCAAGTATTTCAACGCCGATTACGTCATGCTCTCCGGCTGGCTGAAACTAGTGGCAGGTCTTGACCCGGCGCGTACGCTTAATATCCACCCCGGTCCTTTACCGCGATTTGGCGGGCCCCAACTTTACGGACACCATGTTCACGAGGCGGTGATGGCCGTTTATCACCGCGGGGAGATTACTCACAGCGCGGTCACCATGCATTTTGTGGATGCGGTTTATGACCGCGGCCCGATAATTTGCGCACTGCCTGTTCCCATTGAGCCGGGCGATACGCCGGAGACCCTGGCTGCCAAGGTGCATCGCGCTGAACATGCTTGGCAGCCCCGGGTTCTCAACTATGTAGTCCAGGGGCGCGTGCGGTTGGCCGCCAAAGAAGTGGTCTATGAGACGGAAGAATTGCAGCGCCTGCTGAATCCAGAGGCGGAGTAAGTCAAGATATTCCCGAAATCCGCTCTAAACCAGCTCCAGGGCGTTGAAGAAGAAGGCGATTTCGCCGGCGGCGCTTTCCGGGCTGTCGGAGCCGTGGACGATGTTGGCTTCGATCTCCCGGGCAAAGTCGGCCCGGATGGTGCCGGGGGCGGCCTGGCGATAGTCGGTGGCGCCCATCAGGTCGCGGTACACCTGGACGGCCTGGTCCCCCTCCAGGATCATGGCTACGATGGGGCCGGAACTCATGAAGGTGGTGAGACTCTGGTAAAAGGGCCGCTCCTTGTGGACCTGGTAGAAATCGAGGGCCTGGGCCTTGCTGAGCTGCACCATCTTCAAGGCCTTGATCTTGAGGCCGCGTTTTTCCAGGCGGCCGATGACTTCGCCGATCAATCCCCGGGCCACGCCGTCGGGTTTGATCAGGGATAAGGTCTTCTCTACGCTCATTCTTAGTCTCCTTAAGCGGGCGCGCTGGGCGCCCGCTTTATTAATTATTTGATAATCGGCGACCGCAGGCCGGTGATTTTGGTGGGCAGTGCCCACCCTACACGGGCGACGCAATCACAGGCTGGAAGCCTGTGCCACTGTCGCCCCTACTTCTCCTCCCGCCGTTCCACGGAGCCGTAGTGATCGAACTGCAGGGTAAAGGTGCCCCGCCCCTGGGTCAGGGAGCGCAGGGCGGTGGCATAGCCGAACATCTCCGCCAGAGGGGCGGCGCCGGTGATGATGCGCACCGGCCCCTTGGCCAGGAGTTGTTCCACCTTGCCCTTGCGGGCTGCGAAGTCTCCCATGACCTCCCCGGTGAACTCTTCCGGGGTGATGATCTCCACCTTCATGATGGGTTCCAACAATTGGGGCTGGGCCTGATTAAACACTTGTCTCAGGGCGGCCATGGAGGCGATGCGGAAGGCCATTTCCGAGGCCAGGCCCTCTTTGAGCGTGGCCCCGGTCAGGGCCACGGCCACGTCCACCCCGGGGTGGCCATAGACCACCCCCCCCTCCAGGGCTTCCCCAACCGCCTGGCCAATGACCGCCACAAAGCCCTGGGCCGGGTGTTCCGCTGCCAGCAGGGAGACAAAGGAATTGCCTGAGCTCCGGGTCCGGGGGGAGAGGCTCAGGCGCACTTCGGCGAAGTGATGTTTGCCGGCCAATTCCCGGTCGAAGGTCCCGGACTCTTCGGCTGCCTGGGCGATGGTTTCCCGATAGACCACCTGGGGGCGGCCGGCCCGGACCTGGGCGTGGAACTCGCGCTGCAGGCGGTGGATAATCACCTCCAGGTGTAGTTCCCCCATGCCGGAGAGCAGGGTCTGGCCGGTGTCTTCATCGGTATGGATGCTGAGGCTGGGATCTTCCTCGGATACCCGGGCCAGGGCTGGTTCCAGCTTCTCCTGGTCGTCCCGGGTCAGCGGTTCGATGGCCAGGGAAATTACCGGCAGATAGGAGGAGATGGGTTCCAGGACGATGGGGCGGTCCCGGCTGCACAGGGTATCTCCGGTGGTGGTGGCCTTCAGGCCCAGGACGGCGACGAGGCTGCCGGCATGGGCCTCTTCCAGGGGTTCCCGCTTGTTGGCGTGCATCCTGAGGATGCGGGCCACCTTTTCCGAGACGCCTTTGAGCGGGTTAAAGACCTCCTGGCCCACCTTCAGGATGCCGGAATAGAGGCGCACATAGGTGAGGCGCTGGTTTTGGTCCACCATGATCTTGAAGGCCAGGGCCGCCAGGGGGGCGTCATCCCGGGCCGGCCGCGGTTCGGACGCCCCGGTTTTGGGGTTTTGCCCCAGGATGGCGGGCACTTCCGTGGGATTGGGCAGGAAATCCTTGATGCCGTCCAGCAGGGGTTGGACCCCTTTGTTGCGCAGGGCGGAGCCGCAATAGGTGGGCACCCCCTTGAGGGCCAGGGTGGCGCGGTGCACGCCGGCCCTGATTTCCTCCGGGGCCAGCCGGCGTTCTGCCAGATAGGCTTCCATCACTTCGTCATCCACCTCGGCCAGGGACTCCACCAGGGCTTCCCGGGCCGCGGCTGCTGCGGCTTCCTGGTCCGGGGGGATCTCCAGTTCCTCGAAGGCCACTCCCAGGGTCTCCTGCCGCCATTTCAGGGCCTTCATAACGAGAAGATCGATGACCCCCTGGAACTGGTCCTCTTCCCCCCAGGGGATGGTGAGCACCAGGGGATGGGCCCCCAGTTTCTCCTTCATGGAGGTCACTGCGGCCCAGAAGTTGGCGCCCAGGCGGTCCATCTTATTGATGAAGGCCAACTTCGGCACCCGATATCTGTCGGCCTGGTGCCAGACGGTTTCCGACTGAGGCTCTACCCCGCTCACGGCGTCGAAGACCCCGATGGCGCCGTCCAGAACCCGGAGGGAGCGCTCCACTTCAATGGTGAAGTCCACATGTCCCGGGGTGTCGATGATATTGATGACGCAGCCCTTCCACTTGCAGGTGGTCACCGCCGCGGTGATGGTGATGCCGCGTTCCTGCTCTTCGGGCATCCAGTCCATGACCGCGGCGCCGTCATGCACCTCTCCCATCTTGTGGGTGCGGCCGGTGTAGTAAAGGATGCGCTCCGTGAGAGTAGTCTTCCCCGCGTCGATGTGGGCGATGATGCCGATATTGCGGATGGCCGTGAGCTTGGGGTTGGACACGAGGCTTCTCCCAAAAAATTCGAACCTCGCTTTTTTTATTTGAATTTCCCTGCACTTTCAACCCTAAAAGACGATTTTCGGTTTTCAGTTTCCGGTTTTCGGTTTAAAAGAATAATAGAAGAGCCATTACTCGAAACTCAGGGCGGACACATGGGTCCGTCCCTACAACTTGAAACTCGAAATTGGGCGACCCAGCTGGTCGCACCTGCAATTCGGAACTGACATGTCCTGCAATCCACCCTCATTCCGCTTCTGTCCTTGCTGCGGAGGGCCGTTGGAGAAGCGTCCCCGGGGGGGCCGGGACCGCCTCACTTGCCGGGGGTGCGGCCGGGTTTTGTACGTCAACCCCGCGGTAGGGGTGGCGGTGGTGGTGCGCCGGGGGGAGCAGATCTTATGGGGGCGCCGGGCCGGCGCGCCGGCGCCGGGGGCCTGGTGTCTTCCCTGCGGTTACCTGGAGTGGGGGGAAGAGGTCAGGGCGGGCGCGGCCCGGGAGTTTAAGGAGGAGACGGGCCTCACGGTGGTGGTGGGGGAGTTGCTTTCGGTCCACTCCAATTTCCACGACCCGGAGCGGCTTACCGTGGGCCTCTGGTTTGCCGGCCGCGTCGTGGGAGGAGACCTGCGGGCCGGAGACGATCTCACCGAGGTGGCCTTTTTCCCAGTGGCCCAGTCGCCCCAGCCCCTGGCCTTTCCCACCGACGCCCTGGTAGCCGGGGAACTGCTGGCCGGAAAGTTGTTCCTGATTCCGGATATGCTGGAATCGCCCGGAGACCGAAGATAAAGAGAGAGAGACTTAGTTTTTTACTCAAACTTCGAGACTCAGGGGGGACACATGGGGTCCGCCCCTACAACTCGAAACTCGAAACCCGAAACTCGAAACCTAAACCTCACTCCGGGGGGAACAGATGCAGGGAATCGAGGGCGGCCAGGTCCCGCAGGGAAACCATGGACAGCCGTGAGGCCAGGAGGTCCAGCACCGCGAAACTGAAGTTGGGATGGCGCCCCTCCTCCAGGGTGAAGGCCCCGGGGACTATGAGGTAAACGGTGTCCGGCGCCAGGGTCAGGCAGGCCTGGCGCGCCTCGAACTCCGCGGGCCGGATGGGGTCATTAATGTAAAGCAGGCGGCTTAAGGGTGGGGCAAAGCGGGTGACGCTGGGCACGTGGGTATGCCCATGGGCTGCCAGCAGGGGCGGGCGGCAGGCGGGGGCCCCGCGGCGGTAAGCCCGGATGCGCTCATCGTAATGGGTCCAAATCAGAGCCCGGGTATGGGCCAGAAAGACCCTGGCCTCCAATTCCAGGACCAACCCGCAGGCGGTGGCTTCCGGCAACTGGGGGCCAAAGACGTCATAGACCCAATAAAGGCGGTGGCCGGGGTCCAGGGACAGCCAATCCCGGAAAGGCTCCGGCTGGCAGTCCCCCAGGCAGGCCAGGTGGCGCAGGCCCTGGCGCCGTAGAAAGGCGAATAACGGGGGCAGGCCGGCCCGGTAGGCGTGGGTGTCGGATATTAGGGCCAGCCTGTCCATCCCGCCGTCAGGAGCGATTATCGCCTTTCTTACCCTCTGGCCGGCTTGAAGCCGCAGGCATGGCCGGCATGACCTTTAATCCGGTCCATCAGACCGGCTAAATAACGGATGGCCTCGTCTTTGTCCTTGTCAATGACTATGGCCTGTAACTGCTGCTGCTCCTGATCCGAAAAGACGATCTCTTTATCCGCCATAATCTCCTCATCTGCCGGCTGAGCCCTCTCCGGATGGCCTTTGAGGGAGGCCGGCGCCCCGGCGGCCGCCCCGCGGCCGGTCCGGATCCTTAAGCCGTCGATGCTATCGCCAAAAAAAATTGGTTATCAGCCGCGCCCCTGGGGGCCTTCCGCTGCCTTCGGTCCGCAGGCGTGGCCGAAATGCGGATTTAACCGGTCATCCAGTTGCGCCAGGTAAAGCAAGGCCTGTTCCCCGTCTTTGTCGATGACGATGGCCTCGATCTTCATCTGCTCCTGGTCCGAAAAACATATGGTTTTGTCAGCCATGGCTGCTTCTCCTTTGACTGCGAGATGAAGAATAATTTAAGGCTAAGGAGCCGCACTGTCAATATCAATAGAGGTTAAGATAATTGCCGAAAACGGAAAAATAATGGATAATGGACTGAACGGCGTCCTGGTGGGGCAGGCGTCTCTGCCTGCCATGATTGGCGGCACGGCCACCGTGCGGCGCTCCCAGGTGAGCCGGACCCGGGAAGCATTGCGAGGTTTTTTGCATGCCGAAGCTGTTTTCAGATCGCACCCACAAGGTGCGCTGCCCTTTTTGCGGCACGGAGGTGCTGCGCCCGGTGCAGTTGCAGGAGGGTCAGTGGTACGATTTTGCCGGAGGATTCTGCGACTGCGGGGCGGTGTTCGCGCATGATCCCACGGCCCGCAACGGCGGGGCCGTTTTCCTCCAGGCCCTGGTCATGGCCACTGACGGCGATATGGACCGGGCCATGGGTCTGGCGGAAGGCGCTGACTACGACGCCGGCTATGTTCCGCATTACGACGTCCGGCAGCACCAGCTGGATGCCAGCGCCTTTGGCACCCTCTATTTCATCCGCCTGCGGATCACCCGCGAGGCCTGAGCGGAACGAGAAAACCATTGACAGCACCGCTTAATCTCCATATATAAAAGTTGAGAGTTATGTTCAGGCTAAAGCCACCCAGACTCCTGGGGTGGCTTTTTTTATGGGGGAGGGAAGATGCGCCTGGTGATGATCGATAATTACGATTCCTTCACGTACAACCTGGTGCAGCTCTTCTCAGAGTTTAACCTGGAGGTCCTGGTCTTCCGCCATGACGCGGTGACCCTGGCGGAGATCGAGGCCCTTGAGCCCGCCTGGCTCTGCATCTCGCCGGGTCCCAAGGCCCCGGCCCAGGCCGGGATCAGCAAGGCGGCGATCGCCCATTTCCATCGGCGCCTGCCCATCCTGGGGGTTTGCCTGGGTCATCAGGCCATCAACGAGGTCTTCGGCGGCGTCACGGTCAGGGCCCCGGAGCCGGTGCACGGCAAGACCTCCCGGGTCTTCCACCGGGAGCGGGGCCTGTTTGAGGGCCTCCCCTCGCCTTTCGCCGCGGCCCGCTACCATTCTCTGATGGCGGACTCCGTCGCCCCGGACCTGGAGGTCACCGCCCAGAGTGAAGATGGAGTGATCATGGGCCTGAGCCACCGGCGTTATCCTGTGCACGGGGTCCAGTTCCACCCGGAGTCCTTCCTTACCGGTTACGGCCGGCAACTGGCGGCGAATTTTTTGCGGGAAGGGCAGGATAGCCGTTGGGGGGAGTCTTGGGAAAGCGGCGGCCCCCGGCGGTCCCTGCCCTTGCGAAAAATACCGGAACCTTTTGCCAATTCCCTCCCCCAACCCCAGCCGCAGAGTGGACAGGAAAGCCTGAGGAGAGGGCGGGGGGAGTGATTTTCCGCGGCCCTTCTTTCCATACCGGGTTCGGCAGAATTGTCGATATCGAGGTGCGGCCTTTCACGCCTCCGCCAGGGGTGCGGGACCTGGCGGACCTCTTCGGCGCCATCCGCCGGCGCCCTTATGCCATGCTGCTCTTGAGCGGCGGCGACCTCGACTGTGCCGGCTATTCCCTCCTGGGCTGGGACCCCTTCCTGGTGCTTAAGTCCAAGGGGGATCAGGTCAGTTGGAGGCTTTCAGGCGAAACCCGGGTGTGCCAGGGCAACCCCCTTACCGTCCTGGAAGACGCCTTGGGCGGCCTGGAGCTGCCGGGGGGGACGCCCGTTGACCCCTTGGCCGCCGGGTGCCTGGGATTTCTGGCCTACGACCTGAAAAACCATTTGGAGATACTGCCCCAAACTGCGGCGGACGATCTCAATCTCCCGGACCTGGTGATGGCCTTTCCCCGGCGTCTGGTGGTGCACGACCGCCGGGGCGGCCAATTCCGGGAAGTGAGGGTAATCCACGAAGACGCCCGGGGACGGCGGCCCGAGGGGGCCAATGAGGCCGTTCTCTGGGGGGCAGCGGCCGAGCCCCCGGGACCCTACCAGGTGGGGACGCTCACCAGCAACTTTAGCCGGGAGGCTTACCTGGCGGCCATCAGGCGCATCCGGGACTATATTCGCCAGGGAGACGTTTACCAGGTAAACCTGGCCCAGCGCTTCTCCTTTCCCTTTGCCGGGGAGGCCTACACCCTCTTCCGGCGGCTTTTTCAGCTCAATCCGGCGCCTTTCTACGCCTTCCTCAACTGCGGCGATTTCCGGGTGCTCTCCACCTCCATGGAGCGCTTCCTCTGCCGCCGGGGGGATTACCTGGAGACCCGGCCCATCAAGGGGACCCGTCCCCGGGGCGCCACCGCCGGGGAAGACGCGGCCCTGAGCCGGGAACTGGAGGACAGCCCCAAGGACGACGCCGAGCTCTCCATGATTGTGGACCTGCTGCGCAACGACCTGGGCAAGGTCTGCGAGCCTAAGAGCGTCCGGGTGGCCGAGCACAAGCGCCTGGAGGCTTATCAGAACGTCTACCACCTGGTGTCCATCATCACCGGCCAGGTGCGGCCCGGCGTTACGGCGGCAGACATCTTGCGGGCCACCTTCCCCGGGGGCTCCATCACCGGCTGCCCTAAGATCCGGGCCATGGAGATCATCGACGAGCTGGAGCCTTGCGTGCGCCATATCTACTGCGGGGCCATCGGCTACCTGGGGCTGCACCGCAACCTGGACCTCAACGTGGCCATTCGCACCGCGGTTATCTATGGAGGCCAGGCTCATTTTGCGGTGGGCGGCGGGGTGGTGTACGACTCCCGGGAAGAGGATGAATATGAAGAGACTCTGCACAAGGGGCGGACTCTGTTCCGGCTGATTGAGCAGGATTTGGGGCAGTGTGGCGCTACGTTACAGACTGTACGAAGCCGCCATCCAGGCGGCGGTGGCCCAGGGAGTGGAAGGATAGTGAGGAGTGATCAGTAATCAGTAATCAGATTTGCCTTCACTGATCACTGGCCACTGATCACTGATTGGGTTTTAATGTCATAGCAATTATGAAGCATCACACTAGAGGGAAGGATGGACCAACCTGAATTTGTCTGGCTCAATGATGACCTGGTTCCCGCGGACCAGGCCCGGGTGTCGGTTAATGACCGGGGCTTTCAATACGGGGACGGCTTTTTCGAGACCATCCGGGCCGAGGCCGGCCGCTTATTTTTTCTCAGGGAACATTTGACCCGCCTGCTGGCTTCGGCCAAGGCCTTTCACCTGCCCCTTCCCGGGGACCTGCCCTGGGAGGAGCGCCTCAATAAGCTGCTGTCGGTGAACGGTCTGGACCGGGGTATCGCCCGGGTGAAGATCTTGCTTAGCCGGGGCGCAGCGGCGGGGCTGGGTTTGCCCGCAGGGATCAGCCCCACTTTGGTGATCTGGGCCCAGCCCTATGAACCGCCGCCGCCGGCGGAGTACGCCGCCGGCTGGCCGGTGGCCACCTTTCCGGGTCGGCGCACCACCTTCCTGGGCCGCCATAAGAGCCTCAATTACCTGTTTTACCTGGCGGCCCGGCAATACGCCCTGGAGCAGGGGGCCAGGGAGGCCCTGATTCTGGAGGCCGACGGGATGCTGTCCGAAGGCGCCGCCACCAGCCTGCTCTATCTCAGCCGCGGGGTCTATTGCACCCCGGCGGCGGCCAGCGCCTTGCCGGGGGTCACCCTGGCTGTTTTGACCCTGGCCTTGGCCCGTCTGGGTCTGTTACTGGAAGTGGTCCCCACCGAGCCCAGCCGGTTGCCCCACGCCGAGGGTGTCTGGCTGGCCAACGCCCTCCTGGAGCTGATGCCGGTGGCCTCCATCGACGGCCAGGCAATTCCCGTCTCCGCCAAAACCGATTTCCTGCGGGGGATCCTCCGGGCCGAAGCCGGGCTGTGAAAGGAGCGGAGGCGGGATGCGCTTCGCTTCCCGCCCTACACCCACCCCTCGCCAACTTTGTCATCCTGAGCGAACTATCATGACCTGAAGGTCACTACGAATAATGAAAATTAACAGGGGATGGTGGGGCGGCCGTCCCTGGCCGCCTCTAGTTGGCGATTACTGCGACCCGGCCCACCGGGCTATTTTCTTATAAAGTGAAGGACCTCGTATTTGCTTAGGTATTTATAAGATTCTTCGGTCGCTTCGCTCCCTCAGAAGTTGCCCCCCTTCCTCCAACCTCCTCGTGGGAGGGGGAAAAAAACCATGCCCCCCGTTTTCTCCTATTTCCAAAACTTAGCTTGGGCACGCTCTTTTTCACTGACCCCCGACCCCTGACCCCTGACCCATCCCGTCACCCCCTCGCCAGGGTCTGGCGCAGCTGGGCCGCGGTCTTTTCCATATCCCCGGGACGGTATTCCTGGTGGGGAAAGAGGAGCAGGCCGTCGCCGAAATAGCGTGGGATGACATGGAAGTGGGCGTGGGGGACCGCCTGGCCGGCGGCTTCGAAATTATTCATGCTGATATTGAAGCCCTGGGCATCCAGGGTGCTCCCCAGGGCCCGGGCCACCCGGCGGCCCACCGCCCCCATCTCCGTCCAGAGGTCGTCGGGCAGCTCCAGCATGGTGGGATAATGCTCCTTGGGAATGATCAGGGTGTGGCCATAGTGCACCGGGGCGATATCCAGAAAGGCCAGGACCCGGGGGGTCTCCAGGACCCGCGCCGCCGGGGCCTGGCCGGAGGCGATCCGGCAGAAGATGCAGTTGGACATGGGTTTCCTCTTATAGGGGCCACAGTGGCACAGGCTTCCAGCCTGTGATCGGGTCGCCCATTTCGAGTTTCGGGTTTCCGGGATTATGCCCGCTTTTGGGAATTAAGTTCAATAGGGTCCGGCAATTAAATTTCCTTTTTCGTAGGGGCGGGTTAAAAACCGCCCTACAGCCCGCGATTTCCTTAGAGGCGCACGCCTGGGCGCGCCCCGACAAGATATTTCATTCCCCGCTCACCCTGCCTTTACCCCTTGGTTCCACTTTTCTTTGGGCTTCTCCGGCGCAGTTCCAGGCCCAGGCGCACCAGGGCGGCTTCCAGGTCGGCGAAGTCATAGCCGGGGAGCTGCTGGGCTTGCCAGTGGCGGAAAATCTCCTCCAGGGCTTCCCGGGGGCTGAGCTCCCGGGCCGCCAACCCGGCTTCTACGGCGCCGGCCTGGGCCAAAGGGCTGAGCGGCGGTGCGGCCTTGACCCAGATCCCCCGCAATTCCCGTAAAAAGATGTTGACTGTGGCGGGGCCGATCCCCGGGGCCAGTTCCATGAGCCGCCGCTCGAGATCCGCAGGGTCGGCCGCCGCCTCGTGCAGGCGCTCCAGGGAGCCCTGATAGCGCTCTTGCAAAGACGCCATCACCTGGAGCAGCTTAGTGGCCGTCTTATAGTCATAACGGGCATAGCCACCCTGGTCCAGGAGGGCCACCAGTCCCTCCCAGCCCCGGGCCAGAATGGCTTCGGGTGAGGTGGCCCCCGCTGCCGCGAAGACCCGGAAGGTACGGGCGGCCAGCACGCCGGAGATGCGGGCTCCGTAGAAGATGGCCGCCAGAAACCATTGCTGCCGCGCCTCGGGGACGGAGGAGACCTTAAGGCCCAATTCCGCGGCGAAGCGGCCTTTGAACTTGGTCAGCAATGCCGCCATCACTTCCATGACCCACACCCCCGCACTTTTAAGGTATTGTCATCATAGCCGAAAAATAGTAACTAGAACCGACGCTGGCAATGGCTGGACGGCCCCCGGGGAGATCAGGCCGTTCTCAACCTGCGGCTGGGCCCGAGGCCCGGGCCGCCTGAAGCGTGCAGGTGTTTTCCTAAACCCAAGCAGGTGCTGATGACCCTCCAAGACATCCAAGCAGCCAGAGAGCGGATTAAGGGGGTGGTGCTGCACACCCCGCTGATCTATTCCAACATTTTGAGCGAGCAAAGCGGCCGGGAGGTCTATCTCAAACTGGAGAATCTCCAGACCACCGGCTCCTTCAAGCTGCGGGGGGCCATGAACCGCCTCTCCCTCCTGAAGGAGCGGGGCGAAGGGGCCGGGAAGGTGGTGGCCGCCTCCGCGGGCAACCATGGCCAGGGGGTAGCCTTTGCAGCGGCCCAGCTGGGAATCCCGGCCACCATCGTCATGCCCCAGGGGGCCTCCATTTCCAAACAGATGGCCACCCAGGAATACGGGGCCCAGGTCATCCTGTCCGGCCACGACGTCTCCGAGTCCCTGGAGAAGGCCAGGGCCATGGAGGCCGAGGGTTATAGCCTCATCCATCCCTATGACGACCCCGAAGTGATGGCCGGCCAGGGGACGGTGGGGCTGGAGATCCTGGAGGACCTGCCGGAGGTGGACACGGTGGTGCTGCCGGTGGGGGGCGGCGGCCTGGCGGCGGGCGCCGCCCTGGCATTGAGCGAATCCCGGCCCGGGGTCCGGGTCATCGGGGCCCAGACCGCGCAGGTGCCTTCCCTGGCGGTGGCCTTCCGGCACGGGGCCCCGACGGCGGTGCCGGCCCTGCCCACCCTGGCCGATGGCATCCGGGTGCCCCTCATTGGCAGCCGCGCCTATCCCCTGCTCCACAAGTACCTGAAAGACCTGGTATTGGTAGAGGAGAAGGAAATTGCCCAGGCCTTGCTGCTGCTACTCGAAGGCAAAAAGGTGCTGGCCGAAGGGGCCGGGGCCGTGGCCACTGCGGCCTTACTGGGGCAGATGGCCTCCCGCTCCCTGGGCCGGCGGGTGGTCCTGCTGGTGAGCGGCGGCAATATCGACATTCCCCTGCTGGAGCGGGTGCTGTCCCGGGCCCTTCTGGAGAAGCGCCGCCTCCTGACCTTACAGGTAGCCTTGGAAGATTGTCCCGGGTCTCTGGGGCGCCTCACCTCCCTCTTGGGGGAGACCAAGGCCAATATCCTCCGCCTGTTCCATGACCGCCTGGCCCGGGAATTACCTTTGGACTATACCCGGGTGCAGCTGAATTTGGAGACCCGGAACCTGGAACATGGCCAGGCAGTGCTTAAGGCCTTGAAGGAAGCGGGCTACCAGGTGGAAGAAAAGGATTAACAGACTTTCTCGGCGTCCTCTGCGTCTCTGCGGTGGCACAATTCACCGCGGAAGGGCAAGGGGCGCAGAAGAACAGAAAACAGAAAACAGAAAACAGAAAACCGAAAACAGAAAACAGAAAACAGAAAACAGAAAACAGGTCTTTTATGAGCATTGCCTTCCGCATCAAGTCGGCGATGGAGAGCTCCTCCTGGATCAGGAAAATGTTCGAAGAGGGCCGTGAGCTTAAGGCGCGGCTGGGGGCGGATCAGGTTTTCGATTTCACCCTGGGCAATCCCGACCTGGAGCCGCCCCCCCGGTTCAAAGAGGAACTGGCGGCCGCGGCGCAAGACCCCCGCCCCGGTCTCCACGGCTATATGCCCAACGCCGGGTTGCCGGAGCCCCGCCAGGCCCTGGCCGCCCACCTGGGCAGGGTCCATCGGCTCGACTTCCAGGCCGACGACCTGATCCTCACCTGCGGCGCCGCCGGAGCCCTCAACGTCATCCTCAAGACCATCCTGGACCCAGGCGATGAGGTGATCGTTTTTGCCCCCTATTTCGTGGAATATCTGGCTTACGCCGACAACCACGGCGGCGTGGTGCGGGTGGCAGAAACCGATGCCAACTTCCAGCTGGACCTGAAGCGCCTGGCCGCGGTCTTGAGCCCCAAGACCAGGGCCGTGCTGATCAATTCCCCCAACAACCCCACCGGCCAGGTTTATGAGTCCGCGGCCCTGCTGGAACTGGGTCAACTGCTGGGACGGCACGCGGCAGCCCACGGCCGGCCGGTCTATCTGGTGGCGGATGAGCCCTACCGCCGCATCGTCTATGATGGACTCGAGGTCCCCAGCGTCTTCGCGGCCTACCCCGACACCTTGCTGGCGAATTCCTTTTCCAAAGATCTTTCCATCGCCGGGGAGCGCCTGGGCTATGCGGCGGTGAGCCCCCGGACCCCGGGGCGCCTGGAGCTGGCGGGCGGCCTGGCGCTGGCCAACCGCATCCTGGGATTCGTCAACGCCCCCGCTTTTATGCAGCGAGTGGTGGCCCCCCTGGCGGAAGTCCAGGTGGATATGGCGCCCTATGCCCGGCGCCGGGAGACCTTTTGCCGGGTGCTGGAGCAGGCCGGTTATGAATTTTTCAAACCCAAAGGAGCCTTCTATCTCTTCCCCAAGGCCCCGGGGGGCGACGACCTGGCCTTCGTGGCCCTCCTCAGGGAGGAGAACATCCTGGCGGTGCCGGGCCGGGGCTTCGGCCGGCAGGGCCATTTCCGCCTGGCCTTTTGCGCGCCGGAAACAGTGATCGAAAAAGCCGCCCCTGGCTTCGCCCGGGCCCGGGAGCGCGCGGGGTAGGGGCAGGGGTCAGGGATTAGGGATTAGGGATTAGAAAAGAAATCTTTTCATTGAATTGATCCCTATCCTATAGATATGTGGCATATGGCAAAACGGACTCCATCGTCACGGCCGCTGGCCGTCAAAGACGTGCTCCAGCACTTGCTCTCGCCCGGGGACCGGGAAGGCCTGGAGTTGCGGCAGCGCATCCGCCAGGTCTGGGAGAGGGCGGCGCCCGCAGCCATCAGGGAACACGCCCGCCTGGTGGACCTCCGGCGGCGGGAGCTCTGGGTGGAAGTGACGGACGGAGTTTGGGGCCAGGAACTGCAATTCCTGAAACCGAAAATCCTGGAGGAACTGGCCAGGGTCCTGGGGCCAGACCTGGTCCGGGACCTGCGCATCCGGGTGGGAGAGTCTTAAAGACGAGGGGTGGCCAGCAGGGGCCCTGGCCGGCCTGGCGGCCCGGCGCCGGGTCCGGGGTCAGGAGGGTTATCTACTATAAACCCCTGCGCTTGAGGGAGTTTCAGCAGCAGATTGAGGCGGCCCTGGCGCCGCCTGCCGGCGGTTAGCCTCCACCCTGGTTTCCTTGGCGCTCCGGAAGCAAAAGAGCACCGCTCCCGGGGCCTGGTCGCAGGTGCTTTCCCGCCAGGCCGGCCCCAGCAATTTGGCGGCGAATTCCCGCATGTCCTGGACGTTGATAATGTGGGAGGCGATGAGCCAGAGCCGCTTCGGCGCCCGCCCCTGGGACTCCGGTTTCAGCCCGGTCTCGCCGCAGGACTTGCCGATGCAGAGGCGCGCCGCCTGCCCGCGGTAATAATAAGCAAACGGCCACTGGGCAAAGTAGTAGACGTAAACCTCATCCCGGGGCTGCAGTTCCTGCTGTAGGCGGGTTATTAGGGGACTGATCTCCTCCCGGTTCATCGTCGGGTGGAGGTTTTCCTGGAAGTTTTTTAAGGGATTAAGCGAGATGATCAGGGCCGCGGTCAGTCCCGCGGCCAGCCCGCGGCGCCACCCGTGCCACAGGTAGGAGAGCGCCAGGCAAGCCCCGGCGGCCAGCACCAGGTAGAGCAGGGGGGCGCTGAACAGCATCAGCCGGTTGCCGCCGTAGTCAGCCATAAAGGGGTAGCGGTGCAGCGCCGCGGCCCCCAGGGCCGTGAGGATGGGAAGGCCCCAGTAGGCCAGCGCCCGGCCGCCGCCGCGGCGCCACAGGGCATAGGCCCCGGCCGCCAGCAGGGGCGGCCCCCAGAACACTCCCCACTCTCCCAGAAAATAGTAGAAGTAGCGGTGCAGGGAGGGCCCCAGCCAGAGGAAAAACCGGCCTGGGCCGGAGAGATCGGGATAGTCCTTGGCCCAATAGGCAATCAACTCCGGGTCCACGTCGTGGCGGAAAAACAGGAAGTAATAGGCCCCGAAGGCGAGCAGCCAAAGTCCGCCCAGGAGGGCCAGGCGGGTCCGGGCCGCGGGCAGCCGGCGCCAAAGGATGAGCCCCGCCGCCGGCAGGCAGAAGACCAGGGGATGGGAAAAGCCCAGCCCCAGCACTCCGGTCAGGGCCAAGGCGGTCCAGCCGCGGCGGCCCTGGGTGGCGCTGAGACGCTCCGCCAGATAAAACACCAATACCGCAAAGAAGGCGTCGCCGCTATACTGTTTCAACTCCTTGGAGTAGTAAACCATCACGGGGGAAACGGCCACCATGGCCAGGGCCAGCAGGGAGGCGGGCCGGGAGGTAAGTCTCAAGGCCAGCAGCCAGATGGCCAGGAGGGTGCCCACCCCGAAGGCGAAGGACAGAAACCGCAGGCCCCATTCCTGGCTGCCCAGGAGCCTGGCCGTGGCCCAGACGCCCAAGAGGTACCAGGGCGGGGTGGAATGGCCCGCGGCCAGGGCCGCGGCCGCGGAGGATTTCAAGGCCGCCAGGGCAACCCAGGCCTCGTCGGTCCATAAGTCCCGGGCCGCCAGGTCGCTGAGCCGGAAGGCCAACGCCAGGAGCCAAATCAGGGCCAGGACCAAAGACGCCGCGACCGCCGGGGACCGGAGGCGCCTTCCTTGGTTAGCTAAAAAATTGGCGACACTCATAATAATCTGGTTATTATAATAAAATTGATAAATACACTAAAGATAATTTGGAAAAATTGAGGGCGCCGGCCATTTCGCCGGTGCGGACTGGGTGGCGGGCAAGACGTCCGCCTCGCCGTTTTTTCATAATTTTGGGGTGAGCCGCAGGCTCATGGGCGGCTGTTGGGAATAGTGGTGGAGTGTTCCATAATTAGCTGGGCATCATATCAAGACTAGAACGCGGCATTTTGCCTGGTTAAGTCCCCCTTTGAAAAAGGGGGATTTAGGGGGATTTCAAGATGTTATATTAAATCCCCCCCCTACCCCCCTTTTCCAAAGGGGGGTAAAAAATCAGTCATTTTGAATGGATAATCAATTGTGTAACGGACCACTAGTCAGGAAAGCGGATGGGTCCCGATTTCCAGGATAGGGAAGGGGAAGGGGGTGGCCTCCGGCCCCCGGCCAGCTTTACCTGGGCGCCGCCGCTCTCGCCCGGGGAGACCATCGCCCTGGCGGCCCCGGCCAGTTGCGTGGCCCGGGAGGCCTGGGAGGCCGGGGTGCAGGTGCTGAGGGATTGGGGCTTTCGGGTGCAGTGCGGCCCGGAGGTCTTCTCCAGCCGGGCCCCGGGAAGGGAGACTGACCGGCAGTTGGCCCGGCGCTTTCAGGAGCTTTGGTGCGATCCGGAAATCAAGGCGGTCATGGGGGTGCGGGGCGGCTACGGCTCCCTGAAGCTCCTGCCCTACCTGGACCCGGTTTCCCTGGGAGCGGTCCCCAAGCGCCTGGTGGGCTTCAGCGACCTTACCAATCTCCTCTGGCACCTGCACCGCCGCCTGGGTCTGGTGACCTTCCACGGCCCCACCGTGGCCCAACTGCCGGAGATGACCGCGGGCGCCCGGCAAAGCCTGTTCGACTGGCTGACGGCCCCGGGGCCCCGGGCGGCCACCTTTGCGGATCTGACCGTTATTTGCCCCGGAGTGGCCGAAGGGCCGCTGGCCGGCGGCAATCTCACTACCCTCTGTCATCTGCTGGGAACCCCGTTTGCCCCGCAACTGCGGGGCTATCTCCTCTTCCTGGAAGATCACCACGAGCCCCGCTACCGCCTGGACCGTATGCTCCATCACCTGCTGTTAGCCGGCGCCCTGGACGGGGTCAAGGGGGTGGTCCTGGGGGCCTTCAGCGGCTGCGGCAGCTTCGAGGGCCTGCTGGAGGTCTCAGCGGCAGCCCTGGAGCACCTGGAGGTGCCGGTTTTGGCCGGCCTTCCCGTGGGCCACCAGCCGGACAACTACACCCTGCCCCTGGGAGCCCGGGCCCGCCTCGATTCCGGTGCGGCCAGCCTCTCACTTGCCGGCTGAGCGCCGGCGCCCCTAATTCCCGGCCATTCCGCTAAGCCTGCCGCGCCTACGCCTCAGGGGGAATTTTTTTGGACCGGCGCATTGACATCGCCTTATTGAACCTTATCCTTTTTCCAAAGACTAGATCGCCGGGAGGAAAATATGGCAAAGAAGGTCTATACCTGTCAGACCTGCGGCGCCCTGGCCGAGGAGCCGGGGCACCTGTGCAACCCCAACATGGACCCCATGACTTGCGCCTTTTGCGGGGAAAAGGCCCCTCATACCAAGCATTATTGCAAGGGCAAACTGGAAGACATCAAGTATGTCTGCAGCAAATGCGGCCGGCTGGCTACTTCCGAGGATTTGCTTTGCGAACCCACCAGTGTGCCGTCAAAGTGAACCAGGTGTTCACCGGTAAGCAGCCGCTCTGAGGGGCGGCAGCACGCGGTATCGATGTAGCATTGGCGAAGTCTTGGGACTCCCGGTCGCCGGTTGAGTTTGACTCGGGACTAGTAAGGGGCGCGGCTGGCCGTGCCCCTTATTTTTGCGAATTATATATTTGAATCCCGCGATTATTTTCCCCGCCCAGGGCAAACCCAAATTGCCAGAGGCCTGTGCCACTGAGACGCCGCCCTTACGGCCGTGATGGAATCGGGAGTCAAGTATATAATCCCCCCCTTTTTTTGTCCTAAAGTGAGGAATACCTGGTCAGGTCATGTAGGCGTGCATGCTTTGCAGGTAGTTGACGCCGAAGTAGGTGAAGATAATCGCCAGGAAGCCCAGGACCGCCAGCCAGGCGATGCGGCGCCCCTGCCAGCCCTTCAGCAGGCGGGCGTGCAGCAGGGCTGCGTAAATGAGCCAGGTGACCAAAGAGGCGACCTCCTTGGGGTCCCAACTCCAGTACTTGCCCCAGGCGGTTTCGGCCCATACCGCCCCCGTCAGGATGCCGAAGGTGAGCAGGAAAAATCCCAGGATCGCAGCCCGGTAGATGAGCCGGTCCAACAACGGCAGGGCCGGGAGGGCTGGGCGGGGCCCTTTGGAACTATAATCCTGGATGAGGTAGAGAAGGGCGGCGCCGAAGGCCACCGTCAAGGCGGCATAGCCGAAAAAGCAAATGACCACGTGGATGAGGAGCCAGTTGCTCTTCAGGGCCGGCATCAGGGGCTGAACGTTGGCATTCACCCCGCCGAATGAGGCCTTGGCCAGGAGCAGGCAGGCCAGCATCGCCACGATGGCGCCCAGCCAGCCCCGTAAATAACGGCGGAAGGCTAGCAGCCCCATGGCCGGCAGGCACCAGGAGAAAAATACCAGGGAATCGTAATAATTTGACAACGGCGCCTGGAAGATAATCAGGCGGAGTTTCTCCAGGAAGAGCGGCGGCGGGGTGGGCCCGGCGGCCATCTGGTAAGAGACGTACCAGCGGCCGATGAGGGCCCCGGTCTGCAGCGCCAGCCCGACCCACAGCAAACCACGCCCGGCCCGCTGCATCAAGGGGGAAGACCACAACTCGGCTATGATCAGGATGATGGCCACCCCCAGATAGATTAACATTGCTAATCCCAGTAACTGACTCATGATGCCGTTTCCTTCTTAAGTGCCTCCAGAAGGCGGGTCTGGCGGAGGTCAAAGTTCTCCCGGGCCCGGGGGCTCGACCCCAGGAGGCGCCCCTGCCAGTCCCCCTTGGGAGATTTTTCCAGGACCAGCGCCCAACACTGGTGGGGACGGAAGAAGGCCAGGTAAAATCCCGGCAAAAACAGGAGAAAGCCCAGATACACCCAAGGGACCCCTGGGTCCCGATTCACTTCGAAAACCGAGTAAAATTTAAAATTTGCCGATTCCAGGGCAAACCGGTAAGGCCCGATTGGCTCCGCCATCTCCGGATGATCTTTGAGGACCCAGAAGATTAAGGGATGCTCCGACCCGTTTTTATAGGCGAGCTGCACCGCCGGACCAAAACCCTCGAGGTTGGCTTCTCCCTCGATGACCATGATTTGCGCCTGGCTGCCGGGCAGGGTCAGCCACTGGTGCATGGCGGCCTGGAGGCTCTCCTGGCGGGGCCCCTGGCTGACCTGCAAGCGCACCGGTCCCTCGGGTTGGGTGCCGTAGGAGGCCTGGTAAAAGGTGTAACCGCCGAAGCTCACCGGTTCGTTCACCCGGCAGGTGGCCTTGAGCTCCCGGCTGCCCTGGGTAAAAGTGAGGTCGGAGCGAAATTCCTTGGGTACGCCGCCTTCCTCATAGAACTGGACCCCAAAGTGGTCCAGGCGCACTTGAAAACCTAAGGGCCTCTCGGTCTCCCCCACCATAAAGCTCTGGGCCGTTTCCCCCTGCCTCAGGGGCAGACTGCCTTCAATCCCCGAGAATTTGCCGATCAGGCCCCCGGCCAGGATAAAAAGCAGGGCAGCATGCACCAGGTAGGGCCCCAGGGGCCGGAACCGGCCGGATTCATAATAGAAGACCTCTTGGCCGTGCAGGGTCTGACGCCGGGGGCGGCCCAATTCCCGGCGCCAAATACCGGCCACTGCCTCCCGCGGGTCCGTTTTCCCAGGCCATTTGAGCCCGGCCCGCGGCGGCAGTTTGAGGGCTGCCTCGGCGCTGAGATGCGTAAATGACCGCCGCCAGGCCCGGGGCAGGCCGTTGATCAGGCAGGACAGAATATTCAGTGCCAGAAGGTTAATGGGGGCCAGGAACCAGATGCTGAAATAGATGTTGGTCAGGCCGCCACGCCAGATAAGTCCGCCCCAGGTCTCCCCGAAGCGGTCGAGATAAAATTCCGCCGGCTGCCCCTGGGGCAGCACGGCGCCAAAGATGGCCACGGCCGCCAGGATCAGCAGCAGGTAAACTGTGAGGCGAATGGAGGTTAGCCAGTCCCAGAGCCGGGATTTCGGCTGGGCTTGCTTTTTGGTAGTGGACATGGTTTTAGGTTGAGACCTCGGGCTTTTCGGCCAAGGAGGCTTAAGGATCGGAGCTTCAGGGAAGTTCCAGGGGAATGGAGGAAGAAACCGGAGGCGGTTATTACTTCAATCTTCTTCCAGGTCCTCCATTTCTTCTTCCTCGCTCAAGTAGTCTTTGTATTCCTCTTCGGTCAGGAGTTCATCAAACTCCTGGCTGGAAGTCAACTCCACCTTGACCAGCCAGCCTTCCGACAAGGGGTCCTCATTGATGATCTCCGGTTCTTCCACGACTTCTTCATTGACTTCGAGGACCTCGCCGGAGACCGGCGCCTTGACGTCACGGCGGCCGTTTTTGGCCTCTATCTTGGTAAGGGACTCATCTTTGAGGAACTCCTCACCTTCCTCGGGGAGCCGGATGCTGTGAATCTCCCCCAACTTCTCCTGGAGATAATCCGTCAGGCCGATGGTGGCCTGGGTCTCGTCATCCATGCGTACCCAGACATGGTCCCGACCGAAGCGCAGTTCGCCGATAGCGCTCACCTCAATCCCTGATGATTTCAGCCTCCCCGCTTTTTTGATAGGGAGACGCTGGGAAATATAATAACCTAAAATCCATTTGGCAAGGATTTTTTGTCCTGTCGGTCATTTTGGCAAAGGCCGGGATTTTCCCTCCTTCCGGATAGCCCCAGTTGCCATCACCTGCTTCCGGGCATTATCTGCCGCGGCCGGTTTTTAGCTTGACAATATCAAGGTTAACATTTAGTTTACACTATATTTCACAATTACAAGGCAAGACAGCAGAAGGGAGCATAATTAATGAAGACAATTGGAAAAATCCTTTTCCCCATCGACTTTGCCGAGAACTACGATACCCTGTTGCCCTGGGTCTCCACCTTTGTGGACAAGTTCGACTCCACCCTCTTTGTCCTGTTCGTCGCCCACGACCTGTCGAGCTTTTCCTCCTTTTACGTGCCCCACGGCAACATCGAGAGTTTCCAGGAGCAGGCGGTGGCGGCCGCCGAGAAGAAGATGGCGCACGTGGTCAAGGAACATTTCCATAGATTCCCCAAACTGGAATCCATGGTTCTGGTTGGTGATCCGGCCACCAAGATCCTGGAGTTCGCCAAAGCGGGGAAAATTGACCTGGTTATCATGGGCGCCCACGGGCGCAAGGGCCTGGAGCGGGTCTTCTTCGGCAGCGTGGCCGACGAGGTCGTCACCAGCGCCCCCTGCCCGGTGCTCACCATTCATCCCTAGGCTCTCGCCGTTCGAGAACCTGCTAAGCTCTTTCCCGATGGCGCGCTCTTTAGAATAATCTAAAGGCACTCCCATAAAAGGAATGGAAAGAATCCTTATCAGACCTTCTCCGGATTAAGAGCCTCACCCCCCGAAACCCTTCCGGCCCGGCTGGAGGGGTTTTCTTGCTCTGGCGCCCCGGATAAATCCTTGGTTGAGAGCCTTGCGAGGCGGGGGCGAGAGAGACCAAGACCTTGCCGGTCCGGAGTTTTTGTTTGGTTAAGCCTGGGTTTATGCCTGCCTCGGCATTGCCACCGGCTCGCTTGAGACTTATGGTGATAGATGACCGGGCTTGCCAAAAAGGAGCTAAGGCGGGCCGCGGCACCGCCTATTCCAGCAAGGAGGATGCAATCATGACAGTGCGGATCGGTAAGGCCGCTCCGGAGTTCGAAACCAAAGGGTTTCTCCAGGGTGAGATCAAGAGCGTCGCACTTTCGGATTATCGCGGCAAGTGGGTCATGCTCTATTTCTATCCCGGGGATTTCACCTTCGTGTGACCCACGGAATTGACGGCAGTTGCCGCCAAGTACGGTGAGATCAAGTCCCTGGGGGCCGAGGTGCTGGCCATCAGCGTGGACAGCCCCTACACTCACAAGGTCTGGCAGGAGGGCGAACTTTCCAAGATGGTTCCCGGAGGCCTGCCCTATCCCATGCTCTCGGACCCGGGCGGCCGCATCGGCGAGCTCTACTGGGTTTATGATGAGGAAAACGGCGTGGATATCCGGGGCCGCTTCCTCATCGATCCCAATGGGATTCTCCAGGCCATGGAGGTGCTGGCCCCGGCGGTGGGGCGCAGCGTGGCCGAGATGATCCGCCAGATCCGGGCCTGCCAGTATGTCCAAACCCATGAGGGTGAAGCCACCCCGGCGGGCTGGGAGCCGGGGAAACAGACACTGAAGCCGGGAGAGGAGCTGGTTGGCAAGGTCTGTGAGATCTGGGCCCCGGACATGGCTTTTTGACTTCCGCCTTGCCTCAGGTGAGGACCATGCCTATCTTCACTGTAAAGATTCTCCGATTCCCGCCGGAGCCGACGGAGGTTTTTGCTCAATGAAGGCCATCTGGAAAGGTTACTTGAAGTGCAGCCTGGTGACCATCCCCATCAAGATGTTCAACGCCATTGCCAAAAGCTCCCTGCAATTCCACCTCTATCACCGGGAATGCGGCAGTCCGATTCGCCAGGAGATGATCTGTCCGCTGCACCAGCGCCGGCTAACCAGCGAAGAGGTCGTGCGGGGGTACAGCTATGGCAAGGACCTCCACGTGGTCATCACCGACGAGGACCTGCGCCGGGCCCGGGTGGAGTCCGGCGACACCATCGAAATCTTCAAGTTCGTGGACGCCGGGCAGATCGATCCTCTCTATTATGACGAGGCTCATTATCTGGCCCCCGACGGGCGGGCCGGGGCCGAGGCCTTTGCCCTGTTTCAGCGGGCCATGGAGGAGAGCGGCAAGTCCGCCCTGGCCAGGGCGGTGCTGCGAAACCGGGAGCACCTGATCATCCTCAGGCCCCGTAACGGCGTCCTGGTCGCCTGCAACCTGCATTATTCTGAAGAGATCAAGGATATCGGGCAGATCGAAGAAGCGGGCTGGACCGCCGGGATCCAGGTGGACGAGGATAATTTGCAGATGGCCCGGGCCATTGTGGCGCAGCTTAGCGGCGACTTTGCCCCGGAGCAATACCATGATGAATATACCCGGAAGTTGCTGGAGCTCATCAAGGCCAAGGCCGAGGGCAAGGAACTGAAGGCGGAGCCGCAGGTGGAGCGGCGCAAGGTCATCAATCTGATGGAGGCCCTGAAGAAGAGCGTGGCGGAGACCGCAGGCGCGGGGGCGGCGGCGCCGCCGAAAAAGGGGATGGCCCGGGCCGGCCAGCGCACCCCGGAGGCGCCGCCGCAGCGGCAAAAGGCCTGAGCCGCAGGGGCGACAAGTGGCACAGGCTGGAAGCACATGATGGGGTTGCCCAGCCCGGTGAGCCGTAGGGGCGACCCGCTGGGTCGCCCCCACCCGGAGACGCGCAAGCCTTAGGCCGCCCGGGCCAGCAGGAACAGTCGCCAGAACCCAAACCGATGATGATCGGCGATCCCGAACCACTTACGGCTCCCGGCTCACTACTCACCGCCAGGATCGCCCCGATGCTGGCCTACGCCAGCAAACCGTTCGACTCTGCAGCGCACCTGTTCGAGATCAAATGGGACGGCAGCCGCTGCCTGCTGTTTCTTCAGGATGGCCGCCTGCGCCTGCAGAACCGGCGGCTCCAGGAGATCACTTACAGATATCCCGAGTTCGGAGGTCTGGCCCGTCAGTTCCGGGTGAGAAACGTTATCCTGGACGGGGAACTGGTGGTCCTCTCCCAGGGCAAGTCCGATTTTGGCAAGTTGCAGGAACGGGAACAATTGGCCGACCCCTTTCAGATCGAGATCAGGTCGCGGGCGCTGCCGGCCACCTACATTCCCTTCGACTTGCTATACCTCAATGACCGGGAGTATCTGGAAGATGCCTTAATTGAACGGAAGCAGGAGCTGCGGGCCATTTTGCCGGATTCGGAGCTGTTGCTGGAGTCCCAGTATATCGAGGAGCAGGGCCAGCGCTTTTTCCAGGAGGCGATAACCCGAGGCCTGGAAGGGATCATGGCCAAGGCGCTGGCCAGTCCCTACCTCATCGGCAAGCGCTCCCGGCATTGGCTGAAGATCAAGCCCCGCCGCCAGGCCGACTGCTACATTGTCGGCTATTCTCCGGGCCGGGGGGACCGGCGGGCCACCTTCGGCTCCCTGGCCCTGGCCACCCGGGAGCCCCAGGGCTGGGTATACCGCGGCCTGGTGGGCAGCGGTTTTCGCCAGCCGGAGCTGGAGGACCTCAGCCGCCGGTTGGCGGCTCTCGGGGTGGAGGCCGGGCCGGCCGTTCCCTTGGGCGGCGCGGCCAGGGGTCTTCAATGGGTGCGGCCCCGGCTGCGCTGCCGGGTGAGTTTTCAGGAGATCACCCGCCGGGGCCACTTCCGGGCCCCGGTTTTCGAGAGGCTGCTCAGTTGAAGAAGCTCTTTGATCAGCGGGAAATCGCCAGACTCCTGGGCATCTCCGAAACCCGGGTCCGCCGCTGGGAGCGCCAAGGCCTGGTGCCGCGCCTGAAAAAGACCGGGGGCACCTTATGGTTCGATTTTCAGGCCCTGGTGGCCTTCCGCACACTACGGCAACTGCGGAATCAGGGGCTCTCGCTCGCCAAGATCGGCAAATGCGTGGCCAAAATGCGGCGCCTGCTGCCCGAACTGAAACAGCCCCTGTCCGAGGTGCGCATCTCCATTCACCGGCGTCAGATCGTCCTGGGAAGAAACCGCCTGAAGTTTACCCCCGAAGGGCAACGCCTCATCGATTTCGGCGGCCCGGAGAACCTTCCCATTCCCCTGGCGCGGCAGGACTATGAGGGTTTGTTCTACCTGGCCCTGGAGGATGAAGAGGCGGGCCGGCTGGACGAGGCCCGGGGGAAATATGAGGCCATCCTGGCCGCCAGGCCCGATCATGCAGACGCCATGGTGAACCTGGGCAACCTCCTGTACCTGGCGGGCGCCGAAACGGCGGCGGCGGCCCGCTACCTCCAGGCCCTGGGGGTTGATCCCGATCACGTGGAGGGCAACTACAACCTGGCCAACCTCCTGGAGGGCCAGGGGGAACTGGCCAGTGCCGCCATCTTTTACCGGAAGGCCCTATGCGGCGACCCCGAGTTCGCCGACGGCCATTTCAACCTGGCCATGGTGCTGGAGGGGATCGGCGATCTCTCCGGCGCCAGGAGCCACTGGCGGCGCTTTCTGGAATTGAACCCCACCAGCAAATGGGCCGGCTTCGCCAGGAGCAGGCTGAACAAGGATGAAGGGCCGGCGAGGTGAATCATGATTAAGTCGAAAAGGGCCTATCAGCCCGCCAGGGCGGATGACGGCTTCCGAATCCTGGTGGAGCGTCTCTGGCCCCGGGGTCTGAGCAAGCCGGAGGTGGCGCTGGACCTCTGGCTCAAGGAGGTGGCGCCCAGCCCGGAGCTGCGCAAATGGTTCGGCCATGATCCCAGGAAATGGGAGAGGTTTTGCCAGCGTTATTGGGCCGAACTGGCTGACAAAGGCCGAGAAATCGGGTTGCTCCGGGAAAAGGACCAGGAAGGCAACCTCACCCTGGTGTATAGCTCCCGGGATGAGACCCACAACGCCGCTGCAGCCCTGAAACTCTATTTGGAAGGAAAGACCGGAGGTTAGTTCAAGGTTCAAGGTTGAGACCTTTGCGAAAGTCACCGTTTTGTCATTCTGAGGGAGCGAAGCGACCGCAGAATCTCATAAATACCAAGGGAATACTAGATCCTTCGCTTCGCTCAGGATGACAACTTTTGGTTTACGCCTAGGTCTCAAGTTTAAAGTTGAGGCAGGAATAAATAGGGAAAAAGGCAAAAATGCGGGAATTGCCATTCGCCAAGGCGAGGTGCTTATGAAAAAATGGTATTTCTTAGGTATTCTGGCGGCCCTGCTTTTGGCCGTCAATCTCCCTTCCAGCCCAGGAGGTCAGGTCATGCAGCTCACATCCAGCGCTTTTGCAGATGGCGGGAAGATTCCCCTGCCCTATGTCATGGTGGCGGCCGGCGGCAGGAATTTATCGTTGCCCCTCGCCTGGTCCGGGGCCCCGGCCGGCACCAAGTCCTTCGCCCTGTCCATCGTCGATCCCCATCCGGTGGCCCATAACTGGGTGCACTGGCTGGTGAAAGACATTCCGGGGTCAGCGGTTTCCCTGGAGGAGGGCGCTTCGGGCCGGAAGATGCCTCCCCGGGCGGTGGAGTTGCAGAACTCCTGGGGCGAGCCAGGCTATGGCGGCCCCCAACCCCCTCCCGGCACCGGCGACCACCCCTACGTGATCACCCTCTACGCCCTGAGCGTGCCGAAGCTGGAGGTGAGGTCTGCCGCCAGTTTGGGGGAATTCAAGCAGGCCCTGGAGGGCAAGATCCTGGCCACCGCCACCCTCACCGGCTATTACGGCAGATGAGGGGCCAGGCGCTGGGCGCCTAATGGCAAGTGCGGTTCCCGGGGCCCTCAGAGTGGAAACGAACAGTGCATGGGGTCAGGGAAGCGGCGCCAGGGCGGCCTCTCAGGATGGTGCGTTGGCTTCCTTGGGCAGCGCCTTCACTGCCGCGGCAACTATTTCCGGAAGAGCCTTATCCTGCGCCCGGGAGGCGCGCAAATCGACCTGGACCCTGAGGGCCTTCAACCCCTGGGCCCCCTGTAAATCCTCCAACTCCACCTCCTCCGTTTCAGCCTGCAGGTAGCCGGCGGCCTGAAGGTAATCGATATATTCGAGGTATTCCGCGCCTTCCTCTTTTTGGGAGTAGACGATGGCAATTTTGCCCGGTTGCGTCAGGCGCTCGGAAGAACCTTTGATTGTCGCCTTGTCAATCCGTTTTTTAATGATCTCGTGGCGGATATCGTAAGCGCCCTCCACTTCGAAGTGCCGCTCATCCGGACTGAAGAAGATGGAGAGCGATGAATCCTGAGCCAGAATAAGGTGGGTGGTTTCGAGCGGCACCGGTAGCTTGTCTTTGATTTCCCCGGTGCGGCGCACCACTTCACAGGTAACCAGGAGCTGCCACAGCCGCAGGTTTTTCAAATACATGGGACTGAAATTCCCGTTCTCCACCATGCTGGCGCCGATATATATGGTGTGTTCCACCCCATCGGTCTTCAGTTTTTCAAAATAGTGGGGGAAATATTCCTGGGCCTTGGCTTCCTCCTGATCCAGATATGTTGCAATAGTTTCATTGATGAGATTGAGACTTTCTTCAAATTCTTGCCGGCTCCGGTAAATAGTCTTCATCTGAGGATCGAGGGCGGCCCGGTAAGATGCTATCTTCTCGGCCACCGGGGCGCCGAAGCTGGCACATTGGTCGAAAAATGGCTCGATCACCCGCTGGATGAAAAGCGGTCTGGTAGCCTCGTCCCCCGCATTCAGGCCAACTTTCAGCTCTCGGATATGCTTGTCGAGGCGATGGCTGAAGGCCGCCAGGATCGGCAAGGGCCGGTGTTGATAGGCAAGCTCCAGGATTTCCCGGGCGAGGCGGAAATGTTCGAGGAGATCGGCCTGGATGGCGGCGTTGCGATGATCGCTGGACATCCTGATGTCCGAAACGCCGAACAGGGGATAAACTTGATGGAACCGAATGGGTTCCAGGGCCGCATCTCCTTCGTCCTTATGCCGGATATAGTGCAGGGCTGACTGCTGAAAGCGCCATTCCACCGAGGGGTGGATGGCGGTGAACTCCTCTTTGATGACGGTTTGAATTTTTTGGTCCAGTTGCACCAGGCTGCGATTCACAGCCACGGCGAACAGCAGCAGAATTGGCTGCAGGGTGGCCGTGTTCAGGGCGTTCAGCGCCCCGGGGCGGGTTGACTTGAGCATCAAGGTTCCCAGGAGCCGATCCTGGTAGAAGAGGGGAGCAACATAAACGCTCCGGTAGCCGCGCTCCAGCATGCGCCCTTCCAAGACCGTGCCCTCGGGATAACCTTGCAGATCTTCAATGACCAGCGGTTCGCGCTGATCCAGCACCCGGGAAAAAATCGATCCCTTGAATTCGCTCCTTTGGTAGTGCGTGGCATTCTCCAGAATGCAGGTCGTTTCCGGCTGTCTATGGGCATGGGGCAAGAGGAGAATCTGTTCACCCCGGATGGCGGCCAGGCCAAGTGAGATGTCCTGCTCTCCCAAGTAGATTTGCAATTTATCCTGCAGGGTGGCAAAACCATCCCGCTGAAAAATCGATTCCTTCTCGAACAGGTCTGCCTGCAGAGACGATAGCATCTCCTGAGCCGTCACATCCGTACCCCGGAAAACGCCAAAACCCTGAATTTCAAAGTTATCCGGGGGTATCAGTTCCATCCACAGTTTCAGGTCGGTAACGTTAGCGAGGAGCCGATTCCGGTCGGCTTCCGTCAAAGTCCTGGGGTCCTTAAGCGCCTTGATTTCCAGGAATTTGGGGTCCAGGGTGATATTAAAAAACCGATCCAGTCCGGTTTTCGGGCAGCGGCCATGGGCAATCAGGGGATAACTCCAGGCGAGGTCGATGCCATAAACTTTATTCAGGATATAGATACACGCCTTGAGGGTCCGCCCCCACTCCCACTGCTTGGAGTCAATGTTCAATTGCGGCGTAAAATCTTTAATCCCTTCCATCCTGAACAGGTTTTTGAAAATCGGGGTGGCATAGAAGCTAATAAATTGGAAAGGCACGAAGGCCGCGGCGCAATCGCTCTCCCAAAACGCCGGCGGGAAAACCACGCTCATCAACAGACCAAGGAGTTCCTGGTGTTTTTCCAGGATGGTGAGGTCCTCGATGGGCTCCCGCAGCTCAGGGGCGTTCTCCAACTTCTGGCGGATAACCGGCCCCAGGCAATTGATCCCGCCTTTGCTTTCGGCCACTGAGCGTTCCCAGAAATCGAGCAGCGGCTTCAGGCTCAGTCTGGTCTTGAAAGGAAATTTAACCTTTTGGGGTTTCATAACGTCCTCTTAATTTCAGATATTATTAGATTCTAATGATTAATAAGCTCCGAATCAAGGGGCCCAAGATTGGGAATGTTCCTGAAGAGGTTTTGCTTTACAAGATCTGGTAGCCGCAGGCTTTAGCCTGCGTTCTTCGAAGAAGAGAAATTGGCCGGCAACGGCAGCAAGCTTTTCCAAAAAGCTGAAAACTGACCGGTTAAAGCCGGGAGCTGGGGCCCTCAGGTATCCTTTGCTTTTTGTACTCCTTTGCGGGTAAAATGAACCGACGCGGGCGGGGCTTGGGCTCTCGCCCGCGGCCGGGTGAGGGACCTATGCAAGGAAGACGAAGGCTGCTCCTGGGGATCTTGGCCATGCTGGTGGTGGCCGGCGTCCTGGTCTATTCACTGCGTTGGTGGGAGACCCGGCAGCCCGGCAACCTCTTGCGCCTGCAAGGGCATATGGAGGCCACCGAAACCGATCTCTCCTTCAAGGTGCCCGGCCTCATCGCAGAGATCTTTTTCCAGGAAGGGGACTGGGTCAGCAGCGGTCAAAAGGCGGCTATTCTGGAGGCCAAGGACCTGAAGGACGGAGTCGCCAAGGCCCGGGCCGACCTGGCCGCGGCCAGGGCCAATCTCGCCAAGCTGGAAGCCGGCTACCGGCCCCAGGAGGTCGAAGAGGCCCGGGCCCAGGTGGGCAAGACCGAGGCTGATCTGGTCAATAAGCAGCTCGATTATGAGCGCTACCAGAACCTCTATCGGCGTCAGGTAGTGCCGGCCCAGACCCGGGATAAGGCCGAATCCGGTTACCTGATGGCCAAAGAGGACCATCAGAACGCCCTGGCGGAACTCAACCTGCGCCGAGAAGGTTACAGGGCCGAGGACATCGCCCAGGCCAGGGGCCAGGCGAACTCCGCCCAGGCGGCCCTGGATCTGGCCGTCACCCAGTTGGGATACGCCACCATCTATTCCCCGGTGAACGCGGTGGTTTTGGTGCGGCCCATGGAGCCGGGGATGACCGCGGCGGTGGGGGCCCCGGTGCTCACCCTGGGAGACCTGGACAACATCTATTTCGAAGGATATATCCCCGAGTCCGATCTGGCCCGGGTCAAGTTCGGCATGAAGGCCTACATCATCACCGACGCCTACCCCGGCAAGAAGTATCCCGCCTGGGTTTCCTTCATCAACTCCAAGGCCGAGTTCACCCCCAAGACGGTGGAGACCTACAAGGAGCGGGTAACCCTGGTCTACCGCACCAAGATCCGGGCCCAGAACCTCAATTACGACTTGAAGCCGGGCATGCCGGCGGAAGCGGTAATCCTCCTTGGCCAGCAAGACAGCCAGCCCCCAAAGCAGCCCTGAGCCCGGTGAGCCGGCCATCCGGGCCCGAGGCTTGAGCAAGGATTTCGGCGGCCTGACGGCAGTGGACCACCTGGAACTGGAGGTGGCCTACGGGGAGGTCTTCGCCCTGGTGGGGCCGGACGCCGCCGGCAAGACCACCACCATGCGGATGCTGGTGGGCATCATGGACCCGGACGCGGGCCAGGCCGAGGTCCTCGGGTTCGACACGGTCAAGGGAGCGGAGCGCCTCAAGGAGCAGATCGGTTATATGCCCCAGCGCTTCGGCCTCTATGACGATCTCACCGTGGCGGAAAATATCGCCTTCTACGCCGACATCTACCAGGTGGCGCACCGCGAGCGGGACCGCCGCCTTCCGGAGCTGCTGGGCTTTTCCAACCTCACTCCCTTCACCCGCCGCTTGGCCCGCAACCTCTCCGGGGGCATGCGCCAGAAACTGGGGCTGGTCTGCGCCTTGATCCATACTCCCCGCCTCCTGTTTCTGGATGAACCCACCTTCGGGGTGGACCCGGTCTCACGCCGCGAATTCTGGGAGATTCTCTACCGCCTGCTGGGGGCCGGCCTCACCATCTTCCTGTCCACCGCTTATATGGATGAGGCCGAGCGGGCTCATCGGGTGGGTTTGATCCACCAGGGCCGGCTCCTGGTGGTGGATACCCCCAAGACCCTCAAAGGCTCCTTCCAGGGCGAATTGTTAGAGGCCAGGGCCTCGGATATGCGGGCGGCCCGGAAGATCTTGAGCGGCCACCCCCTGGTGCTCCAGTCCCTGGTGATGGGTGAGCGGCTGATGCTCACGGTGGCCTCCGCGGCTGGGGCCTCCGGGCCCTTGACCGCGGCCCTAAAGCAAGCCGGGCTCAGTGAGGTGAGCATTTCCCCGGCGGAACCCAATCTGGAAGATCTTTTCGTCCAAATCGTAGGGCGGCAGCAGAAACAGGAGCGACCCGCCGGGTCTTAAGCTGAGGGCGAGCCGATTCCCAGGCTCAAAGCCGAGCCCCCCGCCGCCCCGCCCAACAGGAGCTGGAAAGCCGGGGCCCTTGAAACCCGGGATTCAGGGATGGTCTTAAGAGATGACAATTGAACCGGCCATCAGCGTTAACAATCTCTCCCGCCAATTTGGGGACTTCAAGGCGGTGGACCGGGTCAGCTTCGAGGTGAACCGGGGGGAGATTTTCGGTTTCCTGGGGCCCAACGGCGCCGGCAAATCGACCACCATCCGCATGCTCACCGGTTTGCTGCTGCCCACCAGCGGTGAGGGCCGGGTGGGCGGCTTCGACATCATCCGGGAAAACGACCAGATCAAAAAAAACATCGGCTACATGTCCCAGCGCTTTTCCCTTTATGAAGACCTGACCGCCGAGGAAAACCTGAACTTCTTCGGGGGAGTTTACGGTCTGCCGGCGGCCCGTCTCCGGGAGCGCCTCACCGAGGTCCTGCGCCTGGTGGGCCTGGAGGACCGCCGCCGGCAACTGACCCGCACCCTGGCCCTGGGCCTGAAACAGCGGCTGGCCCTGGCCTCGGCCATCATCCACGAGCCCGCCATCCTCTTTCTGGACGAACCCACCAGCGGGGTGGACCCCATCTCCCGGCGCAATTTCTGGGACTTGATCTATGCCATGGCCCGGGGTGGAGTGACCATCCTGGTGACCACCCATTACATGGAGGAGGCCGAGTTTTGCGACCGGTTGGTGCTCATCTACCAGGGCCGGATCGTGGCCCAGGGCACCCCCCGGGAGTTGAAGCAGGAAGTGCGGGAGACCATCCTGGCGGTAAATCCCGAGGATCTGGACGCGGCGCTGAGCCTCATCAAGCAATTGCCCGGGGTGGCCGAGGCCGCGGTTTTTGGGGACGGCCTGCACGTGGCGGTGGCTGAGCCCCAGGAGGGGGAGCGGCGCATCGCCGAAACCCTGGCGGCCCATAATATCGCCCTGCGTAGGCGCATTGAACGGGTGCGGCCCAGCCTGGAGGACGCCTTCATCGCCGTGGTCCAGCGGGCCGGAGAGACGTAAAGAAGCTGTCAGCTATCAGCTTTCAGCGATCAGCTAAGAGCAAAAGACCAAAAGCAAAGTCTAAGGAAGGATTGCAAAAAACAAGAAGTTTGGCAAAAGAGCCATCAATTACTTTAGGTATCTCAAATGCTAACCTCGTTTATCAAAAAGCTGAAAGCCAACCGCGTAGGGGCGATCCGCCGGATCGCCCGGGCGACCCAACGGGTCGCCCCTACCGGCCGTTGAAGGATGAGAGCTAATAAGCCATGAACCTGCACCGCACCTGGGCCATCTTCCGCAAAGAGGTGATCCACGTCCGCCGGGACCCCATCAGCCTCCTGGAAATCATTCTGCTGCCCCTGATTCTCATGCTCCTTTATGGCTACGCCCTCACCTTCGACATCCAAAAAGTCTCCATGGCGGTCTATGACCAGGAAGGAAGCCAGTTGAGCGAGGAACTGGTGAGACGCTTTGAGAGCACCGACTATTTTAGCTTGACGCACTTCGCCCGGAGTTATGCGGAATTGCAGGATCTGGTTGTCAGGCACGAGGTGCAGGTGGGCTTGAGTATCCCTTACGATTTCTCCTGGTCGTATCAGACCGGGAAGACCGCCAAACTCCAGGCCCTGGTAGACGGCACCGATTCCAACACCGCCAACATCGTCCTGGGCTACATCCAGGGGGTGACGGCCCCTTACGCCCAGGAACTCCTGGTGCAGCGCCTCCAGACCCGGGGGCCGGCCAGACAGGAAGAGCCGGTGAACGCCGACGTGCGCTTCTGGTTCAACGAAGACCTGGAATCCCGCAATTACATCGTCCCCGGCCTCATCGCGGTGATCATGACGGTGGTGGGGGCGCTCCTCACCTCCCTGACCGTGGTGCGGGAGGTGGAGCGGGGCAGCATGGAGGGCCTGCTGGCGACCCCCCTGAATAAGACGGAGCTGCTCCTGGGCAAACTGGGGCCCTATTTTTTCATCGGCATGATGGACATGGGCATTGTCATGGGCATGGGCCAATTTCTCTTCCAGGTGCCATTAAGGGGCAGCCTGTTGCTGCTCGTCGGCCTCTCGGCCCTGTTTCTCATCGCCATCATGGGGCAGGGGCTGCTCATTTCGGTGACCTCCGATAACCAGTTGCAGGCCTTCCAGATGGCCATGATGACCACTTTTTTGCCGTCCTTTCTGCTCTCTGGGTTCGTCTTCGCCATCTACCTGATGCCTCTGCCCTTGCGGATTTTCTCCCTCATCGTGCCGGCCCGCTATGTGGTGACCATCTCCAAAGATATATATCTCAAGGGTCTCGGCCTCACGGTGCTGTGGCCCAGCGCCCTGATGCTGGCCGGCTCCGCCACCTTATTTGTGCTCCTGGCCATCCGCAAATTTGAGAAGAAGGTTCGTTAGGAGCTGTCAGCTCAAGGCAAAAGAAGGCAAAAGTCAAAAGGAAAAAGGCAAAAGTAAGAGACCCCGTAGCAGAACATATGTAGGGCGGGCACTGCCCACCAATTCCTTAAAAAATGTTTCTCGTTCCCAAGCTCCTGCTTGGGAACGGAAATTTTGGCCCAAGCTCTGCTTGGGCAACGTCTGGTAAGAGGACGATAATTTTGGGAATTACATATTTGAATCCCTCAATTATCTTTTATAGGGGCGGGGTTTCCCCGCCCAGGGCAAACCCAAATTGCCAGAGGCCTGTGCCATTGGGACGCCACCCCAACAGCCGTGATGGAATCGGGAGCCAGGTATCTAATTCCCGTAATTTTTTACCAGTTTAATCCTTGCCGGGCGGAGCCTGGGAACCAGGAAAAATTTAGTCCAGATTTTTGCGAATAGATAATTTCGGAATCGGTGGGCAGTGCCCACCCTACATAACCACGAGATGAATCGGTGGGCAGTGCCCACCCTATATAACTGAAAGCTGACAGCCATGTTCCGACGCATCCGGCACATCATCATCAAGGAATTCATCCAGGTTTGGCGGGATAAGAAGCTCCGCTATTTTCTCATCTTCCCGCCCCTGATCCAGCTCCTGGCTTATGGCTACGTGGTCAATTTCGACATCAAGCACGTGGCCACCGCCATTTTCGACGAAAGCCACACCCAGGAGAGCCGGGAGCTCATCCAGCGGTTCACCTCCAACGACTGGTTCCGGGTGAAATATTATCTCCACAGCCGGAAGGAACTCCTGGACCTGATCGACCGGGGTGAGATCACCATGGCCTTGTGGATCCAGTGGGATTTCGCCAGGCAACTGCGCCAGGGGAAAAGCGGCCAGGTCCAGGTGATCGTGGATGCCACCGACTCCAACGCCGCCCTCATCGTCAGCCGCTACGCCAGTACGGCCATCGGGGATTATTCCCAGGAGCAGTTGCTAACGCGCCTGGAACGCCAGGGGGCGGGGGGGGCCGGGAAAGCGGGCGTTCCTTTGAGCCTGGAGGCCCGGGCCTGGTTCAACCCCAACCTGATATCCCGCTACTCCATGGTGCCCGGGGTCGTCGCCATGGTGACGCTGCTCCTCTCCCTGATGCTCACGGCCCTGTCGGTGGTGCGGGAAAAGGAGATCGGCACCCTGGAGCAGATCCTGGTGACCCCCATCCGGAGCGCCGAATTGATGTTGGGAAAGACCATCCCCTTTATCCTCATTGCTCTGGGGGATATCGTCCTGGTGACTCTGGTGGCTGTGCTGTGGTTCGACGTCCCTTTTCGGGGCCAGATTTTGGTGCTGTTCCTGGGGACAATAGCCTTTCTCTTCAGTTCCGTGGGGTTGGGGCTGTTGATCTCCACCATTGCCTCCACCCAGCAGCAGGCGATGATGGCGGGCAACCTCGTCCTGACCCCGGCCATCATGCTCTCGGGCCTCATCTTCCCCATTGGCAACATGCCGCCCTTCTTTCAGTACCTCACCCTGCTCAACCCCTTAAGGTACTTCATCATTGTGGTCCGGGGCATCTTTCTCCAGGGCGCCGGCCTCGATCTCTTGTGGCAGCAGATGGCCGCCATGACGGTTCTGGGCCTGATCATGCTGACCCTGGCGGTGGTGCGCTTCCACAAGCACCTGGGCTAGGATTGGTAGAGGTGATTACGCCGGTAGGGTATCGCCAAGCAGAATGGCATTATGAAGATCGATTCCGCCCCGGAAGCCCAACGGCCCAAGGCAAAAGGGGGGTGGCGCCGGCCAACTTAGATCTGGTTATTCCTTGGGCCGGCCCAACAAGAAGACGGTGATCCCCAGGCCGACAAAGATCAGCAAGATGAGGGTGGCAAAGTTCTGGCGGAATTTCAACTCCTGGAAACCCTTAGCAACCTGTTGATTAAGAGCGTCCAGCATTATGGCGAACTCCGTGGTTTTGGCCTTCACCAGATTCACATCCACGGTATGAAACATGGTCCTATACTCCGCCTGGGTCCGGAAAAGGGTCTCTTGCTCATCCCGGGTGTCTATCAATCCGGCATTCAAGGTCTGGAGATTGCTATTGATCTCATTGATCTTCGCCTCGGTCAGCAACAGGGCCGCCTTCATCTCCCGGGCGCGGTCATAAGTGTGGCAGAGTCCACATAATTTGGGGTTGATAATCTCTATGCTGGCCTTCTGGATATCATGGGAATGGTGGCAAATGACACAATTGGGCCCAGTGCCGCTAGTCATAAATGCCTTGCCGTGGCCGCTTTCCAAGTAGCTTTTCTCGATGCCCAAATGGCATTTCCCGCAGAATCCCGGAATATCTGGTGGTTTAGGCACCCCCACGAATCCGCTCTGAGGCGTCATGGACCTGGTGGCGTCCTTGGAGTCGCCGCCGTGGCAGTCCTGGCAGGAAACCCCGTTCTGGTAATGCACGCTCTTGCGCCACTCCGCCGGAATCGCCTTATATTCGGGCCTCATCAAGTCCGAGTCGTGGCAGTCGATGCAGACGTTTCGCTCCACCGCGGGTCTCTGGTCCCACGGAGTCTTGGGGAACTCTTTCTGCAACAACTCGGTCCAGGCCCCTTCGCATACCGAAACGAGGCAAAGGAGGCATACTAGCGTGAGCAGGGAGCGCATCAGGGAGCGCATCAGCGAGACCCCCAGACGGTGAGTACTATATAGACCGTGATGGTTATCAGGAAGACGGCCAGCAAGACCGGCCTCTTCAGGATGTTCTCCTTCTGCGATTTATCCATAAAAGGCCAAAAGATAAAAACCACCATCAGGACCAGCTGCACGGCGATCCCCAGAAATCTATTGGGGATGAGTTTGAGCATTTCATAGGGAGCCAGGAAATACCATTCCGGCCTGATATGTTCCGGGGTATTGAGGGGATCGGCGGGAATGCGGGCGTCGTGGGGAATGAATAAGGCCGGCACCAGGGAGATTAGGGCAAACATCACTATCAGATAAATGATCACCATGAAGGCTTCTTTGGAAACAAAGTCGGGGTAAAAGGGAGGCCCGTCGGGATGGCTTTCATGGTGGAATTCCTTCCACTCCTCCGGCTCCCGGGAGGCAGAGGGAGGCGCGGAGATGCCGATTCTCCTCACCAGGAATACGTGCACGGCGAAGAGGGTCGAGAACAGGAAGGGGAGAAAGGCTACGTGCAGGGCAAAGAAGCGGTTAAGGGTGAGCCCGGAAACGTTTTCACTGCCCCTGAGAAGTTTGCTGACCAACCCTCCCACCACCGGAAAGGCAGTGGGGATATCGGTCACCACCGTGGTGGCCCAGAAGCTCAACTGGCTCCAGGGCAGGAGATAGCCGCTCAAGGTAAAGCCCAGGACGGTGAACAACAACAAGGCCCCCACCACCCAGGTGAGTTCCCTGGGTTTCTTATAGGATCCCAGGAAAAAGACGGAGCCCATGTGGAGAAGGACCACCGACACCATGAGGTTGGCGCCCATCACGTGCATCAGACGGAAGAGCCAGCCGTAAGGCACGGTGTTCATGGTAAACTCGATGGTTTGAAAGGCTTCCTTGCTACTGGGAATGTAGAAGAACATCAGCAAGATGCCGGTGAAGGCCTGGAAGATAAAGGCCGCCAGACCCACGATGCCCAAAGTGTAAAAGATATTGACATTCTTGGGAACCCGGTAATCGGTAAGCTGCGAGCGGATCAGTTCGTCGAGGCCGATCCTGATCTCCAGCCATTGCTTCAGCCTTGAAATCATCTTGTCACCCGATTACGAGGTTATTGCCTTCCACCTTCACGGCAAACTTCCGCAAAGGCTTGGGCGGGGGACCGGACACCACGTTCCCCTCCAGGTCGAAGGTGCCCGCATGGCAAGGGCAGATGAACTCCTGCTTCTCCTTATTAAATTTCACCAGACAGCCCAGGTGGGTGCAGACCCTGGAAAAGGCCAGGTAGCCCTTGTCAGGAATGTCCAGGACGATTATCGGGGTGGAGCCAAACATCAGTTCTTTGGTGGCATTTACCGGGACCTCGCCTAGGGGGATGCTCAGGTTTTTCGGACCCAGCGCGGCCTCAACGGGCAGGAGATAGCGGAACAAGGGATAGGCAAAAGCGCCGACGGCGCTTAATCCCAGGAGGGAGGCCAACACCTTTAAAAATCCGCGTCTCTGCATGGCAAACCAGCGATGGGGAATTCTATTTTTTGAAAGTTTTAGTCATATATTCGGTAACCGCCTTGATCTCATCGGGAGTCATGGGCGGTTTAATCGGCATCATCGGTTTCTTACCGATGGTAATGGCGTCGGCAATCTTTTTATTGGCGTCTCCCTGCCAGAAACTGGGGTCGGTGAAATTGCAGGGACCAGGGTTGAAGTTCTTGCACAAGGCGCCCTTGCCATCCCCATTCTCTCCATGGCAAGCCGCGCACTTGGCTGCATAAATCTGTTGGCCATCTTGGGCCCAGGCGCCATGGGGAGCACCCAATACCGTTGCTCCCAGGAACACTGCGGCTATTACCCAAAAAATTGGCTTGCGCATAGACTCCTCCTTCTTGACCGTTAAGGTTTTAGCGGCTGCCTTCAACTCAGCCCTGGGCCTCTTGGACCCGGCTTACACTGCCTTATATGAATAGGAAGGGTGCCATGGTATTTCAAGAGCTTGGGAAAAAAAAGATAAAAAACCGATATGCCGGGCACCGGATTTCCTCCGAACCCCAAAAATATACCAGGCGTTATTCCCTGATCTCCAGATGGCGAACAGGCCACCTTCCTGCCGGGAAAAGGCTATCCGCCGGCCCCCCGTTAACCTGCACCAAATATAGTAGCAGTATTTTGGTTTTGCAAGAAAATTTCCGGTTGCAAGCTAGAAAATGAGAGAGGCGCCACATGCTCAAGACTTCAGCCCTTCGCCAGGTCCTGTTTCCTCAACAAATTCTGGGCAGCAGGTCCCCGGAAAGCCAAGGCTAAGAGCCACTTTCGGGTCGCCTGTCAAATTTTTTATCATTTCTCTTGACTTTGTCTAATTGGCGCTTATAATATATACAAATTTAATATAGATAACTTTAGTAAACATAAAAATATAACCCTGGAGAAAGGCCATGAAATTCTTGGATCAGTGCCCATCTGACGCCACGGCTGATTTGGTCTATCGTGCTTGCCCGATGCACCTTCTGGAGCCGATGGAGTTAATGAAAGACCTGAAGCAGGGGCAGGTGCTGGAAATATTGACCGATTATGACGGCGCCTTGGAAGACATTCCAGCCTGGTGTGCCAAACACGGGCAAGAATTCCTGGGTATCTGTGAAGATGCCTGCGATGATTGCTATAGACTTTACATAAAGAAGCTATCCTGAGGACAGGGCCATGAAACGAGCCTATATGGATCACGCGGCGGCCACCCCGGTTCGCCCCGAAGTTTTGGCAGCCATGATGCCTTTCTTTGTCGAACGTTTTGGCAATCCCTCTGCCGTGTATGACCTGGGATCTGAAATCAAAGAGGTCATGGAAGAGCAGCGCCAAAAGGTGGCCCGGCTAATCGGGGCCCGCAGCGATGAGATTATCTTCACCTCCTCGGGTGCGGAAGCCAATAATCTGGCCATCAAAGGTATGTCCCTGGCCAATTTTCTGAAGCGAGGCAAACACCTGATCGTTTCGGCCATTGAACACCACTCGGTGCTTAATTCGGCGAGATTCCTGGAGAAGTTTTTCGATTTTGAAGTTACCTTCCTGCCCGTAGACCGATACGGTCGGGTTGATCCTGAACGTCTCAAAAAGGCCCTCACCTCAGCCACGGTAATGGTATCCATCGGTCACGGCAGTAATGAGATCGGCACCCTCCAGGATATCTCCGGGTTGGTGGCCGTCTGCCGGGCGGCAGGGGTCCCTTTTCACACCGATGCCGTGGCTAGCGTGGGCCAGGTGCCGGTGGATGTCCAAGAGATGGGCGTGGATCTGTTAACCATTTCAGGCCCGGCGCTGGGAGCACCCAAAGGCATCGGAGCTTTGTATTTTCGCAACAAACTGCGGCTGGTGCCCCAGCTCAACGGTGGCATTCAAGAAAACGGCAGGCGCGGTGGAACCGAGAATATCCCCGGCATTGTGGGCCTAGGGAGGGCGGCAGAGCTAGCTTTGCCTGAGTTGGCTGAGAAAGCCGTCTACCTGGCGAAGCTGAGGGATCTTTTGGTCGCCGGAGTCCAGGAGAAGGTCCCGCACGTCTTTTATACCGGGCATCCGGCAGAAAGATTGCCAGGACATGCCAGTTTTTGCTTTGAAGGTATAGAAGGCGAGGCCCTGGTTTTCAAGCTGAGTAGCCAGGGAATCTATGCCAACACCGGTTCGGCTTGCGCCTCCAAGGCGCTCAAGACCTCGCCGGTTTTGGGCGCCATTGGCATCAATCCGGAAGTGGCCCAGGGCTCCCTGGTTTTTACCCTGAATCGCGATAATCAGGAAGCAGAAGTGCACCATGTCCTGGAGCACCTGCCCCAGGCGGTAGCAAACCTCCGGGCTTTCTCTCCGGTCTGGCGGAAGAAAATGGCCGCGGGAGCAGGAGCCTAAACATGAAGCTCTCTGCCAAAAGCCGCTATGGCACCCGCCTGATGCTGGATATGGCCCAACATTATGAGGAGGGGCCCATTCACCTGGCTCAGGTCGCCACGCGGCAGGGAATCTCGGTGAAATATCTGGAGCAGATCATCATCCCCTTGAAGAAGGCCGATTATATCCGGAGTGTGCGCGGCCCCAAGGGTGGTCATTCACTGGCCATGGCCCCGGATGAGATTACGGTGGGAGAGATCGTGGCCTTATTGGAAGAAGGCACGAGTTTAGCGGAGTGTGCACATAATGATAAAGTTTGTGAGCGCTCCCAAAACTGCCTGACGCGTTGGCTTTGGAAGGAAGCAGGCCGGGCGCTGTTCGACAAGTTGTATTCCATCACCCTGGCCGATGTGATGAACGGAGCAGAATCCTGCTCTGCGGAATAAGGAGTCTCGCATGTACAGCAAAACTGTGATGGATCATTTCAACAATCCTCGTAATGCCGGGGTTATCGAAGATGCCGACGGCATTGGTGAGGTGGGTAATCCCGTCTGTGGGGATATGATGACGTTTTATATCAAAGTCAAAGACAACCGCCTGGAGGATGTAAAGTTCCAGACCTTTGGCTGTGTAGCCGCAATCGCCGTTTCCAGCATGGTGAGCGAAATGGCTAAAGGCAAGGAACTGGAGGAGGCCAAGAAGATTACCAATAAATTGGTAGCCGAAACCCTGGGGGGCTTACCCGCAAATAAAATGCACTGCTCTAATCTGGGAGCCGAGGCCTTGACGCTGGCCATTGACAATTTTCAAAAAAAGGCCCACCCGCCAGCCTGATAACGATATTACCAGAGAGGTCTGAGCCCTTCGTAGGGTCCTTTTCCCTCAACAAATCCTGGGCAGCAGGTCCCCGGTAGGGGGGTCCAGAAGGCGGGCGGTGCCGATGCTGGTGCGGAGGGCCACCCGTCCGGGCGGCTCTGCCCTTACCTCACCGATGAGACGGGCCCCGGAGCCGTAGCGGCTCCCTTGAATGATCTGCAGGGCCCGCCCGGCGTCCTCCGGTGCCACTAGCACCAGCATCTTCCCTTCGCAGGCCACCTGGAAGACCTCGAGCCCCAGGGCCTCGCAGGCCGCGGCTACCGCCGGCTTGACCGGGATGAGGGTCTCTTCGATCTCCATGGACACCTGGGATTGGCGGGCGATCTCGTTTAGGGAGCCGGCAATGCCGCCCCGGGTGGGATCCCGCATGGCGTGGATCGCACAACCGCTCTCGATGAGGTTCAGCACCAGGTCGGTGAGGGGGGCGGCGTCGCTAACGATGGCCTCTCCGTCGAGGAGCTTTTCCCGGGCCAGCATCACCGCGGTGCCGTGATCGCCCACGGAACCGGTGAGGATGATCTTGTCCCCAGGGACCGCGGCGGCGCCGGAAACCCCGGGGCGCAGGACCAGGCCCACCCCGGCGGTGGTGATGAAGACCTTGTCCGCCGAGCCCCTGGGGACCACCTTGGTATCGCCGGTGACAATGGTGACCCCGCATTCAGCCGCGGTCTGTTGCATGGAGGCGGCGATGGCCGCCAGGGTGTCGATCTCCAGACCCTCTTCCAGGATGAAGGAGGCGGACAGGGCCAGGGGCCGGGCCGCGGCGGTGAGCAGGTCGTTCACCGTGCCGGCCACCGCCAGGCGGCCGATGTCGCCTCCCGGGAAGAACAGGGGGTCCACGACGAAGGAATCGGTGGTGAAGGCCAACCGGTGGGAACCGAGTAACAGGGTGGCGCTGTCGTCCCCCGTAAAATTCTTGGAGCCGTAGCGGGAAAGAAAGACCTGCTCGATGAGCATGGTCATCTCCCGGCCCCCGGCGCCGTGGCTGAGAAGGATCTGTTGCTGCGGTTTGCGGTTTGTCTCTCCGGCATCTCGGGACATAATTCCCAGCCTTTTGACCGTTTTCCGTTTTCCGTTTTCCGTACAGGTTAGAGGGGCTTGGACTTTCCCTTCGACTTGCCTAGAAAACCGAAAACAAAAATACGGAAAGCAGTTCCTTTTTGAAATTCTTCTTGGTTTTTGTTTTTTACTTTTTACTTTTACCTTTTGCCTTTAGCCGAAGGCTACCTATCATACCGGTAGGCCGCGGCGCAGGCCCCTTCGCTGGAGACCATGCAGGGCCCCACCGGTTGGGCGGGAGTGCAGGCCTGCTGGAACAGAGGGCACTCCTGGGGACGCATTACCCCCCGCAGCACCTCGCCGCAGCGGCAAGGCAAGGATTTTGGCGGCGGGGTGAGGAGCGGCCAAACCCCGGAAAACCTGATGCGGGCGTCAAAACGGGCGTAGGGCTGGCGAATTTGCACCCCGCTCCCGGGAATGATTCCCAGACCGCGCCAGTTGGCGTCGCCGGGGGTAAATACTTCGGCCAGCAGGGCCTGGGCCTGGGGGTTGGGCTGGGTCTGGACCGCCCGCCCATAAGCGTTATCCACCCGGGGCCGGCCTTCATGGATCTGGCGCAGAATCGCCTCCATGCCTAGCAGCATGTCCAGGGGTTCGAAACCGGCGACCGCACAGGGGATGCCGAATTCCCGGGGGATAAAGGCGTAGGCGTCGGCGCCGATGATGGTGGTGACGTGCCCGGGGCAGAGGAGGCCCGAAACCCGCACCTCACCGCTGGCCAGCAGGGCCCGCAGGGCGGCGGGCATGGTTTTGTGGACGCAGAGGACCGAGAAGTTCTCGAGCCGCTGCTGGGCGGCCAGGCGGATGGCCAGGGCCACCGCGGGCATGGTGGTTTCGAACCCCACCCCGAAAAAGACCACCTGCTTTCCGGGTTCAGCCCGCGCCAGGTCCACGGCGTCCAGAGGGGCATAGACCACCCGCACGTCGGCGCCCTGGGCCCGGAGCTGTTCCAGGGAGGTCCGGCTGCCTGGGACCCGGAGCATGTCGCCGAAGGAGGTGAGCACCACATTGGCTTGGCGGCCCAGGGCCAGGAAGGCGTCCAGGTCATCCTGGGCCGTGACGCACACCGGGCAGCCGGGGCCGGAGATGAGCCGCAGCCCCTCCGGCAACAGGGACTTCAGGCCAAAGCGGGCCGCGGCCATGGTGTGGGTGCCGCAGACCTCCATGATAGTCGCGGGGCCGCTGGTCAACTGCCCGATGCGGCGTACGATTTCCTGGACCAGCTCTTTGTCGCGGAATTCATCAATAAACTTCATCGGCCAGGCTCCGCAACACCGAGAGGGTCTCCTGGGCCTGCTCCTGGTCCACCCGGGCGATGGCCAGCCCGGCGTGAATCAGGATATAGTCTCCCAGGATGACTTCCGGGAGCAGGTCCAGACGGACCTGCCGGGAGACGCCGTCCACTTCGGCGACTCCACAGACGCCGTCGATCTCAATCAAGCGCATGGGGATGGCGAGGCACATCAGCTTACCCCTTTGAGAGAGGGATGGTGGGGCGGGCACTGCCCACCCTGGCAAAAAAGAATGTAAGGTGGGCATTGCCCACCATTTCAAAAAAGCTCAGAAGGCCTAAGAAAGATTCGCCTTCCTGAGCTCAGCATATTTTGCCGCGGTTTTCCTTCTCCAGCCGCGCCGCGGCCACGGCCACCTGGCCCAGGGAAATGCAGCCGTCGTTAGGCGGGGCCAGCCGGTGGGTCAGCACCTGAAAACCGCGCTGCTCCAAAGAATTGCTCAAATGCTCCAACATCCGGGCATTCTGAAAGACTCCGCCGGAGAGGGCCACCAGTTCCAGGCCGGTTTGCTCCCGCACCAATTCACAGGCCGCGGTGAGGAGGCGCACCAGGGAGTTGTGAAAGCGAGCGGCGATCTTGGCGGCGTTGATGCCGCCCAAGTGCTCGTTGAGCAGCCGGCGGAAGATGGTCAGGGTGTCCAGGATCAGGGTCTCCCCCTCCATCAGGATGGACGCCGGATAAAAGCCGTCCTCAGCGGGGTCGGCGGCCATTTCCAGTTCCAGGGCCGGCTGGCCCTCGTAGGTCCGGCAGCGGCAGATATTGAGGATGGCGGCCACCGCGTCGAAGAGGCGCCCGGCGCTGGTGGTGAGCGGCGAATTGATGCCCGAGGACAACTGGCGGCAGAGAATGCGCCATTCCAGGGGCGGGTTGTCCAGTCCCAACTCCTGGGCCAGGTGATTGAACCGCTCTTTCTGGACCATGTAGAGATAAGCCGCGGCCATGCGCCGCGGGTCGGCAACCGCCGCGGTCCCCCCCGGGAGCAGTACCGGCGCCAGGTGCCCGGCGCGGCGGTAGTCCGCCAGGTCGGCCACCAGGATTTCCCCGCCCCAGATGGCGCCGTCGGGACCGTAGCCGGTGCCGTCCAGGGCGATGCCGATGCACCTTTCCCGGCGCCGGTTTTCGGCCAGGCAGGCGGCGATGTGGGCGTGATGGTGCTGGACTCCCACCAGGGTCGCCTCTTTAAGCCCCAGGGCATAGCGGGTGCTCAGGTAAAGGGGATGCAGGTCGTGGGCCACGATATCCGGGTCTTGGCGGCATAAGAACTTAAAATGGGAAATGGCCTGGGTGAAGTAGTCGTAGGTCTCCACCGTGTCCAGGTCGCCTAAGTGCTGGCTGAGGATGGCGTTGCGGCCCCAGGCCAGGCAAAAAGTGTTCTTCTGCTCGGCCCCCACCCCCAGGATGGGGGGGGACTCCAAGGGCAGGTAAATGGGGGCAGGCACGAACCCCCGGGCCCGGCGGACGGGAATGGCCCGGTCGGGGGACAGGGGGCGCACCACCGAGTCGTCGCAAGGGACCTCTATATCCCGGTTGTGCATGAGGAAGGCCTCCGCCAGACCGGCCAGTCTGGCCCGGGCCGCCTCATTGCTGAACACCAGGGGTTCTTCGCTGAGATTGCCGCTGGTCATTATCAGGGCTTCGGGGCCCTGGGCGAGGAGCAGCAGGTGTACCGGGGTATAGGGAAGCATGAGGCCCAGATAGGAGTTGCCCGGGGCCACGTGCCGCGAGACTTCGCAGTCCGGGCGCTTCCTGGCCAGGACTACGGGCCGCTCCGGGGACAGGAGCCAGGCTTTCTCCTGCTCCTCCAGGTGGCACAGTTTTTCAGCCTCAGCCAGGTCCCGGACCATCACCGCGAAGGGTTTGGCCACCCGGCCTTTCCGCTGGCGCAAGGTCGCAACCGCCCGGTCCTGGCGGGCGTCGGCGGCCAGGTGAAACCCTCCCAGGCCCTTGACCGCCACTATCAGTCCGTCCTGGAGCAGGCCGGCGGCCGCTGCCACTGAGCCCCGAGTCAGGAGTTTCCGGCCGGGTTGCTCCAGCCAGAGATGGGGGCCGCAGACCGGACAGGCGGTGGGTTCGGCATGAAAACGCCGGTCTGACGGGTCTTCATATTCCGCCCGGCAGGCAGTGCACATGGAAAAGAGCGACATGGTGGTGTGGCCGCGGTCATAGGGGACCTGGCGGATGATGGTGAACCGGGGGCCGCAGTCGGTGCAATTGGTAAAGGGATATTGGTAGCGGCGGTTTTGGGGGTCCAGGACCTCGGCAAAACAGGAAGCGCAGGTGGAGACGTCGGCGGGAATCAGGGCCGCGGTGGCCGTCTGGGTCCGGCTCTCCAGGATGGTAAAGCCGGAGCGCCCCCGGGGTTCGGCGTCCCGGGCCACCACCGCCTCAACTCGGGCCAGATTCGGCGCCTCGGTGGCAAGCTGGCGGATAAATTGCTCCAGGGAGGCACTTGCCCCTTCCACCTCGATTTCCACACAGGTGGAGGTGTTGCGCACCCAACCCGCCAGCTGATGGGCCCTGGCCAACCGATAGACAAAAGGCCGGAAGCCCACGCCTTGGACTACACCGGTGACCTTCAGCTTTTTTCCGGAACGGGTTTCGGAGACGGCCATGCCATATCCTGTTTATCTTCTAGACGCCTAAATTATAACGTATTTTTAGCGCCGGGCACATATATGCATTTTTTCCAGACGTTCCCAGCCAAAGTGGCATCCGGCAGCAATTCCCCGGTTTACTGCAGGACGTGATTATTTGTGGTCTGCCGAAACCGGACTTTTTCCCGGAACTGATAGTGGAACTGACAGGCCGCGATTATAACTTCCCCCTCTCCCCCAATGGGGGAGAGGGTTGGGGTGAGGGGGAATTCTGGTCGGGTTTTGCTAAAATCGCCCAAATTGCTTCCAGAACCCCCTCTGTTTCCTGCATGACCTGATTATTCCAAAATCGACAGACCCAGTACCCCATTTTATTTAAGTATGCCGAACGCTGAATATCTGATTCCTCATTTTAGGCATGTGGCCCGCCATCAACTTCAATGACCAGGTTTTTCTCTATGCAGATAAAATCGACAATAAAGGAACCGACAGGATATTGCCGCCGGAATTTCCAGCCGTCAAGCTCTCGATTCCGCAAATGACGCCAGAGCAGCCTTTCGGCATCAGTTAGGCGTTTTCGCAAGGCCCTGGCCCGCTTGGACATGAGCCACCCCTCATCCCAACCCTCTCCCCTCTCAGGGGAGAGGGAGTTTTAGGGAACTTGGTTACGGCAATGCAAGCCCTGGCAGATGACCATCTATTCATTTCGGTGCAGGGGAATGCTTTTTCCATTTAAAAGCCTGCGGCTATAGTGGTAGTCGCCGCGGTTTTCCGGACTAAGCAAATTCCCAGACGGACTGCAATGTCCGTTTACCCTTTAAAATTTATCAAGAAAATAGCTGCCGGTCACGAGTTATAATGAATTCTCGTGCATTTACCCGCCAATCCTTCTATAATAATCCCATAACTGGGGTGAAAATTTCACACGTGGATTTCGCCGGAAGGTCGGGAAGGCGGCCGCGGCCAGCTCCCCCGGCCCCTTGCTACCATCAGGAAAGGAGTTTTGGTTGGCATCCCTGGCAAAGGATTTCGAGGCCGTTGTCATTGAAGACAACCCCTGCGATGCGGAACCGACCATGCGGGCCTTGAAACGGAAGGGCCTGGCCGGTAAGGTGAAGGTCTTTCCCGACGGGGTGGAGGCCCTCGATTTTCTCTTGTTTGCTGCCGATGCGCCCGGTGAGTTTCCCAAGGTGATCTTTCTGGACTTGAAGCTCCCCAAGATGAGCGGCCTGGAGGTTCTAAGAAGGCTCAAGGGGCATGAACGCACCCGCATGATTCCGGTGGTTATGTTGACCTCCTCCCAGGAAGAGCCGGACATCCTGGAGGTATCGCCTGGGGGCGAACAGCTATCTGGTCAAACCGGTGGACTGCGACGAGTATTTCCGGGTAGTGGAGGACCTGGCCCTTTACTGGTTGCGGCGCAATAAAGTGTCCCTTTGACTTAATTCCGGCCAGCCCGGCTGAGGGCCGGCCAGCCCAAGTGGGATAGCTTCTTGGTTCCGAGCCTGCGCATTCTGATAGTGGAGGATCTGGCCAGCGACGCCGAGTTGATGGCCTTTGAGCTCCGGCAGGCCAATCTGACCTTCACCTCCCGGCGAGTCGATAATGACCTCGATTTTATCAGAGAACTGGAACAATTCCCTCCCGATCTGATCCTTTCCGACTATCACCTTCCCCGGTTCAACGGGCCGGCGGCCCTGGCCCTGGCCCAGGAAAGATGTCCCGAGGTGCCTTTTATCTTTGTCTCCGGGGCCATCGGTGAAGAAGTGGCCATCGACAACTTAAAGCGAGGGGCCACGGACTACGTTCTCAAGGACCGGCTCTACCGCCTGGCGCCTGCGGTGAAGCGAGCCCTGCGGGAGGGGGTGGAGATTCGGGAGCGCCTCCAGGCGGAGGAGGCCCTGCGGCGGAGTGAACAAGACTACCGGATCCTGGTGAGCAGCATGCCCGCCGTGGTTTACAAAGGCTATCTGGACTGGTCGGTCGATTTCTTCGACCACAAGATCGAGGCGTTGACGGGCTACAAAAAGGAGGAGTTCGATTCGCGCCGGGTCAAGTGGCTCGACCTGATGGTCCAGGAAGACCTCCCTGCGGCCAAAAAGGCCATCAGGACCGCCCGCCAGGGCAGCGGCGCCTATTACCGGGAATTTCGCATCCGGACCAGGGACAACCGGACTCTCTGGATCCAGGACCGGGGCCAGATGCTCTTCAATGCAGAGGGGTGGCTGGACTCTTTCAGCGGGGTCTTCTTCGATGCCACGGAAGCGCAGCGGTCCAAAACGGCGTTGCAGGAATCGGAACGGCGTCTGCGATACCTCAGTTCCGAGCTCCTGAGGACCCAGGAGCGTGAACGCAAGCGTCTCTCCCAGGAGCTGCACGATGAGTTGGGGCAAAGCCTGACGGTTATGAAGCTCCGCACCCGGGCCATCGAAAAGGAGCTGCGGCCGGACGAGCAGGCGGACCTGAAGCAGGAATGCCTGGAACTGCTTAAATACCTGGACCAGGTTATCGACAACGTCCGGCGTCTGTCCAGGGACCTGAGCCCCTCCATCCTGGAGGACCTGGGATTGCTGGCGGCCTTGAAATACCTGGCGGACGGCCTATCTAAATATGTCACCGTAGAGCAGTCCTGTGAGGTTGAGGATTTGAACGCCCTCTTCCCCCCGGAATCCCAGATCATCATCTACCGCATCTTTCAGGAATCCCTTCACAACATCACCAAGCACGCCGGGCCTTGCAAGGTTACGGCGGCGCTGCGCCAGGAAGGCGGCGCTCTCATCCTCAGCATAGAGGACGACGGCGTGGGATTCGATGTGACCCAGATCGCCAAACGGGATGCCAGCCGCCGCGGCCTGGGGCTGGCGGCTCTGGACGAACGGAGCCGGATGCTGGGTGGCCGTTGCCAGTTCTGGAGCCAGCAGGGGGTGGGCACCAAGGTCGTTTGCCGTATCCCGATTCCTCCCAAAAAAGATGAACAAACCGTGGCCCCCGGGGGCGCCGGTTAATCT
>JBAVAG010000010.1:0-27983 GCA_049585595.1 Desulfobaccales bacterium
TCAGAAAGTTTTTCCCAAGGGTTCAAAGAGGGATTGGTTTCCGGAGTCTCGCCGATATTTGGTCGTTTGAGCACGTAGTCCTGATGCAAAGCCCGAGCCAGCATTTCATTCGTGCTAGTCGATAGCAAATCGCTCCATTTGAGGTCAAGCAGCCCAAAGGAGTGGAGGTTCGCAAAGCTCCCTCCCGTTTTATCCTCCTCTTGTAATAAGGTTGCCAGCCCTGCCTTACTGTCCAATTGCACGACAATGGGCACGCTCTCATGTCTTAAGTGTTGAAACAGGGACAGAGCCGCGGTTAGACTGCGGGAATCTTCTTCCAGGCAAATATAGGCCGAGGTGATAATAGAGCGGCCCTCTCCATTCCAAAGAAATTTTGCCTGATGGAACTGAGGTGATTCGGTATCTGATATTACTGGGATAAGTTCCCAAGAGTCGTTTAATTGAGGGTATCTCGATAGGAAAAATTCTTTTTTTCGATCCGCATCTTTGTCGACTATGGTAATAGCCAATTTTTCTGTGGATTTTTCGGGTTCGATTCTCCAAAGCATAGCGGCATGAATTGTCAGACTGGTGCCCATGGGTCCCAGCCCCACAATAAGTAAATGGGATGGAGATTTACCGGCGCCTTCACCAAATGGGGGAAATTCCTTAAATAATTTCCGGGCCCCGCTTTCAAATAGGTTAAAAAATGCCAGTCGGTAGGAAGAACCTGTTTGGCTCTTGATCTCATATTCTTTGAGCAGGTCACGCAGGTGGGGGTCGGTAATGTGCACCAAACCGGTCAATACCCTATTTTGCGCTTCTGAGACCAGGGCCCGGGCATTAATGGCAATTTCCGCGTTATCCCCGTCATTTTCACATATGGCTACAAGATATTGCGCTTTATGCACCCGCGCCCTTTGTAATAGTTCTCTGTCAGTGGGATCGCCCCTTAAAACCAGGATGCCGAGTTCTCGAATTTGCTCCAGGCTGCTGGTATTTTTATCATTTGATATAAGAACCACCTTATAATTATCTTCATGAAAAGACCTGGCGCATAATGAGGCTTTATGGCCCGTTCCGCAGACAACAATGTGGTCATTGGTTAATTTTAATTTTAACCACTGGATTTGTGGCTGGAATAATGTTAGACATAACTTTGGTATGCCAACGATTACACCTAAGTCCCATATTAGGTCCCGAATTGCTACCCAAAACTTCCAGTCAGCTATCCAAAACCCATTCTTAGATTCCTGGGAATAATGAATATTTATTTTATATATTTTGAAAGAAATAGGTATTTTGAAAAAAATGATTATTTCGCGAATAATTAGATATAAACTTAAAGCCAATATCACCAACAATAAAAAATCTTGCATGAAAGAGCGCAGGCTTCTTCTCCAGATAGCCCTGATCCTATCTCTCCATCGATCTTTCCCTATTACTTCCATCAGTCTAGGTTTCCTTTTATGTGCCCGGCCGTGGTAGGCGCTGGTGAGACCTTGTTGCCGATGTCTCCATACCAGGCATGATCAGTATGGGCCAGGTCTGCCGCCTCAAAGGAGCCTTTAAGGAGGCGCAAGGGAGCGGACCTTCCCGATGGGCCCCGGCTCCCGGCGCCCTGATGGTCAGCCGCAGGTGCCGCGTGACCTTTAGGGCTGCACCACCCGAAAATTGGAAAAGGCCACAGAATTTTGCCCCTGCGGTCCCGAATCCACTTCAAATCCGATGTGGCTGCCGCCTGCCGGCGGGTGGCCGGGAAAGCTGAGAATCTCTATCCCGTTTATAAAAATCGTAAACTGGTTGCCTTTGGCTACCAATTTGAATTGGTTCTCGGCCCCTTCCCCCTTCTTGAGATTGTCATCCGGGCGCCAGGCGATGGGCCACAGCTCGCGGCCGCTGATATAATGAAGGACCGAAAACTGGCCGAGGGGCTTAGTCAGGAAGGCATAATAGTCGTCGTAGTTCTTGGCCCAAAAGACCAGGCCGCTTCCATAGGTGGGGTCGCCAGCCTTAAAAAAGGTGACGCTGTAGCTGGCCTCCATGTCGTTGGGCAAGAAAGCCTGGTTCAGGTGAATCTCAGACATGTCCTTGTCGACGGTGATGATGAGCTTCCCGTCCTTGGCGCTTATATTGGCGCCGGGAGCCCCCCAGGAGGGATCCAGGGTGGTAAACTTATCCTCGAAAAGCACATTGGCGGGCAGGGTCTCTCTTTTTACACCTGCTTCCACCAGTTGAAACGGAGTGACCACTTCTTGTCCACCGATTTTCGTAACTACGTGGTAAGTTCCTGGCTCCTTATTCTTGATGTCAATACCCTTTAAAATAATTTGAGCATTATCCGAACCCGCCTTAAAGGTGTGTTTCGTGGTGGAGTTATCTAGGACGTTACCCTTGGGTCCGTACCAGGTGCTTTCTATGGGTTCGCTAACTGGGGCGGGGGTCTTTGGATAAGTCAGATTTACCTCACACCAGATAATACATTTGGACGCCGGGACCTGGAAACGGTCCTTATAAACCCGTTCATTCTCAGGGGGAAGGGTACTTTCTGTGGAGGAAAAGAATTTTTGGGTGGAGGTGATTTGAGGATTGGGCTTTGGGAAAAAATGCCACCAGATTACTATTGCTAAAACCACCCCGGCAAGAGATGCGATGAGCGAAAACAATAAAATCCGTCGCGAAAAACCGCCGCCCCCGCCCTCGCCCCCGCCGCCGCCCCCCCCGTCCCTTTTTCCTCCCTTTTTATGGCGGATTTTCTTTCCTTTTTTGGCCAAAAGAACAGTTAGGGTATCTGCCAGGCGGGTCAGATGGTCCTCGAGTGGCGGGTTCATGGCATCAAGCCAGTGCGGGGTGCTGATCAAGTACTCCAAAGTTTTGCTTGGGGCAATATCCTCGGTACGAAAATTGAGCACCGACAAGCCCAGAGAAACCGCCCGTTCCACTTCCCGTTTGATGTGGACCGATGCATTGGAATGGGACGAGAAGATCAAGACCAGGGCCTTGGCCTCGTCAATGGCATCAATAATAGCTTCCTCATAGTCCATGCCCGGAAGGGCATCGCGATAATCAATCCAGCAGCGTATCCCATGGCTTTCCAGGGTGGCCACCATGCCATTGGCGGTTGTTTGATCCTCATGGGAATAACTGATAAAGACATCGTGGGCCATCGGCACTTACTCCAGGAAGTTTTTAGAAGCTAGTTCCTAAAGATGGTTCTGGAATTACCTTGTCCGGGTGCGCCGGAACCGGATAGATCAACCTTGTCCTTTCGGGGGAACCCCGCTCGTAATTAGACTCCCCGGTAAGGACGATCCCCAACGCTATTGGTCAGGGCCGCGCCTTTTCCCTTTCCTTCCGGCTCCCTTAGGGGAGGGCGGTTCTATGCGGTATCCCCAGCCGAGAATAGTCTGAAGGGTGACCAGAGAGGTTTTCCGGTCATATTCCTTCTCCGATTCCGGCAGGTCTTGATAAGGAACCAGGCACGGATGTTCCTTTTTCCGGTCATTCCGTTCCGGTCCATAGCGCCACCCTTCCGCCAGGCGTTGTGCAGCCCAGGCCTTATGGGTGTTCTCAGCCAGTTTTTCCACGAGTTCCAGGAGAGCCGCAGGAATCTTTTCTTTGACGTCGTTCATCGCTTTTTACCCGGAAATATTTCCCCCCCTGACCAATCGGTTGGGATAGGAAGCAACAAAACAAAAAGACAGCCGCCATTCTCGGAGATAATGCTTTTAGGTAATTATTACTCTGATAATAGTCAAGATTTTCGGTCATCGAGGTGCCGCTGTCGTGGGCGCCCGCGGGCGCCTCCGGCGTAAATATCTGCGACGGGTGATTGGCGGCTGGGGGGTAAGAGTCCGTACAGGGGTTTGCTTTCCGGCGGCGAAAATTCTCCAGTTCCGTCCAGCAATCTGGGGATGGTGAACCGGTTCGATTCACAACAATATCCGGAATCGGCCCAAATAGAAAAGGCGTAACCACATAGGATTACGCCTCATTTAATCAACTGGTGCCGAAGCGGGGATTTGAACCCCGACGGGGAAACCCCCACTGGACCCTGAACCCAGCGCGTCTACCAGTTCCGCCACTTCGGCCTGATGCCCGGCTCCTGCCTGGCGTTTTTCAAATAATTAATTTATGATAACTTATTAGGCTTGTCAAGGTGGTTCGCTCCCACTCAGGGCGGCCTGTGGCCGCCAATATGCGGCGGGCCCAGCCCGCCCTCCAAATTCGGACAAAGACTGGAAGCCTGTGCCACTATCCAAGGCAGAATTGAAACGAAACCCAGTCCAGAGGAGGCCTAGGTGAGGGTCCTTGATGATCTCCCTCCGGGGGAATCGCCCCTTGGGCCCACGGTGGTCACCATTGGCAATTTCGACGGGGTCCACCTGGGACACCGGGCCATCCTGGGCCGGGTGTGCCGGCGGGCTCGGGAATTGGGCGGCCAGGCGGTGGCCGTCACCTTCGACCCGCATCCCCTGAAGCTGCTGCGGCCGGAGATGGAGCTGCCTTTGCTCACCACCCCACACCAGAAACTGGAACTCCTCAAGGGCTGCGGACTGGACGCGGTGGTAGTCCTACCCTTTACCCGGGAATTTGCCAGACTTTCGGCCCGGGACTTTGTCAGCCGCTATTTTTGTGAGCGCTTGAGGGCGCGGGAAGTGGTGATCGGCCATGACTACTGCTTCGGGCGAGGCCGGGAAGGCAATGTCGACCTCTTGAGAGAGATGGGCCAGGTTTGCGGGTTCACGGTCCAGGTGGTGTGGGCCGTGGAGAGTGACGAGGCGGTGGTGAGCAGCTCGCTGATCCGGGCGCTGCTGCGCCTGGGGAAGGTGGAGGAAGCCCGCCGCCTCCTGGGACGTCCCTACGGGATGGAGGGCCAGGTGGTCCGGGGTAAGGGCCGGGGGGCCAAACTGCTGGGAGTGCCCACCGCCAATATCCGGTCACGGAACGAACTGCTGCCGGCCTCGGGCATCTACGCGGTGCGGGTGCGCCGGGGCGCATCAATCCTGCCCGGTGCGGCTAACATCGGCACCTGTCCCACCTTCGACGGCTCTGCCTCCTCCCTGGAAGTGCACCTGTTGGATTTTGACGGAGACCTGTACGGCGAGGACCTGGGAGTCGATTTCGTGGCCCGGCTGCGGGAAGAGCGGCGTTTCCCCTCGGTTGAGGCCCTGGCCGCCCAGATCCACGCTGATATAGCCGCAGCCCGGGAAATTCTTTAAATTTATAAGCCTCAAAATATGTCCAACCTGCAGCCACTCGCAGTAAGTGTTAAGGCCAGGGCCAGCAACATCATCAGGGCGAATCTTTTCATGTGGGCCCTCCCGTATGCAACACATTCGCACTTTAAATTTCTTGTCAAGCAAGCTGATAAGTTTCTAAATTAAGGTGTGGAAAGAGAAGCAGCGGATGTTGCGGCTGCACCCGAGACCTGAAAATACCGCGGCCGCAGAGGCGGCTGGCGCCAGCTTAAGCACAACACCCTTGACTTCTTCCAGTAAATTTAATAAAAATACATTTTGAGCGGGCATAGCTCAGCTGGTAGAGTACAAGCTTCCCAAGCTTGGTGTCGCGGGTTCGAATCCCGTTGCCCGCTCCAGTCCGGGAACCGATAGGGCCTATGGGGTCTTGTCGTTTTGCCGGCGGTACCCGCTTCCCCCATCGAGGTGGCCGGCAGCAAGGGGCAGGATGGCCGGCTTACTTTGAGGGCGGAGTTGAGTAGTTGCTCTGGGGCGCCCCGAGATTAAACAATGTCTTGGAATTTCCCGGAAGTGGGCTACAGGCCCACTTTTTTTATGACGGCAATGGGCAAGTGAGGGCGGTAAATGGGACCATTCACGCCAGCTGAATATTTTTGGCTCATCGGACTGGGAGTGGCGGTGGGACTTTTCGGCACCCTTATCGGCGCCGGGGGCGGCTTTGTCTTGATGCCGATACTCCTGCTGATCTATCCCCAGGCAAGCCCTAACACACTTACGGCCATATCCCTGGCGGTGGTCTTTTTCAACGCCCTGGCCGGCTCCCAATCCTATGCCTTTATGGGGCGGATAGACTATAAGTCGGGTCTGATTTTCGCCGCGGCCACCATCCCAGGGTCGGTCATCGGGGCGCTTAACACCGCCCTGGTGCCCCGGCACCTGTTCAACGGCATCTTTGGGATCCTTTTAATAGCCGTGGCCGTCTTTCTGGTACTCCGCCCGGCAGTCAAACCCCGCTCGGAACTGCACACCCACCGCGGCCACACCTGGCGCATAGTGACCTCGTCGGAAGGAGAGAGACATTATTACACTTTCAATATTTACGTGGGCGTAGGCATCAGCTTTCTGGTGGGCTACCTCTCCAGTTTTCTGGGGATCGGCGGCGGCATCATCCACGTGCCGGTCCTGATTTACTTCTTGGATTTTCCGGTGCACATCGCCACGGCAACGTCCCATTTCGTTCTGGCCATCATGGCCTGCACCGGAACGGGGGTGCATCTCTGGGATGGTTCGTTTCATGTGACGGGGATAATTAGGCATACCCTGTGCCTGGCGGTTGGGGTTTTGTTGGGGGCGCCCATCGGGGCGCAACTATCCAACCGTATACGTGGAACCTGGATTGTCCGCAGCCTGGCGCTGGCCCTGGGGCTGGTGGGAATCCGCATCCTGATCATGTTCTTCCAGCATTAGAGTCGGAAAACCCGAAACTCGGGTGCGTGGCCATAAGTGATCAATTTAGTTCAAATAATTTAATATGCAAACAAAGGAAGAGATCGTCAATCGGGTGAAGGAGCTGCTGGCGCCGCTCCTTGAGGCCCAGGGAGTGGAGCTGGTGGACCTGGAATTTGCCCGGCCGCGCCGGGGCCGGTCCACCCTGCGCCTGTTTCTGGACCAGCCCGGCGGCATCTCCCTTGAGGTCTTGACCCGGGTCAGCCGGGTAGCGGGAGGACTGCTGGAGGTTCACGACGTTATCCCCGGGTCCTACCACCTTGAGGTCTCTTCCCCGGGCCTGACCCGGCCGCTTAGAAGGCCGGAGGATTACCGGCGTTACTCAGGGCGGCTGGTGCGCCTCACTACCCACCACCTCTGGGAGGGCCGCCAGGTGCACCGGGGCATCCTCCTGGGAATGGAGGGGGACTCGGTTTGCCTGCGGATGGGGGAGGAGACCTGTTGCATCCCCTTACCGGAAATCGCCAAGGCCCGGCTGGATCTGGACCTGAAAAATCATCGCAAGGAGGGCTAGCACCTCAAATGAACCTGGAATTAAAACGGATCATCGATCAAGTCAGTCGCGATAAAGGCATCGACAAAGAGGTGTTGATCAGCGCCATCAAGGATGCCATCCGTTCCGCGGCCAAGAAGAAGTTCGGGCCCCGCCTGGAGATCGAGGTGGAATACAATGATGACACCGGAATGATCGAGGTCTTTCAATACAAAGAGGTGGTGAACGAGGTGGAGGACCCAAACGCCCAAATTTCCGTGGCCGAAGGCCGGGAATTGGATCCGGAATGCGATGTAGGGGACAGCCTGGGGATCAAGATGGACGCCTCGGCCTTCGGTAGGATCGCCGCCCAGTCGGCGAAACAGGTGATCATGCAACGCATGAAGGACGCGGAGCGGGACCTGGTTTTTGAGGATTTCAAAGACCGCAAGGGCGAGATCATCAACGGTATCGTGCAGCGGGTGGACCCCGAGGGCATTATCGTCAATCTGGGGCGCACCGAGGCCCTGTTGCCCCCATCGGAGCAAGTGCCCCGGGAGATGTACCATAAAGGCGAACGCATTCGCACCTTTCTCCTGGATGTGAAAAGGCAGACCCGGGGGCCCCAGGTCATCCTTTCCCGCACCCACCCGCAATTTCTGATAGCTCTCTTCGACGCCGAGGTCCCGGAGATTTCCGAAGGGATCGTCCAGGTGTTGGGGTGCGCCCGGGAACCGGGAAGCCGCGCCAAGATCGCGGTGGCCTCCCGGGAATCCGACGTTGACCCGGTGGGCGCCTGTGTGGGCATGCGCGGTTCCCGGGTTCAAAACATCGTCCAGGAGCTGCGGGGTGAGAAGATCGACATCATTCCCTGGCATCCGGACCCGGCCAAGTTCGCCACCAGTGCCTTGTCACCGGCTCAGGTGAGCCGCATCATCTTAAACCAGGTTACCCAGTCGATGGAGGTCATCGTCCCGGACGACCAGCTGTCCCTGGCTATCGGCAAACGGGGTCAGAATGTGCGGCTGGCTTCCCGGCTGGTGGGTTGGAAGATCGACGTCAAGAGCGAGTCCAAGTACTCAAAGTCCCTGAAGGATGGCTATCTCTCTTTGCTGCGGATTCCCGGGGTAGGGGAGATTACCGCCAATCTGCTGCATGAGGGCGGTTATAACTCGGCCAGGGAAGTGGCGGAAACGAATTTGGAAGAATTGATACAGGGCACCGGCCTGAGCGAGAAAAAAGCCGGGGCCCTGATTGTCTCAGCCCAGGAAATGGTGCGAGGCGCGGCCGAGGAGGAGACCGGCGAGGAAGCCGCTCCCCAGGAAGTCCAGGAAGGATAAAAGTCGGTCTGAAGCGCGGGCAACGAAATCAGTTTCGGGGGAATGGTTAGGTATATGGCGAAGATCAGGATTGCCAATTTGGCAAAAGAACTAAAGCTGGACGTCAAGGAGCTTATTCAGCGCCTGAAGGACGATTTGGGGCTGCAGGAGCATATCACCTATCTCAGTTCCCTGGATGAGGCGACGGTGGCTCGGGCGCGGCAAGTCCTCAGCGCCGCCACCACGCAGATGGAAGAACTGCGGGTCGGGGACAATGTCAAGCGGCGCCGGCGGGTGGCTGCGGCGCCGATAGCGGCGCCGGCCCCGGAGCCGGAGCCCCAGGTCGAAGAGGCGCCGGCCGCTGCGCCCCCGGAGGAGGTCAAGGCGCCTAAGCCCAAAGAAATGGCCCGGATCGTAGCCTTACCCCAAAAAGAGAAAGGCGCGGAGGAAACTCTTGCGACCCCTGAGGAAGCCAAGCCCGCCCCCGCGGCCGCGGCCGCAGCCGTGGCGCCTAAGGGGGCGGCGGGCCAGGCCTCGACGGCCGACTCCGGAACCGCCCTGAAGCGCCAGCGCGGCAAAGCCAGGAAGAAGGAGGTTCCCGCCCGGATTATCAGTCTGCCCAGCGAAAAACCGGCGCCGCCTTCACCGCCGACCTCCAAAGAGGGTCCCCGGGGGGAGGGGCGGCCGCGGACCGCCGCGGGCAGGCCCGGCCCCGGAGCAGCCAGGCCTGGCGCCGACATGGCCCCGGCGCTCCCCGGCGCGGTCAAGCCCGGGTTGCCCGAAGAGAAGAAAGAAATCAAGGGTAAGAGGAAGAGCAGACGCCCTGGAACTCCAGACGCCAGAGAGGCCAAGCCGCTGAAGAAGCGCGAAGTACGGGAACGGGCGGACCTCTACAGCGTCGCCGAAGGCGAAGGCCGCGGCCCCCGACGCCGCGGCATGAAAAAGGCCATTAAGAAAGTTAGCCGGGCCGAACTCACTGTGCCTAAAGCCATCAAACGCCGCATCAAGGTGGGGGAATCCATCACCGTGGGCGAACTGGCCAAACGCATGGGCATCAAAGGCAGCGAAATCATCAAGCAGCTTTTGCAGATGGGGGTTATGGCCACCATCAACTATGCCGTAGACTACGATTCCGCAGTGATCGTGGCCGGCGAATTCGGTTACGAAGTGGAACACGCCTCCATGCAGGAAGAGGACCTGCTGGCCGTGGCGCCGCGCCAGGAAGGGGCGAGCAAGCCGCGGCCGCCGGTGGTCACCATCATGGGGCACGTGGACCACGGCAAGACCTCGCTGCTGGATGTCATTCGTCAGACCCGGGTCACCGAAGCAGAAGCCGGGGGTATCACCCAGCACATCGGCGCCTACCATGTGAGGCTCCCCGAGGGCCAGGGCGAGGTAGTCTTCCTGGACACGCCGGGCCACGAGGCCTTCACCGCCATGCGGGCCCGGGGCGCTAAGGTCACCGACCTGGTGGTCCTGGTGGTGGCCGCGGACGACGGCGTCATGGAACAGACCGTGGAGGCCATCAACCATGCCAAGGCCGCAGGCGTGCCCTTAGTGGTGGCTGTCAACAAGATTGACAAGACCAATGCCAACGCCGAGCGGGTCAAGCGGGAGTTGGGGAACCATGGGGTGGTTTCCGAGGAATGGGGCGGCGATGTCCTGTTTGCCGAGGTCTCCGCCAAGAAAGGTATCGGCATCCAGGAGTTGCTGGAGAAGATTCTGCTGCAAGCGGAAATTCTGGACCTCAATGCCTCTCCGGAGGCGCCGGCTTCCGGCCGCATCATCGAATCCCGGCTGGACAAGGGCCGGGGGCCGGTGGGCACCGTCCTGGTGCTGCAAGGCACCCTGAAGGTGGGCGACTACTTTGTCTGCGGTTCCCAGTACGGCCGGGTGCGGGCCATGTTTGACGACCGGGGCCTCAAGCTGGATGAGGCGACTCCGGGACTGCCGGTAGAGGTTCAGGGGTTCAATGGCATCGCCGACGCCGGCGACGAGTTCGTGGCTCTGGAGGACGAGCGCAAGGCCAAGCAGATTGCCATGATGCGCCAGCAGAAACAGCGGGAGGCCACCTTGGCCCGCATCAGCCGCGTGACCCTGGAGAAGCTCTACCAGCAGGTGAAGGACGGGGCGGTCAAGGATCTCAGGATGGTGCTCAAGGCCGATGTCCACGGCTCCATCGAAGCCCTGGCCAAGGCCCTCTCGGAACTGGGCTCCAGTGAGATCAAGGTCAACCTGATCCACACCGGCATGGGGGAAATCACCGAAAGCGACATTATGTTGGCTTCCGCCTCCGATGCCATCGTGGTGGGCTTCAACGTCCGGGCCAACCCCAAGGCCATCGCCCTGGCAGAGGCGGAGCAGGTGGACGTGCGCTACTATGAAGTGATTTACTCCCTGCTCCAGGATATTCATGACGCCCTGGAAGGCCTGCTGGAGCCCGTGGTCGAAGAAAAGGTCCTGGGCCGGGCCGAAGTGCGCCAGGTCTTTGCCGTCAGTAAGATCGGGGTCGTAGCCGGCTGCATGGTCCTCGAGGGAACGGTGGAACGGAACGCCCTGGCCCGGGTGCTGCGGGGCGGCAAGCCGGTCACCGAAGGCGGCCGGATCAATTCCTTGAAGCGCTTTAAGGAAGACGTCAAGGAGGTCCAGGCGGGCTACGAATGCGGCATCGGCATCGACCGCTTTGAGGACTTTAAGGTGGGGGACGTTATCGAGGCCTATGTCCAGGAGAAAGTGAAGGCCGTCCTGGAAAGCCTGCCCAACCGGGGCCAGAAAGAGGAATAGGGTAGGGGACCCGGCTCAGGGGCACAGGCCTTTAGCCCGTGATCCTTAGCGGTTCAGGGAGGTACTCATGATCGTCGCCGCGGCCCTTCTCACCTTGATCATCCCGGAGAATGACTCTTTAAAGGGCAAGCGCAAGGTGGTGAGGAGCCTCATCGAAAAGGCCCGGCATAAGTTTGACGCGGCCATGGCGGAAGTGGGAGACAACGACCTCTGGCGCAAGGCCCAGGTCGGGGTGGCCCTGGTGGGCAACGATCCCCAACTGCTGGAGGCCCGGATACAGCAGATCATGAAATTCATTGAGAACCAGTACGTAGTGGAGATCATCGATAGCCAGATGGAACTCTGCTACCTGAAGGATGAGTGAACGATGCCGGCGCGCCTTGCCAGCGGCCGCTCCCGTCGGGCGGCGGAACTGTTGCGGGAGCGTCTGGCCCTGATTTTGCTTTACAAGTGCGCCGATCCCCGGCTTCGGGAACTCACCCTGACCCGGGTGGAGATGAGCCCGGATTTGAAGCAGGCTCGGGTCTATTACGCGGCCCGACCCGAGGTCGACCCCGAGGGGTTGCGCCGGGCCCTGGACCGGGCCCTGGGGTTCATCAAGCAGGAGGTGGCCCGGGAGAACCTTTTCCGCCTGCTGCCGGAAATCATTTTTTTGCCTGATCCGGGTCCGGATGAGGCGGCCCGGCTGGAGAAATTGTTTCGGGAAGCGGGGATTTCCCCAAAAACCGGGGAACCGTCGAAGGAATGAATTGACGCTTATCCCTCTGGAAGGAAAAGCATTATGAAAAGAGGCCCGGAGCAAATCCTCAAGGTAATTGAATCTCATCGCGAAGAGATAAAAGGCTTCGGGGTTCGCCGGCTGGGCCTGTTCGGTTCCGCCGCCAGGAGCGAGGCCACGGAAACTAGTGATTTGGATTTCCTGGTGGAGATGGAGCCTAAGACATTCGATGCCTACATGGACTTAAAGGAATTCTTGGAGCAATTATTCAGGTGTAAGGTTGATTTAGTCGTGAAAGATGCCCTTAAACCTCGCTTGCGGGGACCGATATTAAAAGAAACGATCTATGCCCAAGGATTATAGGGTCTATATAGATGATATTCTTGAGTCTATTGGAAAGATTCGCCTTTATATCAAAGGATTCTCATATGAAGACTTTTGTGGTGATCAAAGGACTATTGATGCGATAAACCGTAATTTAGGACTAATCGGAGAAGCTGCTAATAGAATTCCTGGGTCCATTAAAAATAAATATCCTGGTATTCAGTGGTCGAGAATTATTGGGTTGCGCAACATTATTATACATGATTACAGCAATGTCGATCTTGAAATTATTTGGGACATTATCCAAAATAAATTATTCATTTTCGAGACCCAAATAAAAGAAATTATTAAAGATTAAGATATTCATATGATCTCCGGCATCCTGCTCATCGATAAACCGGAAGGAATCACCTCCTTCGAGGTGGTCCGCCGGACGCGACGGGCGCTGAATTTGCGGAAGATTGGCCATCTGGGCACCCTGGACCCATTCGCCACCGGGCTCCTGCCTCTTTGTCTGGGGGAGGCCACCAAGCTGGCGCCTTATTTGCTGCCGGGGCCCAAGAGCTACCGGGCCACCCTGAGGTTGGGGGAGGCCACCGACACCCAGGACCTCACCGGGCAGGTGGTGTCACGGACGGAGAAGCTGCCAGAGCCGGAGGAGGTTAAGCGGCTGGCCGCCACTCTGGTGGGCGAGATCTTCCAGACGCCCCCCATGTACTCGGCCCTCCACTATAAAGGGGAGCGCCTTTACCGTCTGGCCCGGCGGGGAGAGACGGTGGAGTTGCCGCCCCGGGCGGTGACTATCCACCGCCTGGAGGTGGAGAAGATGGAGATGGACCGGGTCACTTTTATGGTGGAGTGCTCCCAGGGTACCTACATTCGCACCCTGGCCTCCGATTTGGGGGAGATGCTGGGTTGCGGCGCCCATCTGGAAGCCTTGCGGCGCTTGCAGGTTGGGGCTTTTCAGGTGGAGGCGGCGCTCTCGCTGGCCGCCCTGGAAGAAGCCGCGGCCGCCGGTCGGGAGGCCCCCCCCGCGCTGGCGGAGATGCTTCTGGCGCGGATTATTCCCTTGAGCAGTTGTCTGCCGGGAGTCCGGCAGGTTGCCGCCAGCCCCGGGGAGGCCGCCAAATTGCGCCAGGGGCAGGAGATCATCCGGCCGCCTGGAGATTTCACCCCGGAGGAGTTGGTGCAAATCCTGGGCTTTGGCCAGTTGCTGGCGTTGGCCAGGGTTCGGCTTCGGGGCGCCGGGGTGGTATTGGCGCCCATCAGGGTGTTTGCCGCCATCCCGGAGGGAGCAGCCAGGGATCAGGACGGAGGAGGGACCGGCGGCGCCGGGATCGTTTCAGGCGAGAGGAAAAATTTATGAGGTGCCAACCTGGCAGCTTAGCTGCTGCTGGGAAAACCATTCGGATAATCAAGGTCGCCTTGGGCATTTTGGGTTTTTAGAGGAACTCAGGTTGAGGAATCATCCTGCAATCCTTGGGCTGAGCGCTGACTGCTGAAGGCTGACCGCTAAAAAGGAGGAAGATGTGAGCTTAACAACTGACCAGAAGCAGGAGATCATTGACCGCTATCGGCTGCACCAATCCGATACCGGCTCTCCGGAGGTGCAGGTAGCCATCTTGAGCGAGCGGATCACTTACCTGACGGACCATTTCAAGACGCACGCCAAGGATCATCACTCCCGTCGGGGGTTGATCAAGCTGGTGGGCCAGCGCCGGCGCCTCCTGAACTACTTGAAAAATAAGGATATCGAACGTTACCGGACCCTGATTGACCAATTGGGGTTGAGAAAATAGGAGGCTCATCTGACAGCTATGCCCAAAACATTTAAGGTGGAAATTGGAGGTCGCGACCTCAGCTTCGAAACGGGACGCCTGGCCCAGCAGGCCAGCGGCTCCGTTTTGGTTAGATACGGGGAGAGCACGGTTCTGGTGGCGGCGGTCATCTCGGAAGATACCCGCGAGGGCATCGACTTTTTACCCCTGACCGTCGATTACCTGGAGAAGGCCTATGCCGCCGGGCGGGTTCCCGGAGGCTTCTTCCGCCGCGAGATCGGCCGCCCCAGCGAGAAGGAGACTCTCACTTCCCGATTCATCGACCGGCCTTTGCGGCCCTTGTTTCCCAAGGGACTGAAAAACGAGATCCAGATCATTGCCACGGTGTTGTCCGGCGATGTGGAAATCGACCCGGACATCGTCGCCCTGAACGGGGCGGCGGCAGCCCTGGAAATCTCGGACATCCCCTTCCAGGGCCCGGTGGCCGCGGTGCGGGTGGGGAAGATCGGGGGCCAACTGGTGGTCAACCCCACCAACTCGCAACTGAAGGAAAGCTCCCTCAACCTCATCGTCGCCGGAGCGCCGCAAGGATTGGTGATGGTGGAGGCCGGAGCCGGGATGATCTCGGAAGACGAGGTCTTGGAAGCCCTGTTTTACGCCCAGGAGCAGCTTAAGCCAATCCTGGAGTTGATTACCCGGATGCGCAGCGAAATCGGCGTGCCCAAGCGGCTCCCCCCGGAAGCCCCGGATTATGGCGACCTGGCGGATAAAGTGGCGACCCTGGCCCGGGATCGAATCCTGGAGGCGGTGAAGCCGCTGGAGAAGAAAGCCCGCAACCAGGCCACGTCGCAGGCCTACAAAGACGTATTGGCCGAACTGGGAGAGGAGGCCCTGGGAAAAGAGAAGCTGGTGGCCAATCTGTTCAAGGAGACCCAGAAGCGGGTGGTGCGGAAGATGGTGCTGGACCGGCAGCGGCGCATCGATGGCCGCAGCTTCAGCCAGGTCCGGGAGATCAGCGGCGAAGTCGGCATGTTGAGCCGCACCCATGGCTCGGCTATCTTCACCCGGGGGGAGACCCAGGCCCTGGCAGTGACCACCTTGGGCACCCCGTCCGATGAGCAGAAGATCGAGACGCTGGTGGGAGAAACCTTTAAATCCTTCATGCTGCACTATAATTTTCCGCCCTATTCGGTGGGTGAGACCCGGCCTTTGCGGGGCCCGGGACGCCGGGAAATCGGCCACGGCGCTCTGGCGGAGCGGGCCATCTCCCAGGTATTGCCGTCGGCGGAAGAATTCCCCTATACCATCCGCATCGTCTCCGAGATCCTTTCGTCCAATGGCTCCTCCTCCATGGCCACGGTCTGCGGCGCCTCCATGGCCCTGATGGACGCCGGAGTGCCAATCAAGAGCGCGGTGGCGGGGGTGGCCATGGGCCTCATCAAGGAAGAGGACCGGGTAGCGGTGCTCTCGGACATCCTGGGGGATGAAGACTCCCTGGGGGACATGGACTTCAAGGTGGCCGGCACCGCGGCAGGCATCACCGCGCTGCAAATGGACATCAAGATGACCGGCCTCACCCGGGAGATCATGGGCCAGGCCCTGACCCAGGCCCGGGAGGCCCGGCTGCATATACTGGGAGAAATGGGGAAGATCATTGATGCTCCCTCCCCCGAACTCAAGGAGCATGCTCCCAAGATCATTGTCATCAGCATCAACCCCGACAAGATTCGGGATGTCATCGGACCCGGCGGCAAGATGATCAAGCAGATCGTGGCGGCCACCGGGGTGAAGATGGACGTCGAAGACGACGGCCGCATCCACATCTCCTCTCCGGACCAGAAGGCCGCCGACGAAGCCATCCGCCTCATCAAGGAGATTACCGCCGAGGCGGAGATCGGCCAGGTCTATCACGGCAAGGTGAAGAAGATTATGGACTTCGGCGCCTTTGTGGAGATCATCCCGGGCACCGACGGTCTGGTGCATATTTCGGAACTGGCCTACGAGCGGGTGAAGGCCGTCACCGACGTCCTCAAGGAAGGCGATGAGTTGGATGTCAAGGTCCTGGACGTCGACCGCCAGGGCAAGATTCGCCTGTCCCGCAAGGCCCTGCTGCCGGTGCCGGAGGGCTATACTCCTGAACCGGAGAGGGATAGAAGACCACCACGCGGCCATGTACCGAAAAAGCGTTTTGACTAACGGCCTGCGGGTCGTTTCCGAGGAATTGCCCCACTTCCATTCGGTGGCCGTGGGGGTGTGGCTCAACGCGGGCTCCAGGGACGAGACCCTGGAAGAGAACGGTCTCAGCCATTTCCTGGAGCACATGGCCTTCAAAGGCACCCCCAGCCGCACCGCCTTGGAGATCGCCCGGGAGATCGACCAGATCGGAGGCTCCTGCAACGCCTTCACCAGTAAAGAGCAGACCTGCTTTCACGGCAGGGTGTTGGCGGAGCATCTGGACCGGCTGGTTGATCTGCTGGGCGACCTGTTTCTAAACCCTCTTTACTCCTCCCAGGACCTGGATCGCGAGCGCCAGGTCATTCTGGAGGAGATCTGCGCTCAGGACGACAACCCGGAAGACCAGGTGCAGATTGCCTTCAGCCGCCATTTTTGGGGTGATACCCCGCTGGGCCGGCCCATCCTGGGGGAGGCCGGGCACATCGCCGGGGTGAACCGGGAAGAGCTGCTGGCCTACCGGCAGGCCAGTTATCGCCCGGAGGAAACGGTGGTGGCCGCCGCGGGCCGGGTGCGGCACGAGGACCTGGAGAATTTGGTGGCCCGCCATTTTGAGAAATTTGCCAATGGCCACCCCGTCCGGAGTCGCTCCGCCGCCAGCCACCATCCCGGAGTCAACGCCGTCCACCGGGACCTGGAGCAGGTATACCTCTGTTTCGGCACCCAAGGCGTCGCCGCCGGCGACTCGCGCCGCTTTGCCGCCACCCTGCTCCAGTTGATCCTGGGGGGCAATATGAGTTCCCGCCTCTTCCAGGTGATCCGGGAACAGTTGGGACTGGCTTATTCCATTTTCTCGTTTCTCAGCTTCTTCCACGACACCGGGCTGCTGGGCATCTCGGCGGGGGTTAGCCCGGCAAAGCTGGAGGCCCTGTTGGATGCCGTCGCCCCGGAATTAAAGGGGCTAAAAGAGGCCGCGGTGCCGGAGGCGGAAGTGCAGGCGGCCCGGGATTATCTCAGGGGATCCATCTATCTGGGCGCTGAAGACGTGGACCACATGATGATGCGGCTGGCCAGGAACGAGATCCATTTCGGCCACTATATCCCTTTGGAGGAGATCGTCGCCGGCCTGATGAGGGTCAGCGCGGCTGAAATTCAGGAACTGGCCCGGGAGCTGTTCCGCCCGGAAAAATGGGCGGCCACCCTGATGGGGCCGGTGGCGCCGGGTTTCAGCGGCGCCCTGGACTTCTAGTGCGGGAATTTCTTCCATAAGAGGGGATTATAAATCTACCTTCCCGGCGAATTATCTGTTGTAGGGACGGGGTTTCCCCGCCCAGGGCGGCGAGACGCCGCCCCTACGGCAGAGACGGAATAGGGAGTCAAATATATAATTGCCCCAAAAAAACCAGGTCCGGCCTGGAAACCAAAAATAAGGATAAGGCAATGGATATCGATTACCTGACCCTCAGCAAACTGGTTAAGGAACTGCAGCTGGCTGCGGAAAATTGCCCCAAGTGCGCCGGAACCCGGGAAACCGTCTTCACCTCCCGGGGCCGGGACAATATCGTCAACTGCCTGGAGTGCGAGCCGGTTCACCATCTCCTGGCGACCCTGGAAGCCGCCCTGGAGTATCTGAAGCAGGGGCAATAAAAACAAGGCAAAAGTAAAAAAGAAAAAGTAAAAAAGAAAAAATTCTGTGATTTTGGTTTTTGCTTTTTATTGCCTTTTTACTTTTGACTTTAGCGCGGCCTGTGGCCGCCAAGATTCGGCGGGCACAGCCCGCCCTATGAGTTCTGGAACATCTGAAGCACGCGCAATAAGCTCTTGTATGCAATTTTCCCTTGCCTGTAACCGCTAGGGAGGGACAATGAAATCCTTGAACTCGCTCACCGCGTATGTAATCGGCGTTCTGATTGTGTGGGCGGTGATCTTCGCGGTTGGCTACTTTCTCCATGGCAGTAGCCCTGGCCGTCCGATTCTCCAGGTCTTCGGCGGTTTTCTATTGGGTATGCTCTCTATGTACATTGCCACGCGTGTCCATCCTTCCAAGCGGAAGGATGGGAGTTCTTAGGGGCGCGGGATCGCGCGCTATTTTGACACGTTGGGAGGAATAAAGGGCATGGCCACCAAAACTTTTGAATATTGCTCGCTCGAGTATCTGAATCAGTGGTTCACCAATGACAGGGGTTACTGTCAGGCATTAGCCAATGGTGATAAGAGCGAAAAGCTGGCCGCATTAAAAAGTGCAGGTGGCTTCTATAAGGTTGCGAGAAATTTGGATTCCAAATATGAGAAAGGGCTTATTAGGTACGAACCAGTTTTGGATATTATAGACCCTCTAAAACCCAGCCAATTTGAAAATGACACTGTTAAAGAAATACGTGAAATTGAAGGAAGGCTTTCTGAAAAATATGGAAACAAAAGTCTTCTATCGCTCACAACTAAATTTCTTTGGATAAAAATTAAGCAACCAATCCTAATATATGATTCCCAGGTAAGGATTGCATTAGGTACAAAAAGCGATGACTTGGACGCTTATTATAAAAGATGGCGCGAAGAATTCAAAGCCAACCAGAAAGAAATCGTTGATGTATGTTCCAAATTAGCAGATATGAATAAGTATGCAGTAAATCAAGAGGTCGGGACAAAAGAATATATTAGGAAAATATCAAATAATACCTGGTTTCACGAGAGAGTTTTCGACATTTACCTTTGGAATAAAGGAACCCTCCTATAATACGATGAGGGGCTTTGTATGAAATACGTCGAGTTCTACGAATTGAAAGACGCCAAATACGAGAAGGTCGGCGAAGTTCGGCTGGTGGGTATCGGTAGTGATAGGTTGGAGTATCACGGCCCCAAAGCCGACGCCCTTCGGAACATACTGGAAAACAATGCCGTCGTCGATCACAGCGTTATGCCTAACGTTCCCCACTATCCGTCTGACGACGACAAAGCGAAGTACCTCAGTCTCCTGCCGCAAGGATTCTGTGGTTCTTACTTTCGTGCATCCGAAGTATTAACGAGATAAGGAGGCAGTCAGCATGGCGCCATACGATGAAGTCATGGCAAAGGCACAGGCAGATAACGTAGGCGGGCTCCAAGCCCTCCAGTGCCTAACAGTATATATTTGTAGGGTGGGCACTGCCCACCGATTCCCCCTGAGTGGCACAGATCGAGCCGTTCCTCATGGTGCGTGAGACGCACCCTACAAGACTGATAAGGGTGATTCGTGATCAAGGCGTTGAAACATGGCCAGATTAGAATTTAAAGTGGAAGGCATGATGCAGCAGGGCGGCTTCGTGTGACTCGGCTGTCCGGACGCCGTGAGCGCCGCCGTAAAAATGCTGCCGGGAGTCGGGGACGTCCATTACGACATGCAGGTGGACCTGTTTTCCGTAACGTATGATCCCCGGAGGGCCAGAGTCGAAGATATCTTTGCCGCGGTGGTGCAGGGGGGCAAGCAAATGGGCCGGGAATACCGGCCCAGCCTGATGCTTTGAGAAGCCAATTATTGAGGGAGCAGAAAAGAGATTTAGTTCCCCCTCACCCTCACCCTCTCCCCCACCGGGGGAGAGGGGATAAAACAGGAATCCCGCAGATGGAATAAATAAGGGAGCCCATGAGGGTCCCATTAATAGGCATCAATGAGACGGGGCTTCTATCCTGCCTCAGAGATGGAGCCTGGGCGCTGCGCACCTAAACTTAAGGCCAACCAACCCGCCAGGTTGCCTGCGGACGATTAATTGGCGCGTAAGACGCGCCCTACGGCTGGAAATTCTGAAACAGAGGCAATAAACTGCAAATATGCGTAGGGTGGGCACTGCCCACCGATTCCTCCTGAGTGGCACAGATCGAGCCGTTCCTCATGGTGCGTGAGACGCACCCTACATGCCTACTAAAATTCCTCCCCCTCCTCTAAAATGGCCTTGTTGATGAACTTATAGAGGCTGCCGATCCATTCCAGTTCGTTCTCCAGCTCCGAGTTGGCGAAGATCCACTCGCCCTCCCGGTCTTTGGCAATGATGACGATCTCTTCGATGTCATCCAGGTCTTGATAAAACTTCTCCACCACCTCTTTCACTGACCGCTGCGCCTTGGCAAAGGGAATGATGTTTTTGGTCATGTCGGTATCCGGTTTTTCCTATAATGGAGCCTGTTGCCCTGGGATTTTGGAAAAAAAGCTTGCTCCTGCATTAATTGTTTAATGAAGCGGTCCAAAAATCAATGATAATTTTGTTCACCGGGCGCTCTGACCCTCCTGCAAGGGGCGTCCCCACCTCCGGGGCTGGTGCAGCCGAAACCGCTTTCAGGGGCGGGAAGCCGTGGGGAGAACCACCGGAAAGGGGGTCCCATGTTGCACTTCTTCCTCCACCCGGTGATAGCGCTCTTGCAATTCCTCGATCAGCCGTTGTCCCCGATTCAAAGTTTCCCATACCCGGAGCCGGGAGGGGTTCTCCGGCTGCGGCGCGGCCAGCTTTTTAAAATAGGGCTGGTTCAGGAGTTCTTCCCAAAGGCTGAGGCATTTGGCAAACAGGTCGGGATAGAAGTAGGCCAGGTCCCCCTGGTTTTCTTCCAGAAAGGCCACCGCGCTGCTCAGGCGCCGGGCGGGGGAACCCCGGTGTTTCTCATCGACCTGGGCCAATCGCTCCAGGACCTGCAACTGCTGGGCCTGGGTGAGATAGGTCAATAGCTTCAGCACCTCCAGGTGCAGGTCCGGGTGCTTGACAAAGGCCTCCCGGAATTCCCGGTTGAGCAGGTAGCTGTTCAGGAGCTTTTTGGCCGCGGCAAAGGTCTCGTGACTGTACCGCCCCAGACGGCGCATATTTTTCAGTAGCCAGGCCGACAAAAACTTGAGGCGTTCCTCATGGGTCTTGGTGGTGGTGATGAGCTCGCTGCGCTTGTAGGAAATGGTGCCGGTGTGTTCGCCCCGGATGATGTCGGTCAGCTCCTTCAGGCTGCGGTTGGTGTCCTTGAGGATGTTGGGGCTTGGTTCCCGGCGGCCGTGCACCGGGTGGATTAGTTCCTGCTTGACCACCGACAGGGCCCGGTCCTCCAGGACATTGAAGCGGTTGTACTTGTGTTGCTGATAAGTGACCTTGAAGATCACCACCCGGCGCCTCCGGTCCAGATAGAAGCCCTGGTCCCGCAAGTGGGGGTTGGCCTTGGCCATGGACTCGGGGAGTGCGATGAGGGCAATCTTTTCGACCAATGGATATTGCCTCTGCTCGAAGCCGGAGAGGCTGGTAATGGTGCGGTCCGAGGCCCCCAATACCTTGATGAGGTACTGCTCCTTGAGGCGGCTCAGCTTGCGGGCGAACAAGGCCGCGGAGGTGCGGCGCTCGGCGGCAATGGGAAATCCGTAAAGTTCCATCAGATACTGGTAAACGAATTCCCGTTCCCGCTCGTAGGAGGCGCTGTCCTGGTCTTTGAATTTTCCCAACCTGAAGCCGAAGGATTTGAGTTCGGTGTCCAGATCCGAGGGAAAGGAAGCATACACCCCCAAAAGGCGAAAATCTCCCTGGAGCGCCTGCCGGGCAATGACCTGGGCCCGGTCCATGTGAAAGAGAAATTCCACCAGCTCCTCATAATGGCTCAGATCAGTAAGATCCCGGGAAGCGAACTTCGATTTAAAGACGGTGCGGCGGTCCCGATCCAGGTGCGGCAGGATTTTGTCGATGTTTTCCCGGGCGCCGCGGCGTTTGCCGTCGCCCCAGGGATGCAGCAGATCGAACTGAAAGATCTCTTCCTGGTAGGAGAGGGGCCGGTTGAAGGCCACCAGACTGAAGCTGGGAAGGTGGTTGTATTCGGCAAAATTCTTCTCGAAAGAAGGCAAGAGTTCCCGGGGCTCTACCAATGGATAGGCGGCGTCGTAAGCCTCCAGCAAGCCTTTTTTGATGTGGATGTATTCCAGAAATTCTTTGAGGAGGTGACGATCCTGGAGGGCGGCCTGGCCCAGCCGGACGTCTGCCAGGGAGCAGCCATTCAACCTCACCTTTGCAAAGAAGTTCTGCCGCGGCATCAATCCTCCATCACCTTGAGGTGTAGACGCCGGGAGCGGGGCCCATCAAATTCACAGAGATAGATCCCCTGCCAGGTTCCCAGCACCAGGCGGCCGCCGCTGACCATGAGGGTGAGCTGTGGCCCCAGCAGCGAGGCCTTGACATGGGCCGGGGAATTGCCTTCCAGGTGGCGATAAGGCTCCTGATCGCTGATGATCTTGCTAAGGACCATAAGAATGTCGGACTTGACGCTGGGGTCGGCGTTTTCATTAATGGTGAGAGCCGCGGTAGTGTGGGGCACGAAGAGGTGGCAGAGGCCTTCGCGGACGCCGCTCTCCAAAACGGCAGCCTCGATTTGCCGCGTGATGTCCAGAAATTCGTTGCGGCTGTTGGTGGAGAGCGTCAGCGTCTTAAACATGCTACCTCCGGATGAGCCCGGATTTTCCGGGCAGGGTCAGCAACCCGCCGGGTGCGGGGGCCTCCCGGGTTTTGCGGAGGTCTTCGAGGGCCAACATGAGGGCCGCGGACACCAGTCCCGTCAAGAAGGGGTTTTCCCTGGCCAGGATGCCGCCCTGGGGGTCGGCCAGGGCAGCGGCGGCGGCCCTGGCGATCCGGGCCGCCTCAGGGCGCTGGCTCAGGTCCAGGTAATAGGCCGTGGCCAGCAGCCGGCGGCGCAGGCGCCCCCGGCTTTCCAGGGGATAAAGGGCCAGGGCGGCCTCCTCCACCAGTGCGGCGGTGCGCCCCTGCTTCTGATGATCCGATAGGACCAGCGGACTCTCCAGAATTTCCTGAAGCTTATGGAACCAGGGTTCGATCTCCTCATAACCTGGCAACCAGTAATGGAATATGGGCTCCTCGGCTAATTGCCGAGATTGCGGGAGGAGCCGGCTCTTCTCGGCCGGGTCCAGGTCCGTCAGGGTTTGCTCCAGGTCCGGCGCCTCATCCGGCCGGCCCCAGTATTTCCAGATACGCTCCCGGAGATGCGGATAACTGCCGGCGGCGGCGTCCCGGTGAGGCTGGGCATAGGCCTCTTCCAGGAGGCGCACCGCGTAAGGTCCGGGCACCGGAAACCATTCAGCCAGGCCGCGCTCCCGGTAGTGATCCCAAAACTCTTTTTGTTGTTGCTGATTCAGCGAGAGCAGTTGGCATTCCCGGAATCCCGAGGCGTCGTTAAAGAATGCCACCAGGAAGTTGCCCCCCAGGATTTCCTTGGGGGCCGAAAGTATGACGATGCTGTCGCCGTCTCCCAAGATGGGCGAGACCTGGGCCTGGGTTGCCGGTGGCTGCTCCTCCCGGAATACCGGCTCTTCCCTGGGGAGCGCCTTCCGGGGGACGGGGACTCCCCGGGTCTGGAGGAGGTGCAGCGCCCGTTTCCAGGCCTTGCGCCTGGAGGAGTCCGGGCTGTTGGCAAACAGCTCAGCCAGGAGAAGAGGAATCGCCAGGTTGGGGATATTTGCCAAATTGGCCATCAGGTGCAGGTCCCACAGCAGGTCCTGCGGCGAGGCCGAAACCAGGGTCTTGAGGGTTTCCAGGTCCGCACCCTGCCGGCAAGCCGTGACCAGGGCCTCTATCTGGGATTGGAGGGCGGCAGCCGCCGCGGGCGGCAAGGGGTCCAAGGTCCGGCCCTGGCGGGATCGGGCCTTTTTCGCCCCTGCCATCACGTCCTCTCGGGGGGGCCCGACTCGATGGCCACCGCGTCCTTGCGGCCCATCTCTTTTAGGTAGACGTTGACCCGTTGACCGGGAGGAAGGATTACGGCTTGGCCCACGAAGTCGGCCTGGATGGGCAATTCCCGCCCGCCCCGGTCGATGAGCACCGCCAGTTCGATGCGCCGCGGCCGCCCGTAGTCGATGAGGGCATCCAGGGCGGCCCGCACCGTGCGGCCGGTGAACAGCACATCGTCCACCAGCACCACCTCCTGGTCATCTATGGAGCCGGGCAGTTCCGTCTTGCCCACCAGTGGCTTGTGGCTCAATTGGGTCCAGTCGTCCCGGTAGAGGGTGATATCCAGGACCCCCACCCGTAGGGGCTTCCCGGTGCGCCGGCTGATGGCTGCTGCCAGGCGCTGGGCCAGATGCGCTCCCCCGGTGCGGATGCCTACCAGGAGCAGGCAGTCCGTATCCAGATGTTGCGCCATGATTTCGTCGGTGAGTCGCTCCAGGGTTTGCTGCAACTCGGCTGCGGTCATGGCGGAGGGCTTTTTGGAAGGCATATCTGGCAAGGTCCTCGTTTTCTTTAATCATTTGCCGGGCCGGTAGAAAATTCCCTGGTCTCCACCATTGGGACAGGTCCCCGGCCTGTAATCAATTTTGTGTTATTTTGTTAATTTAACACGCACGCCCCTGAAAGACAAGCGGCATCAGGATTTCCCCGGTGCTCCGGGGGATGTGCGCCGGTGAGGGGAAATGTTCATTAATAAGGGCTGCATTGAAGGCGCAGGCGGAGTCGCCGGCGCCACCCGGCCGGGCATTGCCCCTGAACGGAAACCCGGATATAATATACATTTGTTAACCGTGGTCCTAGTGGAGCGAGGGTATGACCTTGGAGGAAGCCCGCCAATTGTTGGAGTTGGGACAAAGAGCCAGCCATCATGAGGTGCGGGCCGCCTATCGCCGGGCGGCCCGGCGTTGGCATCCGGACCGGGCCGCGGCTCACCAGGAAGCGGAATACCGCCGTCGCATGCAACAGCTTAACACCGCCTATCAGCGGCTAATCAAATTTATCGAGGGCTATCGCATTGAACTGGTGGAGGAGTCTTCCCAGGAGGACCTCCTGAAGTGGTGGTACAACCGCTTTGCCACCGGCTCCTCGAGCCCGCCGCCCCCCGGCGATCCGGGGGAGGGTAAGGAATGATGGCAGTCATTGGTTTTTTGATTTTGATGTTCCTGGCCAACCTTTTTGGCCCTGCAGCAGGCCTGGCTCAACAGGCGGCAGGGAGCCGGATGGAGGAATTGCAATATCGCCTCGATTTGGGGGCCCTCCATGATGTGGCGCAGGTGCACCTGCGCCTCACGGAGCTGGGGCCGGGGCGCTACCGGGCTGAATTCGCCGGCGCCGCCCAAGGGGCCTGGAGTCTTTTGAACCGCTGGTTGCCGGAGCGCTACGAGACCGAGATGACCCTGGAACAGGGGAGGCTCAAACCCCTGGTCTATCGGGAGGAGTTCGAGGCCGGTGGACACCACGTCTTAAAGGAATACCGGTTCGATTATGCCCGGAGGCAACTTAGCGTCTGGCGGAGCCAGGATCACCGGGAACTGGCGGAGAGGTCGCAAGTGCCGATGGAGCAGCCGGTGTACGATCCCTTGACCCTATTCTACAACCTGCGCCTGGGGGCCTTTGGTCCCTTAACAGCGGGAAAAACCCTGAAAGTGGCCCTGGTGCCGGCGCCGGAGCCGCGGGAGCTAATCTTGCGCCTGGGGCCTGAAACCCCCCAGGGACAGCAGATCATGGTGGAGGTGAAGGGTGCGGGGAGCGGTGGGCAGCAGTCCGGCGCCTATTTTCTCGACTGCAATTCCCAGGGGCTGCCCCGGCAAGCCTGGACCCGGGTCCTCGCCTGCTGCAAGCTCTCCGGGCAATTGGTATCCCAGGAGGGTGCTCCGGAAGACGGCTGGCAATTATCACAGACTATCCCTCAAGCGAGCGTTGGGTTAAGTAAATAGCGGGGCATTAGATCAAGAAAACCTAAGTTCCAAGGGTATTGAAGTCCCCCTTTGGGCGGTCCCATCTCCCAGGCATATGCGGACAGGATCGGAGCGAACGGCTATGCTCCCGGTGCAACTTTTCGAAGTCAAACCAGAGGCACGTTTCACGGCGTTCGTAAGAAAGACCTCCTGGGCTACGGCACAACTCGGCGTGCTGGTATTCTGGGCCGGTCTTCTGATAGCGGCGCGGAGGTATCCTTCGGAATACGACTGGCGATACATGCCGGTGTCCAATCTGCTCTCTGCCGGCCGCAACCCCGCCGGGCATCTTTGGGCGTCCATGGGCATCGTGTTGTGTAGCCTTTGTGGGTTGTGCTGGGCGGCGATATGGGCCCAGCGCTGGGCCCATCCCAACGCCAGCGGCCACCCAAGCGGACTGAGGGCTATCCAATTGGGATACTTCTGTATGGCATGTTCAGCAGCACTCCCGGAGTCGCTGCTTCCGCTACGGAAAGGCCACGAACTCCTCACCTTCTTGGCGTTTGCCGGCCTTTGCCTCGGACTGGTCCGCCTGATGTTTCAGACGAGCGAACGGATTTTGCTGCGGTGGAACAGCGGTTCCATGAGGAACCCCTGTCGTTATGCGTCAGTCTTGGCCGGCTCGGTCGTGTTGCCAATCCTGCTGGCGGGCTCGGCTCAGGCATATGTCTTCTATGCTCTCCCTGCGCTCCATTGGGTGAACCTCTCATGGCGTGCCCGCGGGGTGCCCGTATATCTGAGTTTCGCTTTCTGGGAATGGGTGACGTGCGTCGTGCTCTCCGCATACGTGGCGATACTCGGTTTGACAGCGAGCAGGGTCTGGGCCATGCGGACCGAAGGCTAGGATAGCCTAGTGCTCAAAACCACATTAAATGGCGTCATAGTAATTACGAAGCAGCACACCAAAGGAATTGAATGAAGAAATTAATTTTTAGAGGTTTGGGTACGATGCAGAGGGGACCCGGCGCCAAGCCGCCTTGGGGCCGCGGTTTTTGGAGGCTGCTCGTTCTGGCCGCCGTCGCCGCCCTGGCCCTGCAGGCCTGGCCGGGAGCCGCGGCTCCGGCCGCAGTGGTCCAGGGGCAATTGCTGGAGGATTTGAATTTCCGGGTGGAATTTCTTTTGTGGAAGGATGTGGCCCAGGCCCGGCTGACTTTGACCAGCCTGGGCCCCGGCCGTTACCGGGTGGAACTCTCCGGGGAACCCCAGGGATTGATGAAGGCCTTTACCGGCCAGCGCCGGGATAGTTACCAGACGGAGATGATCTGGCGGGGCGGAAAGTTAGTGCCTTTGGTGTACCGGGAGGAATCCCGGAAAAACCATAAGCGCTACCTGAAGGAATACCGCTTCAACTACGAGAAAGGCGAGTTGGAGTTGTGGCAGTGGAAGGAGGATAGGGGCGTGATGATGCTCAAATGGCATACTGCTCTCAATGGCCCCATCCAGGACCCGCTAAGCGCCTTCTACAACTACCGCCTGGGCCTCCTGGGACCGATCAAGGAGGGTGAGACCCTTAGATTGGAGGGGATACCTTATCCCAAGCCGGAAGAGATCGACGTTAGGATCGGTCCGAAGACCGAATGGGGGCGGAAAGTGATGGTCTCCATCAACAACCATGCCTTTGTCAACGATCGGGGCACCGTGTTCGCCTACCTGGACGCCTCCCGGGTGCCCACGAAGGCCTGGACTGATGTTCTGAAAATGGGCACTATCAGCGGCGAGCTGCTGCCCGGCGGGAAGCCTCTGAATGGCGCCCTCCCGGAAATGGCCAGGACTGCTTCGCCGGCAGCCGGGCTGGCTGACTAACCCTGGTTTTCTCCCTAATTATTAAAAGGCGCGATGAATAGGGGCGGCTTCCCGTCCATCCCCTAAGTGCTTAAAATGTGAGGAGTAATAAAATAAACACCAAAAAAACCACGTTATTTTTCCGTCCCTCCCCTTGACTCTCCCAAAATGATGATTAGGTTATAATGAACAGCCTGAGGACCGGAAAGTCTGCCTCCGGCCCCCCTGAAGCAATGCGACTAGAAGGGGCGCGATGCGGGGGTTGCAGT
>JBAVAG010000011.1:0-61440 GCA_049585595.1 Desulfobaccales bacterium
CAGTAACCGCAGGCTCAAGACGGAATTAGAGGATAAATAATTTAGATAGGAACTGGTATATCTAAAGGATAATAAATGATCAAGCAGATAATGGTGCTGGCCAAAGAAAGAGCATTTTATAAAGAAATTAGCTCACCTTTAATGAATTGCGGTTATGGTGTAACAATTCTTAATAATTTTGATAGAATTATAGAAAGGCTAGGTTCAAAATATTTTGACCTTTTATTGTTAGAATTAGATGCTCTGCCATTCAATGACCCTCTTGGGTTTTTCAAATCAGTCAAAGAAGTGGATCCATATATTTCCGTTATCTTCGTCTCTAATAATGATCAAAAGTTGGGACCAGCAGTAAATGCCATCAAGGCGGGTGTGGCTGATTACATATGGAAACCTCTTGACATTAAAATTCTTCTTAGATCCTTAAATAAGATTAAAGAAGAAAGAAAATCTTTTCGCAAAAGACACTGGTTTCACCGGACTATAGCAAAAGAATCAAATTTTTGCGGGATCATCGGCAGGAGCCACGAGATTAGGCAAATTTTTGCTATCATTGAGAAGGTGGCCGAAACCGATTCTACGGTTTTCATCGCCGGGGAAACGGGAGTGGGGAAGGAGTTGATTGCCCGGGCCATTCATTCCCTGGGCTCCAGAAAAGACCGGCCTTTTGTCCCCATAAATTGCGGCGCTTTGACCGAAAGTCTCTTGGAATCGGAACTCTTCGGTTATGAAAAGGGAGCTTTTACCGGCGCCCTTAAGACCAAGCCCGGGAAATTTGAAATCGCCCATGAAGGCACCCTGTTCCTTGACGAAATCGGCGACGTGTCCGGGGCCATGCAAGTAAAGCTCCTCCGGGCCTTGCAAGAAAGGCGGGTGGAAAGGGTCGGTGGCTCCCAGGCCATTGATGTGGATGTGAGAATCATCTCGGCCACCAATCAAAATATCAGGGAAAAAATCAATACGAAAAATTTTCGGCTTGACCTCTTTTACCGCATCAACGTTATTGTGATTCAAGTCCCGCCTTTAAGGGAGCGGGCGGAAGACATCCCCCTCCTGGTGGAGTATTTCATGGAAAGACTGAATGAGAGGATGAATCGGATGATGAGAGGGATTACGCCCCGCGCCATGCAACTCCTGATGGACCACTATTGGCCTGGGAATGTCCGGGAACTACAAAATGTGCTGGAGCGGGCCTATATCAGCAGTGATAGCGACGTTATCGATCACCTCAGCTTTTCCCAATATCTTGAGCCTTCCTCCAGCGGAGTTCCTATGGCCCGCGACCCGGATATCCCTTACAGCCAGGCTCGAGCCTTATTGATTGAGAGATTCGAAAAGCATTATTTCACTGAAGCCCTGAGGAGATATCAGGGGAATATTTCGGAAACGGCCCAAAAAACCGGGGTCAATACCCGCACGTTATGGCGGAAAATCAGCGAGTACAAACTAGATCGGTCAGCTTTTAAAAAGAAAAATTAATGCCAACAATGTCACTTTAGTGACACAGTTGCCATGATTTTTCTAACTATCATATTTTAAAGGTAAATTTATGATTTTATGGATATTATGTGCATAATTAGGGTATTTGCAGTCATAAAAATTGGCCGCTCATGACCGAGCGGCTTCCACCTCCCGCTTGATTAACCTGATGATTCCTGCTCCCGGTGGCTCTTCCGCTTTATGGCATGGAACTTGCTCTTTATTAATTTCAATAACTTAGCCATTAGTGAATTTTTTTTTATTGGCAGAACATTGACATGAAGTTGCCACATGATTAGTTTAAGGTTCGTGAACATTTTTGTTGACACGGAGGTGCCAAAAGCCTGAACGCCTAGCCATACTGATTAAATCAGTAGGGAAGATGGTGAAAATCCATCACTGCCCCGCAACTGTCAACGGCACATGTTCCAGAACTGCCCGGCTCTGAGAAAGGGTCAGGGACAGAGAGCGGAATCAGCCGTGAGTCAGATACCTACCAAATATGGGCGCCACCTCCGCGGGTGAAGGTGGCCCTGCCAGCCAGTCATAAGTCCGAAATTTCTTTAAAAAGTTGAGGATTTGCTTGAGAAGTTGAAGCCTTTCCATGAGAATAAATTTCCTTCAAATTTTTGGGTGATTAAAGTTTATTTCCCTTTTACACCCAGACAAATTTGAATAGGTTACAAGTTTTTTAAGCTATCCCTAAGGAGGTATGAATGAATTCCAAAGAACGTGTGATGGCGGTTATCAACCATATGAAGCCGGACCGGATGCCCTGTTTTGGAGCCAATTCCACCGTGACCTATGAACAAATGGAAAAAGTGCAGGCATTTTGGCCGGAAGGGCACGAAAAAGCGGAACCCATGGCCAAACAGGCCCTGGCGGCATATACCATGCTGGGGTTCGATGGGGTCAGAGTGCCTTTTTGCCAGACCTTCGAGGCCGAAGCTTTGGGATGTAAAGTGAAATCCGGTGGCACCGAAGGTATTCCAGGAATCGCCCATCCGCCCCTCCACACCTTGGACGATACGCCGACTTTCCCCGCTGACTTCCTCTCTCGTGGTCGAATTCCGGAATTAATTAAGGCCGTCGCCTTATTAAAAAAGGAAATTGGCAACGACGCGGTAATCGTAGGTGGCATCATCGGGCCATTCACGATTGCTGGCTCACTCATCGATGCGGTGCCGCTCCTCAGAGCTACCTTTAAGGCCCCGGACAAAATCCGCCCCTTTCTCGAGGTGGGGGCGAAAGCCAGTGCGGCCCTGGCCAAAGCCATGATCGATGCCGGGGCAGATATTATTTCCGTGGAAGATATGACGGCTTCCCCTGATCTGATTGCGCCGAAAACCTACCGGGACCTCGAAGTGGAATATCAAGCTAGGGTCTTTGAGGCCATTAAGGTGCCAAAGATTCTCCATATTTGCGGAAATGTCGATCCCATCGTTGAATACATGGGGCAGACCGGGGCAGACATTTTGAGCCTGGAACCCAAAGCCGACGCCGCTTTGGCCCGTCGTAAATGCGGGGCCGAGATAATTCTGATGGGCGGCGTGGATACGGCGACTACTCTGTTTATGAAGGATGCGGAAACGGTTAAGGCAGGAGCGGAAGAGTCTATCGCCACGGGGATTCAGATTTTGGCTCCCGGTTGTGCGGTAGCCCCGGGAAGTCCCTTGGCAAATTTGTTGGCCATGGTGGAAGTTGCTAAGCAGCACTAGTAACTTGTACCTGGAAGTGGCGGCATGGTGTGAGAAAGTACTCCTAACCCTAAACCATTGGCTAAAACCCAAAAAGTGAGGAGGGTACCATGAAGACATTGAACAGTTACGCCAACATTTTTAAACGGTACGACCTGGAAGGCGAAAAGGCCGGCACAGCCAAGTCAGTATCCGCTGACCCCGCACTTCAGAAAATCGCGGGACACGTGGTGTCTGGGGATGCCGATGGGATTCTGGCGCCGGTGAAGGATGCTCTGAAAACGAAAGCTCCTTTGGACGTGATCAACGATGCCCTGGTCGCCGGCATGAACGAAGTGAGCCGCTTATGGGACGAGGGGGTCTATTTTCTGCCCCAGGTCATCCTGTCTTCGGATGCCATGAACGTGGGGATTGCCGAGTGCGAAAAAGCCATGGGCAAGGCCATGGCCAGGAAGGCCAAGGTGGTAACCCACACGGCAGAAGGCGATATTCATGACATCGGTCAAGTCATCGTCAATGCCCTGCTCAACGCCAATGGTTTTGAAGTGATCAACCTGGGAGCTGATGTGCTCGTTGATAAGGTTGTCTCGGCGGTGAAGGAGCATAAGCCAGTCATGGTTACTGGTACGGCCTTGATGACCACTACCATGACTGCGTTCCCCAAAATTGCCCATCAGCTCCAACTTGCGGGCATCAACATTCCCTTCATCTGCGGTGGTGGGGCGGTGAGCGAAGAGTATGTCACCGGTTACGAACTGGGGATCCATGGCAAAGAAGCCGCCCAGGCTCCGGGCATGGCGGAAGATGCCCTGGCCGGCGAGACTTGGGAAAGCATGCGTGAGAAGTGGAACGGCTAACAATCTGGTAGCTGGATGATCGTTGATATTATCTTTGGGTTCCTGGGGTCTGGTAAAACCACATTTATTACCAGAGTCCTCAAGGAGTGGGGCGACCGCGAGAAGATTGTGGTTCTAGTCAATGAATTCGGTGAGGTCGGCATTGATGGAACACTCCTGCTCAATCAGGGGGGTGAGGTGGTTGAGATGCCAAGTGGATGCATCTGCTGCACTTTGCAATCGGATTTTAAGGTGCAAATGTTGGACATTTTCCAAACCTTCCACCCCGAGCGGCTGATCATCGAACCCACCGGCGTGGCGACTATCGGACAGATCCGATCGATTGTCGAAGGAGAGATTTTGGAAAATGCCATCGACGCCATTAACTATGTCCTCATCGCCGATGCCACCGGATTCATGGATCTTTATAAAGCCAATCCTCACTTCGTGGAATCCCAGATAGAGAACGCACGTATCGTGCTCTTGAATAAGTGCGACAAGGTAGACCAGAGAAGAGCTCTGCTTCTCCGGGACGCCATATCAGCGATCAATCCTGATGCCAGCGTGCTCATGACCGAGTACGGGGGGGTCGATTGGGACCAATATCAGTTGGCCCTGTCGGCTGCCCCCGTTACTCACCCTGAGCCCGGCCAACCTCAACTCCCTGACAGATCAACGGATTCCGCAGCAGGGGAATCTGAACAGCAATTTATCTTGCTCCACGATGAGCCGGATGCCTTAGGTTATGAATCATTTGGCCTCGTTTATGATGATCTCGTCTTCAATCAGAACATGATAGAGGACTTCTTTGGGCAATTGAATAGCTCAGAGATGGGAGAAGTGGTGAGGGCCAAGGGAATATTTCAGGTCAACCACAAGTGGATTCTCATGGACTTGGCTTCCGGAGAAATTTCTTCCCAGCCGGTGAAGCAGGCGAAACAGAGCAAGGTATCCATCATTGGCAAGGGGTTGGATAGAAAAGCCATCGGAGTGGCCTTAGAAAAATGTGTTTCAAGGAGGACTACGAGATAAGCGGTTTGGGAAGGCCTTCTCCTTCGCTCCAGAAAGGTTGGCGGTTCCCCTAGGTTCTCCAAGCAGGCAAGTCTTATTATCCTCATGGCAGAACATCAAAAAAGGAATTTCTGCGAGAGACGCAATAAAAAAAACTTGGAGGGTATTGATCATGGCACCGGAAAAAGAGGAGAAATTAGCAACCGAATTTAAGATTGGCAACCCGGCGGTAGTGGGCCTGGCAGGCTTCGCCATGTCCACCTTCCTGTTGCAAGTCGTTAACATGGGCTGGATGGCTGTAGGCCCGGTAGTTTGGGTCATGCTCTTCTTTGGCGGCATGGCCGAATTAATCGCCGGCCTTCTCGAATTCAGGACCGGCAATAATTTTGGTTTTTGTATTTTTGCCGGATTCGGGACCTTCTGGATCTGTTTGGGCTTTATGGTAATGCTAGGAAGCGGCCCGCTGGTGCAGGCCTACCCGGCCTTAGAAATCAAAAACGGGCTTCCCTGGTTCCTCTTGGGCTACTGCCTTTTCGCTTTTATGTTTCTTATCCCTTCCTTTAAGGCCCATACGGTATTGGCTTTGATCATCCTAACTTTATCGACTGGACTGCTCTTTTTGGCTATCGATGGTTTTGCAGGGGGGGGTACGGCTCTTAAAGTAGTTGGCACTCTCGATCTCTTCGGGGCCGCCTTCCTGGCTTGGTATCTCATGTGTCATGTCCTCTTCGCGGAGGCAGGCATCAACCTGCCTCTGGGGCCGGCTTGGCTCTAACTCGGCAGTAAATAAGACTGAAAACAGGGGATCGCTGCCAGGGGGTATGATGGGAAGCATCGCCGACAAAACTAAGCCCACCGTACTCATTGTCGATGACCGGTATCGCAGCTTTTGTTCTCTGCCCCAGGTCATCTCGGAGGAGAAATTTGCTCCGGTCTGGGTTCCGGATGAGCAGCATGGCCTGGATCTTTTAAGGAAACACCCCCACAAACGATGGATTATTATCGTTGATCTAAAATCGGCAGGCATGGGAGGGGGAGGTTTTCTTCACCGGGCCAGGAAAATCGCGCCCCAGGCGGCAGTTCTGGTAACCGGTCCCCTGGGACCTTTTTTGTATGAAGGCGGCTCTTTTTATGAATACTCTGGGCCAACTTTAAGGCAGGAAATCAATGCTATTTTAACCGCAGTTACCCAAAACCGGAGAGCGGATCCCGGACGAAAAATTTCTGAGGGAACGGCCATCCCGTCCGGGGAGAAGGATTCCTTAGGCACCATCATCGGGAATAGCGAGGCTATCCAGAGCATCCTCCAGCAGGTGCGTAGTCTGAAGGATTCCACGATGACCGTATTAATTCAGGGTGAAAGCGGCACTGGCAAGGAATTGATTGCCCGGGCTCTCCACCAAACCAGCCAGCGGCGCCACGGTCCTTTTGTCGCGCTCAATTGTGGAGCCATTCCCCCGTATCTGATGGAGAGCGAACTCTTCGGGCACGAACGCGGATCCTTCACCGGAGCTATTTATCAAAAAAAAGGCAAGTTCGAGTTCGCCCATAAGGGTACGCTCTTCCTTGATGAAATCAGTGAGTTGGACAAGGACCTCCAGGTAAAGTTACTGCGGGTGCTCCAGGAAAAGGAATTTCAACGGGTCGGCGGAAATACCACCTACAAGACCGAAGCCCGCATTATCGCCGCCACCGGCCGCGATTTACCCAAGGAGATAGAACGCCGGACGTTTCGGGAAGATCTTTATTACCGACTGAACGTGTTCCCGGTTAACCTGCCGCCATTGAGGGAGAGGCGGGAAGATGTCCCCCTCCTCTTGGAGCATTTTTTTGGTAAAATCGCGTCTCCATCGCACTCCGGTCTTCCCGCTTTTACTCCAGATGCCTGGCATGCTCTTCTGAATTACCATTATCCCGGTAATATTCGGCAGTTGGCCAACATTGTCGAAAGGCTCGCGATAACCTGTCCCAGCGGGACCATTGACCTGTCTGACCTTCCCACAGAAGTCGTAGGGGAAACCGGCCAATCTGCCGACTTCCGGGAGAGGTTAAGAGACCTGCCAAAGGATGGTATACCTCTAAAAGAGGTGGAACGGGAATTGATCCTCAAAACGCTCCAAAAGACTGCGGGCAATAAGCAGGCCGCCGCTAAGATGCTGGGCATTACCCGGCGCTTACTCTACCTGCGCCTGACCAAATATGGCTTTGAGGTGTGACCTCATGTTACATAATAATTTCGAATGTGAAACTTTTGGTTACACCAACAGATGGGAATCAGCAGGGAGCCTAATAATTAACTTAAATTTAACCTAATTTCAGGGCATTAGCCTTTTTGAAATTAAAGGCTTGATGGCATGTAACTTGCTTTATTCATAGGAAAGTGAGCCAGAGAAAAAATCAAAGATATTTCTTATTAATCTTTAACTTCGCGAGTTAGCGAGGAGGACGAGACATGGCAAGAACAAAGATTACCAAAATGGCTTATGGCAGCGGGGCCGAGATGATGTTCGGAACCGCAAAAAAACCGGTGACTACCAAACGGGGCATCGTTATTGGCGGTGGGTTTGTGCATCCCGAGGTCGTACCGCATCCCCGGCCGGGCAGTGAAAAAACCATGAAGACTCTCCTCCGGGAGTATGAAAGGGCCAACGGGGATGCCCTGGAAAGAATGACCATCGTGGGCCATCCCACCCTGCAAATCGAAAATGAACACGTGTTCCAGATGACCCATAATCCCAAGTGGGGCGGCGAAATTGCGGCCCAGACCGCCCGCCAGATGGACGACTATCTGACCAAATACGGGCTCAAAGCCTCCTATCGGTCGACCCCCGCTGACCTGCGCAAACCTGACATGGTCAATATGCGGGACAGCGATTATACCAGAGAGATCATCGAGTCGTTTAATGAAGTCTCCAAATATGCCGATGTGGTCTCGATTGAGTCCATGGGCGGCAAGGAGATTTTTGACCATGCCATCATTCGTAACGACATCGGTGGCATTCTCTTTGGCATCGGCGTCTTGGGCGCTATTGACATGGAATGGATGTGGGACCAGATCGTCGCCATCGCCAAGAAAAATGGTTGTATCCCCGGCGGCGACACCAACTGCTCTGAGGCCAATACTGCTATGTTTATGGCCGGCGGCATGACCTCCAAGGATGTGCCCCACGTGATTGCGGCCCTGTCCCGGGCCATTGCCGCGTCCCGGACGCTGGTGGCCTATGAGTGCGGGGCCACTGGCCCGACCAAGGACTGTGCCTATGAGGATCCCATCATCAAGGCGATGACTGGCGTCCCCATCTCCACCGAAGGTAAAACCAGCGCCTGCGCCCACTCCGACCTAGCCGGCAACCTCATCATGGCAGTCTGCGACCTTTGGAGCAATGAGGCGGTGGAATACCACGATATGTTCGGTGCCACCACCACCTCCGTCTTCGCCGAAATTCTCGGCTACGACTGCGCCATGCTCAACTCCGCCCTCGAGCTGGGCTACCAGGAACAGTTGAAGGAAATCCTGGTCAACTCGGATATGTACCGGGATTCTCACAGCCTGATCCTGGCCCCGGACAATGCCTGGAAGGTGGGCAATGCCATCACCAGCCATCGCGCCACCAGCAACTATGCCAGCGCCAAGGCGGGAGCCAGACAAGCCGGCGAGATTATCCTGGGCGACGCCAAGATGAAACTGACCGCCCACGAAAAGGCCGCCTTGCAAAAGGCCATGAAAGACATGGAAGCCCTGCCGGAAAAGGAAGGGGATTTCATCGATATGTGCCTGAAAAAGTATAAGGACGTGAAGGGCTTCAACCCGAAATCGTATGGACTCTAACCCGCGATGAGCTCATTACCAGGCTTTCGAACCTGCCCCCAAGGTAGCCAGACGGGGGCCCTGAGGAAAGTCGTTAATCGCTGATCCTGGGAAACAAAGCGATAGGGCATGGCTGAGGGAAGCGCATTTTTTCCGGCCATGCCCTATCTTTTTGGGTAACCTGGCGCCACCCTATTCTGCCGGCCGTTCGCACAAATCAATTTTTCCAGGGACTTAAGCCCTTGAATAATGCTCAAAGGCATGATCTCGTTGATAGACTGCCCTGCTATTTAAGCCAAGGTGAGTTATAATTATTACAGTATCTTTTCTCAAAAGGGGCAATGCTATCGATGCTTGCATGCACAAAATGCGGCCACTGGCACACCAATGCGGAGCGGGCCGTGGGGCGAAATTTATCGTGCACTGAAGTCAAACGATTCTGGGGCGGAATCAAACAGGAGCACCGGACTCGTTATGGACATGCGGCTCAAATCACCACGGATGGTGATGGTACCCCCATATGTTTTATCTGTAAACGGGAGATTTTATTAGATGGAACTACAATCAACCTGGTCTAGCGAGACGGAAATGGCGATATGGCTAAATTAGGCATTGCACTGGACCTGGGTACCAGCGGTTTTAGGGCTCAAGCCATCGACCTGCAGGAAAACGGCCAAATTCTGTCCACTGCCGTGACCAGCCGGCATCCGCTTCCCGGCGCCAACGTCATCGATCACCTGCATTTTGCCTTGGAGATCGGAGTGCCGGAGTCCCATGAAGTCATGGTTCACGCCGTTAATAAGGTACTGGATCACCTTCGAATCGATAAAGCCAGTGTGACCTGTCTGGCGGTATGTGGCAACCCCATTCAACTCTCCCTTTTCCAAGGCATCGAAATCCGGGATTTGGCCTATGCCGGCAAACGCAAGCTAGAAGATCTGGGGGTGGTCCCTCCAAAACGCAATGCCCAAGTGGTAAAAGCCGCTGACCTTAAAGGACTGGACCTGCCAGCCGGAGCGGATGTGCTGATACCACCGGCAGTGCAGCATGAAATCGGGGCGGATGCTCTGGCCATGATGATCCAGACCGGCATGTTGGACAAAGATGAGGTCGCTATTGTTACGGATTACGGCACGAATGCCGAGATGGCCCTTATCTGTAAAGGGATCGTATATACCGGCTCAACCGCCGCGGGCCCGGCTCTCGAGGGTCAGCAGATTCAGCACGGCATCCTGGCGCTACCCGGCGCCATCTCCGATGTCGTTTTTGAACCAGACCCTGCTGGTCTTAAAGGACCAGGAGCGGGTGCCAGTGACCAGCCGCTCAAGGGCCGGCTGCAAACCTTCGTGCTCAATGACGAAATGATTCCGATCCCGGGGGATACCGTAGACCCCGAAACGGGCAAGGTCTTAGTCAAAGGAGACCAGGAGGCGGTAGGGATTACCGGGACCGGGGTGGTGGCCCTCTTCAGTGAGGGCCTCAAGTCCAGGCTTATCCAACTGCCACGGATTAACACGCGGGATCTGGAGATTCACCTGCCCGACGGGATAATTTTTACTGAAGAAGATCTGGTGGAAGCCGGCAAGGCCATCGGCGCCGTCAGGGCCGGCCACATCACTCTGTGCCAGGAGGCCGGCATTCAATTGAAAGATATTGAAACCGCGTATATGTCAGGAGCCTCGGGCACTTATGTGGATGCCCTGAAAGCTCAGGAACTTGGCATGATCCCGGCGCGCGTGAAAAAAATTTATCAGGTGGGCAATACCTCCCTGGCCATGGCCCGGGATATGGTCAGGGACCACCAGAACCTCTGGAAAATGCAAGAGATCGCCGACAATCTACGTCAGACCCATTGTATGTTCGCCGCATCGAAGGTGTTCGAGAAAGTCTACATCCTGGAACTTTCCTATTGGACCGAGGGCATGCCCCGGGCCCAATATCAACAATTCCTTCAGAAATATGGGCTGCCCACCCTGGCTGAGGTGACTGAAATTCCTGAAGTTATTAAGACGGTCACCCGGGACATCCCTGACTTGGGCACTATGGGTCTGCAAATTATTTCCGACATCGGCGAAAAGAAGACCATGATCTTCGAAGGCTGTCTGGGCGACGCCGAGTGCGTCTTGAAATGCCCGGAAAATGCCTTAAAAATGAAGCGCAAGGGTGAGGCGTATGCCATCACCATCGACCTGGCATTATGTGATGGCATGGCTTGCCGGCGTTGTGAGCGGGTCTGCAAAGGAAAAAGCTTCGATTTAAAGGCCTTGCTGACCTGCGACACGTCGGAATCGGCTGCCTGAATTCCTTATCTAGGACCGAGGTCGGCTTTCGGGTGCACAGATGGTGATGCGACAACAAGGAGATGAACTGATTCTGGAGGCTCTTAAGCGGGTTAAGGGCCTAAACCAGGTGGTCCCCTTGGCGGATGAGGATCGGGAGACGGTGCTGGCCATCGAAGATGAGGTGGAAACTAAATCCCTGCTGGGGCTGGGCAAGGTGATTAATAGCGGCGTCCGGGGAGTGCTAGAGTGCGATTGGGTCTATATCGGCCTGACTAATATGGAGTTTGATTGGGCCTGCCGCGCCAACCTGCTGATGAAAAAGGGTGAAGACGTGGTGGGCGAAGAGGTGACGGATCAAGCAACCATTGACCGTCTTTCCGCTGATAAGAATGTCTGGTTCCTGCATAAGAATTTTGTGGTGTATAAAGACAAAGTCTCGTTTCCGCAGGATGTGATGAAAAAAATCTGTTATTTCGAGATCCCGTGCCATCCGGCTAACTGGCCGGTGGGCCTCCAATGTCACTCCGTCGTTTATGGTTCTCCCTCGACCCCCTGCGACGTTTTCTTGAAAAACCAGTATTTTCAAGGTGAGGATATTAGAGGAGTTGGAACCGTGCTCATCGGGATAAAATTTTAATCCCGGGAGCTGGGTAGATTCCTGGCAGCAGCCCACTACTCTGGCCGGCTCTATGGGGTTAAAGTCCGGCAGGCTAACCAAGGAGAATTGATTATGAGCAAAACCGCAACGAATTTAGAGCAAGCCTTTGCAGGCGAATCCCAGGCTTCCGTGCGCTATCTGGCCTTCGCGGAAAAAGCGGACCAGGAGGGCTATCCGGGGGTCGCCAAACTTTTCCGGGCGGCAGCCAAAGCCGAAATGTACCATGCCTTATCGCACTTGGGCGCTATGCACGTGGTCCAGGGGACCATGGACAATATCAAGACCGCCATCGCGGGCGAAACCCACGAATTCAAGGAAATGTATCCGGCCATGCTCCAGGACGCGGTGGCTGAAAAAGAGATTGAGGCCAGGTATAGTCTCGAATATGCCATGTCCATCGAAATGATGCATGCCAAATTTTTTAAAGCCGCCCTGGAAAATCCCCAGGCCGACTCCGATGCAGTCTATTATGTCTGTCCCGTATGCGGCAACACCGTCAAAGGCAAGGCCCCCCAAAAATGTCCTTACTGCGGGGTCGATGCCAAGGATTTTGTGGAAGTGACCTGAGCAGAAACCGGAGCTGGCTCCGGTTGGGAAAGCCCATGGCGGTTCTCGGTATCATCTGCTGTGAAATTCTGGAACTTGAATGCGCCCACCTATTAGCAACGGACCCGGATATTGTTGGCGTCACCGTAGTGGAAGATGCCCACGCCGCCGGGTTTATCGAGGCCCTGAAGGCTACGGGCCGCTTCGAGCCGCGCCAGATTCCTTTGCTGCGAGGCTTCAGTCCCAGTTTCGGAGACGGCTTAGAGGTTTTGGTGCGGGTGTTGGAGTTGGGTCTGCATAGTAGAAAACGACTCTTGCAGGAGGGGTTGGTTAAAGCCGTTACGGACATGGCCCGTTACGTGGATGGGATCATGCTGGGATATGGTCTCTGTGGCAATGCCTTGGAAAAACCCGAAGAATTGCTGGCCGATGCCGGCGTGCCCCTATTCTTGCCTCAAGCCGAAGGCGAGACGGTGGACGACTGTGTAGGCCTTATTATCGGCGGGCGCACTGCCTACTATGAAGAGCAATGCCGGGAGGCCGGCACCTTTTTTATGATCCCCGGCTGGACGAAACATTGGCGGCGCCTTTTTGACCAGGAATATGGCCAATTGGACCCTAAAATGGCCAAGCGCATTTTCAGCGCCTACAAGCGCTCCCTGCTCATCCCGACCCCGGTCTTATCGGAAGATCAGATGAGACAAAATGTCGAAGAATTCAACCGCTTATTCGACTTCTCCACCGCCGTCCGCCCCGGCACCTTGGCTATATTGCAGCAAACCTGGGATAAAGCCAAGCATTATCTCACGGAAACTGGGCAACAATAAAATAACTTTCTGTTGGTAGCTTTTTGTTGTAAAATTTTCTTGTAAAATAATTATAACAAAAAGCAGATGTTGGTACGATTCCTGGTTCATCTTAATATTGCTAAAAGTTCAACCCATTATGTCTTAAAAAGAAGCTTTATGGAGGTTTCATCATGGCTGAACCTGTAGAAGTTAAAAAGGACGTTTACTGGGTTGGAGCGGTGGATTGGAATATCCGGGAATTTCACGGTTACTCCACCACGCGAGGTACGACGTACAATGCCTATCTAATCACCGGCGACCAAACCGCGCTGGTGGATACCGTCAAGGCGGAGTTTTTCCCTGAAATGCTCGATAAAATCGAGTCTTTGATGAATCCGGCCGACATCGATTATCTGATAGTCAATCATTTGGAGATGGATCATTCCGGCGGACTGCCGCGGTTCATGGAGGTGGCCCCTAAGGCCCAAATTGTCGCTACGGATAATGGTATCAAGGGCTTGACGCGCCATTTCCGGGGAGACTGGCCGCTCCTCAAAGTGAAATCCGGCGAAGAGCTTTCCCTGGGCAACAAAACCTTACAATTTTTGGAGGCCTACATGCTGCACTGGCCCGACAGCATGTTCACCTATGTCAAAGAGGATCGTCTCCTGCTGCCCAATGATGGTTTTGGACAGCACTTCGCCAGCTACCAGCGTTTCGATGATGAACTCCCCAACCTCGTCCCGGTTATGGAGGAGGCCACCAAATACTTTGCCAACATCCTCATGCCGCTTGCCCCGCTCATTCCGCCACTCCTCAAAAAAGTGGAAAAAATGGGCCTGGAGATCGAAATGATTGCGCCCAGCCATGGCATCATCTGGCGCTCGCATCTGGGTGAGATTATTCAGGCTTATACAGACTGGAGCACGGGGGTAATGGAAAACCGCGCCCTGATCATTTACGATTCCATGTGGGGCAGCACCGAGGCTATGGCCAAAGCCATCGCCGATGGCCTGAGCCGGGCCGGATTGGAAAACAAGCTCCTGCATGTGCGCAAGAATCACTACAGCGATATCGTCAAAGAGATTTTGACGGCAAAGCTCCTGGTCATCGGCTCGCCAACTTTAAACGAAGGCATTTTCCCTTCCGTAGCCCAACTGCTGGGATACCTTAAGGGTCTTCATCCACTAAAGAAAAAGGGAGTGGCCTTCGGTTCGTACGGTTGGGGCGGAGAGGCCATTAAGGCCATCGAGGCTGAGATGAAGGCAATGGGGATCGAAGTGCTGGAACCCGGATTAGGCGTAATCTACGTTCCCGGGGATGACGATCTGAAAAATTGCGTGCATTTCGGCGAGCGCATCGCCCGTAGCTTGTAAAGCAAGGCGGTTCCAATCTGTACTGGCCTGGGGTCTAGGGGGGGAGAATCAATGAGGTGTCTGTCGCGGTTTGAGGACTTGCCGGAGGCCTTGAAGTGCCCAGGCTGCGGCACCAGCAAATCCATGATTAAGCCCTTGGCCTCGGTCGCCCAACAACCGGTCAAGCGCTCCCCGTGACCGGCGCTGGAGCCAGGGAGAGGGAAGAAGACTGCAATGTCGAAAGACCTAAGTGATCCAACGACCGACGCCGACGAGGATAAAGTCCTGATCTTGCGGCCATATCCAGTCCGAGAGGGACAAAAAATTTACATCGAAGCCGGCCCTCGCCGCGGCGACTGGCAAATAATCGAGGTAGGAGAGCGAAAGATCAGACTCCGCTGTCCCTTATCTCACAAAGAAATTGAATGCGATCGATTTTGTTATGTGGTAACCGAGGCGGATATTCCCTGGCCCCATCCTGATTAACCAAATAGTTTTGTGGATGCTCGATTGGAACCGCCGATTTTAACCAGACTCTTTCAAGCAACGGTTCGATAAAGGCACTAGTCCCGCGAACGGTATTCCTATAACTGTTGAAGAGGTGGCCGACCTGCTCCGATCAAGGAAGGTGAGTGCATGGAAATAACCCAAATAGCCGGGTTCTTGGGGTGTGGAAAAACCACCTTGTTGCTACGACTTTCCCAAATGCTTGCAGATCACGGAAAACGGAAAGTGGCGCTGGTAGTGAACGAAATTGGGGAAATCCCCGTGGACGGCAAGATCATCGAAGAAAGCGGCATGCGGATGAAGGATATTGGCGGCGGCTGTATCTGTTGTGAAGTGGCGGCGTCATTCGCAAAGACATTGTACTCCTTATTCAAGGAATTCAACCCAGATTATGTCCTCGTGGAGCCCACCGGGGTCGCAGTACCCCATCAGGTAAAACTTGCGGCGAAAATGGGTGGCCGGGATGCCAAGATCTCCATAGGACCGGCTATTGTTCTGTTCGATGCCACGCGGCCGGCTGAACTGTTGGATATGGATATGCTGGGTCGGTTGGTCGTTACCCAGGTCAAGGATGCGGATATTGTCGCCATAAGCAAGGTAGACGCCGTGGACGAAACGTCGAGGGCGGACTCGTCCCGGAAGATTCGGGAATTGAATGAACAGGCGGAAGTCCTCTATATTTCTTCTTTCACCGGGGAAGGGCTCGACCAGCTTATGGACCGCATCGTGACCTGGAAGGGGTAAGAGTTATGACTGACAACCAGAGCGGTGAAAAAGGTTGTTATACGGCACACGGGGTCAGTGGCTACGGGGTAGCCGCTAAAATACACGGTCCGGAGATGATGACAGATACCTATATCAGAGCGATGGCTGAAGAGATGATGCTCTCCATTGCGCAAAAAAGCATGGATCGTGGGGCCCGTTGCATCGGCCATATCAAGTCGCATATCCGCACAGAAGCCGGAACCTTGAAGGCTGATACCATCGGTGTCAGCCATGGTACTTACTCCACCGGCCGATTGGAATACCCTGTAAAAGATATCTATCTGGCCGTCAACAGCATCATCCAGGGCATTAAAGAAGAAATGGTGCGGGAAGCGACCCTGGAAGGCATCCATGAAGTGGCCGAAAGACGCGGGCTCACCGTGGTCAAAGAAAAAGAGCACACCTATTTTGACGAGTTCGATTTTATGGCATCCAAACAGGGGTACATCAAGCAACTTGAGGCGCAATTGGCGGATGAGGTGGATGAGGTCCTTGAAAAGGAAGTGACAGAAGAGGTGGATGAGCTGATCAAGGAGAAGGAAGCCACTAAGTGAAAATAGTGACCATCGCCGGGGTTCAGGGAAGCGGCAAAACTACCCTGATTCGTACCTTGATCCCTTTGCTGGGAGCCCAAGGGAAACAATCCGCAGTCATCGTCAACGAAGAGGGCGAAGAAACCTACTCCCCAGAGTTTCTGGAGACTTATGGGGTGGGTATTTTTAAACTCCGGGGAGGCTGAGTGGGTTGTTCCTTAGCAGCCAGTCTGGTTGCAAGCATCAAGGACTTTCGCAGGAATATGACACCGGATTTCCTGTTTATCGAACCATCCGAACTGGTGGTGACTTCTGAAATACGTAACGTGACCTCTATGGCTCACAGGGATGTGGCCTATGACATCGGTCCCTTTATTACCCTGGTAGCGGGGCCAGACTTCCCGACTTTGTGGCAGGAACGGCGGCCATTGCTCCTGGGCCAGTTGGCAGGGGCCGACTTGGTAGCAGTCAGCAAATCCGATCTCATGGATGCTGGTCGGGTAGCAGAGATCAACCATACCTTGGGTCCCCACTGTGGCTACCTAATCCAGCTCAGCGCACGCTCAGGTTTGGGTATAGAGGAGGTGATGAAGACATTTGCAGCATCTTGTTAGCTTTGCAGTCTCATAAAGTTGGGTGTTAGGTTACTTAAAAATATCTTATCCCAAGAAAGGAAATGACTATGAATTCACTAGAGCGTGTAGCAGCGGCATTGCAGCACAAAGAAGGAGATCGGGTTCCGGCTGCGCCCCTCGTATGCGGCGCTTCCCGACGGGTATATGGGGTAACCTATGCTGAATGGGCCCAAGATGGGGAACTGGCTGCAAAATGCATGTTGCAAGCTCATGAATTGATCGGCTTCGACGGTATGCTCACCCTGGTTGACCTGTCCGTGGAGGCCGCGGATTTCGGCCAGGAAATGGTATTCCCCATTGAAGACACCCCTCATCCCAATTACGACCACCCCTCTATTAAAGGACCTGATGATTATCTAAAGATCGAGCGGTTCGATCCCACCAAGAGCCCCAGGATGAAAGAAATGTTGAAGTATTGCGAAATCCTGATGAACGAACGGGGTTCCACGGTGCCGGTCATGGGGTTCATTTACGCTCCTCTGGGAATCCTTTCCATGATGCGGGGGGCAGAAAACCTGTTCCGTGATTGCATGAAGACCCCGGAGATGGTCATTAGGGCCGAAGAAGTGATCACCGATGTCCTGGTGGAGTATGTCAAGGCTATGGCCAAAACCGGCGTCCACGCCATCGTATTTGATACCCTGTTTGCCTCGCAGTGCATCATGAGCAAAGAGCTGTGGAAGAAGATCGAAGGTCCTTTTACCAAGCGCCTGGCCGATACCGCCCGGGAATGCGGAGCCATGGTGATGGTGCACAATTGCGGCAATGGGGTGTATTTCGACGTGCAGATAGAGGAGATGGCGCCGGTGGCCATTTCTTACGCCTATATGCCTGACGATTGTAAGGATGAAGTTGAATTGAAAGCCAAATGGGGCGACAAAACCTGCCTGTGCGGGCATATTAATCCGGCCACCTATATGTTCCTGGGCACCCCGGAAGAAGTCAAACAGGAATGCAAACGTCAGATCGAACTCCTGAAAAAGGGCGGCGGTTATATCATGGCTACCGGTTGCGAGTTCCCGCCTAACGGTTCCCTGCTCAACGCTATCGCTATGATGGAAGCGGCAGAACTTTATGGCAGGTATTAACCTAAATATATGAGCGGACCGTGATACCGGGGTTGGATTCCCCGCACTTAAACCTAAACTTGGGGTCCGTTCTCCGAGCGGACCCTATTCCCTGGTGTAGAGGGAAGCGATCCGAACAATTGGGAAAATTTTTAGAAGGAGATAATTTTTTGCGACTGAAGGAGAATTGGACCGCTGGCTCCCCGCAGACTCCTCAAGCTGTTGCTATCGAAGATCATTATATATCGACGGAGCCCTTTTACCTCTCTACCGGAAATGAAGTTCAGGCATTTGAGGCGGCTTACGACTTGAGACTGCCGGTGATGCTCAAGGGCCCTACCGGCTGCGGCAAGACCAGATTTTTGGAATATATGACCTGGAAGCTTTCTCTGCCTCTGATCACCATTGTTTGTCACGAGGATTTGACGGCTTCCGATCTGGTCGGACGTTATCTGCTCAAAGGCCAGGAAACGGTATGGATGGATGGGCCCTTAAGTCTGGCGGTCAAGCACGGGGGCATCTGTTATCTGGATGAGGTCGTCGAAGCCCGCAAAGACACCACTGTAGTAATCCATCCCCTCACCGATGATCGTCGGATTCTCCCCCAGGAAAAACGTGGCTTGCTTCTGGAAGCCCACCCCAACTTCTTGCTGGTGATCTCTTACAATCCCGGTTATCAAAGTGTTACCAAGGATCTCAAGCATTCCACCCGGCAGCGTTTCGTGGCCCTGGACTTTACCTATCCTCCGGCGGACCGGGAGCAAGAAATCATCATGACCGAATCCGGGGTGGATAAAGAAACCGCCACGCGCCTGGTCCGTTTGGGTGAGATGGTGCGTAACCTCCGGCAGCACGGTTTGGAAGAAGGGATCAGCACGCGTCTGCTTGTCTATGCAGGGAAGCTTACCAGTCGAGGGCTCACCCCTCGGGTCGCCTGCGAACATGCCGTTATTCAGGCCATGACCGATGATCCCGAAATGCAAGAGGCCATCTCGGAAATCGTTTCTGGCATTTTTTGAGGACAGCAATGGATCTTTCTGATTCCAGTCTACGGCCATCCCAGAAAATCCCTGGGATCGTAGAGGATTTTCTGAAAGAGTATCCCGATCTTATGGGAAAGCTGTTCCCGGGAAGTCAAGCTGCCTTTGTCAGCATTTGCACTTCCATAGCCCACTTGCGCTCCCGAAAATCCAGAAATTTTTTTATTAATACTTTTTACCATATCGAAGCCTTGCAAGACCATCCCTTCAGGGAGGAGAGCCTGCGTTGGGCCGAAGTCCTCAGCGCCCGGAACTGGGCCTTCATTGAGCCATATTTTGGCGCCCTCAAAGCCATTAATGCCGAAGATTTTTTGGCCCCCTGGTCTGATTTCATCCTGCGCCTGGCGGAACGGGATATCGATGTGGCCATCACCTTCCTGGCGGAAACTCCCAGAGCCTTGGAGACATTAGGTCGGGATGATATCTTTGTCTGGGGCCGGCGCGCCTTAGAGGCGCTGAAAGCCGGTCGGACGATGGCAAAGGCCGCGAGGGCCTACCTGGAAGAAGCTCTTGCCGATAATTGTGCCACCCCGCCGGCCCGCTGGGAGTTTTTCCTGAGCCAGGCGGCCCTGATCGCCGCAGTCTCTCCCGCGGCCGCGGAGGCCTTTATCCGGCTGGGTTCCCGGGTCTGTTTACTCCTGACCAATGAGGAAACCGAACTGTGGGTGGAAGGAGGGCTGGCGAGTTGCCGTTTGGAAACTGAACTCGTCAACTATTTCAGTGGGACTTCCCTCAAGGCGTTGGAAAAAAGAGACAGGATTGCTTCCGGGGTCGCCTTGAAAGACCGTAGCAATACTCTGGCGCTCATTTGCGAAGCCTTTCTGGGGCAATCGGTAAGGATTCGCTCGAATGTATCTTTGCTCGGCGTCAAAGGCTTCACCGGCGGTCCGGCCACCGACGGCCACACCATTTATCTTCCCGACGTTACTCCCGATTTCGGACTTTTGAAGTTGATGGCCTTGCATCAATCCACGCTGCTGGCCGATGAGGAGTGGCAGTACGAGTCCGAGAAAGTGACTTCGAACCCCGCCCAAATTCATCTGGCCGCGGACAAAGCCCTTTTGAAAAAATTGCCCTCGCTTTTGCAAGAAATGCAACGCCATATGGAGGCAGAGCACATTTCGTCTTACCCCTTCGGGCTGCGGGAAGAGTTTCCTAAGCACATGCCCTGGTGGGGAGATATCCTGCCACACCTAGTGCTCCAAACCAGCGAAACCATTCGGCAAATCCATGAAAAGGCCTCCGACCACGACAGCGGCCTGCCGCCGGAAGTGCTGGAAACCCTGTTGACTTCGATGATGGCCGAAGGAGAACGGGAAGTGGACGGATTATGGGCCCGCCTCCTGGAAATGCTCAACAGCGTGGAGTTGACTTCGCCTGACCCTGAAGAACTGGAAGAAAGTTTCAAGACTTTCTTTTATCAGGAATGGGACGAGGAATTATCAGACTATAAGATGGATTGGACGCTGGTTCGCCAACGGCTGACCAAAGACGACTCCAACCCTTTTGTGGAAGATATCAGCACCCGGCTGCACGGCCTCATCACGCTGATCAGGCGACAATTTACCCGGCTCAAACCGGAAAGATTCAAGCGGTATCGCGCTCAACCCACGGGGGACGACCTGGATATCGATGCCCTGGTGCAGGCGGTCGTGGATACGCGGTCGCACTCGTTTCTTTCCGAAAACGTATATATCCGCCGGGATAAACGTATCCGGGATGTGGCGGTCCTCTTCCTGCTGGATATGAGCAGTTCCACCGAAGAACTGGTCAATGGCAGGCGGGTCATTGATATTGAGAAAGAGGCCATGGCCCTGATGGCTGAAGCCCTTGATTCCCTGGGAGATGCTTTTGCCATTTTCGGCTTTTGTTCCGAAGGCCGGTTCCGGGTTGATTTGTTCTCGGTCAAAGAGTTTGGAGAGGAATACGGTGAACGGGCGCAACACCGGTTGGGCAACCTGGAGCCGAGGGAACTGACCCGCCTGGGGGCGGTTATCCGTCACGGCATCTATAAGCTGGACAATACGCCCGCGACCATAAAGCTTATGGTGATCCTCACCGACGGGCGCCCTTATGATTTGGACTACGGGTCCATGGATTATGCCTTGGCCGACACTCGCAAGGCTCTGCAAGAGGCCAGAAAACAAAGAATTCATCCATTCATTATCACTTCCGATAAAAAGGGGGCATATTATTTGAGACAGATTTCTCCCCAGACCCAAAGCATCATCTTACCCAACGTCGAGCTGCTCCCTGCCATGTTGCCAAACCTCTACAAACGGCTCACCGTATGAGGCTTAAGCCTGTGGCAGGAGGGCACTAAAGGCATTGCGACTCGTCGACCTCTGGGGATTGCATAAATGATTGGTGTTATGGACGATAACTCGCTCTTGAGTCCTTCAATGAAGGTTCCGGCGGTCGGTTGGCGGCCAGGAGTTCTCAAGGAGTTTAAGTTAGATAACATTGGTTGGAAATATGGATCTGTGCTGCAGCACGTCTCATGAAAAGTCAAGTCTCAAGGTGCTGCTTATTGGCCATTTCCCCTCTCTGACGCTGTAAAAAGCTAATTGGTTGACGGGAGAAGGGAAATTTGGTATATTTTGAGCATCGGGTACCCTTAGGGGTTTAATAGGGAAGACGGTTAAGCCGTCGCGGTCCCGCCTCTGTAACCGGGGACGAACCCTGCATGGCCACTGTTTCGTTGAAGCGGAATGGGAAGGCGCAGGGGTAGGTTGATCCGGGAGCCAGAAGACCTGCCCGTTGGTCTGGAGCTATGCGCGTGACTAAGGGCCCAGGCAGCAGAAGTCACTTTGGACAGGTGGCTTCCCTTCTAAGGATAAAGAAGCTGGGTGCATCCTTAAGTCCGTGGGACTTAGGGATGTTTTTTTTTCGTCCAGTTCCAAGTTGAAAGCCTCTACCCTGACCACTTGGATGGAGCATTACTGAGGTTGACCTATGAAAGTGAGTTATCTCCCTGTGGTGAGCGGGCCCTCTATTCCCGGCCGGGACCGCGGTCGGCGAGGCGGTAGAGGAACTGGCCCGGTTTATCCATCACGAGGCATGGGAAAACAAGGGTCATACGCGCAGGACCGCTATTTAAGTGCAGGAGCGGGGTCTCCTCGCCCTTGTCCGAAGAAAAACCTTTCAGGAATTTCACTATGAATCATCAAACGCGCGGGCTGGTGATCGCCGGGACGCAGAGTGGGGTGGGCAAGACCACCATTACTCTGGGGCTTCTCGCGGCATTGCGCCGGCGGGGTTTGGTGGTGCAGCCCTTTAAAGTAGGGCCGGATTTCATTGATCCTGGTCACCACACCCAAGCCGCGGGGCGGGTTTCCCGGAACCTGGACGGCTGGATGCTGAGCCGGGAGGCCAACGAGGCCCTGTTTCGCCGCCAGGTTCGGGGTGCCGACGTGGCGGTGGTGGAAGGGGTCATGGGGCTGTTCGATGGTTATGACGGGTTAAGCGAGGCTGGGTCCACGGCCCAGATGGCCAAGTGGCTGGGACTGCCGGTCCTGTTGGTGGTGGACGCCCGGGCCATGGCCCGCAGCGCCGCCGCGCTGGTGCACGGGTTTACCAGCTTTGATCCAGAGCTGACTGTGGTCGGGGTGATCTTCAATCGCATCGGCAGCAGCACGCATTTGGAGTATTTGCAACAGGCCCTGTCGTCATTGAGAGGCGTGCGCTGCTTGGGGGGATTGCCCCGGGACCAGGAACTGGCCATCCCCGAGCGGCACCTGGGTCTGACCACCACCGAGGATCACCCTTTGGCAGCAGCCTATCTCCATCACCTGGCGGATTGGCTGGAGACCCATCTGGACCTGGACGGCTTGCTTGAGGCCTTGCCGCTGCTGGACTTACCTGTGGAAACTGTCCCAGAAGTCGCTCCGCCCACGGTGCGTTTAGGGGTCGCCCGGGACCGGGCCTTTTGCTTTTACTACCCCGACAATCTGGAATTGCTGGCTGACTCGGGGGCGGAGCTGGTGCCCTTCTCCCCCCTGGAAGACCGGGAACTACCTTGCGATCTGCATGGTATTTATCTGGGAGGGGGATATCCGGAGCTTTATGCCGCGCCCTTGGCAGCTAATTCGGGTATTTGGCAGGCTGTCAGAGAAGGCGCTGCCGCCGGACTTCCCATCTACGCCGAATGCGGCGGGCTCATGTATCTGGCCAAAGAAATCCGGGACCTGGAGGGCCAGTCCCACCCCATGGCGGGAGTCTTTCCCTTCACAGTGCGGATGCTCCCCCGGCTCAAAGCCTTGGGCTACCGGGAGGTAACCCTCACCGCTGCGGGTCTTTTGGGTCCTCAGGGCACCACGATCCGGGGACATGAGTTCCACTACTCGGAAATGGTGGGCGAACCCACCGGTGTGCCCCGCCTCTATCGCCTCACCTTTCGCAAAGGCGGAGAGCCCGTGGCGGAAGGCTACTGCGCCCACAACGTCCTGGCCAGCTACGTCCACCTCCACTTCGGCAGCAACCCTGACGTGGCCCGCAACCTGGTAGCAAGCTGTCGGGCGTATAAAAACTGGTTGAGGGGAGGGGCGGGGGAATTGACTTCCCCCGACCCTCCCCTCAAAAACTGCTTCAAAGAGGAGTCAACATGACCTGGCAACCCCGTCTCCCCGCGGAGATCGAGGCCGAGAGTTTCCGCCGCATCGAAGCCCAGGTGGGGCCGCACCACCTGCCGCCCGAGGTTTGGTTCGTGGTCCGGCGCATGATTCATACCAGCGCGGACCCGGAGTACCTCACTTCGGCCCGCATTCATCCTGCGGCCATCGCCGCGGGATTGGAGGCCTTGAAGCAAGGCCGGCCGGTAGCCACCGACACCCGCATGCTCCTGGCGGGCATCTCCACCGGCAATCTGAGCCGCCTGCGGGTCGAAGCCTTCTGTCTCATGGACGACCCTGAGGTGGCGGCAGAAGCGAGGCGTCGCGGCACCACTCGGGCCGCGGTGGCCCTGGAGCGGAGCCTGCCGAGACTGGCCGGAGGCATCGTGGCCATCGGCAACGCTCCCACTGCCCTGCTGCGGTTGCTGGAGTTGCTGGCGGATGGGGCGCCAGCGCCGGCTCTGGTGGTGGGGATACCGGTGGGGTTTGTCAACGCCGCGGAATCGAAAGACGCCCTGGCCCGCCAGGATTGCCCTTACATCACCGCATTAGGGCCCAAGGGCGGGTCCGCGGTGGCGGCCAGCATCATTAATGCCCTGGCCATTATGGCCCTGGAGGAAACGTCGTCATGACCACGAAAAGCGGAACCCTGTATGGGATTGGCGTGGGACCGGGAGATCCTGAGTTGATCACCCTGAAGGCCATCAAGGTGTTGCAACAGACGCCATACATTTTCGCGGCGTGTTCCTCCAAGAACTCTTACAGCCTGGCCTTGAGTATCGTGCGTTGTCACCTCGATGGCGCCGGCATCGAGCATCTGCCTTTCCCCATGAGCAAGGACCCCCAGGAACTGCAAGAGGCCTGGGAGGGCAACGCCCGGAGGGTCCTGGAAGTGCTGGACGCAGGCAATGACGCCGGGTTCGTTACCATAGGAGACCCCTTGACCTATTCCACCTTTGGATATCTCCTGAAGACCCTGAAACATATGCGCCCCGAGGTGCGCATCGTCACCATTCCCGGCATCACCTCCTACAACGCCGCCGCGGCTCTGGCCCAAATCCCAATCACCGAGGGGGAGGAATCCTTTTATCTGGTCTCGGGGGCTCTGGGGGGGGACAAGCTCAGGGAAGTTATTGATAAATCGGATAATATCGTGATGCTCAAGACCTATCGCTATTTTGATGAAATCTACCAGGTCCTGGAGGAGAGGGATCTCTTGGACCGGACCACGTGCATCATTCGCTGTGGCCTGGACGGCGAGGCCGTGGTGGAAAATCTCCGAGACATGCACGACAAAAAGTTGCCCTATCTCTCCATGATTATTATCAAAAAGCACGGCAAAGGCTATTGATGGTACACTCCAAGACCCTGAGATTCCTAGGAGCTTGCTGCTCCTGGCTAACCCTGCTGGTGGCCATGCCATATCCGTTGTGGAGATAATAATAAAATTACGGGATAGAGGCGCCCGAGGCAAAAAGCTTAGAGTCCCTTCCCCGGAACTAAATTGATTGTAAAGTAAATTGAAAAAATTATCCAAAAATTACCACGTCCTTGAAGACGACGAACTGGTCAAGCCTCCCCGGCCTCGGAAGGAGTTACGCCAGGGTTTTTCGACGGGCACCGCGGCGGCAGCAGCGGCCTTGGGCGCGTTGTACGAACTCCTGGGCCTCCCCTGTCCGGACCGGGTGGAGGTGCCCCTGCCCGGGGGAGGCAACCTCAGCGTCCCCTTATATCGGCATGGGCGTAATGGTGGCACGGGTGAAGCAGTAGTGATCAAGGATGCCGGCGATGACCCGGATGTCACCAACGGAGCAGAGATCGGGACCCGGGTCTGGCGTCTGGAAACCTCGGGATCGGCAGAGGGCATTACTTTTCTGGGCGGTGCTGGAGTGGGCCGGGTGACCAAGCCGGGTCTGGCGGTGGCGGTGGGCGAGCCCGCCATTAATCCGGTGCCCCGGCGAATGATTAAAAATGCCCTGCGCCAGGTATGGGACGCGATCCGCCCGGATGAGCCCCTGCACCTGGCGGTGGAAATCTTCGTGCCCCGGGGGGAGGAGTTGGCCCGGCACACCTTGAACCCCCGCCTGGGAATCTTAGGCGGCATCTCGATTTTGGGCACCACCGGGCTGGTGAAACCCTTCTCCCACCAGGCCTACCGGGCCACCATCGCCGCCAGCCTGCGGGTCTCCCGGGCCGCGGGGCTAAGGCACATTGCCTTCAGTACCGGGGGCAAAAGCGAGGGGCACCTCAAGGGGCTCTTACCGGACTTGCCCGAAGAGGCCTTTGTCCAGATGGGTGATTACGTGCGCTTTGCTTTGAAGGTAGCTGCGGGTATGGGATTTCCCGAAATTACCGTCGGGGCCTTTTTCGGCAAGGCCTTGAAGATGGCTCAGGGTTTCGGGCATACCCATGCCTCCCGAGGCCTGGCCGATTTAAAGGAATTGGGGCGCTGGACTCTGGACCTGACGGGGGAGGAGCTCCTGGCTCAGGCGGTGGGCCGGGCCAATACCGCTCGGCAGGCCCTGCAGATTCTTGCCGAAGCCCGGGGGGGCCAGGTGGTGGGTCGGGTGGGCGCCCGGATGTTGGCGGCCTTGCGGGACTATGCCGGGCCTGCTCCCCAACTCACCGCCGTGGTACTCGATTTTGACGGTGCCATCCTTTGGCGGGGGGAGAGCGGCGGGGTGGAGGCATGATTCCGGTGCAGGTGGTGGGTCTGGGGATGTCACCCGTGGATTTGACTTCTAAGGCTCAGGAAATCATCCGGGAGGCTCAAGTGCTGGTTGGCGGTCGGCGGCTTCTGGATTACTTTCCGCGGCATCGGGCCCTGAAGATTCCTCTGGGCAAGGACCCGGAAGGGACCCTCGGGCAACTTGCGGCCCTGACAGAAGCTAAGCGAGTGGTGGTGCTGGCCTCCGGGGACCCCAATTTTTACGGCATCGGGCCGCTGGTAGTAAAAGTTCTGGGGGCGGAGCAGGTGGTGATTCACCCCAACCTCACTGCGGTTCAGGCAGTCTGCGCCCGCTTGAAGATGCCATGGCAGGACGCGCAGATTATCAGCCTGCATGGGCGCTCCTGGGAGCCGTTGCGCGCCGCCTTGGGCCAGCCGGGCCCCGTGATTATCTACACGGACCCGGTCCATTCACCGGGGGAGATTGCCCGATACCTCCTGGACCGGGGTTTTGCAAAGTCGCGCCTCTGGGTGGCGGAAGACCTAGGCCAGGACACGGAGCGGGTTACCTGGCTGAGCCTGGCCGAAGTTCAAGTGCGAGACTTTTCGCCCCTGAACCTGGTGGTGCTGCTGCCGGAGCCGGGTGAGGTGGTTTCCCCTGGGCCACAACTTCATGTGGGGCTCCCGGAGGAAGTTTTAGTCCATCAGGCCGGGCTCATTACCAAATCCGAAGTGCGGGCCGTGGTTTTGGCCAAGCTAAGGCTATTCCCCGGCCAGGTCCTCTGGGATGTAGGGGCCGGCTGCGGCTCTGTGGGTTTGGAGGCCAGCCTGCTGGTTCCCGGCGGAAAAATCTATGCCGTGGAGCGCCATCCGGAGCGGGCGGCTCAAATTGCTGCCAACCGGGACAAGTTCGGGGTGCAGAATTTGGAGGTATTGTCCGAGACCGGCCCGTTGTGCCTGGCGAAACTCCCCGACCCCCAGCGGGTGTTTGTGGGGGGCGGCGGCCCGGAAGTCGGGGCCATTGTCCGGGAAGCTCTGCGGCGCCTGACCCCCGGGGGCCGGGTGGTGATCACCGCCGCCATCTTGGAGACTCTGGAATCCGCCCGTAACGTCCTGACAGAAGCGGGTTGGGAAGTGGAGGTGGTCCACCTCCAGGTGAGCCGGTCGCACCCGTTGGCCGGCGGCACGGCGTTGCAGGCGTTGAATCCGGTGTGGATTGTTACAGGTTTTTTGAGGGGAGGACCGAGGGAAGTGTGTCCCTGACCCCCTTCCTCAGAATAAGGAAATTGCATGACTGAACGTCATCCCGTTATCTTTGTGGGGGCCGGGCCCGGCGACCCGGAGCTCATCACGGTCAAGGGGCAAAAGGCCCTGGCCGCGGCTGAGCTGGTGCTCTATGCCGGGTCCCTCGTGTCGCCTGCCATCCTTACCTGGGCCACTCCCCGGGCCGAACTCATCGACACTGCGGTGCTCAATCTGGAAGAGATCGTCGGGCGGATAATGGCAGGGTACCAGGCTGGCAAACGGGTAGTCCGGGTCCACTCCGGCGACCCCGCCTTATATGGGGCCATCCAGGAGCAGCTAGAAGTTTTGGAACGAGAACATATTCCCTGTGAAGTCATCCCCGGAGTGACCGCAGCCTTTGCCGCGGCGGCGGCCCTGGCCCAGGAACTTACTCTGCCGGAGGTGACCCAGACCGTCATTCTCACCCGGGCGGCGGGACGCACCCCGGTGCCGGAGAAGGAGGCCTTAAGTGATTTGGCCCGGCACGGGGCCACCCTGGTCATCTATCTCAGCATCAAACTTATTGATGCCGTGGTGGCCGAACTCACCCCGGTCTACGGCCCGGAGACCCCGGTGGTGGTGGCCTACCGGGTTAGTTGGCCGGACCAACGTCTGATTCGGGGCAAGCTGGCCACTATCGCCGGATTGGTCAAAGAGGCGGGCATTGAACGCCAGGCCCTGATCCTGGTGGGCCCGGCCCTGGCTGCCAGGGAAGGGCGGCTAACGGTCAGGTCTAAACTCTATGATGGAAGTTTCAGCCATGGATTCAGGTCCGGCGCGCCCGATTAAAATTCTAGCCCTGACGCCCCGAGGTGCGGTCCTGGCCCGGCGGCTCTGCCGGTCCCTGCCTGGCGCGCAATGCTGGCTGTCCCAGGCCCAGGCCGGAGAGGCGGGGGACCTGGTTTTCGTCAGCCTCTCCCAGGCCCTGGGGGAAGCCTTTGCCCGGGGCGAAAATCTGGTCTGCGTCATGGCAGTAGGCATCGTGGTTAGGAGCATTGCCCCGTTTCTAAAGAGCAAGGCTGCTGACCCTGCCGTGGTGGTGGTGGACGAAGCCGGGCAGTTTGCCATCAGCCTGCTCTCGGGGCACCTGGGCGGGGCCAACGACCTGGCTCGGCAAGTGGCCAAAGCGTTGGGGGGCATGCCGGTCATCACCACGGCCACCGACGTGCAGGGGCTGCCGGCTCTAGACCTGCTGGCGGTAGAACATGGCCTTGCCATCGAAAACCTGCCGGAGGTCCGGGTGATTTCCATGGCCCTGCTGGAAGGCCGGCCCGTCCGGGTGGTGGACCCGCAGGGCTATCTGGCCGAGATGGTCGCGGCCAATCCGGAGCGGTTTACCTCGGAGTCTGACCTGGACCGGGCCTTGAACAATCTCGTCCCGGCAGTCTACGTGGGCTTTCGGGAACGCCCCTGGCCGGAGGGATGGCTAAGGCTGCGGCCCCGTAACCTGGTAGTCGGGATGGGTTGCCATAAAGGGACCCCTGAGAAAGAACTTATTGATTTCATTGAATATACATTTCAACAGGAAGGGTTATCCCTCCTGTCCCTGAAGGCCCTGGCGACTATCGAGGCCAAAAAGGAGGAGCCCGGGCTGCGAATGGCCGCTCGGAGTCTGGGAGTCGAATTTTTATGGTTTACCGCACAGGAACTGGAAGCAATGCCAGCGCCGCACCCTTCGCCTCAAGTGGCTCGCCACATGGGGGTGGTAAGTGTCAGCGAGGCGGCGGCTCTGAAGGCCGGGGGCTTGGAGCTGATCGTTCCCAAACGCAAAGCCGCCAACGCCACCCTGGCAGTAGCCCGGGTCACTTAGCGGTGGTGAGTCTGGGGCCCGGGTTTACCGATTATATCATTCCCCGGGCTCAAGCTGCTCTGGCCGAGGCCCAGATGGTAGTGGGCTATCGGACCTACATTGGCCTGGTGCGTCCCCTGTTGACCGACCAGGAAGTGGTGGCTACCGGGATGAAGGCCGAAGTGAAACGCTGTCAGTTGGCCCTGGACCGGGCCAGCCTTGGGCAAAGGGTGGCCCTGGTCTCCAGCGGCGATGCGGGCATCTACGGCATGGCCGGGCTGGTCCTGGAGATGTGCGCCGCCCAGGGGCTTAAGGTAGGGCCAACCGAGGAAGAGGCAGAGGTGGATCTCCACCTGGAAGTCATCCCCGGCATCCCAGCTCTGGCCGCGGGTGCGGCCCTGTTGGGCGCGCCCTTAATGCATGACTTTGTGGCCATTTCCCTAAGCGACCTCCTCACGCCCTGGGAGACCATTACCAAGCGGCTGGAGCTGGCAGCCCTGGGAGATTTTGTCATTGTGCTTTATAACCCCAAGAGCAAAAAACGGGACTGGCAACTGGGTGCGGTGCAGGAGATGCTCATGCGGCATAAAGATCCGGCGACCCCCGTGGGCATCGTCTCCCGGGCCATGCGGGAAGGGCAGGGTACCATCGTCACCACCTTGGCTGAAATGCTGCAACAACCCGTGGATATGCAGACCATTGTCATTATCGGCAATTCTCAGACCCAAACCTACGGCCCCTATATGATCACCCCTCGGGGTTACCGGGAGAAGTACAGGGGTCAGGTTTCAGGGGGCAGGGGCCAGGAGAAAAGCAGGGATTAGGGGCTGCTCAAGCTCACAGCTAACTATCATGAAATACCGTCCTTTAATGATTCTGGGTTCGGGCTCGGACGTGGGTAAGAGCGTCATGGTGGCCGGGCTCTGCCGCATCTTCCGCCAGGAAGGCATCCGGGTGGCGCCCTTCAAGGCCCAGAACATGGCCCTGAACAGTTTTATCACCCCGGAGGGCGGGGAGATGGGCCGGGCCCAGGTGGTGCAGGCCCAGGCTGCGGGCCTCACCCCCCACGTGGACATGAACCCCATTTTGCTCAAGCCCAGCAGCGACGTCGGTTCCCAGGTGATCGTCAACGGCCGGGTCTATGGGAACTATGCGGCCCGAGATTACTACCGGCTCAAGCCCCGGCTGGTGCGGAAGGTCATGGAGAGTTACCGGCGCCTGGCCCAGGCATTTGACCTCATCGTGTTGGAAGGGGCCGGCAGCGCCGTGGAATTGAACTTAAAGAAAAACGATCTGGTGAACTTTAGCATGGCCAAACGGGGCGGGGCCGCGGTCCTCCTGGTGGCCGACATCGACCGGGGCGGGATCTTCGCCGCCACTATCGGCGCCTTTCACCTCCTGACTCCCAGCGAGCGCCGAATGCTGAAAGGCTTTATTATTAACAAATTCCGGGGCGATGCGGCCCTGTTCGATACGGGCGTAGCCATCATCGAGGCCCGAACCAAACAGCCGGTCCTGGGGGTGGTGCCTTATGACCATGACCTGGTGCTGCCCGAAGAAGACAGCGTGGCCCTGGGGAAAAAGCGCCACGATGGGACCTGGGGCGAAGGTGAGGCTCTGAAGATTGGCGTGGTGCGCCTGCCCCATATCTCCAACTATACCGACTTCGACCCCCTGGAGCAGGAGCCTATGGTGGCCCTGCGCTATCTGGATCACCGGGATAAGCTGGATGGCCTGGATCTGTTGATCTTGCCGGGCACCAAGAACACCATCAGCGATCTGCTTTATCTGAAGGAGAGCGCCCTGTTCCCGCAAATCCAGGCCTACGCCCGGGCGGGTGGCCGGGTGGTGGGGATTTGCGGGGGCTACCAGATTCTGGGGCAAGAAGTCCGGGACCCCCTGGGGGTGGAAGGCGACCCCCGGACGGAGGCGGGGCTGGATCTTTTGCCGCTCATCACCACCATGGCCGGAGACAAGACCACAACCCAGGTAGAGGCTCGGTTGCCGGAGGGCACGGAAAGCGGGTTGCTCTCGGCCTACGAGATTCACATGGGGGTAAGCGAACCTCAAGGAGAGGGACAGCCGGCCTTCGAGATTATCAGCCGGAACGGGGAGTCCCTTAAAGTGGCCGATGGCTGGATCAGCCCTGACCGGCTAGTTTGGGGCACTTATCTCCACGGCCTGTTTGACAACGACGGCTTTCGCCGGGCCTTCCTGGAGGAAGTGCGGGGGCCGCGATCGGCCCCGGAGACGGCGCCGCGGGAGTTATCTTACCAAAAATTTCAGGAAGCCCAGTTAGACCGCTTGGCCGACTTACTGCGGCGGCACCTGGATCTGGCCCAGATCAAAAGGATGATACAACCGGAACTATGACAGATTCACCTCACAAGACTCCCCCGCACGGGGGCGACGTGTACCACCTGGCCCGCAGCCTGGGAATCAATATTGCCGACCTGCTGGATTTCTCCGCCAACATCAATCCCTTGGGATTCCCCCCGGGACTTTCTGGCGCCATACAAGAGGCCCTGACGGAAATCGTCCACTACCCGGATCGGCGCTGTGTGGCGCTGCGGCAGGACCTGGCGGGCTACCACCACCTTAGCCCTGAGGAGATTCTGGTGGGGAATGGCTCCACTGAGCTCATTTATCTGTTGGCCCGGGTCCTAAAACCCCGGCGAGGCCTGATTGTCACCCCGGCCTTCAGCGAATATGAGCACGCTCTGAGCGTGGCCGGGGTGCCGGTAGCCTTCCACGCCACCACGGAAGCCCACAATTTTGCCCTGCATGAGGTCTTTGAGGCCCAAGCGGGTGACCTGGTCTTCCTGGCCCACCCCGCCAGCCCCAGCGGGGCGCTGCTGGACCCGGAGTTGTTTCTGGAGGTGGCGGCGGCTCTCGATGCGGTGGGGGCTTACCTGCTCCTGGATGAAGCCTTCATCGATTTTGTTGAGGAGGCTTCTTTTAAGTCCCACCTGAGCCGGTTTCCCCGGCTGCTGATCCTGCGCTCTTTTACCAAATTTTTTGGCATCCCGGGCATGCGTCTGGGTTTTTTGTTAGGCGCGCCGGAATTGCTGGCCCCTATCTCGGATGTCCAGGAACCCTGGTCGGTGAATACCATGGCCCAGGTTATGGGACGGGCCTGCCTGGCTGACGGAGAGTACATGACCCGGACCCGGACCATGATCGCGCAGGAACGGGCCTTTCTCTTGGACCGTTTGGCGGCGCTGCCGGGACTCACGGCGTTTTCCAGTGCAGTCAATTATCTTTTGGTGAAGCTGAACCGCCCGGGAGCCACCGCGGCCCGCTTGCGAGAGCAGATGCTGCCCCATCACATCGTGATCCGCGACGCCAGTAATTTCCGGGGGCTGGATGAGCGCTTCTTTCGCATTGCGGTGCGCACCCGGCAGGAAAACGAACGGCTGCTTAAGGCCCTGAAAGAGTGCCTGGATTTTTGAGAGTGGCCGCTGCTGGCTTCACAGGCCAGGGGCCGGTGCCGCTAAAGACTGATTAGCTGCCAGTTTCTCAGATCAGACTAAGCGTAAGAAACTTATGCCACCAAGATGACGGCGTAGTACTTAAAAGCCTCTTTGACATCGCTGGCTACTTTGGGTTCTATCCCCAAGCGTTGGAGAGTTCCGACCACATCGATGGAGAATGACTCAAGCGAAGGTCTCTTCTCTTGAGGAAAGCGGCAATTGCTCGGGTAAACGCACTTCTTGCAGAGGGCGCAACTTTCCCCTACCAGGCTGAAAGCCTTATGATAACCCGAAAGGAAGAGAAGGCGTTCCAGACCAACGGTGCCTTTCCAGCAACGGACCAAAGTTGAGCGTTTCCGGCTATCATCATCCCGATAAAACTGCGGAAGATAATGACTACTCTGCAGCAAGAGGGCTTGAGAATATTCTGCCAGGATTTGCCGTACTTTATCTGGACCTGGAGTCGCCGGAGGACAACACCAACTGCGGTTGTATCGACTACACCCGTAAAGGCATTTTAGACTGACCCATTCCGCGACAATAATATCTTCTGTGGAAAATGGATGGATACTCTCCATTCCGTAATTCTTGCCCGCCTCTTTGAGACGTTGCAGCATGGCAAAGGGCAAGTCACCAGCCGTTTTGAAAGGCACAACTTTGTTTTCCATGCGTTCTCTCCTCCCCATCGGTTATTTCTAGCTCAGACCTTTTGGGAAGCCAACGAGAGTCGTGGTACCTTATTCTATTTTATCGGCTCATAACGCTGAAGGATCTCATTCCGGTTATTCCCAAGATTACGGGTAATTATCCCAAAAATGAGATCCTCCGTCGTTACGAGAGGTTTGTCAGATAAGCCTGGTCAAGTATCGCGGTGTAACGATCTAAGGCTTACCTGAGCCCAGTTTAGGATTTAAGGTAACGCTCGGCGCTGACCGTTTTAGCACCAGCTCCCTGATGCAGGATTTCATCTCTGACGATCCCTTCAAGATGTGGGAAGGGATCGGTCATGTGCGGCAACTGCATGGCTTCCATGAATTGCTGCTGGAAGTCCTTTTCCACCGTCAGCTCGATGTATTCCACGTTCCGGGAACACCAGTTGGCCTCAATGCGCTTCTGACGGTTGAGCAAAGCGGTGCGGCAGCCATCACCGGCAGCATTACCGACTCCCATAATTTTATCGATTTCGCAATCCGGGAACAGGCCCATGACCAAAGCCTTAGTACGATCCACATGGGTTCCGAAGGCTCCAGCAATCTTTACCACGTCCACAGTTTCAAGGCCCATGCGGCGCATCATCAGTTTGCAGCCGGCATAGAGGGCGCCTTTGGCAAGCTGAATTTGCCTGATGTCTTTCTGAGTGATCACCACGTCCTTATGTATGCTGGTTTCATCTGCCCAGGCCAGGACGAATTCCGGCTGCCCGGTATCGGCGTTTTTGCGGAAGCGGTTGGACTTTTGTTCTTTAGCAAAGACGCCGCTCTTAATGATAACCCCGGAAGCATAGAGTTCGGCCAGCACATCCAGGATGCCCGAGCCACAGATGCCTTTAGCTTTCATCTCCTTGGGCTCAGAAAACTTCCGCCAGGCGTCCCGACCGATAACCTTATAATCGACTTCATGGGTGTCAGGGTCAATTTTGATCCGCTCGATGGCGCCAGGCGCAGCCCGCATTCCGAAAGACAACTGGGCGCCTTCCAGGGCCGGGCCAGTGGCGCAGGAAGAGGAAATCAATTTATGCATGTTGCCCAGAACCAGCTCGCCGTTGGTGCCGATGTCGATGATCAGTTGGTTCTCGTGGCTCTTGTAGGGAGCTTCGGCAATGAGCACGCCGACGTTATCCGCTCCGACGAATCCCGCTTCGTTGGGGAGGACGAAGATATAAGCGGATTTGTTAATTTTGATGCCTAAGTCCCGGGTTTTGATGTCCAGGCTATGGTGAATTACGGGAGGAAAGGGCGCCATGCCCACGTATTCGGGATTGAGCTGGAGCAGAATGTGATGCATGGCGGTGTTGCCGCCGAGAGTGAGATCCTCTATATCTTCCCGGGTGAGGCGCAGGTAGGTCTTTCCTTCTTCCGGGACTTCCTCAAATTCCTCCGGACCTTCATAATCCTTGGGCCGCTTCACTTTCTTCATGGGAGGGTGAGTGTTCTTGATGGCCTGGTCGATCAACCAATTGAGGCCCTCGATGATGTCATCACTCATCCGCGTGAGACCATTTTCGGTAGTCATATGGAACGTGATGCGGGCCATGACGTCTTCGCCGTATTTACACTGCGGGTTCATGAGGGAGACAGTATCGATGACTTCCATCGTGGCCAGATTACAAAAGTATCCGGCTACGGTCGTGGTGCCAACATCGATGGCGAGACCGTAATGGTTTTCTCGCTTGCCGGGCAGGACCCGGATGATCTCTTTATCCATCCAGACACTGACAGTTACGGTCCACTCCCCCTCCCGCAGGGCATCAGGGAGTTGCCGCAAAGCAAAAATGTCGATGCTCAGATCCCTGATGCCGTATTCTCTTTCCAGGCCATCACAAATCCGCTCGAAATCTCCCAAGGGATCTTCAAAGGTGGGTTTGTTACACTCAACGAAGTAAGTTTTCACCGCGGGGTTATACTCAATATGAATATCTCGGGCAGCCTTGCTCACTACCTGCTTGCCGGCCCGGGATTCTTCCGGCACGAAGACCAACACGTCACCTTCGAGCTTGGCGACACAAGCGAGACGATAGCCCTGGGCCTTGCGTTCAGGATTGATGAATTTGCTTTCCTCTTCATCCTGCCATTCGCTGACATGCGCCCGGCTCGACTCTATGTTATATTTCTCGAAGTGGCCTTCCTCAATACGAACCACGCATTTACCGCAAACCTTTTTTTCACCGCACAGCGCTTCGATATCGACCCCAAGCAATCTTGAAGCTTCTATCAAATTGATGCCTTTGGGGACCTCGCCCCGCCGTCCCGAAGGTTGAAAGATTACATTGACCATGTCGTCTGCCATTCCCGATTCTCCTTGATTAGGGTGAGTCGAACTCAGAGAGTCTCGACGGATTGCCATAATTTATTAGTTAAATTACATACTTAATCATTATGCTGAAGAGAGCACAATCATCCCTTTGCCGAAATGAATATCTTTTCGGCTCCCTTCCGCTCTTCACCCGGGTAAGCTAAAATTTGGCAATGCGGAGGGAAGATTTGGGGAGAATCATGGCTTCCGCGGAAACACCAAACCCAGCCTACACTGACGCCGATATGTGAAAATGAGAGGCAGGGTATCCACTTGGTTGAGGCCAGCACCCGAAAGTCTTTTCCTCAATTTATGGCGGACAAGCCCTGCCCTCCTAACTCTGACAGGTTTATTGAGCGGCCTTTCCCGCCTCTTCGCAAGCCTTTTTGCCTGCTTCGAATTCACGGAGCCGACCGATCATTTTGATACCTTCTGCTACGGCATTGCCGGCAGATTCGGCGTAACCATCAGCCCCAAAGAGCTTGGCCACGTCTTTGGTCACCGGGGCGCCGCCCAGCATGATCATGACGTTGGGGTTCTTTTCCTTGATCATCTTGATGACCTTTTTCATGCCCAGCATGGTGGTGGTCATCATGGCAGACATGGCTACCACTTCCGAGTCGGTACGCATCTGCTCTTTGACGAAGTTTTCCAGGGGGACGTCGCGGCCCAGGTCGTAGACTTCCCAGCCGGCCACGTCGAACATCATTTTTACCAGATTCTTACCTATGTCATGCACATCCCCCTGGATGCTGCCGATGACGACCTGAGATTTAGATCCCTTTTCCGATTTGGGCACGAGCGGCCGCAAGATGGCCAAGCCGGCGTAAAGTGCGTCCGCGCACATGAGCACTTCGGGCACAAAGTACTCGTTTTTCTCATAAAGTTCACCAACTACTTGCATCCCGGCGGCCAGTCCATCCATGATTCCTTCCAAGGGCGGATACTTGGCGTCGGCATACTCTTGGGCGGCTTTGGTGCTACCTTCCTCGTCGTAGTTAATAACTGTCTGCTTAAGGTCCTCGATCAATTCTTCTTTAGGTTTCATCGTGTCTCCTTTTAGGCTAACGTCGTTCTTATGTCTAAAGTCGTCCTAAAGCAGGACTGGGTTTCTTGCCATATTCCCGAGCCGTTTTTTCCATGGCGCGGAAATTTTCTTCCTTGATATCCGGCCATAAATCACAGCCGGGCCAGACCGCATCGACACCCCCGTCGATATTATCTTTGATCCCCTGGATGGCCTCGGCAACCGTGGTTTCAGCCTTGCAAGGCAGTGCAAAGACGTCGAAGTTACCAAAGAGCAGCACATCGTTACCGATCTTTTTCCGAGTCTCGCGCAGGTTGTTCTTGATATCGACACTGAGGGCATCGGCGCCGCAGTCATTCATCATCTCAATGATCGGATCGGTCGAACCGCAGATATGCAGTACTTTTGGGGACTTCCAGGCCGCGAGAATCCGGGTCAACCTGGGCTTGATGAGTTCCTTGAACGTCTTCGGGCTCAAGAGATCTGCAGCCACGCCCGGCTCCCGCAAGGTGATAAAGTCGGCCCCCGCAGCTTGCAGAGCTTTGCCGATCACAATGATCATGTCCGTGAATTTGTCGAGGATGTCCTCGACCTTTTGCTTATGCTTGAACACGCCCTTGAGGACCTTATCCAGCTCAATGGTCTGGCCGCACTGGGTGAAAGGTCCCAACTGCCAGGCCCCGAGGGCTTTTTCAGGAGCCTCCTTCTTGACGATTTTCAGGGCTTGGGGGATAAGGGGCATTCTGCCCTTGACCATAATGGTATCGATGTCTTCCTGGGTTATGTTCACCTGGTCGAGTTCTTCCCATTTCTTGGTGGGAATGGTCGGATAAAGAATATCTTCCGAATCCTCATAGAGGCTGATCTTGTTACCAAGGGCTTCCGATTCCCAGCACATGTCGTAGGGGATGACCACCGAATCGAGATTAAACATGCGGGCCGACTCGATGCCTGATCTAGCCAGCTTTTCGGCGTTCGTATGCACCTGCGGAAACTTGTACCCCAACTTTTTGATTGCAGGGAGAAGCACCAAGCCCATGCCACTGAAAAATGGCATAGTATCTACAGGTTCCCGGTTAAAGGTTCGCATCACTCTTTCGATGCCGTCCATCTCACCTCCCTTTCCCTCTGGGGGAAGCTAAGGGTCCTGCTGCATCCGAACATTCCATAGGCAGGCTCCTGATTATTTGGGATTAACTCAGGTAATGATTATCTCTCGTTTAGGCAATTCTGCCCAGAGCCGGGCTGGGTTTCTTGCCATATTCCCGAATGGTTTTTTCCATGGCGCGGAAATTTTCTTCCTTGATATCCGGCCATAAATCGCATCCGGGCCAGACGGCATCAACGCCACCATCGATATTCTTTTTTATGCCTGCGACTGCGTCCGCCACCGTGGTTTCTTCCTTGCAAGGCAGTTTAAACACATCGAAATTCCCGAACAACAGATAATCGTTGCCGATCTTCTTTCGGGCCTCTTGGAGATTACACTTGATATCCACGCTGATGGCATCGGCCCCGCATTCTTTCATCATCTCGATGAGGGGGTCGGTTGCTCCGCAAATATGCAAGACTTTAGGAGACTTCCAGGCCGCAAGAATCCGGGTCAATCTCGGCTTGATCATATCCCTGAAGGTACGGGGGCTGAGAAGATCCGCCCCGGATCCCATCTCGCGCAGGGTGATAAAGTCTGCTCCGGCAGCCTGCAGAGCTTTGCCGATCTCGATGACCATATCGGCAAATTTGTCGAGGATGGCCTCGATCTGGGTTTTATGCTTGAACACACCCTTGAGGACCTTATCCAACTCGATAGTCTGGCCGCACTGCGTGAAAGGACCCAATTGCCAGGCTCCCACGGCTTTTTCAGGAGCAAGTTCCTTAACCATTTTAATGGCCTTGGGAATGTTGGGCATGCGGCCTTTGGTCATAATCGTGTCGATATCTTCTTGGGTGAGGTTAACCTGGTCGAGGTTTTCCCATTTCTTGGTCGGAATGGTGGGATAAAGAATTTCATCCGAATCCTCGTACAGACTGATCTTATTCCCCAATGCCTCGGATTCTGCGCACATATCGTAGGGGACTGCCACCGCATCCATGTTGAACATCCGGGCCGACTCGACACCTGCTTTGGCAATCTTTTCGGCGCTGGTGTGGATTTGCGGGAACTTATACCCTAACTTCTTAATAGCCGGCAGCAACACCATCCCGTAACCGCTGAAAAAAGGCATGGTATCTACAGGTTCCCGTTTAAAGGTTCGCATTACTCTTTCGTAACCGGTTAATTCCGCCATAAACAAAGACTCCCTTTCCTTTATAGAATTTAACTCAGCTAAAGCGTTTTTAATTGGTCCACAAACTCAGGAAACAGCTTGAAGAGTGGATGATTCGGATCCTTGGGGAGCTTCCTGGTTTCGCCAAACACTGCCGTCGCCAAAAATGCTTCGGCCATGGCTATCGCCGGCATGATACGATTGGCTCCAGCCATCGGCCCCGAAAAGATCATGTCGTGGTACATAAATGCGGAGAGAGCTTCCAGGGCGGCGTCGACGGCGGACCAGCCTTTATATCCCCACAGTTCGCGAGCTTTCTTCCACATATACGAACCATTGGCGGGAGCGCTGGCTGTCGGAAACCCCCATTTTTCCTTGATCATGGCATTGGCAATGCTGCAAAAGGCGGTAGCCGGTCCGTTCATGACCGTGGTGTCGACAAAAATACTCTCAAATTTAGCCCCGACTTTTTCAATCAGATCCAGAATCTTTTGCGTTCCCGTAATCCGGCCAGAGGGCATTTGATCATCCTGGTCGAACGCTACCAAGAGAACATGCTTCACGCCGATTTGGGAAATTTCCCGAATCTCAGTCTCCAAATCCTTTTCCCACACAGTCAAGCTATTGTAAAACATGCGGTCCAAAAGGCCTTTTTCCGCACAATAGGCGGCGCCTTCCAATTTTGGCTTCATAACCCAGGCGTCCACACAAAACGGCATGCAACTCACGGAAGTAACGAAGTCGATATAGGTTTTGAATTCTTCTCCCGTGTTCGCAACAATATCCGCCATCGCGGGAACCCCTGTTTCTACCCAGAGCTTATCTTGGGCTTTAAGCAGTTCTGCGGCCCGCTCCTCATTAAAGCCTTCCTTGCGTTTGCCGTCAAAGACCTTATCCCCTTTTTGGAATATGGAATTAACGCAGACGCAGGGATAATCTCCAGGTTGCCCGCCAAATTTCACTCCCCCAATATCACAAACCTGGGGTTCTCTTTTCAATCTCAGATTCAGCATATGGACTCCTCCTGTCTGGGAAGATTAGATTGCGGTCACTGAATACGTAAAACGAATCTGCTGTATCAATATATTATTCAATGCATACTTTGGGAGAAATAGTCCCAGAGACGATTTTGAAAAAGGAAAGAGTCTATTGTAAAAAGTTAGGGCTTCACCCCCGAAGTGGCTAAGTGCGCAAATAAATTAACTTTATCCCTTAGCCATGCTAAAAGCTTTCCGCATAATTATGAACTATGGAAACTTAGGGGTAAATCCTCAGGAATCTGACTACTTGATCGCAACTGGCAGGAAAGGTTAAAATAATCGATGAGCAGGGAGCCCCGCAAGTAGGTGAGGTAAGGATGGCCAGACCCCTCTGTGAAGTGATCCTGATTGCAGGTTTTTTGGGAGCAGGGAAGACCACCTTTTTACAAGGGATTCTCCGTTGGCCCCAAAAATTAAGCGGCACCGCGATTCTAGTCAATGAGTTTGGGAAGATTGGCATCGACGGAGAACTTCTCGAGAGCTTTGACACCCCGGTCGTGGAAATGGCCAACGGCTGCATTTGTTGCTCCCTAAAGGGGGATTTGATCCGGACTTTGAGAGATATTCTGGACCGGATTCATCCCCAGCGCTTGCTTATCGAAGCCACGGGAGTGGCGGACCCCTTGGATATCCTTACCGTTTTGGCACTGCCCGAATTTCAAGAAAAATTAAAAAAAGCCAAAGTGGTGACCATTGTCGATGCCGATTTTTGGGGAGCAAGAGAATTCTTTGGTCCTCTATTCTACAATCAGATCAAGGCGGCCGACCTGGTTTTGCTCAATAAAATTGACCTCCAGGAGGCGGAGGGGGTGGGACGGTCCTTGGCCGAGATTCGCGAAATTTGCTCTTCATGCTCCATCGTGCCCACTTATCATTGCAACATCGACCCCGGGATGATCTGGGGAATGGTGAGTTCGAGGGCGCCAGAGACTCCAGCCTTGTTCATCGGAGACCTGGCCCGGGATGACATATTTCCTCGCCCTCCTGAAGATCCCCAGCAGTCTTGCCTGCGAGTGGGTTATGTGACCTTCTCCTTTGAAGCCGCCACCCCTTTTCGGGAGGACTGTTTCCGCAAGTTGATATCTTCCCTGCCTCTTGAGCTTTACCGCATTAAAGGCTATGTTCTCTGCAGAGATAAAAGGATGTTCCTCAATCACGTGGGTGGGAAAACCGAGTGGGCCGATGCCTCTGGACCCGGACCCAGCAAGCTTGCTTTTGTGGGCTGGCAGGTCGACGAGCAGGAGATCGTCTCCAGGCTTAAGGACTGTCTTGAGGATGACTCTGCGGTTTGATGGAATAGATAGGGCTTGCTGCAGATCCAAAAGGTTAATCTTGTCAAAATATCTCTCTAAATTTGGCACAGTATAGAAGAAGGAGTGCGCAGCATGTTTGAGTCGTTGTTAGATAAGGCTTTAGAGTTGGGCGCTTCGGATGCCAAATTGATAGATACTGATCAGATTGTGTTTGATCCTCGTTCTTTTTTGAAATGTCGTTTCGGTTGTAACAGGTGGGGAAAATATTGGACCTGTCCACCGCATTTGAGCATTTCCGCAGATGACTTTATGTTGGCTTTTCAGAATTATGAGAAAGCCATCATCTATTATACTCCAGACCCCAAATCCGGCCAGCAGGTGGGTTTAGCCCTGGAAAAAGAAGCCATGCTTACTTACGGGGCCCATTTCGCCTTTGCCATGATCCTCTGCGTGAAGTGTGACGAATGCTCTTATCCTGAACCTTGCCGTTTTCCTCATCTGGCCCGCCCCAGCATGGATGCCTATGGCGTAGATATCTGCAAAACCGTGGAACCTCTCGGATTCAAAGTGGAGTTTGATAAAGAAGGTAAACTGACCCCGGCCTGGTACGGCATGGTTTTGTTAGGTTGATGAAGAACTGGAAATGGTGATTCGGAAACAGGCTGTTTGAAAAGTAATACGGACTTGGCAATGAGCGACCGCATCACCACGAAATGACTTGAGCGGATCGATATGTCTCTGGGCGTCATCTGTTGCCGGGTGCTTGAAAAAGAAATGCGGGCGGTCATTCAGGGTGTCCCGGAGGTCTCCAGTCTGGAAGTCATGGAATGGGGTCTGCATACCCGTCCGGAGCTCCTCTTGGAAGCCCTCGTCGAACGTATCCGATCACTCCAGAACCACGTGGATGCCATCATGTTGGGGTATGGACGCTGCCTGACCCTGGATCGCCTGCCGGACGATTTCAAGGTTCCCGTTTTTTATCCTGAAGGTGATGACTGCATTGGGGTGCTATTGAGCCAGGAACGCTATGCCCAGGCGCTCCAGGAGGAAGCCGGCACGTGGTTTCTTACCCCGGGATGGACGGAAATGGGCATGGAGTTCATCTTCCATGAACTTCAGGTAAACCGCCTGGCCGAAAAAGGCCTCGACCCCCTCAAGGTAGCCCATCGCATGTTAAAGGACTATACTCGCGCCTTGTTTATCGACATGAACCTGGGGAACCAGGAACGGCTCTTATTAAAGGCTCAAGAGATCGCCGCAGAATTTCATCTCAGATTGGAAAGAACCGAAGGTTCCCTTGCCGGCCTTAAGGCGGCTCTCAGGCAGGCTTTGCTGGCAATGGGGGCCAAGGGCTAAATTTTTCTAGGCCCCCAAGTTAACAAGGTCGAAGATCCCAGCAAAATTCAAACACGGAGGCACGCTATGGTGGTTGAACAGGAAATGGCCCAAATTTATCCTCCCGCCGCCGAAGAACTCGCGCAATTTTTGCCCGAATCTGACTGTGGCGCCTGTGGCTTTGACAGTTGCGTCGACTTTGCCTCTGCCTTGCTGGAAAAAAAGATGGCGCCTCACAAGTGTCCGGAGTTGGACGCCGAGTTCCAAAATAAGTTAGCGGTGATCTTGGATCTTAACAAGGATCCCATCCCCTATAATATTATGATGGAGCAACATCCCTGTGAGCTAATTGAAATCAATGAACCCGATGAGAAATCTCCCCTGCTGGTGACGGCTAATTTTCGTGAAACCGTATCCATCATGAGAGGAATCCTGGAGGCCACGGCTACGCGGTCCTTTTTACTTCCAACCTTTACCCACGGATATTCAGTGGATAATGCCGTGGCTGAGCGCATGTTTAAGGCCGTGGAAGTCTTGAAAGCCATGAAGGAGAATTACGTCGAACAGAAATTGGCGCGACCGGTGATAATCATCCCGGGGCTGGCGGAATCCGAAAGAAATTCCATCCGGCAGATGACACGGTGTGAGGTGCTGGTTGGACCGGTCTCCGGATTTCTGGCGCCTCTGTTTGTCTTAGCACAGCAAGAAGGGGTTCTCTAACCGACTCAAATCCTGGGCTCCTTCGATCTCACTTAAGCAACTGATTTTTGGAAACCCCGGCTTCCTCGAAAGTCAAGACTTCCCGGAAAATTCGAACCGCACCTTCTATAATGACCATGGCGAGGGCGGCTCCGGTGCCTTCCCCCAGTCGCAGGCGTAAGTCGAGTATGGGCTCGAGGCCGAGATATTTTAGCATCTTGCGATGCCCGGCTTCTTGGGAGCAGTGGCCGGCAAACAGGTAATCTACCGACCATGGGCATAGGGCTTGGGCCACCAACGCACCGGCCGTGGAGATGAACCCATCGATCACCACTGGACACCGGTGATAGGCGCCGGCGAGGACACACCCGGCAATACCGCCAATCTCAAACCCTCCCACCTTCGCCAGCACATCCACGCCATCCTTGGGGTCGGGACGGTTGACCTCCAGCGCTTGCCGCACGATCTCCCGTTTTTTCCGAAAGGCCGCATCGTCGATGCCTGTACCCCGGCCCACCATTTGGTCCACTTCAAAACCCGTCAGGGCGGCGCCCACCGCCGCGGACGGTGTGGTGTTACCGATGCCCATATCGCCGGTTCCCAAGAGCTGAGTCCCGGCCGCAATGAGTTCCGAGGCCACCTGGAAACCGAGGAGGATCGACTGTTCGGCCTGCTGACGGGTCATGGCCGGTCCCCGGGCCAGATTCGCGGTACCCCGGTCCACCTTGCAAACCCGAAAGTGACAGTTGCCTTCCTGGGGTGGCTCAATATCGGGAATAATCCCCATGTCCACTACCAGTACCTCGGCGCCCACGAAGCGCGCCAGGACATTGATCCCGGCCCCGCCCCTGAGAAAATTCTTAACCATTTCACCGGTCACTTCCTGGGGGAAGGCGCTCACCCCGTCAGCTACCACCCCGTGGTCTCCAGCCATCACCACAAACGCTTTGGAAGCAACAACAGGCTCGAGGGTTTTTGAGATGCCGCAAAGCCGTTCGGCCATATCATGGAGCCGCCCCAGGGCGCGTCTCGGTATGGCAAGCTGGACCGTGCGGTTGCAGGCTTTTTCTACCCAAGCTGGATCGATCGGTTGAATCCGTTCGAGGATTTCCCCAAGCTTCATGAGTGTGCTTCTCCTCTAACGAGTTTCTGGATTCTAGGCAGGGAAGGGATGAGGTCGTCCACTGAAAAGACTTCGAGAGAAACCACGCCGCGGAATTCTTGCAAAGACCGGCAAATGATGTTCCATTCTGGCTGCGGTATATGATCGAGAGCAAGATGGTCCTCGCCATCATTGACTCCATGCAGATGCACCATTGTGCTCTTGGACAAGAATGCCTCCAATTGCTTGCCCAAGTCATGGCCGTACCTGAGCAGATGGCCGATGTCGAGGCATAAACCCATGCCAAACGCTTCCGCAAATGGCGTAATACGTTCCAACGGATACTCCAGGTTTTCCACAACCACCCGGCCTAAATCCATGCCTTTTGACTGCATTCTGTCCAGAGATTCGTGGACCTGCCGGCGCCAGGCGGCTCGATCGGCTTCAACCTCGCCGTCGGCTTTACGGCTGTCCAGGTGCAAAATGTACGTGGTTGGATTCAAGGCCAGGGTGCGTTCATAAAAGTTAATGGCCGTGGTGCAGAAGGCCTGCCGCAAAGCCGGATCCGGGTCGCCAAAAAACACATCCCCGGGCAGGTGAATATTGTATGTGAGGTTGAAATCCTCAGCCAGAGCGACCAATTTGCGGATTTCTGCCGGAGTGGGAAGGTTATTCAGGTCCTGGCTCTCGAAGAGCACCAGTTCTATCTCATCGAAGTGCGGGCCCAGAAAAGCAATATTAGGAAGAATCGCCTCGGGGATGATATACGAGGTGGTCGCCAGGCGGAAGGCAAACCTCTGCTTCAGCAAAGGCAAGGCTGGCAGAGGCAGATGGGATGGGCTCTCAGCAGAGCCGACTGACACTGCCATACTTCTCGTGTCCTCCATGCGGCGCTTTGGAAAGGGTCTGGCGAAGTTCGCCCTCTAACCGCAAAAAGAGCTCCCGCGACCATGTTGCCTTCGGAGGCTCAGTCATGGTTGCCGCCAGGCTGAGCAACCGCTGGAAGATCTCCACCAAATGATCGTTCACTTCCTGATAGGGGTCTTTTTTCAGCAATTCCGTCCTGTAGTAAATGAAGGACGAGGGCGACCCCATTTCCCGGAGAACGGACTGGCAGATAGGTTTCATGAGCCCCGCCAGCCATCCTACCCGATAGTCCTCATAGAGCAATCGACCCTCAAACCCGAATATCCCTTGGGGCATGAGCCGGCCTCGGGTCAGAGCTGTTTGATAGCCACCGGATCCCTTAAAGGCGATGTGATCGTGGTACAACAGGTTGGCCGTGCGTCCCAATATCTGCAGAAGTTGGTTGCGTATGAGAAAGTTCAAGTTCTCAGTAATATCATCCAGGGTGCTATAGACATCAAACATGATGAAACCAATCTCCGGCTCCAGGCCCGCATCCCTTACCATGGCAATGGCCTGTTCATTTTGGGCGATATTCGTATGCTTGCCCAGCCGTTGCAAGATGTGGGGGCTGCCACTCTCTATTCCTAATAGCAATGAGGTAAGCCCGGCATTCACCAGGGCCTGTATGAGACCTGGGGTAAGATCGTTGGCCCGAGATTCCATGCCGAAGGTGATTCCGAGCTCCGCCAATCTGTCGGCCAGTATCAGGGCTTGTTCCTTCCCGGCTTTGCCTGGCCCGATAAAATTCGGGTCGACAAAATAAAAATCGGTTTTCCCATGGGCCATCAATTCGGTAATTTCAGCAACGACGTTGCCCATCGAGCGGCTCCGCCAGGAAGATCTTCCGCCATTTAGGGTAGGGATGAGACAAAAAGAACAATGGTTGTAGCAGCCCCGGCTGGCCAAAATACTGACGGTGTCCTCCGCTGGCAGAAATGGCCGCAGCGGAAAAGGTAACCGGTCCAGCGGTTCAATAGGCGGCCTCCTGCCGGTGAATATGGTTTCTCCCTGGACCCTGAGGGCCAAGCCGTTGACCGGGGCCACAGTTCCGGCTTTCAGGCCTCTAGCAAGATCAACCAAAGTTTCTTCCGGCTCCCCCACAATCACGTAGTCTATTAACGGATATTGATCGAGGATATCTTTCCAAGTAAGGGTCGGGAAGAAACCATAAAGGCAAATAGGCGTCTCGCAATGGTGCTGCCGCAACTTTGCCAAGAGGTGAAAGAGCCTTTCAGTTCCTTCCCAAAAATAGACGGCGTGCACCGCGAACAGGTCCGAAGGATGATCATTAAGATATTGTAAGGTTTCCGGGAACGTCCAGCGTAAGGCATCGACTAGGTCCACTTCAAACCCGGCCTGGACCAACGAGGCCCCGGCATAGCCCGTCATTAGGCAGGCCCACAGCGGGGTATTGGCGATATCGTTATAATGGGTCGAGGAAGGTTCCCGGGGATGCTCAAGCAATGTGATGCGCATGACTGTCCTGGTTTTCGGCGCTAAGGCCCGTACTGTCAAGATAACTCAGAGCCCCCTGCCGCATGCACCAGGCGGTCAACTCGTGCCGTAAATTGTCCCATGGGGGCGGGTTAAAATACGTCGGGTAGAGCAAATCCTGTCTGGGGTCGATTAAGCGGTGTTTAATAATCTCGGCCGTCAAAGGCGTCCCGGGGTAGAGGCGCAGGTTATTAATGACCACGGCCCCTAAATTGCCACGAGCGGCATGCGCAGAGAACAACTGCTCCAATAGCTTTCGCGTCTGATCGATGGAACTCTGAGTCTCCCCGGGGAGATTGACCATGAAATGATACACAGTGAGCACCCCGCTGGCCGCCGCCAGGTTCGCCGCGGCCAGAATCTGCTCCTGGACTAAATCTTTTCCCAGAAGTTTCAGGGTGTAATCCGAAGCCCCATCCCCCGAAAAATAAAGCGTGAGCAGCCCGGACTTTTGGTATAGGGCCAGGTCCGGCTCCGTCAACGTGTCTTCCCGAAAGAAGCCGGTCCAGCCGATCTCCAGGCGCCGTCTCAACATTTCCTGGCAGATAGCCCGTAGATGGTTGGCTGGCTGGTTGACGACGGCATCGGTAAAATGGACGCTGCAAATGCCATATTCCTGCTGCAGCCGGACCAGTTCATCCACTACCCGTTCCGGGCTTCGGAGGCGGACTCCGCGGCCCTGGAGCACGGGATAAAGACAGTAGCGGCAGGTGTTGGGACACCCGCGCTTGGTTTCCACTCCCATGAACGCGACATACCGGTTCTGATCCAGATAACGATGGGGATCGAATTTCCCCCAGTCAGGCATCGGCAGGGCATCAAGCTCCTGGCAATGGACTATGCCGCTCCTCCTGGCCACGCCGCCTTCGCCGGTCCTCCCAAAAACGCCCGGGACCGAGGCGGGGGCGGTGAGATTTTCCAGAAGCTGGGGAAAGACGACCTCGGCCTCGCCGGCCACAGCCAGATCAATTTCCGGCACTTCGGCCATCAAGCGCTCGGCAAAGAGGGTAAACCCGGAGCCTCCCAACACCAAGGTGGCGGCAGGCACGTGCTTCTTCAGGAGGGCAGCCAGGGTCTTCAGGTGAGGCACAAAAGACAGCAGATTTCCCGCAAGGGGGTCGAGGTTGCGAAAGGATATGCCCACCATCTGGGGTCTGAAGTCGTCCAGGGTGTGAACCAGCTCAGGCCAGGGGAAAGGACTGAAATTGAGATCCAACCCCTGGACTTCGTGCCGTCTGCCAATGACTGCTGCCAGGCGGGCTAGGCCAAGGGGAAAGACTACCTCGCCGCAATCATGCGTTGAAATTGCCTGGATTAGCAGGACGCGCATAATTTTCCTTCATATCAAAAAACACCAAGCCCAAGTACTTGACATAGGCCAAGCGATGTTGGACCGGCTTGAGTTGGAGGCCGGCTCGGCGGGCCGTCTCATAAACGTCCACGCCGCAGGCCTCCAAAGACGGCCTGAGCTTTTCCGGAAAACGGCAGCGGCCGCCGGCTACACAGCTTGGACACACCGGGCAGGGCCCGGCTCCGAAGGCCAGGGCCTCGGGGTACCCCCCCAAGAACAGTGCCTTTTCCAAAGCCAAGAGCTTCTCATGAAAGATCTTTGAGGGTGGCGTTCCCTGAACCAGCAAAGCATGCTTGTACCTGGAAATGGTTGCCGCCATCCTGTTCTCATCCAAGGCGTATGGCGGGCAGCTAGGGGATTGGTCGTAGTTCGCGCATCCGAATTGGCATTTGAGACGCACCCACGGCTCCACCGCGATCGCGGAAGTTTTAATAATCCGGGCACAGGTAAAGCCCATCTGATGCGCCTGGGCGGTAAGCATCTCGTAGTGGGTGACAGCTTCCACGCCCTGGGCACCTTCCGGGTTCGCCAATAGGATTGACGTATCGGTGCATAAATGCCAGAGCCGGACATGTTTGAGTCCGGCACCTTCCAACAATGCCATCAATTCTCTCAGCCGGTAGATCCGGCCATTATACGTGCTGATCAACATGTGCAGGTCGTAAAGGGTGCCTTTGACCGAGTCGGCATCGTGCAGCTCGGCCAGATAATCATGAATCAAGACCATCCCGCCCGGCGCCAGCCAATCGGCACAATATTTCAGGATAGCTTGCGCTTCGCTTTCGCCGTAAGCATGGAGGACATTGGACAGGATCACCAGATCAAATTGGGGTCCCCGGATGCAGGGAGTCAAAATATTACCGGCAATGACTTCGATCCCTTCCCAATCTTTCTCGTTGGGATAGAGCTGCCGCGCCGCCGCCAGGGTCTCTAGGAGGTCGAAGAGCATAGTATGCACCTTCGGCCACAGGCTCCGCAAGGCGCGACACCAGGCCCCCGCTCCGCCGCCTATATCCAAGACCCGGGCAGGTGGAGTGTTAAATCTCTTTGCCAGAAAATCGACGACCTCAGCCGCCTTAATTCGGGCCTGAAGGTCCATGGCTCGAACGTAGGCCAGAGTCCGCTCCCGAAAGACCTCGGGGCTTTCCTCCAGCGGGCGGTTATTGGCCTTTTCGCCTTGGCGAATCCTGGCCCCGAGCCTTTGCCAATGGGAGGCCAGATAACGCCGATAAAGCAGGAATTCGCCCACGTACGCTTCGGTGCCCGGGATAAGGTAATGCGCGGCCAGGGGACCGTTGGCAAACCGGCCATCATGCTCCACGATCAGACCGAGAGCGCCCAGTGCGGCTAGAAAGCGGCTCAACCCATCCGCATCATATCCGGAGCTGTTTACGAGTTCCTCAATTGAAACCGACCCCTCACCCAAGAGTCCAAAGATGTTGAGTTCCAAAGCCGTAAACAGCACTTCCGAATACCAGTAGGCGGTGGCCAAGTCTTCCAAACGTTGGAAGCCTTCCGCGGCGATGTCGGCGTTGTGGTGCGGCAGCTTCATGTCAAATCAGTTTGTCTGGCGATCAGAATGAAGGCCACCCCTGCCTCAGAAACTGGCGACGGCAGGGGTGGTTAAGATTAACCCTTAGGGGTGCCAGTGAGGAGATGCCCAAACAGGTCGGAAGAACCTCTGTTGGCGCAAAATTCTCCACACATGGTGCACACCTTCGGGTTCGAGGGGGAGCGACTTTCCCGAATAGCCTTGGCTGTTTCAGGAAAGAAGCCCAAGGCCAACTGGGCCTCCCAATCGCAATCGCGGCGCGCCTTGCTCATAGCCTTATCCCGGTCGCGGCGCTCGGGATATTTGGCCATATCGCCGATATAAGCCCCCAGGCGGGCAACCCGCACCCCTTCGATGACATCTTCTTCATTGGGCAGGGCCAGATGTTCGGCAGGGGTGATATAGCAAATCAGATCCGCCCCATACCGGGCACTATAGCTGGCTCCGATGGCAGCCACTACATGATCGTAACCGGCCATGATATCCGAGGGAATAGGCCCCAGCATGTAATACGGGGCGTTGTTGCTCATGCGCTTTTCCAAAATGATGTTGGCTTCAATCTCGTCGATCGGCACGTGTCCAGGACCCTCTACCATCATTTGACAGCCAGCCTTGCGGCCGATCTCCGCCAGTTCGCAGTTGATGAGCAGTTCCTGGACCATGGCGCGATCGAACGAGTCCCAGATGGCTCCCGAGCGGAGCCCGTTGCCCAGGGAGAGGACGACGTCATATTTTTTGAGAATCTCCACCACCCGATCGAACTTCTCATAGAGCGGGTTTTCTTTATTATTGTGCCGCATCCAGGCCACCAGGGAGGTGCCCCCTTTGCTCACCAAACCGCCGTACCGGTACCCCTGGCGTTCCAGGCGTTCGATGGTATAAAGATTGATCCCGCAATGGATGGCCATGAAAGAGATGCCGTCGGCGCACTGCTGCTCAATAAGATCGAACAGCATTTCATCGTCAAGCTTATTGGGATTGCCGTAGCGGCGGGAGGCTTCACAAAAGGCCTGGTAAAGAGGGACGTTACCCACCGGGAGCTTGACGGCCGCCAAAACTTCGCGCCGTACCAGGTCGAGGTCGCCTCCCACAGAAAGCTCCATGAGGGTGTCGGCGCCGGCAGCCTCAGCGGCCTGCGCTTTGCGAACCTCGGCATCGATGTCGATGATGTCCGTTGAGGTGCCGATGCTGGCATTGATTTTAGTGCGGAGCCCCATGCCTATACCCACAGTGCTGGTGGGACGACTGGTATTCAGAGGGGCTACGATCTGACCTTCCGCAAAGCGCTGGCGAATGAGCTCCGGCTCCAGCCCTTCTTGCGCGGCGATCTGTGCCATCTGGGGAGTTAAAATTCCTTGGGTTGCCAGTTCGACCTGAGTAGCCATGGCTTGCCTCCAGATTTTGTGAAGTTAGGCCTGGGGCAAAAAAAAATCCCCAAGCGTCATACGCCTGAAGATTTACCATCTCCTCAGATGTCATACGGATGTTAGGTCTTCTGACTCTCGGATCGTCCTACTTACCGCGCCTTCCCACCCGCTTACAAACGAGCAGTGGCTTCCGACGGCGTTCGTCCCCAATCACAGCGGCGGGTCCGTACCGGAATTGCACCGGTTTCCCTTTTATAGCCCATTAGGGCTAGCAATCCGTATGTAGATATAATTAAAACAAAGGCGCTTGTCTGTCAAGCCCTATTCCTCTACGAAGCTTCTTCAGGAGCCTCCGAATTTCCAGGTCAGGGATATCTTATCGCTATTTCACCTTAAAACTCGGAGGCTTACATCCGCAGGTTTTTTTGAAGTTTTCGGTTATGAATTCCTGAGCATACGTGGCGGCTCTGGCGCCATCCGCGACGGCAGTTACAATCTGGCGCATATCCGTATCCCTGACGTCCCCCGCCGCAAACAGACCCGGTAGGGAAGTCATGAGCTTGTCATCGGTTTTGAGAAAACCCTCGGCAGTCGTTGCCACCGGTACCTGAATCACCCCCAGGTCGGCACCCCAGCCGATAGCCAGGAATACGCCATCTACAGGAATGTCGATGTTTTCCTGCCCCGGCAGGTTCACGGTTATCCCATCAATTTGTTCATGGGCCCGGAAGGCGACTACCTGAGCGTTCAAGAGGACCTCGATATTGGCCTTCGCGGCAATGGCATTGGCCAGGGCGGCTTCGGCCCTGAGGTTATCCCCCCGGTGTATGATAATGAGGCGTTGGGCGAATTTTGCCAACGTTAGGGCCTCATGGGCCGCCATATTGCCGCCGCCGATAATGGCCAGGGAAGCGTTTCTATTCCGAAACAGCGGTCCATCGCAGAGGGAACAATAGTAAATGCCCGGTTTATCCGAGTTGGGAATATCCAAACGCTTTGGCGCGACCCCACAGGCGAGGATAGCCGCCGGCGCCCGGTATACTTCACCGGTAATCGAGGTTCCGATGAATTCCTGATCCTCATATGTGAGCTTATCGAGGCGAGTCATCGGCAAATTGGCGCCCTCCGCCTGAACCTGGGCAAAGATCATCGTGCCCAACTGAGCCCCGGAAACCCCCCCCATAAATCCCGGATAGTTTTGCACGGATTCGATGTTCACTACGTTGCCGCCTGGGGTATCTCCCAAGACCACGACGTCCAACCCCAAACGTCGGCCGTAAAGCGCAGCAGTCAAGCCTGCCGGCCCGGTCCCGATTACCAATAAATCATACTGATCAGCCATTAGCGCCTTCCTCATTCTGAGTGGGGAGAGACCCGTTGCCCAGCTCGCCTAGGCCAATGGTTGGTAAGTGCTTACTTGTGACCAGCTTCCGGAAGGCAGCGCCCCCTCCAGCGCCGCGATGGACTCCGGCGGACCGATGAAGACAATGGTATTCATATGCTTGATTCGATCAACGGGAATTTCGCAGGCTTCCAGGCTCCAATCACCCATGACGTAGCTGAACAAGGAGGTGCTCCGCCGGTTGACTAAAAACCCCTTTGCCCGGAGGATCGCAGCCGGTAGGTGGCCGGCCATTGCCTTAATCTGGGCCAGATCGTCCCCGGTCCAGCGGTAGGCTGCCGACATCAAGCGATCCGGCGGCGTCATCTCAGAGGTAATGGTTTCTAACATGTCTTCCAGGTACTGCTCCAATTCCTCGGGCATCATCATGGGCGCTAGGTCCGAGGTCGAGGCGTCAGCAAACTGAGATTCGCCGGTTTCCGGGAAGAAAAATCTTTCCAGCGGTATGTCAGCGTAGGTAGTCTCAAAAAATTCCGGGTCAGGATGTAGGCTGTGAATGATCTCTTTGATCTGCTCGATGGTCTCGCGGTTTGCTTGATCGATTTTATTGATCAGAAAAAGGGTCGACGAAGCGATCTGTTTTTCCAGGGAAGTGTAAACGTCGTAAGCGTCCAAAAAGTTCCGCGCATCGATGACGCAGAACTGCTCTTTAAACTGGAAGCGGTTTTTGAAGAGCGGCAGTCTCAGATCCCGTTTCAAATCCGAAGGATTGGCCACCCCGGTGGATTCGATGATCAAAACATCCGGGGGATTCTTTTGGGCAATTTCGTAAAGGCCTTTGATGAAGTCAGTCTTAACACAGACACAAAAAATCGACCCTTTGCTTATCTCCATCATTCGGAGGTCTTCAGACTCTATCAAGGTACCGTCAATCCCGATTTCGCCGAACTCGTTCATCAAGATCATGAGTTTTTTATCCTTGGGAAACCGCTGGATAATGCGGTTAAGAAAAGTGGTTTTACCACTTCCAAGGAACCCGGTGATTAGATAAACGTTTGTAATATCTGACATAATTTACATATTTTCCTTGATCAAGTCCAGAATCTCTGCAATGTTGAGTAGCTTCCCGGTGGATACCACTTTGCCGTCAATTATCAGCCCAGGGGTGACAAAAACTCCCTTTTGGACGAAGTAATTCAGGTCAGAAACCTTTTTAACCTTGATCTTGGCGGCTTCGCCCACTTGGGATACCGCCTCCACGGTGTTTTCATAAAGTTGCTCGCAGCGTTTACAGCCCGGTCCCAATACTTCGATCTCCATCTGCGCTCCTCCCTCTTATTTCCCGAGCTTTGCGCCCGCCACACCTTAAACAAACAGCCGCTCCGCCCGGCTCTCATTCAGATCCAATTTTAAAGGATTCAGGCAAAACTTACATAATCCCAGCTCCACATCTCCCTCTACCAGACTGGTCCACAAGGAGGTATAGCGCTCCAGGTCGGGTTCGGCCAAATCACCGTTCAACTCATCCGGAGTTTCGAGCTGAAGGATACGATCCGATTTACCACAATAGGGGCACTTAATGCCAAACAGGGCAATCTCAATCTTGGGTAAACGATGCTCAATAACAAACTCCTTGAGGCCACTCAATGCCTCCAACTTATCCATGGGCATTCCTTATTCATGAATCACTCAGCAACATTTGTAGAGTCTGAGCAATCTCTTATCCATAACGAAATAGAACTTCATAAATGACGATCCGTCCCGGCGGGTTCTGACTCCATGCAAGGTATTGGCCAACTCGATGGTACTCCGCAGATGGGTGATCATGATCAATTGCTTTCTCTTAGCCAAATCTTTCAAAAGCTCTTGCATGCGCTTGTGATTGACATAATCCAGAGCCGGCTCCACTTCGTCCAAAAGATAAATCGGGCTTTGGAGCTGATCGAACAGGGCCAGTTTAGCGGCTAAAGAGGTCACAGTGCGCTCGCCACCGGAGAGCAGCTTGGATTTTTTCAGGCCCTTATCAGTAAAACGGATTTCGATCTCCAAACCTTTAGCGCCCTTGGCCTCCTCGGCATAAAGGCGACAATCCACCTCCGGAAGCAGCATCGCATAGTAATGTTGGAAGCCTTTATTCCAGTTATGGACAAATTGGTCGACCCCGGATGGTTTAATCCCATTGCCGAGAAAAGCTAAGACATCCGTGAGCCGGTCCACGGAATCGGAGCGCAGCCAATCATTAAGCTGCTCCTGCCGGATGAGCGTCTTCAGCGTATCGACGAGTCCCAACTCTGTAATCCGGTTGAGGAAGGCTTCTCGACTTACAGGATTATTCTCGCTCAGGTAATGGTCTTCACCCGACCTGGTCATCTGTCTTTCCAGGTTGACTCGGGGGGCGGTTTTTTCCGTACCTTGACTCAGGGTCAGTAAGACTCTTGCGGCCGGCGCCGGCGGATAATCCTTGCTCCCACTGAAGAAAAGGTCCTCCTGACCATAACACCGCAGCCTCGTTAGATCATTGTCCCCCAGTCCCCAGCTAATAGCGTCCATGATATTGGACTTACCCACGCCATTATTGCCGATAACCACGCCTATCCCGGGATTGAAGTGCATTTCGGTGGGCAAGGAGTAGGACTTGAAACCTTCCACCTCTAACCTTTCTAAAAACATATGCCTGGCCCCGATATTTCTTCTGTCTCAGACCCTTGCCGGTCTTTGCGAGTCTGAGCCACTGGTCAACTACTGCAGGGTCTCATAGGCCTGCTGTACCGCCAGGATCAATTCTTCCTGGGGCGGAATGATCGCTTCAAAGACCAATTTACCGTTGAGAGCGATACTGGGCAAAGATTTGGCGCGCAGTTCTTTGAACCGGGCGACCCCTTCACGGGTACGCAGGTCCCATTCCCTTACTTCCATGATTAACTGAATTTCCACCGGTAACTCCTGTACCGACTGTGCCATATAGACACACGCCGCTCACTGGTGAAAGTCGGTGAGCAAGACGTCAACCATTACCTTTTTCACGGTTTAACTCCTCAAGATTATTACTTTGGGGGCTAGTCCGGCGCTGCACCGCCAGAGCCCCATTTTGTGGTCCCGCAAGCTGAAATGGATTTCCTTGGGACAAACGCCTTGGGTTTTGAATACATACATATTGCAGACGCCCGGAGGATAATGACTTGTGGCGAATATGGCCGCGGATAAAGCCTAAAAGGTCCGCTGGATCACGTGCCGCTTACTCCATTCAATATTTTTTCCAAATAATTTTCCAGGTCTTCCACCGGCGGGATCATATCAAACGCCAGTTTCTCATTGATAAACAATGACGGAATCGGTCCGACGGACTGGTTTTTCACCGACAATTCCGCATAGCGCTGGACTCCTGGCTTTCTCTTCAAGACCACCTTGGTCCATTTTACCCGATCCCCGAACTTCTTTACCGCTTCCTCCACTACCTCAGCCATATAGACACAGGGAATGCAATGATCTCCTTCATAAATCACTTCCACAAAGGCCACTTTTGTCCCAGAATGCGAATCATTCATTACCCGCGTCTAATCCTTCCAGAAATTTTTCAATCGCCTCTTCCAGGTCGTCTCGGGCAGGGATGACGTCAAAAACCAATTTGCCATTGATGAACAGCGATGGGATAGGAGCCAATCTAAGGCCGTTGCGAACCGCCTTTTCCCCAAAAAGTGCAATCGACAGTTCCAGGAAGCGCCTGGAATGCTCTTTATTTTTCTGGTATTCCAACTTGGTGACGCGGACGCGCTCTCCAAACAGGGGCAGCACTTCTTCCACGGCCTGCACCATATAGAAGCTGGCGGGGCAATGGGATCCTTGATAGACGATCTCCACGTGAATTGATGGCATAATAACTTCTTTATAACTGGTTAAAAGGTCATTACGCAATAATCACCCCGCATTGAGGCTCCAATATTGCCTTAGGGTTAGAGGAGAAAATTCTTAAAAAGACGGGGGACATGAATGCTCACGTCCCCCACCCCTCAAATCAATAATTGAGGCTTAATCCACCCTGGTCTTAAGTCCACTGCCGGCTTTTTTCAGGTTCTCCTCGATCTTATCGAACTCAAACCCCTTTTCCCGCAGTGACCTGATCCGCTCTGCCATGGCCGGATTAGGGGCTCGCTTGGCCATCTCGTCGATAAGTTCCTCGTACTGAGGGATGATGCTCTCGAACACCAGGTCTCCCTCAATACAAATGGTAGGTAAAACCTTACCCTTTAATTCCAGAAATTTGCCGATCCCTGCCTTTTGCTTGATGGACCACTCTGAGTACTCAATCATTTTCTGTACGTCAGACGGGAGGGCGGCGATGGATTCCATCATATACCCACAGGCAGCGCACTGTACGCTATCCAGGGTTAGCACGTCAATTTGGAGCTTATCTTCTGCCATATTGTATCCTCCTTTCTGTCCCTTTACCAGGAATCAGGATATTTGGCATAATACTCGTAAAACCAAGCCTTCGCCTCATACGCTTGATCCATATGTTCCACCGGAACATCGTAAGGCATGTCTCAGCCAGGTGCGAAGGTGTACCCTGTGGTACCCCCCGCAGCCAGACTCACAATGGCATCTTCCCGGGGCGATAGGAGTCCCAGGGACAGTGCCAGGGTTAACTTGAGATTGCCGCCGAAGCCAACTTTATGCTTCATGGCAATATCACGGATAAAGTTGAGGTTGAGTTGTTCGTCAATGGCGAACCCATGGGTACCGACCGTCGCCACCGACTCCATGACTTTAGTGGCATCACCACAGATAAAGAATGATGAAGTAATGCCGGCGTCATGAATAACTTTGATTGCCTCCTGGCAATAGGGCTTCACAAATTCCAGAAACGTTTCATTCCTAATTTGTGAGGCCACAGGATCAACGATGGCTATGATGTCGCAGCCCATCTCCGCATAGAATTGGGCGGCTCTGGCCCCTACCTGTCCGGCAAAATTGAGGATATCGTGAGCCTTGGCTTTGTTTTTATAAACATCTGTAAAAATTCGGACGCCGGAAAAGTGTGAGGCCAGCGTGAGTGGGCCACAGAAAAGGCCCATCAGGCAACAGTCCAGCTCGTCCAATTGGGGTTTGGCGATTTTGGCTGCCTCGAATAAAACCGGCCAGCGACCGTCATCCTTGGTCGGCAGTTTTAAACCGGCTTCGGCCACACTCTTACCTGAGCACGGGTGGGTTTGGACCGAGGGCACATTGTCTTCCCACCATTTCAGCTGACATCCCACAGAGTTCGCTTCCACCGACAGGTCGAATACCAGGGGAATCCCATCCGCATGGTACCGCTTGGCAGCGTTAACAACACCTTTGGCCAGCAATTTCGGGTCCTTGAGCATTTTGTCCGCTGGCTCGTTAATGAGAAACGCGCAGTGGACACCGGCATAGGGGACCCATGGTGCAGTTGGTGTCTTCTTACCATGGTAAGCATCAATGAGCATTTGTTTCGCCATCTGCTTCCTCCTCAATCTTACAAATAGGTTACGCCTAATGATTTCGATGCCAATGACTCACAGATCGAAATCTCCCCTAATCAAAGTCCACCCCAACCGGTGGACTCAACCATGCGCTAATTAATGTAGGCACCGACCCTTTACAGAAGGCTCGCCAGCACAATCATTCGCAGCCGGTTCCCGGTGCCAGGGGCAAAGCAATGAAAATAAGGTAAGAACAGCAAGAAAGTGCTGAAAATAAACAAGAAGTTCGCCGGTCCAACAGGCATCGTTCAGCTTGCTGTGCGTAAGATAGCTATGCCCTGAACCAGAGTCAACCCCCGAGTGTATCCTGCCGCGCCCTGGCAGGATGGATAACATCTGGAGGCAAGAGATGGAAGTAGAAGGGAAAAGCCGGCAAACAATTCGGGAGCGCAGGCCCGCAAAATTACAGCCAGCGGATAGCTGCAAACCATTTGGCTGCGCCCTGAACCAGAGGCGGGTGTTAGAAGTTCATAGCCAGCTCGAGTCTATAGCCACCTGTGAAGAATACGACGTCATTTTTAGACCTCGTGTAAGCTTATAAAGAAGCTGGTTTGATCATTCTTCATAAGTAAAACTGACATTTTTCTTTACCGCCATCCCCAGCTCGGCTTCAATTGCTTTAATCAAACCACATGGAATAGGACAACTTGGATGCAATTTGCAGCGAGCCGACGATTGGCTAATATAATTCTGACCATACGGCACGCGATTAATCTCTAAAAAATCTATCTCGGTCACCCCATTAGCCAGCTTTTTAATCTGCTCGCATTGGCTCTGAACGTTGATAGATACTTGGTATTTCCCAACCTTCTGGACCTCTATCTTACAAGTAAAGCCACAGGCCCCCGGTTCAACAATGAGTCTCGTCATTATTTAGAACAGTCAGAAGACGTAACTAATGCCATTAATGAAGACTGCTTCATATTTAGGCCAACTTCTTATCTTTTCAAATCACGGAATTTATAGTCTAGTATAAAAAAAGGAGAGAAGCTGGTCCATCGTCCAAAAGATGATTATCGAGGAGGAAAAGGTTTATCCATGCGGCATTGACAAGCGAAATTATAATTCAGGGTCAGGTTCTATCTCGGAACGGGCAATTTCAACAATACCAAGTTCTATTGCAAATTGTACCCATTGCGATAAATTATCTATTTGCAACTTGTCCATAATATGCGCTCGATGTGTCTTTATAGTACTTATACTCACAAATAAAATATTTGAGATCTCTTTTGTAGACCTTCCTTCCGCGATCATTTGAAAAACTTCACGCTCGCGATTCGAAAGCTTAGCATATAATTCTTCACGTGAAGATTGTTTTCTCCTCAAAGAAACAAAGTTCTCAACGACCAAGCGGGATATGGAAGGACTCAAATAAACATCTCCCTTCATAGCGGCAGCAATGGCCTTAATTATATCAGCGCCGGTTGAATCTTTAACGAGATACCCCGACGCTCCTATTCTAAGCAGCTCACCGATAAATCGATCATGAGAATGCATAGAGAGGATTATGACTTTCGTTTTACGGCAAAGTTTCTTGATCTGGCGTGTAGCTTCAATACCATTCAAAATGGGCATGGAAATGTCCATTAAGACAATATTCGGTTTCAGTTGGTACGCCTTGCTCACTGCTTCCCGGCCATCTCTCGCCTCCCCAACAACCCTTAAGTTCCCCCCACTCTCCAAAACCTTTGCCAGCCCCTGCCTAACTATAGCATGGTCATCTGCCAGGAGTATAGTAATGGCGCTATCACTCATCTGGAAGCTCCTTAACGGGAATTTCAATGCGGATTCTGGTGCCTTTGTCGCTCGACGAGCGTATCGAGAAATTTCCTCCCATGAGCGCCACCCTTTCTCGCATACCGAGCAGACCCAATGCATCCCTGTAATTATCAAGTTTATCCGTATCAAATCCAATCCCATCATCTTCGGCTAAAAAGATGATATAGGGATAACTCTTCACGATTGAAAGTTTGAAATGTTCTGCCTCCGAATATTTCAAGGTATTGGTCACCACTTCTTTGGCTATCCGATAGAGCACCGTTTCGGTCTCGGGGTCTATTCGCCTTTCGAATCCAACCATGCGGAAATCTATTTTCAGTCTGCTATATTTCAAAATGTCAGAAAAAAAAGATTCCAAGGCAGGTTCCAGGCCGAGATCACTCAATACCGCCGGGTGCAACCGGTGCGACATGCGGCGCATTTCCTGGTAGGTACGGTTGATCTGTTTTTTGACATCCAGAATCTGACTTTGGAAAGATTCTAATTCCGCAGGCATAGATTCGATGATGGTCTCCAGGTTAAAGTTTATTCCGGTAAGAGCCTGACCTGCTTCATCGTGCAACTCTCGGGCGATCCGCTTGCGGTCTTCTTCCTGAGAATGAAAGAGCCTGGCAGTCAATTGCCTGAGTTCTTCCCGATGCTGTTGAACAGTCTGGAGCAAGCGGGAGCTTTCGATGGCGCTTCCTAAAAAATTGCCCAGCGACCCCAGTATTCGATCATCCTCGTCACTGATCTTACCGTCCTTGGGCACTTCCAGGCCAATGAACCCCGAAGCCTTTTCTTTTCTCTTGATCAAGTAACAAACCAGCTCCAAGATATTACTATTATTTGCACCCACCAGAGTGGCCTTGAAGGGAAGATAAGCTCCTTGGGGTTTAAGAGAATGGGTTCCTCTCAATAAAGATCGCATTAGAGCAACATCATACAATAAGGTATGGCAATGGTTATCTGCCAATTTTTCCAGAAGACCTATCTCCACCTTGAGCGAAAAGGTAGGCTTGTTTTGACCTTGCTCAATTAAAAAGATGCCTCCTGACTTCAGTCCCAGGACGTCCAGCAGTTTTTTCAAGGCCACCATGAGAATGTCGTTGAGGTCTTGCGTGACATTCATGGCTATGGCGATGGAATTCAGCAGAGATAATTTGCGATACTGTCGTTTCAGCATCTGCAAGCCATGCATTCGAGGTGTAATGTCCTTGGCAATGGCCTCATAACCAATAATTTCGCCACCAAGTCCTCTAACCGCATTACCGCTCATGAGACAGTGGATAATGGTCCCATCATTTTTTTGAAAGCAGGCTTCAAAATCCTTGATTGATCCATAGCGGTCTATCTGTTCATGGAAGACCTTCCAATGCATAGGATTGTTAAATACCTTCTCCACTGATTTCAGAGACATTAATTCGAGCTTATTGCCATATTCCAGAAGATCTAAACAAGCTTGGTTTGCATCTTTAAATGTCCCATCTTTGTTCGTGACGAAGATCATGTCCTTCGATCCCTCAAAGATGCGCCGGTAACCGTTCTCAGAGAGTTCTAAATCGTATTCAAGGCGTTTGCGATCAACAATATCCCTAAAAAC
>JBAVAG010000012.1:0-41583 GCA_049585595.1 Desulfobaccales bacterium
GGTCTGCAGCAACATTTTTCAACTTTCATTCGGCAGCCCTTATGCATAACCCCTGCCGGACATTAATTCTAAATCCCTCCTTTTCCAAAGGGAGACCTTGATACCCTTGGAACTCAGGTTTCTCGATTTAATGCCAGGCTGTCTAGGAAGCACAACTACTAATCAGCCCCGGATGTAGCTGGCTTCCGGCTCAGCGATTCGGCTGATGCCCGCAGGCGATGCCGGCAATGATGAGTTTCTGAATATTGGAGGTTCCTTCCACCACCTGCAGCGATTTGCAGTCCCGATAGAAACGCTCGATGGGATACTCCGTGGAAAAGCCGTAGGAACCGAAAATTTTCATGGCTTCATTGGCCGCGTGCACCGCGGCTTCCGAGGCATAGAGCTTGGCAATGGAAGTCTGCATCTGATTGGACTGGCCCTGATCCTTGAGGAAGGCCGCCCGGTACACCAACAATTGGGCGGCCTGGTGTTCGGCCACAATGTCGGCGATTTGGGCCTGGATCATTTGAAACTTGGCAATTGGCTGGCCGAACTGGGTTCTTTCATTGGCGTACTTAATCGCCAAATCGGCGCAGGCGCCGGACACCCCCAGTCCCCCGGCGGCGCAACCCAGCCGGGTATTGTTGAGCATCCACATGCAGATTTGAAAGCCATCGCCGGGATTGCCCAACACCGCGTCCTTGGCGACTTTGGCCCCCTCGAAAGAGATTTCCCCGGTGGGCGCACAGTGTAGCCCCAGCTTGGTTTCAATCGCCCTCGTGGTGATTCCCGGGGTCTTCTTCAGGTCCACAAGGAAACACGTCAGCCCCTTATATTTCTTCTCCCGGTCCGTGAAGGCGTAGACCAGCCCCGTATCCCCCACGGAGGCATTGCTGATCCACATCTTCTGCCCGTTTATTTCCCAGTGGCCCCCCCGGTCTTTGGCGGTAGTCCCCATGGCCACCACATCTGAGCCGGTATTGGGTTCGGTGATGGCGAAAAACCCCAGGTTTTCCCCGGAGATCCATTTAGGGATCAGGGTTCGCTTCTGCTCCTCCGAGCCGAACTGGTTGACGGTCACGGCCGGGCCGAGATTCTGCATGTTGAAGGGCAGCCGCCAGGAGGGGGACACCTTGGCAATTTGCTCGGCCATGAGGACCGATTCCAGAAACCCCATGCCGTTGCCGCCATAAGCTTCCGGTAGGGCGCAACCGAAAAAGCCCAGTTCCCCCATCTGCCGCACTATTTCCGGACGAAACCGATGGTCCTTCTCATCGGCTGCCAGCGTGGGCCGGATTTCATTTTCCGCGAAGCGGCGGGCCTGTTCCTGGACCAGGCGTTGCTCCTGGGTCAGGTTAAAATCCATTCTAAAGTTCCTCCATATTTTGAGGTTTTCTTATCTCAGGGTAATGGCTTTTTCAGGACAGATTTCCTGGCAGCAAAAGCAGGCGATGCAGGCCTCAGGGTCCACCTGGGGCAGGTCGTCGCACATGGACAAAGCCGACATCGGGCATTGCTCGATGCAGGTGCCGCAGCCGGTGCACCAGTCGGGATTAGCCTGGGGGGTAAGCAGCGTACGCTCGTGGATGACCAATTGGATGGTCTCGTTGTGAATCATGGCATCACCGCCCAAGGGCGGCAATTTGAAATTGGCCAGCGGTTTCAACTCCCCGATGATCTCCGTGTGACTCAGGTCGTAGTCCCCCAAGCCCGCTTCCCTGGCCTTGCGCAGGAAGGGCAACAGCCCCGGGTCGCAGCCCATCATCGTGGCTATGACGCTATCCAGGGCCACCGCATTGTCAGAGGCGAGGATAAGACCGATGTCCCTCAAGTCGGGGCAAGCCGGACCATTGCCCTCCATACCCACTACCGCGTCCACCAGAAAAAAGTCGGGGACCCGCAGCCGGAACACCTCGACGATCACTTCATGGAAGCGTTCGGGGTTGCCCGCCGCCTTGTGAAGCTTGGCCTTTTGGGCGCCGGGCAAAAGACCGTAACTGTTTTTGATGGCCCCCGTCATGACCGTCAGGCCATGGGTTTTGAATTTCGGCAGACTGATGATGATGTCGGCCTCACGGACAATCCGGGACAGGCTCAGCGTGGGCATGAAATCAGGGTTGAAGTCAACCTGCAGGGAATCGTTGCCGATGTTCTGGTAGTAACCCTTAGCTGCTTCCATCAGACCGGTCTTTTGAAAGCACTCCTCGTTGGCCCCATAATTAAACAGGCCAGGATTGTCGCCGACTACGATGGCGGCGGGCCCCATGGCTTCCACCTTTTCCACCACGGCGCTGAGCACCGCGGGATGGGTGACGATGCCTTCCGCAGCTTCCGAGATCCGCAGCACATTGGGCTTGATTAACACAGTTTTGCCACGAATTTCCAAGGGGAAAAGCTCAAAAGCGCGGTCGACTGCCTGGCGCACATTCTCATAGGTGGCAGGGTGGATCATGACTTTTGACATATTCTTCCCTTCCTCGCACCTATTTGGGTAGAGCTGTTAATCATACCATTTGTCTTAGCATAGCATGCCTCGGCGCCTCTGTCCTCGGATAATGCACCAGGTGGCGGTATCGAAATGATTTACTTGCGGATTCCGGCGATTTCAGATATTCTCGGAACGGTTTTAGACAGGCTCCTATGTCGTATTATTGTCCAAGGTGCGTCAGCAAATAGGAGGTCCCCATTATGCCACCGATAGAATTAAAAGATCAATTTTCATCGCTAAGGACTGAAATTATTGAATCTGAAAAGGCTCGTATTGATCTCTTAAAATATAAACTGGTTGCCGTAGCAACTCTTGGCGCTGTGGGGCTTGGAGTGGGTAATTACGCAGAAGGCCATGGTTTCATTTATGCCATCTGTATTATCCCATTCGTATGCAATTATGTAGATCTGCTTTGTTTTCATAACTCTTTAAGAATTCTTGCCATTGGCAGGTATCTTCATAACCATGGTGATCCATATGAGAAGTTTATCAACACAATGAGGCCGCCGATGGCGCCGATTTCTTTGTTTGAACTTGAGGACTGGGTTTTACAATGGTCGAGTGTTGCATTATCCGGCATAATTGCTCTTTTCGGGATATTCTTTTATCATTATTCGGGTCTTACCGATAAATCTTTGGGACCTATTTTTATAATAGTTGGTCTTTTTGGGATCATTCTTCCTCTCATCATACTGAGAATATATAGAAATCGTGTAACGATGTTATTTCAAGGCGCAAAACAATTAAATGCCAATAATACATAATAAAACTATTGCCGCCTTGGTCAAGGATTCTTATCTGATCAAAGAGATAGATAACTTACTTTCACTCCTCCAACACCATGAAACTTTTACTTTCCCCTTTTTGGATAATGGACTTTTTCCCGCCGCCGCTTTAAAGAAAAGTTCCCAATATACCGGCTATAGCAATGTCTGGATACGGGACAATATTTACGTATCATATGCCCATTATCTCAATCACCAGGTTGCAATTTCCTTAAAAAATGTTCGAACCTTTGTCAGGTATTTTATTATCCATAAATGGCGGCTGGAAAAAATCATTGCGGGGGAGCTCGACTATCATGATCCCATGAACCGGCCGCACATTCGCTTCAAAGGCATTGACCTGTCAGAAATCAAACAAAAATGGGCCCAGGCCGAGAATGACGCCCTCGGTTATTTCGTTTGGTTTCTCTGCAAGATTTACCGTCAGGAAAAAATTATTATTAAGGAAGAGGAAAAGGAGCTTTTGGCTCTTTTCGCCTTCTATTTTGATGCTATTCGTTATTGGGAGGATGAAGATAGCGGCCATTGGGAAGAGACGCGCAAAATCGAGGCTTCCAGTATTGGCGTCGTGGTGGGGGCCTTAGAGGAACTGAGGACTTTTTGGCAAAATGAACAGAGTGAGTTTGGTTGTTTTGCAGGGAATATCAGCCGCGATTTTCTGGATAGCCTGATTACACGGGGACACCGGAGCCTGCAGGCCATTTTACCGGCTGAGTGTATCCAGCCGGATCCTCTAAAATATCGGCGTTATGATGCCGCTCTCCTTTTCCTTCTCTTTCCGATGAATCTGGTCGTTGGGGAGAAGACAGATCAGATTCTCTCCGATGTCACCAACAATTTGCAAGGGGACTATGGCATCCGCCGTTATCCGGGAGATTCGTATTGGTCAGCGGATTACAAAGACAAACTGGAGCCCGGGCAGCGAACCATAGATTATAGCGACAATATCGCTGTTAGAAACAAGTTGCTGAAACCCGGGCAAGAGGCTCAGTGGTGCATCTTCGATCCCATCATTTCCATTATTTATGGGTTCAAATATCAAAAATCCGGCGATCAGAATTATTTTCGGCTGCAGATTCATTATTTCAACCGATCATTGGGACAATTGACCGCCGAGGACAGCGAATTTGGGGGATTCAAATGCCCTGAACTTTACTACCTGGAGAGGGGCCAGTATGTCCCTAATGACACGGTGCCGCTGCTTTGGACTCAAGCAAATCTGTGGATGGCCTTCAAATTCATGAGAGACAGCCTGACACTCAAGAACTCTTGATCGCTGCAGATATAACCAACCGCAACTTCTTACGAAGCTACTCCAAATGAGGACTGGGATTTCTTTCTTTAGTTTACGATGAGCCTGAGGCTCATGAATTACTTCTGGGTAAGGAGAGAAAAACTGGCACCCGGGCGTCCCGATCACAGGCTGGAGGCCTGTGCCAGTGTTACCCTTGCGACTACCCTTCGGCCATGGTCAGGTTATAAGCGAGATTGTCCAGTTTGACGGTGAAGTCGACGTTTTCTACCGCCGTGCCTTCCGGGAGCTGCAACTGGATGGGGGCGAAATTGAGGATGGCCTTGACGTCCGAGGCGATGAGCCGCAGGGCCGCCATTTGCGCCTTGGACGCGGGAGTGGCCAGCACCCCGATCTCCACCCCTTTTTCTCTGACCACCTTTTCCAGGTCGTCCATGTGATGGATGATCTGGCCGCTGGGTACCCGGCGGCCCACTTTGGCCGGGTCCACGTCAAAGACCGCCACGAATTCGTAACCCTGGCGGATGAAGTTTTGATGGGCCAACAGGGCGGAGCCCAGGTTGCCGATGCCCAACAGGGCCATCTTCCAGGTCTTATTCAGGCCCAGGATGCGCTTAATTTCGAAGAGCAATTCCCTGACAAAATAACCCACGCCCCGGATGCCAAATTCACCGAAGTAAGCCAGGTCTTTACGGATCTGAGCCGGATTGATGCCGCATTTTTGGGCTAGCTTGTCCGAGGCGATAATCTTCACCCCTTCCTGGGACAAGGCCTCAAGATACCTGGAATAGATGGAAAGACGGGTGATGGTCGCCGTGGGAATTTTGGAAAATTTCATGGCCGGGGCATTATCCTTGGTGGTTCGGTCCTACCGCACTTGTGTATAAAGGCACAATATTCGAGGTAAATAAAGGGGGGCCTGAGCCCCCCTCATAGCAAAAAAGATTAGATTTGCATTCCCAAGGCCGCGGCAATGGGTTTGGCCATGGGGTAGGCGAACAGAATGATCAGGGCCACCACCAGGGCATAAATACAAAGGGATTCGATCATGGCCAGACCGATCAGCATGGTCACGGTGATTTTCCCGGAAGCCTCGGGGTTGCGGGCAATGCCTTCCACCGAGCTCTTCACTGCCAGGCCCTGGCCGATGCCGGTACCGAAGGCGGCGATGCCGATGCCAAAGCCTGCGGCGAGCACCGCATAGCTGAAAAAGGTGCCCAAACCGGGGGCCGAGGCGCCGCCGGCTTCAGCCGCCATGGCCAGAGAGGTCCACAGCAAGGTGACCAGCAAGCTCAAGCCAACTACCACGGATTTTCTCATGAGTCCAAAACCTCCTCAAAGATGGTTGGATATATGAAGATTGGCCTTCTTCCAAATTTTAAGGGCACTGCTTAATGGGCGTGCTCCATGGCCCCGGCGAAGTACATCATGGAGAGCAAAGTGAAGACAAAGGCCTGCACCACGCTGGTGAAGACCGCCAGAAACATCATGGGCAAAGGGGCCAGGAAGGCGCCGGCCAGCAACAGCATGATGGTCAGCACTATGTCTTCTCCCATGATATTGCCGAAGAGACGCAAAGTGAGCGATAGCACCCGGGCAAAATGGCCGACGAGCTCGATGATGAAGAACAACGGCGCCAGGGCCGGAATAGGCCCCAAAAAGTGCTTGATATATTTAGCCCCGTGATATTTGACCCCCAGGTAGTGGGTATAGACGAAGGTGCACAGGGCCAGGGCCAGAGGGGTGTTGACATTCGCCGTGGGCGAATAGAACCCCGGGAACAGGCCCAGGAGGTTGCAGAACAGGATGAACAGGAAGACGGTGGCGATGAACGGAAAGAAGGCCCGGCCCTCTTCACCGGTGACGTCCACCATGAAATCTTCCAGGCCGCCCACCACCAGCTCAAAGACGTTTTGGGCGCCCCTGGGCACCAGGCTGATTTGGCGGCCGGCCAGCCAGCCCAATCCCACCAGGATCAGCGCCACCAGCACGGCATAAGAGACATGTGGAGGAATAGGTAAGCCGAACTTGTCGAATAATAGATCAAGAAAGAGAATCGGATGTTCCATGGGACTTGCTTGCCTCCTTCTTAAGCTTAAACACCTCGATGATGGCGGCCAGGATCAGGGTCAAGACCACGGTGGAGAGGCCCAGCACCAACCCGAAAATGTTTACCCAACCACGACTGACCAACAGAAAGATAACCAGCAGCAAAGCGAAGAAGCGCAATAACTGCCGGGTTGCAAAAAAGGCCCGGGCCCGCCCTTGGGCCTCCTCGGGGCTGCCGGCCGCCGCCCTTTCCAGCATGCCGCGCAAAGCCTGGTGCAGCAGGTGGAAGTTGATAACCGCCACCAGGCCGCCCGCCAGGATTCCCAGGGCGAACTCTTGCCCCTGAAGGATGAAGCCGGCCACAACCAGCACGGCCAAGACCAGCCAGCTGGCTATCTGCAGCCGCCCCGGGGTCAGGATCTCCATGGGAACCTACTTATATTTTTGCCCCAGGAGGTAGACTTGCCAGAAGCCGGCGATAATCCCCACGATGAGTCCGAGGATGAAAAAAATACTGCTGTTGAAGACCGTGGACAGCCAATAACCGATGCCACCGCCGATAATGATGGAGATTACCAGGACCAAGCCGATGGTGCTGGCCCGGTAACTCCCTTGAAACAGCTCTTTTAAATACTTTTTGGTATCTTCCTTCAAAGGCGCCCTTACAGAAAACCCCCGGAGCCGAGGCGGGAGAAAATGATTCTTTTCACATGTGCCTACCTATCATACCACTGAAAGTTAGTCAAATGATTTTTGGGGCCCGGCTGGAAGAAAAGTCACTAACTAAAAAAATAAAAATTTTAGATAGTTATCCTGATGGGTGAGTAGTGCAGGGGCTTTCGGGACCGGGACCGGAGCAGATACTTGTGCATTTTTTCCTTAAGTCTTGGCGCCCTCGATTTCCTGGTCACCCCGGTAGACCGGCAGTTCGATGACGAAGGTGGTGCCCGCCGGGCCGGTGCGCTCCACATAAATCCGCCCCAGGTGCTTCTGAATGATGCCATAGCTGATGGACAGCCCCAATCCCACTCCCTGGCCCACCTCTTTGGTGGTGAAGAAGGGATCGAAGAGCCGGCTGAGATAGTTGGCCGGGATGCCGGGGCCGTTGTCCTCAAAGCCGAGGCGCACCGTCCCCTCTTCCCGGGCCAGCGCCGTGGTGACCAGCAGCCGTCCTTCTCCCTTCATAGACTCGCCGCTGTTCATCAGGAGATTGATGAAGACCTGTTCCATCTTGTTCTTGTCTCCCAGGACCAGAGGCAGTTGCGGGTCGAATCTCTGCACCAGGTCGATGTTTTGGAACAACAGATGATCAGCTACCAGGGAAAAGACTTCCTCCAGGACGGTGTTGAGGTTCAGCGGGGTCATCTTGGAGGGCATGTGCCGGGAGAACTCCAGCAGCCCCTGGATGATCTCCTTGCAGCGGGTGGCCTCCCGGACGATCTTCTCCACCTGTTCCCGCTCCGGCTTTCCCGGTTCCAGATCCTCCAGCAGGAGATAGGCGTAAACCAGGATGCCTCCCAAGGGATTATTGATTTCGTGGGCCACCCCGGCGGCCAGTTGGCCCAGGGCCACCAGCTTCTCAGTGCGGCTCAGGTGTTCCTCCAATTGCTTTTTGTGGGTGATGTCCCGGATATGAGTCTGGATGGCGGGCAAGCCTTCATAAGTGGTGGGAAAAGAAACCCCCTCCAGGTCGAAATTGCGGCCGTCGCCCTTTAAGGCCTTCATCTCAAAGATTCGGGGCCGGGGCGCCCCCCGCTCCATCTGCCCCAGCCAGCGGGACACCGCCTGGCGGTAGCTGAGATCCACAAACTCCAGCAGGGAGCGCCCCAACATCTGGGAGGGTTCCTGGTAGTCAAACATCTCCAGGCAGGCCCGGTTGACATAGACCAGCTTCAGGTCCCGGTGCAGGGCGATCCCGTCCAGGGAAGTCTCCACCAGGCGCCGGAATTTTTCCTCCGAATCCCTCAACTCCCGGGACAATTGCTCCCTTTCGGTCATGTCCAGGATGGCCTGCACCGCCCCCTGGATGCGGCCTTCCTCGTCATAGATGGGAGAGGCGGTGTGGTACAGGTGACGCTCCCGGCCCCGAAAATTGGGGAAATACTCATAAGCCTCATAGGCCCCCGGCAGGTTGGGGGACGGTTTTAGGTTATTGTCCCCGAAGAACTTCTCCAGGGCCTTGATGTTTTGCTCCACCACCAGAGAGGCTATGCTGGGGTGCTCATGGGTGTAAAAGGGCAGCCAGTAGCGGTAGCTGCCCACCATCTCCTGGCGGGAAAACCCGGTCAGCTCTTCGCAGGCCCGGTTCCAGTAAATGATGCGGTGGCTCCGATCGATGACGAAGGTGGGCACCGGCGTGCCCTCCAGGATGCCTTCGGTGGTCTTCTTCTCCCGCAGGATTTCCCATTCCCCCCGTTTGCGTTCGGTGATATCTTTAAAAATCCCCTCATAGCCGGTGATTCGCCCATCCTGGTTCCGGCGCACGATGCCGCTCAGCAGCGTGTACACCAGCCTGCCGCCCTGGGTGCTCAGCGTCAACTCCATATCCCGGATATAGCCCTTCACCTCCACCTGGAGCTGAAAACGTTCCCAATCCCGGGGGTCGTGAAAGATCTCCCGGACGTGGGAGAGGTCCAGGGCCACGCCCTTGGAGGGGAATTTCAGGAGTTCCACCCCGGCGGGATTGAGGTCCAACAGGCGACCTTCCCGGTCGGTGACAAAGATCATGTCCTTGGAGCCTTCAAAGATGCGCCGGTAACGGTGCTCGGAGCGCCGCAGCTCATGATAGAGGCGGGCGTTTTCGATGGCCAGGCCGATCTGGTTGCCCAGGGCGCTGAGGAAGTAGCGTTTGCGCCGAAAACTGTGGAAGGGCCTGGCGGACTCCGCCGCCAGGTTGAGGAAGCCGGTGACCTCCTCGCGATACTTCAGAGGGAGGCTCGCCAGGGACCGGAACCGGGGATCCTCCCGGATCATTTCGGTAAAGGAGGAGGTGTGCAGCCGCGGGTCCTGGCGCACGTCCTCGATGATCAGGGGCCGGCCGTCCCGGGAGATATTGGCGCCCACCACCGCCTCCAGGCCCCTCCGGGCGATGTTCACCAGGTATTCGCCGGGGAAGCCCCGGGAGGCCGCATAGCTGAGGAGCTGCCGCTTGTGGCTCCATAGGAGCAGGAGCCCGGCTTCGATCTGAAAGAAATCGAGGACCGCGGCCAGGACCTTGTCCATGATTTCCTGCAGGTCCAGGCTATGGGCGCTGATGGTGGCGATCGTGTTGATGAGATTGATTTCCCGCCGGTGCTCAATCTCCCAGGACTTCTGCCGGTCCTGGTCCGCCGGCTCCATTGCCGCTTGCTCTGGCATAGCCTGACTCCTGAAAAAGGGTTTCCAGGGAGGGTGGTGGGGGCCGCCGCCCGCGCTGCCAAACCTCACGCCTCCAATATATCAGAATCAGGGCGGGCAAAAAACGGGGAGCCGCCCCAGACCGACCGCAGCCTGATGACTGGGGAGCCGCACCGGGCCTTGGCCAGCTATCTTGGTCTTAGCTCCCTGCCACCACCCTGAGGTTCTCGCTCGCCCCGGATCGGTTGGCAGTCTCATAGGGATTGGGGATGAAGAAATTCACTGCCTCAGGTCGGAAGGCCGGGAAAGAAGGGGGTTGACCACCATGATATTTCCCAGTTCCAGGTGGTCCTGAAAATCTTCGCTCAGGAGATAGCTGCAGTCGGCCGCTTGGGTTGCCGCAACGATGAGGGCATCCCACCATGAAAACCGAAAGCGGTCCTGGAATCGCCAGGCCTCTTCCATCACCCGGACGCCCATGGCAACCGGGTTCCAGGCCGCCAAGGCCCGCACGTCCCGCCGCGCCATCTCCCGAGTCAAACCAGGGTCCAGCTTCTGGGTTACGGTCACATAGAATTCCTGGAGCACCTGGAAACTCAGCCGGCCGTTGCGCCATTCCCACAGCGCCGCCATCCACGCCAGTGCCCGCGCCTGTTTGTCCGGTTCGGAGGCGTCCCGGCAGTAAACCAGGACATTGGTATCCACAAAGACCTTAGCGGTCATGCAGTTCCTCGCGTTGAGGATAACGGATTCCGGCCTTTCTCAACACCTGGGGCTCCTGGGCCAGGTATTGCTCCATGGCCAGGCGATAGTCTTCCTCCTCACGCATCTTTTCCTTAAGCAGCTCGCCCACCAGGCGGGAGACGCTGGTGTTGCGCTCTGCCGCCCGAATCCTGGCCCAGAGGGCCACTTTTTCATCCAAGGTGATGGTGACGTTCTTCATAACACAATAATAGTGTAACAAGAAAATCGTGTCAACCCGATGAGGTTAATTAGCAATGAGTCGCAGCCAGCGGGTCCGGGACCTCTTTGGGTTGCCTGCTCAGGCGGGGAAAAACCGCGGGGCCAGGCCGGGCCACAAGCGGGCGGTGCGGCAGCAGCTGGCGGTGACGATGGCCCTTAGCTGCGAGAGCGCGGTTTTAAGGTTATCGTTGATTACCAGGTAATCGTACCAGGAGACTTCCTTAACCTCGGCGCGGCCCCGCTCCAATCGCCGGGCCAGTTCCGCCGGCTGCATCTGGCCCCGCAACTTGAGCCGGCGCTCCAACTCTTCCCAACCGGGAGGCAGGATGAAGATGAAGGTTCCCTGGGGAAAGGCCCGCTTCAGGGCCTTGGCCCCCCGGGGCTCGATGTCGAAGACCACATCCGCTCCTGAGTCCAGGGCCTCCTGCACCCACTGGCGGGAGGTGCCGTACTCATAGCCGTACTGTTCCACCCATTCCGCCAGGTCGCCCCGGTCCCGCAGGCGGGCGAACTCCTCCGGGGTGACGAAGAAATAGTCTTTTCCGGGCGCCTCTCCTGGGCGCGGGGGGCGGGTGGTGAAGGAAATGGAGAAGCGCAACCCGGGGTCGCCGGCCAACAGCTCCTGCAACAGGGTGGTTTTCCCCGTTCCGGAGGGGGCGGTGATGATGAAGACTTCTCCTGGCACTCAGTCGGCCTTTTCCAGGTCCGGGTGCGCCGCAATGCTGTGATTGCCGTTCAGGCGCAGGGAAAGGGTGTCAGCATGGACCGCCGAAAGGATGACGTGGTTGCTGTCGGTGATGATAATGGAGCGGGTCTTGCGGCCCTGGGTGGCGTCGATGAGGCGTTCGGCCCGGGTGGCCTTCTCCCGCAGGCGTTTCATGGGTGCTGATCCCGGCATCACCACCGCCACTACCCGGTGTGAAACAACGGTGTTCCCAAAACCGATGTTGATCAACCTGCCTTCCATAAATTCTCCCCAAGGCTGAACTCATTCGATATTCTGCACCTGCTCCCGGAGGCGCTCCAGGTAGCCTTTGATCTCGAGCACCGCTTGCGTAACCAGGAGATCGCCGGCTTTGGAGCCGATGGTGTTGGCCTCCCGCAGCATCTCCTGAACCAAGAATTCCTGTTTCCGGCCCACCGGCTCCAGGGCCGCCAGGGTTTCCTCAAATTGAGATAGATGGCTCGAAAGCCGGGCCAACTCCTCGGACAGGTCCCGGCGATCAGCCAGGAGAACAACCTCCTGAGCCAGCCGGGATTCGTCCACCCCGGTTTCGCCCCCCAGCTCCGCCAGGCGGGCCATAAGCTTCTCTCGCCAAAGCTGGGGCACCAGGGGGGCCTGCCCCCGGATGCGTTTCAACTCTGAGCCGATGCCCCCCAGGCTCTTAGCCAGGTCGGCGGCCAGGGCCTCCCCTTCGGTGAGGCGCATCCGGTCCAGGGCCTCCAGTGCCTCGCTCACTGCCCTGGAGACCGTCTCCCAGGTCTCCTCCGGGGCCAGTTCCTGGGTCTCCTTGGTGAGGAAGAGGTCCGAGAAATGCAGGAGATCCTCCAGATGCAGGGGCTCCGTGAGGCCGCCCGCCTCCCGGACCTCCTCCAGCATGGCCGCGGTCTGCCTGGCCAGGGCCTGGTCCACCTTCAGGGCCAGCGCCTTTTCCCCGGTGCTCTCCCAGGTGAACTGCATCTCCACCCGGCCCCGGGGAATGCGGCTCTTGATGAGCTTCCGGACCCGGTCCTCCAGGCTCCAGAGGCGCTTGGGGAGATTCAAGGAGAGCTCCAGAAAGCGGTGGTTGAGGCTCCTAATTTCCACCACCCACTTCTGGCTGGGACCCTCGGCCTCCCCCCGGCCATATGCGGTCATGCTCCTGATCATCAGCCGCCCATCGATTCAAGTTGCCACAGATATTTTTTCCGCACCAGGAGTAATAATTCCGGAAGCTCACCCCGGGCGTAATCGGGATAGGTCCAGGCCAGGGGTTGAAAGGCCCCCTGAGCGTAAAACAGGGTGAGGTCGCCGTAGATGCCGCTACCGAGATAGAGCCGGTGGGAGAAGTTTTTTCCGGTGGCCAGGACCAACCGTTCCCTGGTCAGGTACCCCGGGTCCAGGTTGACCAGCCGGCGGCCAGCCAGGCTGAGCCTCTCTTCGATACCGTTGGTAAAGATCTTCCACTGCGCCAGTTGGGCCGGATCGGCCAGATGGAGGAAGGCGACCAGGAGCCGCCCCAAGCCTGGGCCCATCTCCTGGGTATAATAGCCGGTGGCAGTGAAGGGCCGCCAGGGGCCCACCAGGTCCGGCGGCCCCCAATAGTGGCTCAGACGCTCCACCACGGCCGGACCCAAATCTTGCCGGGCCAGAATTAAGCTGACCACCGGTTTCACCGGCGGCGGCGGACCCGGCCGGCTCATTCCACCTCCTGGAAACGGAGTTAATTTTAAGCCAGGGATTAGCGGAAGGCAAGGGGAAAATTATGTGAAATTACGCATTATTGCTGCCCTCTCCAGGGGTAGAAGAGAGAAGATTTAGAACCAAACGCGGGGAAGCTAAAAGGCAGGCGCGCCCCACCGGCGCTGGGAGCTGTAAGTCGCTGGGAATTATAGGGCGGCCTGTGGCTGGCCGCCCTCAGCAACCTTCTTTTTGCAGGGTCTCTATTGCTTAAACGTGGTCGAGGGCGGATAATTTAAGAAAAATCCGGTGGCGCCCTCGGGCCATTGGATTCGGCTTAGCTTATGGCGCTTCAGGTTTGCGAAACCTTTTTCAGTATCATGGGTGAGTCCACCCGGTCCGGCCTGCCGGCCTTCTTCATCCGTCTCAGCGGCTGCAATCTGCGTTGCCGCTACTGCGACACCACCTATGCCTATGAAGAGGGCCGGGAGCTGGGGGCGGCGGACCTCCTAGAGGCCGCCGCGGCAAGCCCCACCAGGCTGGTGCTGGTGACCGGCGGCGAGCCTTTGCTGCAGGAGGAGACCCTGCCGCTTCTGAAGGCCCTGGCGGATGCAGGCTTTGAAGTCTGTCTGGAGACCAACGGTTCCCGGCCCATCGCCCCGGTGGATATCCGGGCGCATCGCATCCTGGACCTGAAATGTCCGGGCAGCGGCATGACCGGGGAGAATTACTGGCCGAATCTCGAAGTCCTGACTCCCCGGGACGAAGTTAAATTTGTCGTGAGCGATCACCGCGATTTCCTTTGGGCGCTGGGGGTGATTTCTGACCACGGCTTGTGCGGCCGGCTCCCGCTGTTGATTTCCCCAGTGTCCGGCCTGGTGCAGGCGGACGAGGCGGCGGCCTGGATTCTGGAGAGCCGGCTGCCCCTGCGGCTCAATCTGCAACTGCACAAATACCTCTGGGGGCCGGAGGCGCGGTGCCGCTAAAGGACTTAAATTCCCCCTCACCCTCACCCTCTCCCCCATCGGGGGAGAGGGGACAAAGGCGCGAACGCAAAATTGCATGGAGAAAAATAAACTAACTCGCAGTTAAACTCTATGCCATTGTAATTTCAGATAATTCAACTTATTATACCGTTGCACCCAAAACCCCTCTCCCCTGCGAGGGGAGAGGGTCTGGGTGAGGGGTGGCTTCATCGGCTGTTCCATCCCCCATTCCCTTTGATTAGAGTTGACGTTGGAAATCGGTTTTAAAATGACCTCTAGTATGCTAGTGAAAACCGAGAAGCGGAAAGCGAAAACCGCTCCCCTGGCCGTGGTTCTGATGAGCGGCGGGCTGGACAGTTGCGTGGGCGCGGCGGTGGCCCGGCAGCACTTCGAGCTGGCCCTGTTCCACGCCAACTACGGCCAGCGCAGTGTGGCCCGGGAGCTGGCGGCCTTCCGGGAACTGGCGGCCTTCTTCCGGGCGTCCCGGGTATTGGAGGCCGACCTTCTTTACCTGGGAGTTATAGGCGGCTCCAGCCTTACGGATGCCGGCCGGCCAATCCCTTTGGGCGAGGAGCAAATAGAGGGGATTCCCTCTACCTACGTCCCCTTCCGCAACACCAATCTGCTGGCGGCGGCGGTGGCCTGGGCCGAGGTCTTGGGGGCTGAAGCGGTCTTCATCGGCGCCAACATCCTGGATAATCCCGGCTACCCCGACTGCCGGCCGGAATATTATGAGGCCTTCAACCGCCTGGTCGAATTGGGCACCCGCCCGGAAACCCACATCCGCATTCATACTCCCCTGATCCGGCTGGATAAGGCCGGCATCATCCGCCTGGGTGTTTCGCTGGGGGCGCCTCTGGCCCTTACCTGGTCCTGTTACCAGGCCGGGGAGGCCGCCTGCGGCCAATGCTCCTCCTGCCGGCTGCGCCTCCAGGGATTTGCCGCTGCGGGCCTAGCCGACCCCATCCCCTATAAAAGATAGTTTCCGGTTTTCGGTAAAAAACCCCAGCGGGCCCTGCAGTCTTCTTCCCCTCCTACTTGAAAAGAGAGACCTCTGCGAAAACCAATGTTGTCATCCTGAGCGAAGCGAAGGATCTCGTATTTCCTTAGCATTTATGAGATTCTTCGGTCGCTTCGCTCTCTCAGAATGACAAGAATGGGGACTTTTGCATAGGTCCAAAATTGAATCTTCTCCGACCGGGAAGAGGGTCAGGACTAAAATTCGGTTACCCGGTAAATTGAAAACCACAAAAGAAAACCGCCTGGCCACCTTGCATCGCGGGGAAAAGAAAATTACCTTTAAGCCAGCGAACCTCACGGCAGCCGAGTGAGGGTCGGGCCGGCGGCAGAGGCCGCACCAAATCTAAGGGGAGGCATAGCCATGTCTGAAAGCACCAAGGTCGCCAGGGTCACCCACATCATCGCGGAATCTCCCAAAAGTTTTGCTGACGCGGTGCAAGTCGGCTTCGACCGGGCCGCCTCGACTTTGCGGGGGATTACCGGCCTCAGGATCGCGGAGCAGCGGGTTTCCGTAAAAGACAACAAGATCAATACCTATCGGGTGAAGATGGAGGTGATCTTCATTCTGGAATAGGTTCCCGGGCCACCGTAGAGGCTTACGCTCACCCCTGCGGAAGGAGAACTTATGAACCATGTCGCCAGAGTTACTCAGACCATCGCCGAGTCTCCGGTCAGTTTCGAAGATGCTCTCCAGGTGGGCTTTAAACGGGCCGCCGAGACCTTGAGAGGAATTACCGGTTTAAAGATTCTGGAAAAGCGGATTTCGGTCAAAGATAATAAAATCGCCACTTATCGCGTAAGATTTGAGGTCATCTTTATCCTCGATTGATGCTGCGGCTGGATGGTTCTTACGGGGAGGGAGGCGGCCAGATTCTCCGCACCTCCCTTTCTTTGTCGGCCATGCTGGGGACGCCGTTTCGCCTCGAGCAGATCCGGGCCGGCCGTCCCCGGCCCGGGTTGAGGCCCCAGCACCTCACCGCGGTGCGGGCCCTGGCCCGAATCACCCGGGCTGAGGTGGCCGGCGCGGAGCTGCACAGCCGGGAGTTGACCTTCAAGCCCCGGCTTCCCCAACCGGGCCATTATCTAGTCGACGTGGCGGAGAAGTCCGGCAGCGCCGGTTCTGTCACCCTCATCGCCCAGGCCCTCCTGCCTCCACTGCTCAGCAATGGGCCTTCCACCCTGATTCTCCGGGGCGGCACCCACGTGCCCTGGAGCCCCACGGCCCATTATCTGATCCAGGTCTTTCTCCCGGCCCTGGCCAGTTTGGGGGCGCAGGTGAGTATGACCTTGGAAGGCTGGGGCTGGTATCCCCGGGGCGGCGGCCAGGTGCACCTCTCCATCAAACCGGGTCAGGCGCTCACCGGGGTCGACTGGCAAACCCCGCCGGACCCCTCGGCTTTCCGGGCCATCTCCGCCGCTAACCGTCTTTCGGAGCACGTCTCCCGGCGCCAGGCCGCCCGCCTCCGGGACCGCCTGGGGCAGGAGTTGCCGGTGGAGCAGGTGGCGGCCGGCGGTCTCGACCCCGGCAGCCTGGTATTCCTCTGGGGGCCCCGGGCCGGTTTCAGCGCCTTGGGGGCCCGGGGTAAACCCGCCGAGCAGGTGGCGGATGAAGCGGCCGGCGCCTATCTAACCTTCCGGCAGCGCCGCGGGGCGGTGGACCCGCACCTGGCGGACCAGATCGTCTTATATCTGGCCCAGGCCCGGGGACCTTCCACCCTGATCACTTCGGAGATCACCTCCCATCTGCTCACCAACCTCTGGGTCATCGAGCAATTTCTGGGACCCACCTTTCAGATAAAGGGCAGCCTGGGGGAACGAGGGGAGATTTTTTGTCAGGGGCAAGGATGAAGGATTTGAGGTGGCTTGGCTTGGTGGACTGCTTCACGTTGGGTTGAAGGCCACAGTTCCTTCAACCCCAGGCCCAGCAGCAAGGCGGCGCTGGGGGTGAGGTGCAGCAGCAGCCGGTCCATGGAGGCCCTAAGGTAGCTGGGGAACTCCGCCGCCGAAGTGGGGGCCACGGCGTAGGCCAGGAGGATGGCCAGGAGGTTGCCCCCTAAGAAGAGGAGCAGGAAGAGGGCAGGGGAGGTCCAGAGGCGCCGGCCCAAGGCGATGACCGCCAGGAGCGCCGCCGGCCAGAGGAAGCCGAAGAAGTAAGGCTGGATCAGGAGCGACGCCAGGTAAACGGAGGCCTGGGCCAACTGCTGTGGATAAAAATTTCGGATATGGTCGGCGCCGACTTGAAGATATTGCTGACTGATAAAGAGGCGCCAGGGCAGATAGCCCAGGGCCAGCCCTGCCAGGGGAAGGCTCAGGCTGCAAAGGCGGCGCCAGGTCCCGGGGGGGCGGAGCCAAACCAGGGTCAGGAAGGCGGCCAGGATCACTGTGGCGGCCAGGGGCGGGCCTTCGTACTTGCACCAGGACATACCGGCCAGGAAAAAAGCGGCCAGGGAGAGGCTGCCTCGGGGCGCCTGGCCTGCCAGCCACAGGTAAATCAAGCCGGTAGCCCCCAGGGTGAAATAGGCCAGGGGCAGATCGGCGTAAGCGATGTAAAGATGCTCCACGAACACCGTGCCGTTCAGGGCCAGGAAGGCGGTGAGCCCCAGGGCCAGGCGCCGGGAGAGACCCAGGCGCCGGGCCAGAGAATAGAGCAGCCCCAGCAACAGCGCCCCCCAGAGGGGGAAAAGCCCCTGCGCCAAATGGTCGTTGACCTGGCCCAGACAGTAATAGAGATAGGTCAACAGTAAAGGGACCAGGTTGGGATAGTAATTGTGGGCGTCGATACAAGTGAGGTCCAGGCCGCGGCTGAGATAAAAGACCTTGGCCTTGCAGCCCCAGGTGGCGATGGAGTCCCAGGCCCACATGGGGTAAAGGCCGGCCCTGAGGAAGGCATACAGGAACAGCATCGCCAGCAATCCGGCGAAGAGCCAGTCCCAGCCCTTTAGACCCGGTCGCCGGGGCCAGGCCAGCGCCCTCAGGTCCCCGGCTAGGTTCCGGCGGCCCCGGGGAGTGAGGAACAGGGCCGCGGCCAGCCCCAGGGGCGGTCCCAAGATCAACCCCAAACCGTAGGGCAGGCCCCGCCAGGTGAGGGCCAGCATCCACAGGGTCAGGAGGACGACGCCGACCCCGAAACCCAGGACCAGCCACTCCAGGGCCCGGAACTCCCGGGGCTCGGGAAGCAGCGCCGCCAGCAGCCCGGACCCCACTGAGCAGAGGGCCGCCAGGCCTCCCAGCAACCGCAGCAGACTCAAGGCTGCCTCAATCATAGAAGCCCCAATGAAAGCGCTGGTAGTCCACCCGATAGGCCTGGCCGGGCCCTGAGATCTTAAGGGGCAGCAGTGCCTGAGAGCGAATGGCGGCCTGGACCCCCGGTCCGGGGGGCTCGGGGTGGTCCCGCATGATTATTAAATAAGCAGCCTGCTCCTCATGCAAGGCGTGAAAAAGAAAGGCCGCGGGCGATTTTGGGGACACCCGGAGGTGGCGCCGGGGAGCCAGGTAGTAACCGATCTCGATATCATTGCCGGCCTCATAATTATCCACGAAGACGTAGGCGGTGTCGGGGGGGATGACGGCCGACACGGATGCGCACCACAGGTACCAGGGGTCTTCCTGGCGGACGGCGGCGCCCACCTCCCCTGTGGGGATCCTCCAGGCGATATCCAGGGCCTCCGGAGCGAAATGCCAGGCCAGCCAGATGAGTTGGACGCCCCAAAGTACGCAGAGCGCCCTGGCCAGGCAGAATTTCCAATTTCTGGACATGGTTGGAGTAAGCGGCTAATCCCAGAGGCGAAAGCGGATAATGTGATAGACCGCCGCGATGCCGTCCCTCCAGGTGATCTTCTTGCCATGGGCGTAATCGCGGCCGTGGTACTGAATGGGAACTTCATAGATGCGCCAGCGCCCCTTGGCGATCTTGGCGGTGAGTTCCGGCTCTACCCCGAAACGCTTGCTCTCAATACGAAGGCCTTTGAGGACCTCTGCCTTGAATACCTTGTAGCCCACCTCCATGTCGGAGAGATTCAGATTGGTGAACATGTTGGAGAGCATGGTGACCATGCGGTTGCCCACGTAGTGCCAGAAAAACAGCACCCGGTGGGGCCGGCCGCCCACCATACGGGTGCCGTAAACCACGTCCGCCTGGTCGCGCTGGATGGGCTCCAACAAGGCCGGATAATCATCCGGGCGGTATTCCAGGTCGGCGTCCTGGATGATGACCACGTCCCCGCTCACCTGTTCAAAACCGGTGCGCAGGGCCGCGCCCTTTCCCTGGTTGAGCTGGTGGTGGAAAACCTTGACGTTTTCGTACTCCGCCGCCAGGCGGGCGAGTATCTCCCGGGAGCCGTCCACCGAGGCGTCGTCCACCGCGATGATCTCTTTGTCGTAGGGGGCCAACTGCACCAGCCGGAAGATCTCCTCCAGGGTCTCTTTTTCGTTGTAAACCGGAATGACGATGCTCAGAATCATTCGGCGCATCCTTTAAAAATAATCAATATCATCTTTTTGGTTTTTTTGTCAGGGTCTTCGCTGGAGGAGGATTTTTTTAGCCGCCGATGCTGACCATGGCCCGGCCGCGGAAGAGGTCGCCGGCCATTCCGGTTTTGGCCTTGAACTTTTTCATCGCCATGGCTTCCTGGAACAGGCGGCCTAAGGCCTGATCGTCGGCCCCCCGGCGCAAGGGGCCCTTGATATCGACTTCCGGGGCCGCGAACAGGCAAGGCCGGAGATGGCCGGCGGCGGTGAGGCGCAGGCGGTTGCAGTCGGGGCAGTGGTGCTCGCTCACGGAGCTGATGAAGCCCAACTCCCCCTGGAATCCTCTTATGCGGAAGGTCCGGGCCGGGCCGGCGGTGGCGGGCCGGTCCACCGGCGCCATGGGGCCCAGCCCCCGCAGGCGGCGGCGCACCTCGGCCATGGGCAAGAAATGGGTTTGCCAGCGCTCTCTGCCTACCGTAGGCATGAATTCGATGAACCTTACCTGAAAGGGATGGTCCCGGGTCAGCAGGGCGAACTCCACCAATTCATCGTCATTGGCGCCCTTGAGCACCACGCAGTTGAGCTTCAAGGGGCTGAATCCCAGGGCCGCCGCGGCCTGGATGCCTGCCAACACCTGGGGCAGGTGGTCTCCCCCGGTGAGGCGCCGATAGCGCTCAGGCCGCAGGGTGTCCAGGCTCAGGTTGAGGTGGCGCAGCCCGGCGGCATACAACTCCGGGGCCAGCTCCGTGAGCAGCACCCCGTTGGTGGTCAGGCAGACCTCTTCGAGCCCCGGGACCTGGCCCAGATTCCGGATGAACTCCACCGCTCCCCGGCGCACCAGGGGTTCGCCCCCGGTGACCCGAACCTTGCGGATGCCCACTCCGGCGGCCACTCCGGCCAGGCGGAGCAGTTCCTCGTACCGCAAGATTTCCGGCGACGGCAGTTTCTGCCATCCCCCCCAGGGAGTGCAATAAAAACAGCGGAGATTGCAGCGGTCAGTGATGGAAACCCGCAGGTAATTGATATCGCAAAGCAAAATTATTCCGCCTTGGGACCGGGATTTTTGGGTCTCATTCCACCTGAAACGGCACCTCTTTCTGGTCCGAGGAGTAGCCGGTGCTGACCTTGGTCTTCAGGGTGTAGGTCCCGGGCCGGGCATTGTCCGGCACGGTGAAGTCCACCTCCTGATTCCAGGTGCCGTTGAGGCGGCGGGAGATGATCTCCTTGGTTTCTCCCAGGGACTTGCCCTGGAAACGGATCTCCCGGGAGATGGTCACCGGGATGGCGACCTGCTCCGGGGTGAGGATGGTATAAGTGGTGGCCAGCACCACGGTCCCGCCGCGGCCGATCCTGGCCGGCCGCACTTCCACCTGGTCCAGACGCAACACGCAGCCGCCGCTGGGACATGAATTCCCCTGGGAGAGCAGTTGCTCGCGGTCCAGGCGGTTGTTTTCCCGGGAAGGACCGAAAGTCCCGAAGCGATAATCGCTCAGGAAAGACTGGGCCCGGGTTTCCGAAAGGCCCAGGGTGATCGCCAGCAAAACCATCAAGCCCAGCCAGGCAGGGGTGGGACGGCGAGTTCTTTGCATAGGGCGCTCCCGATCTTTGGTGAGGTCTGGCGGCCGCTTAACTCAAGAAGCCTCCATATATTTTAAGGCATTAGGGGAAAAAAGCGAAGGGAGTTTTTGCGGTTTGGAAAAATCCTGGGGGGCGCAACCGCTCCACGCCTGGATGGCTCAGGCTAAAGCTGCTGGCTACGGCCCGGGCAGATACCGCCGGGCCCCTTTAAAAGAGACTCGCCAAACTTCGGCGTTCAGGCGGCTGACGCAAACCCCCTGGGGGGAGGCGTGCAGGAAGCGGCCTTCACCCAGGTAGAGGCCGTCGTGGCAAACTTGCTGGGCGGTGAAGGACGGCAGGATGTTGGCCAGGTAAAAATCCCGGCTCTGCTGACAGTAGCGGTCGAAGAAGACCACGTCACCGAAGCGCAATTCTCCGGGCCCCACCGGCCGCCCGTAATTATACTGCTCGGCCACGGTGCGGGGCACCTTCACCCCGGCACTCTGGAGCAAGGCCTGGACCAACCCCGAGCAGTCCACCCCCGCGGGGGTGGTGCCCCCGGCATGGTAAGGGGCGCCGTAGAACTCGCCCAGGGCCCGCTCCAGGGCGACCTCCTGGGGGCTGCGGCGCACCTGGGGTAAGGGAGACTGGGGCGCAGGCACCGCCTGCGGCTTGGGGGCCCCGGCGCAACCCGCCAGTAAGACCGCCAATCCCAAAACGATGGCAACCGCTCCCCAAATCTTCCCGGCCATCCGAACTCTCCCCCCTAAAAAATCTTCAGCACGGGTCTAAGATGGCGTTATTGGGTCGTTAGCTAGCTATTTTGGTTGGATTATAACACACTTGGCAAGAAGCAAGGGAAATTTTCCACCCGCACTCCAACCGGGTCCGGAGATGGCGCTCGGGGTCTGCTCCGAAAATCACTTCGCTTCGGTCTCTATCCGGGGGAAGAGGGGCGGGCCGGGTTTTAGTCGGCCGCCGGGGAGAAGGCGGCCCCACTGTAATACCGCAGGCAGGGGCTGGTCCCACAGGGCCAGGCCCAGACCCAGGTGTTCGCTCATCTTGAGGGCGCTCCGGGGCATCACCGGCCGCAGTAAGGCGGCGATCCAGCGCAGGGATTCCAGCAGGTGGTAGAGCACCGTGTCCAGGCGCACCGCATCCGGCTGCTTGGCCAGCTCCCAGGGAGCATTGGCGACGATGTAACGGTTCAAGTGGCTGATGAACTCCCAGACGCCCGCCAGGGCCCGGCTGAATTCCAGGGCGGGAAACTGTTTGAGAAAGTTGTCGGTGGTCTCTCGGGCCAGGAGGATCAATTCCTGGTCCGGGCCGCCGGGCGCTCCCGGGGCCGGAACCACCCCGTTGCGGTATTTGAAGACCATCCCCAGGCTGCGGGCCAGGAGGTTGCCCAGGTCGTTGGCCAGGTCGGCGTTAATGCGGCCGACCAGGGCCTCCTGGCTGAAGTGGGCGTCCAGGCCGAAGACCATCTCCCGGAGAAAGAAATACCGCACCTGGTCCACGCCGTATTGGGCCGCCAGGGCCAGGGGCTCCACTACGTTGCCCAGGCTCTTGGACATCTTGCCGGCGTCCTGCTGCCAGTAGCCGTGGACGTTGAGCTGCTGGAAAGGCGGAAGCTCGAGCGCGGCCAACATGGTGGGCCAGTAGATGGCGTGGGGCTTGAGAATATCTTTGCCGATGAGGTGCTGAGCTGGCCAGAAATGTTGTAACTTAGGGTAATCTATTTCTAGAGGGTAGCCCAAGCCCGTAAGGTAATTGAGGAGGGCGTCGAACCAGACGTAGGTGACGTAACGCTCATCGAAGGGGAGGGTGATGCCCCATTCCAGGCGGCTCTTGGGCCGGGAGATGCACAAATCCTCCAGGGGCTCCCGCAAAAAGGCCAGCACTTCGTTGCGGTAGCGCTCCGGCCGGATCCAGCCGGGGTGGCCGTGAAGATAGTCCAGAAGCCAGTCGTGGTATTTGCTCATCCGGAAGAAGTAATTCTCTTCCTTGAGGAAGGTGGGTTTGACCCGATGGTCCGGGCAGAGGCCGTCCACCAGGTCCCGCTCCAGATAGAAGGCTTCACAGTCGTAGCAATAAAGGCCACCGTACTCCCCAAAGTAGATGTCGCCGCGCTCGTGGACCCGGTTAAGGACCTCCTGGACCACCCGCACATGGTCGGGATCGGTGGTGCGGATAAAACGATCGTAGCTGATATCCAATTCGTCCCAGGTCTGGCGGAACCGGGCGCTGATGCGATCCACAAACTCCTTAACCGGCAGGCCGGCCCGGCGAGCCGCCTCCACCAACTTGTCGCCGTGCTCGTCGGTGCCGGTCTGGAAGCGGGTCTCCTCCCCCAGGAGGCGATGAAACCGGGCCAGGGCGTCGGCCACCACCGTGGTATAGGCATGGCCCAGGTGGGGCTCGGCGTTGACGTAATAGATGGGAGTGGTGAGGTAGTAGGCCATGATAGTAAGCAGTGAGCAGTGAGCAGTAAGCAGTAGCGCCGCCGCCCTCGGCGGCGAAGAAGTGACTGCTCACTGCTCACTGCCTTCCAGATGTTTGAGGCGCTCCAACGCCTGTTGCATCAGTGTCAAGTCTTAATCGAGGTCGCCGTTATTTAGATAATAGTGAGTAGTAAGCAGTGTACAGTGTGCAGGTGATATTACTGCTTACTGCTCACTGCTTACTGCTCACTGTTTCCAGGTGTTTGAGGCGCTCCAAGGCCTGTTGCATCAGGGTCCGGTCTTTGGCGGGGTCGCCGCTCTTCAAAAATTGCCGGTAGGCGGCCATGGCCTCATATTTATTACCCTGCTTTTCCAGGGCTTGGCCCCTGAGGAATTGGGTTCGGGCGAAACCGGCATCGAGTTCCTGGGCCGCGTCCGCGTCCGTAAGGGCCTTCTCAGCCTGGCCCAGTTGCAGATGGGCCAGGCCCCGGTTATAGAGGATCTCCGGATCCTTGGGGTGGAGCTGCAAGGCCCGGTCGTAGTCCGCCAGGGCCTCTTTGGGCTGGCCCAGGTCCAGGTAGGTGTTGCCGCGGTTGTAAACGATCTGCCAGTCCCCGGGGGCGTATTTCAAGGCCTGGGTATAGTCTGCCAGGGCCTTGTCATAGACGCGGCTGCGGCTATAGGCCAGGGCCCGGTTATATAAGGCTTCGGAAGAAGTTGGGTCCAATTCCAGGACCTTATCAAAATCGGCCACCGCTTCCACCGGCTGGTCCAGCCTCAGGTGGGCCACGCCCCGGTTGAGGTAGGCCTCCGCCAGGTTCGGGTCGAGCTTCAGGGCCTCGGTGAATTTATCGATGGCGGCGGCGGGATCATTCCGGTTCAAGGCCGCCACCCCCTCCGCAAAGGCTCCGGGGACGGCCTCCGGCTGGTTGGCGGCCAGGACGGTTCCCAGCAGCAGACCCGCAAGAGAAAGAGCGATCGCAATCCCACATACAATTTTCTTCATATTCTTCCTGTAGGGTGCGTCCTACGCACCAGTAAAAAGTTTGGGTAGCCCTGAAAGACAATTTATGGTGCGTAGGACGAACCCCACAAAATCTTCTTTTAGATCATATGCCCGCCAAATATTAATGCCCAGGCGGTCCGGCGGCGCCAACGGGTTAGGGTTCAGCTGGCTTATGCCCCCCACTCAAAGCCGCCGCCACAAAATCTTCGTGGCTGCAAGACGGGTCGATACCCGGGCAGGCGCCTTTGGCGTATTTCAGTTCGTCGGCCTCCACCAGCAGCGCCGGGAGAAAAGGCCACTGGCGGCAGATGAAGGGCTTCACCAGGTGCACCCGGCAGTTGTTGCCCTCAAGCAGGAAGACGCAAACCTCGTTGGCCACCATCAGGCGGGGCCCGGTAGCTGAGGCCTCTACGAAACGGCGGCTGAATTCCGCTACCGGCATGGACAGGTGCGCCGCCATGGCCTCCACTTCCTGGGGGCGCACATGGATGCCTCCCCGGCCGGCGCAGCAATCGCCGCATTGGCGGCAGTGAAACACGGGAGATTTATCGGCATGGTCCATTAGGTGTACTTCCCATCTTCTTGCAAATGAACACGGTTGCCCGGTGCCCCAACCCGGCGGCCGCGGCCGCGCCCTGCCTCCCCTGGCCCCGTCTCCCCCCGCCTTTAGGGATTTTTCAAGGGCGGCTGGCCGGTCGATTCCACGACGCTTCGCCACAGGGGAGAATTGAGTTCCATCTCCTGGCGGTCGCCCGCCGCGGCCTGGATGGGAATGTGTACGTAGTGGCCGTGCCAGCGGCTCACCAGCATACCGGTCTTGCCGGCCATGCCGGCGTGCACCGCGTTTTGGCCCAGAAAGCCGCAGTAGATGCGGTCATTGTAGTTGGCCGGCATGCTGCGGATCAGGTAGCTGGGGTCGATGTATTTGAGGTTCACTTCCATTTTTTTCATAAGGAAGTGTTCTTTGATCCTCTCCTGGAGGAAAAGTCCGATATCTCCCGGTTTGATGTTCCCCGAAGGGTCCCGGGGTAGGTCTTCCCGCCGGAAAAATTTCTGGCCGGCGCCTTCCCCCACCAGGATCAGGGCATGTTGCCGTTCCAGGAGCCGCTGTTCCAGTTCTGCCAACAGGCCACAGTCCCCGTCGATATCAAAATCCGCCTCGGGAACCAGGACGAAGTTGACCTCCCGCAGGGCCAGGGTGGCGTTGGCCGCGATGAACCCCGAGTAGCGGCCCATGAGTTTCACCAGGCCGATGCCGTTGGGGGAGCCCACCGCCTCGGTGTGCGCCGCCAGGATGGAGCGGGTGGCCTCTTCCACCGCGGTGTCGAACCCGAAGGAACGGCTCACCAGGGGGATGTCATTGTCAATGGTCTTGGGAATGGCGATGACGCTGATCCTAAGCTCCCTCCGGGTAACCTCCTGGTAGATGTCGTAGGCGGCCCGCAGGGTGCCGTCGCCGCCGATGAGAAAAAGGATGCGAAGATCGATGCGCTCCAGGGCGTCGACGATCTCGCCGGTGTCCTGGGGGCCCCGGGAACTGCCCAGGATGGTGCCCCCGAAGGTGTGGATGTCGGCCACCACCTCCGGGTTGAGTTCCAGCAGCTCATGGCCGTAGTGGGGGATAAATCCCCGGAGACCGTACCGTACCCCGTAGATATGGCGAGCCCCGTAAAGGTAATGGAGCTCCAGGACGATGGCCCGGATGACGTCGTTGGTGCCGGGGCACAGGCCACCGCAGGTGGCTACGGCGCAGTGCACCTTGGAGGGGTCGAAATAGATCTTTTCCCGGGGGCCGGCCATTTCAAAGGCCTGGGGCTCTGCCCCCGGCCCCAGGCTCCTCAAGTAATCCAGGGTGTCGTAAATCAGGACCTGGTCGTCATCCCGGATAAAGGTCTTGGGCACGCAGACCCCATCCCGGGTGCACATGGGGGCGCGGGATATGGGGGTATTTACCCTGGCCTCCCCGATTACGGGAATTTGGACAGCGATGGGATCGTTGGTCATGGGGATTACCAGGTCTCGCTCATGGCTTCCGTTTCGTCTTTGAGTTCCCGGGTCATCAGTTTTTTGATGGCTTCCTTGGGGGCCAGGCCTTCATAGAGAATCTTGTAGATGGCAGTCACCAGGGGCATTTCCACTCCCAGCCTCTCCGCCAGCAGGTGCGCCGCCCGGGAGGCCTTGACTCCTTCCGCCACCATGGTCATGGCTCCCAGGATTTGCTCCAGCGGCTGCCCCTGCCCCAGTTTGAAACCCACCTGGAAATTGCGACTCTTACTCCCGGTACAGGTCAGGATCAGGTCTCCCGCCCCGGCCAACCCGGCCAAGGTCAGGGAATTGGCGCCCAGGCGCACTCCCAGGCGGGTCATCTCCGCCAGTCCCCGGGTGATCAGGGCGGCTCGGGGATTGTCTCCCAAGCCCATGCCCGACAGGATGCCGGCGCCGATGGCGAAGATATTCTTTAGGGTCCCCGCCAGTTCCACCCCGGTAACGTCCCGGCTGGTATAAATCCGGAAGTAGGGGGTGGAGCAAAGCCTCTGTAAGAACTGGGCCACCTCCTGCCGCCGGGAGGCGAGGGTCACCGCGGTGGGCTGCCGCTGGGCCACCTCCCAGGCGAAGCTGGGGCCGGAGAGCACCGCGTAATGGATCTCCGGACCCATCTCCTCCCGGGTCACCCCTTCCATGGTGAGCAGGGAATCCATCTCCATGCCCTTGGTGGCGCTCAGGAGCGTCCCGCCGGAGGGGAACCGGGGTTTCAAGGTTCGCAGCACCTCCCGGAAGGCATGGGAGGGAACCGCCATCAGCACCAGGGTGGCGTCTTGCACTACTGCCGGCAGATCCCGGCTGCAGGCAATGTTCGGGGAGAGCCGGACCCCGGGCAGAAAGGCATCGTTGCGCCGGTGTCGCTGCAGGTCTTCAAAGACCTCTTCTTCCCGAACCCAAAGGTGAACGCCCAGACCCTTGTCCGCCAGCAGGTTGGCCAATGTGGTGCCCCAACTGCCGGCCCCCACCACGGCCACGGTCCTGGCCTCAGGAGAGTCCAAGGTCGGGGTCGGGTTCGGCTTCAACGTCATCGGTCTGTTCCGCCACCTTGGCCAGGGAGACCACCCGCTCTTCCGCTTCGGCGTCCATCAGTTTCACGCCCTGGGTGACCCGGCCGATGAGAGAAATGGACCGGGCCGCCATACGCAGGATCTTGCCCCCGTCGGTCACCAGCATGATTTCGTCGTCTTCGTTTACCTGGAGGATACCCATCACCAGGCCGGTGCGCTTGGTGACGTTGAGCCCCCGCACCCCCTGGCCGCCCCGGTGGTGTTCGGGATATTTGGCGGGATCGGTGCGCTTGCCGAAGCCCCGCTCCGTCACCGTCAGGATGGTTCCCTGGGGGCGTAGCACCTCCATCCCCACCACTTCGTCGTCCGGGGCCAACCTAATGCCCTTCACCCCCCGGGCAGAGCGGCCCATGTCTCGAACCTCCACCGTGGGGAAGCGGATGATTTTGCCCTGGCGGCTTTCCAGAAGGATGCTTTGCCCTGGTTCGCTCAGGGCGGCGCCCACCATTTCGTCCCCGGCATCCAGGGAAAGAGCGATGATGCCGCCGGTGCGGGGCCGCTGAAAATTCACCAGGTCCGTCTTCTTTATCACTCCCCGCCGGGTGGCCATCACCAAAGAGAGCCCGGGCAGGAACTCCTTGACCGGCAGGATGGTAGCCACTTTTTCGTCCTGCCCCAACTGCACCAGATTGACGATGGCCTTGCCCTGGGACGAAGGCGAGCCCACCGGAATCTCATGCACCCGGAGCCAGAAGACCCGGCCTTTATTGGAAAACACCAGGAAATAGCTATGAGTGGAGGCGATGTAGAGTTGGGAGACGAAATCATTTTCCCGGGTAGCCATGCCGGTGCGCCCCTTGCCGCCCCGGCGCTGGCTGCGGTAGATGGTCAGGGGGGTGCGCTTGATGTAGTTCCGGTGGCTGATGGTCACCACCATCTCTTCGTCGGCGATCAGGTCTTCCGCGGTGAAGTCCTGGACGTCGGGGACGATCTCGGTGCGCCGGCCGTCGCCATAGCGTTCTTTAATTTCCGTCAGTTCCTGGGCGATGAGGGCCTTCACCTGGGCCTCCTCGGCCAGGATCAGGCGGTAGCGGGCGATGGCGGCCTCCACCTCCCGGGCCTCATCTATGATCTTCTGGCGCTCCAGGCCGGTGAGGCGCTGCAAGCGCATGTCCAGGATGGCCTGGGCCTGGATCTCGGAGAGGGCGTAGCGTTTGCGCATCTCCTCATGGGACGCAATCTGGGGGGCTTCGGTGACGAACATCCCGGCCATGAGATGTTCCTTGGCCTCGGCCGGGGTGGCCGCGGCCCGAATCAGGGCGATGACCTGATCCAGGAAATCGAGGGCGGTGAGCAGGCCGTCCAGGATGTGTTTCCGGGCCTCGGCTTGCTTCAGCTCATAGCGGGTGCGCCGCAGGATCACTTCCCGGCGGTGTTCCAGGAAATGGTGCAGCAGGTCCTTGAGGCCCAGGAGTTCCGGCCGGTTGTGGACGATGGCCACCAGGTTGATGCCGAAGGTGACTTGCATCTGGGTGTTGAGATAGAGCTGGTTCAGGATGACCTCGGCCTGCTCGTCCTTCTTGAGCTGGATGGTCACCCGCAGCCCCTCCCGGTCCGATTCATCCCTGAGCTCGGAGATGCCCTCGATCTTTTTTTCCTTCACCAACTCGGCGATGCGCTCGACCAGGCGAGCCTTGTTCACCTGGTAGGGCAGCTCCCGGATCACCAGGGTCTCCCGGCCGGCCTTGGTCTCCACTGCCACCTTGGCCCGGATGCGAATGAGGCCGCGCCCGGTGCGGTAGGCTTCACTGATGCCTTCGGCCCCGTAAATGACGCCGCCGGTGGGGAAGTCCGGCCCCGGCACGATGGCCATGAGCTCCGTAAGGGTGATGTCCGGGTTATTAAGGAGGGCCAGCAGAGCGTCGCAGATTTCCTCGAGGCTGTGGGGCGGGATGTTGGTGGCCATGCCCACGGCGATGCCCGAGGAGCCGTTGACCAACAGGTTGGGGAGGCGGCTGGGCAACACCAGGGGCTCTTTCAGGGAGCCGTCGTAGTTGCCGATGAAATCCACCGTATCTTTGTCCAGGTCCTGGAGGAGTTCGTGGGCCAGACGGGTGAGGCGCACCTCGGTGTAACGCATGGCCGCCGGAGAGTCGCCGTCGATGGAGCCGAAGTTGCCCTGGCCGTCCACCAGGGGGTAGCGCAGAGAGAAGTCCTGGGCCATGCGGACGATGGCGTCATAGACCGCGGTGTCGCCGTGGGGGTGGTACTTGCCGATGACGTCGCCGACGATGCGGGCGCTCTTGCGGTAGGGCCGGTTCCAATCGTTGCCGCCCTCGGACATGGCGAAGAGGATGCGGCGGTGCACCGGCTTGAGGCCGTCCCGCACGTCCGGCAGGGCCCGGCCGATGATGACGCTCAAGGCGTATTCGAGATACGATTTGCGTATCTCATCCTCGATATTGATGGGTACGGCGCGGGTTTCCATTGCGAATAGTGGTGGTTGTTTAGTATCCAATTGTTTGTTAAAATATTAGGCTAAATATTTTCAAGCCTATTTGTCATTTTATTGATCATGTTTTCCCAGTCTTTTGTTGGCTCAAATTTTTTATTTTTTCCAGACCTCGAGTGCCAAAATAGAGTAAATGAAGGGAAAGCCAAATTCTCTTCAGTGATTGCCCATTTATATCCAATAAGCTCACTCAGTGTTAAGTAAAAACATTCAATCTCCGGATTGCAGTTTTTTATTTTTTGAAAGTTATTTCTAATCGAGCTTATTGTTTCTTTGCTAAATGATCCTGAGTTTTTAATTTCGAATACCCAAAGAATATCAGAAGGTTCATAGACTAGGCAGTTTTGTGCTATTGCACCCTTTTTGGCAATTACAAAATCGATCTCTGAAGGCACTCCTCTGATAAAAACATCTCTCGGAGATATGTCAATTTTATTAATGGGAAGAGATAATGAAAGTGCATTCTTTATAATTTCAACAGTTAATGAACCTGTATATTTTTTGCACATGACCCCAAAAGTATCTTTTGCAGAATTAATTTCTCCTATAATTTTATGTATCATCTTCTAATCCACCTCAGGAGGCAGAGGCGGTATCATGGGCCTGATCTCATCAATTAATCGTGGTAGGTGGAAAGTGGCCACCTGCCAGATTTCTTTATAATCGATGTCATCATATTCATGAATCAGGACATTGGGCTGGGCGATGATCTTGCGCCAAGGGATTTGCGGATGCTTTTGTTTCAGTTCATCTGAGATTCGGCGCGCCGCTTCCCCGATAATCTCCAGGTTTCTTTCCACCGCAGCCTGCAGCAAGTCATCCTTTAGAAAATCTTCAAAGGTCTTGTTCTTCAGGAAACGTTGGATTTTCTCAGAAGCCTCCAGCATATCAAGAAGATTTGCCGGGTCCCTCCAGCTAAGCGGCATAAACGACCTCTCGGGTCGTCAGGATATGATGGCGCCGAAACGGATTACGGATCGCCTCCTTTGCCACCAGATTGACCTGACGGCCAAAAATCCGGGTAAGCTCATCCTGCATCTCCACCCGATTATCGAAGGTGATGCCGCCACCCGGCGCGAAGCTCACCAGCACGTCCAGGTCACTGTCCGGGCGGAAGTCCTCCCGCAAAACCGAGCCGAAGAGGGCAAATTCCTTGACCTTCCATTTTCGGCAAAATTCTTCAATCTGTTTCATAGGAAGGTTACGTTGCGATGGAACCATGGTCTTTCTTCTTATAAATCAAGTAAATCAAGTGGCACAGGCGTCTCGCCTGTGCAGCGCAGGCTTAAGCCTGCGGCTACCAAAAATCAGCTCAGCCCCTTGCGGCCATTTTCCGCCGATAATATTGTCCCCAATCCTTAACAGACGTATAATACCATAAAAATTTCCTGACGGAAAAAATTTCCGGTTGGGAACCGTGAGGTGGGTCATGGAATTGAAGCTGGTCAAGCTGATTATCCCCGAAGAGGCCAACATTATCCTCGGTCAGAGCCACTTCATCAAGACCGTGGAGGACCTCTATGAGATCCTGGTGGGCGCCGTGCCGGGGGCCAAGTTCGGCCTGGCCTTTTGCGAATCTTCCGGAGAATGCCTCATCCGGGCCGAGGGCAACGAACCCACCCTGACCGCGGCGGCCACCAGGAACGCCGGCCTCCTGGCCGCGGGCCACACCTTCAACATCCTCCTCAAGGGCGCCTTTCCCATCAACGTTCTCAACGCCATCAAGATGTGCCCGGAAGTCTGCCGCATCTTTTGCGCCACCGCCAACCCCCTGGAAGTCATCGTGGCGGAAACCGACCAGGGGCGGGGCATTCTGGGGGTGGTGGACGGCCTCTCCCCCAAGGGGCTGGAGGACGACGACGGCCGTGCCTGGCGCTATAAGATCTTGAGGGAATTCGGGTATAAGAAGTAACCGGTTTTAATCAGGGGCGGTCCGGGCTCTCGGATTGGAAGCCCGGGACGCTGATGACGGGTGAATACCGGAATTGCCAGTGAAAGCAGCCATTTTAGCGGCAGGAAGGGGGATCAGGCTTAGGCCGCTCACCGACTCGGTACCCAAGACCCTGGTCCCCGTCCTGAACCGGCCCCTGTTGGGACTGTTACTGGCGCGGCTGGAAGATGCCGGCTTCCTGCAGGTGGCGGTGAATGTTCACTATCTGGCGGAGCAGGTGCAGCAGTTTCTGGCCCGGCCCTGGGGGTTTCACCTCAGCGTCAGCCAGGAGCCGGAGCTGCTGGGAACCGGCGGCGGCCTTAGGAGATTGGCGGAAATTTTGGGGGGCGGGCCGTTTCTGGCGGTCAACGGCGATATCCTCACCGACCTGGACCTGAAGACCGTTTACCGCAACCACGCCCAGGAGGCGGTGGCCACCCTGGTTTTGCATGACTGCCCCCCCTATAATAATGTTTGGGTGGCCGAAGGGTCGGTGGCGAGCGTGGGGGAGCCGCCGGCCGGCGGCGCCGCCGGGCCTCCTCTCGCCTACACCGGGGTCCAGGTGGTAGGCCCGGGGATGCTGCGTTATCTTCCCGCCGGCGGACCAAGCAACCTGCTGGACGCCTGGCGGGCGGCGCTGGCCGCGGGTGAGAGACTGGCGGCGCTGGTCTCGACCGGCCACTTTTGGCAGGACCTGGGCACCCCGGCCGCCTATCTCGCGGCCCACCGCCGGCTCCTCTCTGGTGCTGCCCCTCGATTGGACCATTATTTTGGGCCCCTGGCCGATCCCTTCCTCGGGCCCGGCGCGGTTATCGAGGCGGGCGCCAAGTTTGGCGCGGGGGTCTGTTTGGGAACCGGGGTTCGAATAGGGGCTGGCGCCGCCCTCAAGAACACGGTGGTGTGGGAAGGGGCCGCCATCGGCCCGGGGGTTACGTTGGAGGATTGCATCGTGGCCTCCGGGGTGCGGGTGCGGCGCGACGCCCGGGGTGAGGTGCTGGTTTGGAACTCCCTTGATTTCCCTTTATCTTGGGAGAAAACTTGACAGTTAAGGAGATATCTTCCGATGATTACCCACATTGTCCTGTTTAAACTGGTGCGTTCTGATGAGCAATCGATTGAAGCCGCCAGGGCGGCCCTGGCGGGGCTCAAAGGGCAGATTGCCCAATTGCGCCATCTCGAGGTAGGGGCCAATGTCGTCCCTTCGGAGCGCTCGTATGATTTGGGCCTGGTGGCCAGGTTCGACTCTCTGGCGGATTTGCAGAGCTACCTGGACCATCCGCTCCATGTCGAGGTGGTCAAATTTTTGCAAGGCAACCGCCAGTCCACGGTCTCTGTGGATTATGAAACCCCCTGATCAAGGGAAAAGGAGCCCATGGCGGATATTCTTTGGACCCCCAGGCTACAAGCCGCGGCAGCCGGCTTGGGCGCCTCCCTGCAGGGGGCCCAGGACCTGGCCGGGGACGGCTCCGACCGCCGCTTTTTCCGGCTACTGGGTTCCCCCACGGTGGTCCTCTTGCACCATCCCCAGCCAACGGCCCTGAAGGTAAATGAAAACGATTCCTACTTCCACCTGGGCCGTCACCTCAGGAGGCAAGGAGCGCCGGTACCGGAGATTTATGAATACTGCCGGGAAGAGGGCTGGCTGCTGCTGGAGGACCTGGGAGACATCCATCTGGCGGCGGCCGTTGCCCGGGAAAATGGGGGAGAGCAGTTAAGGTACTGGTACCGGCAGGCCCTGGATATCCTGGTGACCTTGCAGGTGGGCGGCAAGGAGGGCTTCGACCCGGCCTGGTGCTTCGATACCGCGGTGATGCACCGGCCTTTCTTGTGGGAACGGGAATGCGGCTATTTCGTCCGGGCCTATTTGCAGGGCTACGCCGGCCTGAAGCTGGAAATGGACGATCTGGCCCCGGACTTTGAGCGCCTCCTCACCCGGGCCCTCCCGCCGGCTCCTAACTTCTTCCTGCACCGGGACTTCCAGTCCCGCAACCTGATGATCAAGAACGGCCGTATCCGGGTCATCGATTTCCAGGGCGGGCGTCTCGGACCCCTGGGCTATGACCTGGCGGCCCTCCTCATTGACCCCTATGTGAACCTGAAGCCGCTTTTGCAGGAGGAACTGCTGGCCGCTTATCTGGACCTGCTTGAGGAGCGGCTCCCGGGCCTGGACCGCCAGGCCTTCCAGGAGCAGTATTGGCACCTGGCCCTGTGCCGCAACCTGCAGATCCTGGGAGCCTTCGGATACCTCACCCGGGAGCGGGGAAAGTCCGGTTTTTCCCGCTATATTCCCGCGGCCCTGGCCGGACTGCGCCGGCGATTGGGGGAACGCCCCGGCGAATTTCCCCTGTTGGAACAGGCGATCGTCCCCCTGATCTGAAGTTCATCAAGAATCGCAGCCTTATCGAGTTTAATTAAATTGACGAATGATGCCCCCACCCGGTCAGGCATTGACCCTATGACCCTGCTTGAGGAAGGGGCCGCGGCCCTGGGGCTGGAGTTGCCACCGGCCGTGCTGGTACAGTTCCGCTTTTACCTGACCCAGCTTAAGCTGTGGAACGCCCGGGTCAACCTCACCGGGTTGAAGACTGACCGGGATATAGTGGTCAAGCATTTCCTCGATTCCCTGGCGGTACTGCCCTTCCTGGAGGGGCTGCTCTCCCTGGGGGACCTGGGCAGCGGTCCGGGATTTCCGGGACTCGCCCTGAAGCTGGTCCGGCCTGAGCTCCAGCTAACCCTGGTGGAGGCCCGGCAAAAGAAGGCGGCCTTTCTCGAATACCTGGTTGCTTCTCTCAAGCTGCGAGGCGTCCAGGTGGCCTGCACCCGTCTGACCCCGAAGCAAGCCCGGGAGTGGGGCCCCCGCTTTCAGGCGGTGGTCTCCCGGGCCACCTTTCCTCTGGGGCGTTTCCTGGAACTGGCCGCCCCGCTGCTGCTGCCCGGAGGCCTGGCGCTGGCTCTCAAGGGGCCGCTCCTGGCCGGAGAAGAACTGGAAGCCGCGGCCGCGGCGGGCCGGCTCCTGGGCCTGGACCCCCTGGAACTTAAGCCTTATCGGCTGCCGCTCTCCGGCGAGCCCCGCCTGGCGGTGAGCTTCCAGCGGCCCTGACATGGCCGCAGGGTGGGGGTAGGGTGCGCCGCACGCACCCGCTGAGGCTCGCCAGCCTCGCCCTACGCTGACTTAACGAGGCGGGGGCGGCGCGGTCTAAGGGTTTTTGGCTGACTGCTGCTGGCTGGCGGCTGAAAGCTTTTTCCCAGAGGTTCCATTTTGTGTATAATAATTAAGATCACGGGCGCGGATTAGGACGCCAAAGCGCCAGAGACCTTCTGGATCATATGTCGTTCATTTCCTGGCAATATTTCATTTTTCTGCCCGTCGTCTTCCTCCTTTATTGGAGGCTCTCCGGCAAAAAGCGGCTATTGCTGCTGCTGGCGGCCAGTTATCTCTTTTACGCCGGCTGGGACGTGCGCTTCCTGGCGCTGGTGATGGCCACCACGGTCATCGATTTCCTTTGCGCCTTGAGTATCGACGGGGAAAGGCCTCCATCCCGTTGGGTTCTGCTGCTGGCCCTGGCGCCCGCCGCCTGGACCGCGGTGTGCCACCTGTTGCTGCCGGGCAGCCACATCTCCCTCCAGGTCATGGGCCTGGCCGCGGCCCTGGGGCTCCTCTTGTTTGCGGCCCACGAGCTGCTGTGGGCCTGGGGTGAGGAGCGCCGCCGCCGCTATTTTCTCATCCTCAGCGTCTGCCTATGTCTTGCCATCCTCGGATTTTTCAAATATTTCGGCTTCTTCGTCGAATCGGCCCGGACGCTCCTTGAAACCGCGGGTATGAGGCCCGGTCCGGTGCTCCTCAAGATCATCCTGCCGGTGGGCATCTCCTTTTACACCTTCCAATCCCTGGGCTACGTCTTCGACGTTTACCGGAAGCTGACCCCGGCCTGCCGCAGCCTGGTCACCTTCGCGGCCTTTGACGCCTTTTTCCCGCAAATGATCTCCGGGCCCATCGAGCGGGGCCATCAGCTCATCCCCCAACTGGAGGCCGACCATGCCTTTCAGCCCGCCTTTCTACAAGACGGCCTCAGTATGATCCTGGTGGGCTTTTTCAAAAAAATCTTTGTGGCCGACAACTGCGCCGTCCTGGCCAACTACGTCTTCGACCCCGCCACCCATCTGAACGGCTATTGGGCAGCCCTGGGGGTGGTCGCCTTCGCCTTTCAGATCTACGGGGATTTCTCCGGTTACACCGACATCGCCCGGGGTTCCGCCAAGCTCCTGGGCATCGACCTGGTGGAGAACTTCCGCTTCCCTTATCTGGCCGAGAATCCCTCGGACTTCTGGTCCAGGTGGCACATCTCTCTCTCCAACTGGTTCCGGGATTATCTCTACATCCCCCTGGGGGGCAACCGCGGCGGCCGCTGGCTGACCCTGCGCAACCTGGGGGTTACCATGCTCCTGGTGGGGCTCTGGCACGGGGCCTCGTGGATCTTTGTGCTTTGGGGCGTCTACCAGGGGGTCCTGCTCATCCTCTACCACTTTCCGCCCCTGAAGCTGCTGGCGGGCAAATCCACGACAAAGGGAGGGTTCTCCTGGCGCTCGCTGCTGGCGGTGCCCTTCATGTGGCTTTTTATCCTGGCGGGTTGGGCGATCTTCCGCAGCGCCAACCTGGCCCAACTGGGGGCCTGGTTCGCCGCCCTGGGCCACTGGCAGTCATCCCTGGCCATCCCCTGGCAGTCTTCGAGCATCTGGCTGCTGATTCATACCGGGCCCCTGATTCTGCTCCAGCTTTTGACCCTTAAATATCGCGACGAAACCCGGGTCCGGAACCTGCCCTGGCCGGTGAAGGGGGCCGTCTATCTGCTGCTCCTGCTCCTGGTGGTCTCCTCCAGCGAACAGGACAAGGAATTCATCTACTTTCAATTTTGATGAAAAAGCTCGTTACTCCGGCTTTCCTGATGGTGTTGGCGCTGCTGGCTCTCTCCGAGATCAGCGCCCGCATCTTCTTTGCCAAGGATATCGATGGCCGGTTCGCTTACGGCTACGATCCCCAGGCGGGATTCGACGAGCATCGGGACGGCACGGTGCAACTCTTCCGGGCCGGCGGCCGCCGCTTCCATCGCCAATCTTTCCAGAGGCATCGCCCCCCGGGCAGCTACCGCATCTTCGTGGTGGGGGACTCCGTCCCCCGGGGGCCCAGCTTCAAAGAGGCCTACCCCTGGGTGCTGGGGAAGGACCTGCGGCAGCAAGGCATCCAGGCGGAATCTTACAATATGGCCTTACCGGGCTATGGGGCCCGCCGCTGCCAGGTGGTCCTCAAGAAGACCCTGGAGTTCGAGCCCAGCCTCATCATCGTGCACGTCGACGACCTCAACAAGTGGGAGGACGAACGGGAGTGGCGCCGCAGCCAGGAATTCAAGGGTTGGCACCCCAGCCACTGGCTGATGAAGGTCTTCATCTTCCGGCGCCTTTATGAGGCCAATTTAGAGAAGGTCTTCTGGCCCCTGGTGCCGGAGGAGGTCCGCCTGAAATGCGCGGTGAGCGACGCCGACGCTGAGGTGGCCGCCTCCCGGGACCCCAAAGAGATCGCTGCCCGCATCAACCTGGCCCGGGAGAAATTGGTGGAGAACGTGGCCATGGTGCGCCGCCTCGGGATTCCCCTGCTGTTGATCTCCCAGTGCCGGGTGGAAAGGGACGAAGGCCGGCCCCCGCGCCTCGTCGACGACGGCCTGGACGCCATGTGCGACGCCCTGACCGGTCCCGGGGTTTACCATCTGGCCATGAGTGAGGTATTCCAAAGAGATGCCGGCCCTTCCTATTTCGCCGACAGCAGCCACTTGCAGAGCCAGGGGCATCGGTTGCTGGCCCGGGCCATTTGCCGGAAAATCCTGGCGGAGAGGGCCGAGTTCGGGTTGCCCGCGGTTAACGTGGCTGCGGCCTCAGACCCCCCCGCCGGGCCGGTGTCGGCCTCCCGGGGCCAGACCGCCGCACCTCGCTGACGGAGTCCAGGCCAGGAGCAGGCCCCGCCTCAACCAACCCGAAACTGTCCCGCCTGCCCCCAAGACCGGAGAAGTTGGGTGAGGAGCCGGTTTACCGGGGTGGGGATCCCCAGGGCCCGCCCCCGGGAGGCCACCTGGCCGTTGAGGGCGTCGATTTCCGTGGGCCGGCCCGCCAGGACGTCCTGGAGCATGGAGGAGTGATTGGCCGCGGTGGCCTGGCACACCTGGCGCAGGAGTTCCTCCGGGTCCAGGTCCAGGGGGAGTCCCGTCGCCCGCGCCACCCGCTGGGCCTCCCGGGCCGCGGCCAACGCCAGCTCCCAGGCCTCGGGCAGTTTAAGCAGCGCCCCGTTGGGCACCCGCAACAGGGCGGTCAGGGGATTGAGGCCGACGTTAACCAACAGCTTTTCCCACAAAGTCAATTCGATGTCAGGCTGCTCCCGGCAGTCCAGGCCGGCCCGGCGCAGCGCCGCCGCCACCCGGGCCAGCTTCTCCGGGGAAACCTGAGAGCCGCTGGGGACTCCGATAATCAGCGGCCCCTCACCGGCCAGAATAATCTCCCCCGCCGCCGTCCTGGTCACGCCCAGCATGGCCACCCCCGCCAGCAGCCTTTGCGGTCCCACCGCGAGAGCCAGCGTCTCCAGGTTGCCCAGACCGTTTTGCAAGCTGAGGACCAGGCCGTGTTCTGCCAGCAAGGGCCTGAGACTCAGGGCCGCAGTCCCGGTCTGGTGAGCCTTGACGGCCACGATGACCAGGGCCGCCGGGCCTGCTTCCCCCGGCAGGCCGATGGGCACCGGGATTTGCCGCTCTGCGCCTGCCGGGGTGCGCAACCTGAGGCCCTGCCGCTGGAGCCTCGCCGCCCGCGCGGGGAGATAATCGACCAGGGTGACCTCCTCCCCGGCCTCAAATAGTAAAGCCCCCAGCAAACCGCCCAGGGCTCCGGGTCCGATGATGGCGATTTTCATGGTTTCCATTCCGGCGGCTACGGCCCGCCTTAGGACCTTTTAGGGCTCGCGGCCTCTCACCGGAAAAAGATTTGATCCTTACCCAGATATCTGTTCCAGATTATTTATCTTTGGCACGATTTATAGTAAAATTTATTAAGCTGCAAGCAGAGGAAGGGATTGAAGATGGCGGCTCCCATGAAGATGGCGAGGCAATTCGATCAGGAATTGGAGCAGATCAAACAGGATCTGCTGAAAATGGGGAACCTGGCCGAAACCGCGGTGGGAAAGAGCATACTCTCGGTGACTACCCGTAATTCCGAAATGGCCCGGGACGTGGTCATCGAGGACATTACCCTGAACCGCATGGAATTGGCCGTTGAAGAACAGGCCTTCAGGCTGCTGGCCCTGCGCCAGCCCCTGGCCACGGACCTGAGACTGACCACCGCGGCCATGCGCATCGCCACTGAGCTGGAGCGCATTGGCGATCAGGCGGTGAACATCGCCGAAAGGGCCCTGGAACTCAACAGCAGCGAGCCCCTGCAGGTCCCCATCGATCTCAAGATCATGGCCGACCTGGCCCTGGGTATGGTGACCAGCAGCATCGACGCCTTCGTGAACCAGGACCCCAAGCTGGCCATCAAGGTGTGTCAGCGGGATGTGGAAGTGGACCTGCTGGATGATGAGTATGTCCAGAAGATTCTGGCGTGCATGGTCCAGGAGTCGCGTTGGGTGAGGCGGCTGCACCATTTTCTCATTATCGTCCGGAATTTGGAGCGCATCGCCGACCTGGCCACCAACATCGCCGAAGACATCGTCTTCATCGTGGAAGGCAGGGTTATCAAGCATCAGTGCGAAGAGTGGATGCTGGTTTCGACCCCCACCTGACCTGGGCCTGGGCCAACTTTTGCTCCAGTAGCTGCACTTCCTGGGCCAGGCGTTTATTGGTCTTGCGTTCCCGCTCCAGGGTTTGCAAGGCGTGCACCACGGTGGCGTGGCTCCTTTGAAAGAGGAGCCCCAACTCCGCCATCGTCTTCTCCGAATAGAGGCGGGCGAAATAAAACCCTAGCTGCCGGGCCCGCACCAGCCGCTTCTGGCGGGAACGCCCCAAGAGTTCCGCCAGGCTCACCCCATAATAGTCGCAGACAATCTTTTGGATCTCCGGGACGCTCAGGCGGCTGGCCACCGCTTGCAAGTCCTGGAGGACTTCCCGGGCCATGGACGGGTTGAAGCTCTGGTCGAGCAAGGCCGCCCGGGCCAGCAGGCAGTCCAGGGCACTCTCCAGGCGGCGGACGTCGCCGCTGACATATTCCGCCAGGTATTCGAGTATCTTCACCGACACTTGCACCCCCCGGCTCTCGGCCTTTTTGGTCAGGATACTCAACCGGGTGGGGAAGTCCGGAGGGCCGATGGGGGTAATGACCCCGCCGGTGAGCCGGGAGCGGAGTTCCTGGGAGAGTTGGCTGATCTCCCCAGGAAGATAACAACTGGTAAAGACCAGCCGTTTGCGGTGGCTCAGGAGGGTGTCCAGGGTGTAGCACACTTCCGCCTGAATCTTCTCTTTGCCGCTTAAAAACTGGACCTCTTCCAGGAGCAGAATGTCGCAGTCGCGGCGAAAGCGCTCCTTGAAATCGGCCATCTGCCCGTTTTTCAAGGCCCGCACCATTTGGTTGGTGAAATTCTCCGCGGTGAGATACATTACCCTGCCAACACCGGCCGTCTGGCTGATGAAGTTGCCCATGGCCTGGGATAGATGGCTCTTGCCCAGACCGGGGTTGGAGGTGATGAACAGGAGATGGTTATAAAAGGTGTCATCCCTGGCCAGGGCCCGGGAAGCCTGATAGGCCAGGCGGTTGGAGGCCCCGACCACAAATTTTTCAAAGGTGAAGGCTTGATTAAGGCCGCTCCAGCTGGTTGGCGGCGCTATCTGGGGCAATACCGGCTGCGCCGGCCGCGGCAACGTCTGCTGCGGCCGGGCAGGGGCGTTGAGCAATTTCAAAGACACCCCCGCCGGCGTCTCCCCCAGGTTTGCCAGGGCCTGCCGGATTAGCGGCAGATAATGACCCTGGACCCATCTCAGGGAAAAAGGATTGGGGCAGGCCAGCAACAATTCGCCTTCAGGACCGCCTTCCACCTGGAGGGGCTCGATCCACAGGTGGAAGGTGGAGGAGGGTATCTCGCCCTTGATTACCTCTTTGACCGCTTCCCAGATGTTTGTCATTGTTCCCCGCCACCGATGCAATTGCTGAACCGATACTAACTTTTGGAGCCATCCCAGTCAAAGGAGATGGGACCGAAATGAACCTTAGCCCGACCACGTTGCCGGCAGCCCAGGGGAAGGGTAAAGAGGCAATGGTGATGCGGGCCTGTCCCACGCCACAAAATATCCTGTAAAATCAATGTGATTTGGACCAAAAACCATCGGCCCGAGGGGTTTATCAGGCTCCCCGGAGG
>JBAVAG010000013.1:0-98066 GCA_049585595.1 Desulfobaccales bacterium
CCTACAAAAGACTCCTGGACATCCTGGAGCCGACCCAGCAGACCATGGACGCCATCAGCAAGCTGGACCTGGCGGCCGGGGTGGATGTGGAAATAAAAGTATAAAGGCGGTTTGGCTCTTTCGGTTATTTTGAGAGAAAAAGGATTTCAGAAGCCCAGAGAAGAAAATATATCCAGGTTTCGGTTCATCCCATTTCTGGAGTTTGTTGAGCCGGGAAACGGATAAACAGAAAAAAGCAAACAGGGGTTCACAATGCCCGGTGGGTTAATTGGCAAGAAATTGGGGATGACCCAGATCTTCGATTCCGATGGCCAGGCAGTGCCGGTCACGGTTATCGAAGCCGGTCCTTGCTTCGTGGTGCAGGAGAAAACCGGCGCCAAGGAAGGCTACCAGGCTTTGCAGTTGGGTTTTGAGCGGCGGCCTTTGGAGAAGCTGAACAAGCCCGAAAAGGGTCATTTGCAAAAGCACGGCTCCAAAAGCGGATTCAAGCATCTCCAGGAGGTGCGCCTGAAAGAGGCCGGGTCCTTTGCAGAAGGCCAGGAGATCACCGTGGAGCAGTTTGTCATCGGGGACCGGGTGGACATCATCGGCACCAGCAAGGGCCGGGGCTTTGCCGGGACCGTGAAGCGCTGGAAATTCCATCGAGGCCCCATGACCCATGGCTCGATGAACAAAAGGGCCCCCGGCTCCATCGGCTGCAGCGCTTACCCCTCCCGGGTCGTTCCGGGCAAGAAGCTGCCGGGGCAGATGGGCTCCGCCCGGGTGACTCAGAAGAATCTGGAAGTTATCGACGTGCGCCCGGAAGACCACCTGCTGCTGGTGAAAGGCGCGGTGCCCGGCCCCTCGCGGGGCCTGGTCTTTATCCGGAAGGTTGGCTGAAACTATGCCCACAGTGGATATTTACAATATTCAAAAGGAAAAGGTCGGGGAGCTAGACCTCAAAGACAGCATCTTTGGGGTGGAGGTGCGGGGCGACGTGCTCCACGAAGTGGTGACCTGGCAGCGGGCTTGCCGCCGCAGCGGCACTGCCTGCACCAAGACCCGGGGCGAAGTGAGCGGCGGCGGCCGCAAGCCCTGGCGCCAAAAGGGCAGCGGCCGGGCCCGGTCCGGCAGCAATCGCTCCCCTATTTGGAAAGGGGGCGGCACCACCTTCGGTCCCAGACCCCGGAGTTTCGCTTACTCTTTGCCCAAGAAGGTGCGGCGGCTGGCCCTGAAGATGGCCTTGAGCAGCAAGCTCAAGGAGGGCCAACTGCTGGTTCTGGATGAATATCCTCATACCGGACCCAAGACCCGGGATTTTATCGCGGTTCTGAAGGCCTTCGAGATCGGCAAAGCGTTGTTCATCTACCCCGAAGGGAACCAGGCCCTGGAGTTGAGCGCCCGGAACGTGCCTGGGGTCCAGGTCATGCTGCCGATGGGGTTGAATGTTTATGACATCCTGAAATACGACCACCTGGTGCTGTTTTCCCCGGCGCTGGCGGCTATCGAAGCGAGGTTGGCCTAATGAAGCCTTATTATCAGCTTATTAAAGGGCCCATCATTACGGAAAAGACGCATTCCCTGAAGGAGGTGTCCAACAAACTGACCCTCAGGGTGGCTGTCAAGGCCAACAAGATTGAGATCCGCAAGGCCATCGAGGACCTGTTTAAAGTGAAGGTGTTGGGGGTGAACACCATCCAGATGCAAGGCAAAAAGAAACAGGTGGGCCGCAAAGAAGGGGTCCGCTCCAATTGGAAAAAGGCCATCGTCACCCTGGCCCCCGGAGAAAAGATTCCCGGGTACGAAGGGCTGTAAAGACAGTAGTCAGTAGCCAGTAGTCAGTAAAAATTAAAAAACAATTTAAGAATGGTTCTTAAATATTAAGAGGAAGATATTAACATGGCTCTAATTACCCGGAAGCCAACCTCCGCGGGGCGGCGGCATCAGACTGCCCTCGATTTTGCCGAGATCAGCCGCGGCGCCCCGGAGAAGAGCCTGGTAAGGACGCTCAAAAAGACCGGGGGCCGCAACAGCTACGGCCGGGTCACCTGCCGCCACCGGGGCGGCGGGCATAAACGGCGCTATCGGCTCATCGACTTCAAACGCAATAAGGTGGGGGTGGCGGCTAAGGTGGCGGCCATCGAATACGATCCTAACCGCACCACCCGCATTGCCCTGCTCCATTATCTCGACGGGGAGAAGCGCTATATTCTGGCTCCCCAGGAAATGCAGGTGGGTGACTTGGTGGTGGCCGGCCCCGAGGCCGACATCAAGGCGGGCAATTCCATGCCTTTGGCCAATATTCCCACGGGCACCCTGGTGCACAACGTGGAGCTGAAGCCCGGCAAGGGCGGGCAGTTGGCCCGGGCCGCCGGGGTCTACGCCCAGTTGATGGCGAGAGAAGGGAAGAACGCCCATCTGAAGCTGCCATCCGGGGAAGTGCGCATGGTTTCGGTGGATTGCCGGGCCACCATCGGCCAGTTGAGCAACGCCGAACAGGAAAATATGGCTCTGGGGAAGGCCGGGCGCAAACGTTGGCTGGGCAAAAGGCCCCACGTGCGGGGCGTAGCCATGAACCCGGTGGACCATCCCATGGGCGGCGGTGAAGGCAAGTCCTCGGGGGGGCGGCATCCGGTGACTCCCTGGGGGGTGCCCACCAAGGGATTCAAGACCCGCAAAAAGCCCAAGGACAGCGATCGCAACATCATCAAACATCGGTCTAAGAAGTAGAGGGGAGAGACGTGGCCCGTTCAATCAGCAAGGGACCCTACATACAGGACAGCCTGGAGGCCAAGGTGCACAAGGCCCGGGAGACCCAAGACCGCCGGGTGATCAAGACCTGGTCCCGGCGTTCCACCATCACCCCGGACTTTATCGGCCTGACCCTGGCGGTGCACAACGGCAAGAAATTCATCCCGGTATATGTAACCGAGAATATGGTGGGGCACAAGCTGGGGGAGTTCGCCCCCACCCGCCATTTTGGCGGTCACGCCGGGGATCGCAAATCGAAAGTGGGTAAGAAATAGTCATGGAGATCACAGCCCGCGCCAAATTTTTGCGCATCTCCCCTCGCAAAGTGCGCCTGGTGGCCCAGTTGCTGCCCGGCAAGAAGGTGGGTGACGCCCTCTCCCTGTTGCAGTTTATGCCGCAGCGGGGCGCGGGACTGGTGCGCAAGGTGATGGTGGCCGCGGTGGCCAATGCCGAACAGCGCTCCCAGGTGGATGTGGACACCCTGGTGGTCAAAGGGGTCCAGGTGGACGGCGGTCCCAGCCTGAAGCGCTTTCAGGCCAGAGCCCAGGGACGGGTCAACCGCATCCTCAAGAGAAGCAGCCACATTACCGTGGTCCTTAAGGAAGGGCCCGGGAAATGATGAAAAAGTTGTTAGTTGCCAGTTGCCAGTTGTCAGTATCTATCCCGGGGTCCCAACTTCAATTACTAGGAACTGGGAACTGACATCGGGGAACTGAAACAAGGAGGCAGGGATTGGGCCAGAAAGTTCACCCCATCGGTTTCCGCCTGGGGAGCTACCGTAAATGGGATTCCGTGTGGTTCGCCCGGAAGGATTTCTCGACCCTCGTGCTGGAGGACCGCAGGATTCGGGTGTTCATCAAGGAGGATCGGGAGCTCAAGGGGTCGGGGATCGCCGGGGTCGATATTAAAAGGGCGGCCAATAAGCTGACCATCAAGATCCATACCTCGAGGCCGGGGATGGTCATCGGCCAGAAGGGCAAGAAGATCGAAGACCTGCGCCGCCGCCTGGAGAAGCTGGTGGGCCGGGAACTGGTGATCGACGTTCAGGAGGTGCGGAAGCCGGAGATCAATGCCCAGTTGGTGGCGGAAAACATCGCCCAGCAATTGGAGCGCCGGGTCTCCTTCCGGCGGGCCATGAAAAAGTCGGTGGGCCAGGCCTTGAAGTTCGGCGCCAAGGGCATCAAGATCCGCTGCAAGGGCCGCCTGGCCGGGGCGGAAATCGCCCGGCAGGAATGGTACCGGGAAGGGCGGGTGCCGCTGCACACTTTACGGGCCTTCATCGATTACGGTTTCGCCGAGGCCAAGACTACCTATGGGATCATCGGGGTGAAGACCTGGATCTTCCACGGCGAGGTTCTGGGCGCGGAAGAGGGTATGAGCTTCTAAAAAACAGTGAGCAGTAAGCAGTGAGCAGTAAGCAGTAAGCAGCAATTGCAAGCACTTCTCTTCCCGCAGGGGAGAGGGAACCATAGAAACAGGATATTAAAAATGCTGGCTCCGAAACGAGTAAAACATCGCAAGGTCATGAAGGGGCGCCGGCGGGGCCAGGCCACCCGGGGTAATTTTATCGCCTTCGGGGATTTTGGTCTGATGGCCACGGAATGCGGTTGGCTCACCGCCCAACAGATCGAGGCGGCCCGGATCGCCATCACCCGCCACGTGAAACGGGGCGGCCAGGTATGGATCCGGATATTTCCCGATAAACCCTTTACCAAGAAGCCGGCGGAGACCAGGATGGGCAAAGGGAAAGGCTCACCCGAGGGCTGGGTGGCGGTCATACGTCCGGGCCTGGTCCTTTACGAGATGGCGGGAGTGGAGCGGGACGTGGCCGTGGAGGCCATGCGCCTGGCGGCCCACAAGTTGCCGCTGCGCACGAAATTTGTGGAACGGGGCGGGGTCATCACCCCGATGGCGGCGGCTGCAACCGCCGAAACGGAGGCGGGGTCATGAAGTCCGCCGACCTGAGGGACCTGAGCGCCGAGGAGCTGGAGGCCAAGCTGAAAGAGGTCTCCGAGGAGCTTTTCAACCTGGGTTTTCAGCACAGCCGGCAGCAGTTGGACAATACCGCCAGGTTGGGCCAAGCCCGCAAAGACCTGGCCCGGATCAGGACGGAGCTCAGGGCCAAAACTGGAACCAAGCAATAGCCGGGAAGGTTAGATTATATGGAAACAGAGCGGGGTATCCGGAAGACCCGGGTAGGTATGGTGGTCAGCGACAAGATGGACAAAACCGTGGTGGTGGAGGTGAAGCGCCTGGTGGCCCACCCCCTCTATCACAAGATCATCCGGCGCCGGGTCAAGATCAAGGCTCACGACCCCCAGAACACCTGCCAGGTGGGAGATAAGGTGCTGCTGGAAGAGACCCGGCCCATCAGCCGGGACAAGCACTGGCGGATCAAGCAGATCCTGGAAAAGGCCCAATAGCGGAGCGGCTGCCGCCTAGATGGATAGACGACCATGATTCAGGTGCACACACAGATGACGGTGGCGGACAACTCCGGGGCCAAAAAGGTCTCCTGTATCCGCGTCTTGGGCGGTACCCGCAGGCGGTACGCCCGGGTGGGGGATATTGTCGTGGTGTCTGTCAAAGAAGCCTTGCCGCACTCCAAGGTCAAGAAGGGCGACGTGATGCGGGCGGTGGTGGTGCGCACCGTCAAAGAAATGCGCCGCGCTGACGGCTCCTACATCAAATTTGACGACAACTCCGCGGTGCTCATCAATCCGGCGGGCGACCCCATCGGCACCCGCATCTTCGGACCGGTGGCCCGGGAGCTTAGGGCCAAACGGTTCATGAAGATTATCTCGCTGGCCCCGGAGGTGCTGTGATGGCCAAGTCCCGGAAAGTTAAGCAGCCAGCGCTCAGGATACGCCTGAAAAAGAACGACCTGGTGGAGGTGATGTCCGGCAAGGAAAAGGGCAAGACCGGCAAGATCCTCAGGGTTATTCGGGAAAAAAACCAGGTGCTCCTGGAAAAGGTCAACATGATCAAGCGCCACACCCGCCCCAGTCCCACCACCGGGCAGGGAGGCATTGTCGAAAAAGAGGGGCCGATCCACGTCTCCAAGGTGAAGCTCGTTTGCCCCAAATGCGCCACAGCCACTCGCTTTGGCCTGAGCCTAACCGGGGAAGGCAAAAAGACGCGGGTCTGCCTGAAATGCAAGGAAGTGATTGATGGCTGAGAAAGAGAAAGAGAAGAAACCGAAGGCGACGCCTGCGGCAGAGGGGAAGGCCGAGGCCAAAAGCGCGGCCAAGGCCGCGGCCAAGGCTGAGGGCAAGGCCGCAGCCAAAGCCGAGAGCAAGGCCGGAGACCAGTCGGAGACCAAGGCTGAGCGCCAACCCGAGGCCCAGGCTGAGGCCAAAGCCGAGCCCAAAACCGCGCCCAAGGCGGCCAAAGGCAAGGCGCCAGCCGGCAAGGGCAAGGGTGAAGCCAAGGCGGCGCCGGCCGCGGAGGTTGCCGAGGCTCCCCCGGTCGAAAAGTTCGCGGCCCGGCTGTGGGATTATTACCGGAGTGAATGCGTGCCCCGCATGATGCAGGAGTTTCGCTATGCGAGCCCCATGCAGGCGCCCAGGCTGAAGAAGATCGTCATCAATCTGGGGTTGGGAGAGGCGATCCAGAACATCAAGCTGCTGGAGTCGGCCGCTGCTGAACTCACCGCTATCGCCGGACAGAAACCGGTGGTGACCCGGGCCAAGAAATCGATCGCGGCCTTCAAGCTGCGGGAGGGGATGCCCATCGGCTGTATGGTGACCCTGCGCCGGGAGCGGATGTATTACTTCATGGATAAACTGGTGAACGTGGTGCTTCCCAGAGTGCGGGACTTCCGGGGGGTATCGGAGAAGGCCTTCGACGGGCGGGGTAACTATACGCTGGGCATCAAGGAGCAGATCATCTTCCCGGAGATCGATTACGACAAGATCGACAAGGTCAAGGGAATGAACATCACTATCGTCACCGATGCCCGCACCGACGAAGAAGGCAAGTTTCTCTTGACCCTATTGGGCCTGCCCTTTAGGAAATAAAGGCGGGGGCGGATTACCCCCCCTGCGGAGAAGCGAATGGCCAAGAAATCATTGATAGCCAAGGCAAAGCGCCCCCCCAAGTTTGAGGTGCAAAAATACCATCGCTGCCCTTTGTGCGGACGCCCCCGGGCTTTTCTGCGGCGGTTCGGCATTTGCCGCATCTGTTTCCGTAATATGGCCCTCCGGGGGGAGATCCCCGGGGTGACGAAATCGAGTTGGTAGCCAAAGATGAGCATGACCGACCCCATCGCTGATATGTTGACCCGGATTCGCAACGCCGGGGTGGCCCGTTTCGACAAGGTGGATATTCCTGCGTCCCGCATGAAGATCAGCCTGGCCCGCATCCTCAAAGAGGAGGGCTTCATCAAGAACTACAAGGTGATCAAGGACAATCGCCAGGGGCTGCTGCGGGTCTATCTCAAATATTTTGAACACCAGAGACCGCTTATTCAGGGCTTGCGGCGGATCAGCAAACCCGGGCGCCGGGTTTATTCCGGCCACTCCGGGCTGCCCAAGGTCCAGGGGGGCCTGGGGATGGCCATCGTCTCCACCTCCCAGGGCGTGGTGACCGACCGCCAGGCGCGGAAGCTGCAAGTGGGCGGAGAAATTCTCTGCGAGATCTGGTGAGGGTAATGCCATGAGCCGCATCGGAAAGAAACCTGTGCCTTTGACCCCGGGGGTGAAGGCGGCATTGCAAGACGGGAGGTTGACGGTCACAGGCCCCCACGCCAGCTTGACCCAATTGATGCCGCCCCGGATTAAGATCGACATCGGGGCCCAGGAGATCACCCTGACCCCTGAGGATGACTCCCGCTTGAGCCGTTCCTATTGGGGGCTGGCCCGGACCCTGGCTGCCAACATGGTCATCGGGGTCAGCGACGGTTTTTCCCGGGTGCTGGAGCTGGTGGGCACCGGCTACAAGGTGGAGAGCAAGGGCGGCAGCCTGGTCTTTAGCATAGGTTATTCCAACCCGGTCGATTTTCCCCTGCCCGAAGGGATCAGCGCCAAGGTGGAAAAGGCCACCCGCATCGAATTGAAAGGCTATGATAAAGAGATGTTAGGCAAGACCTGTGCGGTGATTCGGGCCTTGCGGCCGCCGGACGCCTATAAAGGCAAGGGCATCAAATATGCGGGCGAAGTTTTGCGGCGCAAAGTCGGCAAGGCCGGTGGCCGCTAAGGGTAGGAGAGAGAGAAGATGAACTCCAAACTGGCGGCAAGACTGAAACGGCGGCAGCGCATCCGGCGGAAGATCAGCGGCAACGAGGCCAGACCACGGCTTTCGGTGTTCCGCAGTTCCCGGCATCTCTATACTCAGATTATCGACGACGGGCAGGGCCGGACCCTGGTGGCGGCCTCCACCCTGAGCGCCGAACTTAAAGAGAGACTGGGTGGTCTGAAGAAGTCCGAGGCCGCCAAGGAAGTGGGCAAGCTCCTGGCAACCCGGGCCAAAGAGAAGGGCATCACTTTGGTGGTCTTCGACCGCAGCGGTTTTCTCTACCACGGGCGGGTAAAGGCCGTGGCCGAGAGCTGCCGGGAGAACGGGTTGGTATTTTAGCAGGCGGCTGGAATGGCTCAAAGCTGTGAAAATGGTGTTCCCATTAAATAATAAGGGAAAAAGATTTTAAGCTGATAGCTGAAGGCTGATAGCTGACAGCTTTATCCCGGAGGTGAGCTTGTTCGAGTCAGATGGATCAGAACAACAATTGACCGACAAAGTAGTGAACATCGCCCGGGTCGCCAAGGTGGTGAAGGGGGGGCGCCGCTTCCGCTTCAGCGCCATTGTGGTGGTGGGTGACGGCCAGGGCCTGGTGGGCGCCGGTTTGGGAAAGGCCCACGAAGTGCCGGAGGCCATCCGCAAGGCGGTGGAACAGGCCAAAAAGGCCATGATCCAGATCCCCATCCTCAACAGCACCATCCCTTATGCGGTGCTGGGGGAATACGGCTCCGGGCGGGTGCTGCTGAAACCGGCCTCGGAAGGCACCGGGGTCATTGCCGGAGGTCCGGTACGGGCCGTGGTGGAAGTGGCGGGCATCAAGAACGTCCTCACCAAGTGCCTGGGGTCCAACAACCCCCACAACGCCGTGAAGGCCACCATGAAGGCCCTTATGCAACTGGCCTCACCGGATGAGGTGGCCAGCCGGCGCAACCGTTCCCTCGCGGAAATAATGGGATAGAGGTATTTCAGCTATCTTTTGAAAACTGAAAACAGAGAGTTTTGCCATGGTTCTGGAAATAACCTTGAAAAAGAGTCCCATCGGGAGGCCGCCGCAGCACCGCAAGACCTTGCAGACCCTGGGACTGACCCGCCTTAGGAAGACGGTGCGCCACCAGGAGACGCCGGCCATTGCCGGCATGGTGCGGCAGGTGAGCCATCTGGTGGAAGTGCGCCAGATCCCGGAAGGAGAGTAGCAGATGCGACTGTCAGAATTGCAGCCCAGTCCGGGGTCCAAGCACAGCAAGAAGCGGGTCGGCCGCGGCCCGGGTTCCGGTTGGGGCAAGACTGCGGGCCGGGGTCACAAAGGCCAGAACTCCCGGGCCGGCGGGCCCAAAGGCCCTAATTTTGAGGGTGGCCAGATGCCGTTGACCCGGCGGATTCCCAAGCGGGGCTTCACCAACATCTTCCGGCTGCCCTGGGCCATCGTCAATCTGCGGGATTTGAACCGTTTCGCCCCGGACAGCGTGGTGGATGAGGGGGTCCTGAAAGAGGCCGGCCTCGTGGCAGCCAAGACCAAGCGGGTAAAGCTTTTGGCCCAGGGGGAAGTGACCGTGGCCCTGACCGTCAAGGTGCAGGCAGTCAGCGCCCAGGCCAGGGCGCGCATCGAAGCAGCCGGAGGGCGGGTGGAGGTCCTCTAAGTGTCAGCCTTTTCCAGCATCGCCAAGATCCCCGAGTTGAAACGGCGCATCCTGTTTACCATGGGGATGCTGGCCGTCTATCGCCTGGGCTGCCATATTCCCACCCCGGGGATCGATCCGCAAGCCCTGATGGCCTTCTTTGCGGCCCAGCGGGGCACTATTTTCGGCCTGTTCGACATGTTCTCCGGCGGCGCCCTGCAGAGGTTTGCCGTCTTCGCCCTGGGGATCATGCCTTACATCAGCGCCTCCATCATCATCGAACTTCTCAAGGTGGTGCTGCCGTCGATTGAGAAGCTCTATAAAGAAGGCGAGGCGGGCCAGAAGAAGATCAAGCAATACACCCGGTACGGGACGGTGCTAATTTGCGCCGTCCAGGGTCTGGGGATTGCCTGGGGCCTGGAGCAGATGACGGGCGGCGCCGGCCATATGCCGGTGGTGGTGCACCCCGGTTGGGGCTTCCGCCTGATGACGGTGATCACCCTCACTGCGGGCACCACCTTCATCATGTGGCTGGGGGAAATGATTACCGAACGGGGTATCGGCAACGGCATCTCCCTGATCATCTTCGCGGGCATCGTGGCGAGGCTGCCCTCGGCCATTATCAGTACTTTCCAGTTGATCAGCGCCGGGGAGATTTATCCTATTTTCATGGTGCTGCTGGTGGTCGCCATGGTCGCGGTGGTGGCCTTCATCGTCTTTGTGGAGCGGGCCCAACGCCGCATCCAGGTGCAGTACGCCCGGCGGGTGGTCGGCCGCCGCATGATGGGTGGCACCACCACCCACCTGCCCCTGAAGGTAAACACCTCCGGGGTCATACCGCCTATTTTCGCCTCGTCGCTCCTGATGTTTCCGGCCACCATCAAGACCTTTATTCACGTTGATTGGGTCCAACACGCCATGGATGCCGTCAGTCCCGGGGGCGCGCTGCACGACCTGGTATATGTGGTCCTCATCTTTTTCTTCTGCTATTTCTACACCGCGGTGACCTTCAACCCGGTGGACGTGGCGGACAATTTGAAGAAATGGGGCGGTTATGTCCCGGGTTTGCGGCCCGGGAAACCCACCTCGGATTATATCGACCGCATTCTCACCCGCATCACCCTGGGGGGGGCGGTGTACGTTTCGGCGGTCTGCGTGCTGCCCAGTATTTTGATTCGCAAGTTCAATGTCCCCTTTTATTTCGGTGGGACGGCCCTTTTGATCGTGGTGGGGGTGGCCATGGATACCATGAGCCAGATCGAATCGCACTTGCTCACCCGCCATTACGAGGGTTTCATGAAAAAGCGCATGAGCCGGATGCGAAGGTGATCTGAGAGGGAGGAGAGGCTATGAATCTGATTCTGTTGGGCGGTCCGGGGGCCGGCAAAGGCACCCAGGCGAAGAAACTTATCGATAAGTACGGTATTCCCCAGATCTCCACCGGAGACATCCTGCGCGCCGCGGTCAAAGAAGGCACCGAAATGGGGCGGAAGGCCAAGGAGTTCATGGATGCCGGCAAGCTGGTGCCGGATGAGGTGGTCATCGGCATCATCAAGGACCGCCTGGCGCAGCCGGACTGCAAAAAAGGTTTTATCCTGGACGGATTCCCCCGCACTGTGCCCCAGGCCGAGGCCCTGGACAAGGTGCTGGCGAGCCTGGGCAGCAAGATCGACCACGTGGTCTCCATAGACGTGGACGAAGAGGCCCTGGTAGCGCGGCTCACCGGCCGGCGCACCTGCAAAAACGCGGCTTGCGGCCAGATGTATCATGTCAAGTTCACTCCGCCCAAGAAGGACCTGGTGTGCGACAAGTGCGGCAGCGAACTCTATCAGCGGGATGATGACAACGAGACCACGGTGCGGTCCCGCCTGGCCACTTATAATCAGGCCACCAAGCCGCTCATCGATTACTACAGCAAGAAGGGCCTCCTGCGGCCCATCGCCGGGGTGGGAAGCATCGAGGACATCTTTAATAAAATTGTCACCATCCTGGACCACCCCCGGAGCGCCGCGGTGGGTACCTGCAAGTGCTGCTAAGCGGCGGTGAGGGGACGGCGAAAAGGTCTCGCCGGGATATATGATTCTGCTGAAAACTCCCCAAGAGCTTGCCAAGATGGAGGTGGCCAACCGCATCGTGGCGGAAATCCTGGCGAGGGTGCAAGAACGGGTGCAACCCGGGGTGGAAACCCGGGAACTGGACGAACTGGCGGAAGAGATGTGCCGCAGCCGCCAGGTGGAGCCGGCCTTCAAGGGCTACCGGGGTTATCCCCGCTCCATCTGTGTCTCGGTAAACGAAGAGATCGTCCATGGGATTCCGGGAAACAGGCTTATTAAATCCGGGGATTTGGTGAGCCTGGACTTCGGGGTGAAATACCAGGGGTATTATGGGGATGCGGCCCTGACCCTGGCGGTGGGGGAAGTGGATCCCCGGTGCCAGGCCTTGATAGCGGCCACCGAGCAGGCCCTGTACGCCGGGATTAGCCAGGCCAAGGTGGGACGGCACCTCACGGACATCTCGCATGCGGTGCAGGCCATGGTGGAGGGCGCCGGCTTTGGGGTGATCCGGGAGTTCGTGGGCCACGGCATCGGCCGCTCGCTCCATGAAGACCCCCAGATCCCCAATTTCGGGGTGCCGGGACGAGGGCCGCGGCTGCAGGCGGGTATGACCCTGGCCATCGAGCCCATGACGTCCCTGGGGGCCTGGCAGGTGCGCATCCTGGAGGATGGCTGGACTGCGGTGACCCAAGACGGCTCCTGCGCCGCCCATTTTGAGCACACCGTGGCGGTGACTGCTGAGGGGCCCTTGATCTTGAGCCGCCTCTAGGGGCGGGTGGCCAGCCCTTGATTTTATGAGGATGATGGATTATCCTAGAGTAACTTCTTGAAATAACTATAAAGATAAGGTAGATGCCCAAGGAAGACGCCATCGAAGTTGAAGGGACGGTAATCGAGCCCTTGCCCAATGCCATGTTTCGGGTGGAGCTGCCCAACGGGCACAAGGTGCTGGCTCACATTTCCGGGAAGATGCGGATGCATTACATCAAGATTCTCCCGGGGGATAAAGTCATCCTGGAATTGTCGCCTTACGACCTGAGCCGGGGGCGCATCGTTTACCGGGTCAGATAGGAGCCCAAGATGAAGGTCAGATCGTCAGTCAAACCCATGTGCGCCAAATGCAAGATTATTCGCCGGAAAGGCGTGGTGCGGGTGATCTGCAAGGATAATCCCAAACACAAGCAGCGCCAGGGTTAGAGGGAGGAGAACAATTGGCCAGGATCGCAGGGATCGACCTGCCCCGGAACAAGCAGATCGAGATCGCCCTTACCTATATTTTCGGCATTGGGCGCAGCACCTCCGTCCGGGTTCTCAAGGAGGCCGGGGTGGACGCCGCTACCAAGACGGGTGATTTGACTGACGCCGAAATCACCAGCATCCGCCAGTCGATCGACCAGACCTGTAAGGTGGAGGGCGACCTGCGCCGGGAAGTGTCGATGAACATCAAGCGCCTGATGGACCTGGGCTGTTACCGGGGGTTGCGGCACCGCCGGGGATTGCCGGTCCGGGGCCAGCGCACCCACACCAATGCCCGCACCCGGAAAGGCCCGCGGCGCAGCGTGGTGGGCAAACGGAAGAAGGCCTAAGGAGGCAGGATGGCCAAAGCGCAGGTTCGTACCAAGAAAAAGAAAGAGCGGAAGAATATTCCTGTGGGAGTGGCTCACATCAAGGCCACCTTCAACAACACCCTGGTGACCATCACCGACCCCGCGGGTAACGTGATTTCCTGGTCGTCTTCCGGGGTCCAGGGTTTTAAGGGCTCCCGCAAGGGCACTCCCTTTGCCGCCCAGCTGGCGGCCCAGGACGCGGCCAAGAAGGCAATGGAACACGGCCTGCGCAACGTCGATGTTTACGTTAAAGGGCCCGGGGCAGGCCGGGAGGCGGCTCTCAGGGCTTTGCAGGCTGCGGGTCTGTCCATCAACCTGATCAGGGACGTCAGCCCCATTCCCCACAACGGCTGTCGTCCTCCTAAACGCCGCCGGGTATAGGAAGAGGTGATCGAAATTGGCTAGATATTTGGGACCGGCTTGCCGGCTTTGCCGCCGGGAAGGCATGCAGCTTTACCTTAAAGGAGACCGCTGTTACACGGATAAATGCGCCATTGAGCGGCGCCACTATCCGCCGGGACAGCACGGCCAGCGGCGGAGCAAGGTATCCGACTACGGCACGCAGCTCCGGGAAAAGCAAAAGGTGAGACGCATCTATGGGGTGCTGGAGAAACAGTTCAGCGTTTATTTCGAGAAGGCCGAACGTCAGAAAGGGGTGACCGGGACCAACCTGTTGGTCCTGCTGGAGCGGCGCCTGGACAATGTGGTGTATCGGCTGGGTTTCGCCAACTCCCGTTCCCAAGCCCGCCAATTGGTGCGGCACAATCTCGTGCTGGTCAATGGCGCCAAGGTGAATCTGCCCTCGTTCCTGGTGCGCAAAGGGGACGTGGTCCAGACCACGGAAAAAGGCCGCAACCTGCCGCTGATCCGCGATGCCATGGAAGCAGTGGCCCGGCGAGGCTGTCCCTCCTGGCTGGAGTTCAACAAGGAAGAAGCCCAGGGCCGGGTAATCTTGTTTCCCAACCGGGAAGATATCACCATGCCCATTCAAGAACATCTGATTGTGGAGCTTTATTCCAAATAGAGAATCATGATCCTTTATGGCTCGGAGATCGGCTCATCCGGCTGCTAGATGAAGACGGGGGCTGCCGCCCGTTTTTTCTTTGGCAGCCGGCGTTAAGAGTTAATGAATCCGAGTAATCAGAACGAGGCACCATGATCCAGAAAAACTGGAGCGACATCATCAAGCCCAAACGCCTGGAAGTGGATACCGAGAGCCACAGGCGTGACTATGGCAAATTCACGGCTGAGCCCCTGGAACGCGGCTTCGGCACCACCCTGGGAAACGCCCTGCGGCGGGTCTTGCTGTCATCCCTTAGGGGCGCGGCCATTACCGCAGTGCGCATCAAGGATGTGCATCACGAGTTTTCCGCCATCCCCGGGGTGCGCGAGGATGTCACTGAAATCCTCCTGAACCTGAAGCAGGTGCGCCTGAAGATGCTCAGCAACGGCGTCCGGATCCTGCACCTGGAGGCCTCGGGTGAAAGGCAGGTCAAGGCCGGCGATATCAAAACGGATGGCATGGTGGAAATCCTCAACCCCGATCATTATATTGCCGCTCTCGCCGGGGACGGCCAACTGAACCTGGAAATGACGGTCAAGAGCGGCAAGGGTTTTGTGCCGGCGGAAGCCAATAAGGAAGAGGATCAGCCCATCGGCTATATTCCGCTGGACGCCAGCTTCTCTCCCATCCGCAAGGTGAATTACGTGGTCACCCAGGCCCGGGTGGGTCAGCGGACCGATTATGACAAGCTGACCCTGGAGGTCACCACCGACGGCAGCCTCACCCCGGAGAACGCAGTGGCCTATGCCGCCAAGATCCTGAAAGAGCATCTCGTCTTGTTCATTAACTTCGAAGAGGAACCCGGCGGACTGGAGGAGAAGGCCTTGGAGGAGCCTCCCGTCCTGAATGAGAACCTCTACCGCAGCGTCAATGAACTGGAGTTGTCGGTGCGAGCCGCCAATTGCCTGCGCAACGCCAACATCCGCTTCATTGGCGAGTTGGTGCAAAAGACCGAGCAGGAGATGCTGAAGACCAAGAATTTTGGCCGCAAGTCCTTGAATGAGATCAAAGAGATTCTCCAGGAGATGGGGTTGCACCTGGGAATGAAGTTGGAAACCTTTACCCCTCCGGATCAGACGCCGGAAAGGAAGGAAGAAGTCGCATGAGGCACTTAAAAGCCGGCCGGCGCCTCTCCCGCACCACGGAGCATCGCCAGGCCATGCTGCGCAATCTGATCACCGCCCTGCTGGAGCAGGAGCGGGTGGAGACCACCCGGGCCAAGGCCAAGGAGGCCCGTCAGTGGGCCGAGAAGGTCATTACCCTGGCCAAACGGGGTGACCTGCATGCCCGGCGCTTGACCCAAGCGGTGGTGCGCTCCAAAAAAGTGGTGGCCAAGCTCTTCGGAGAACTGAAGGAGCGTTACCAGGACCGCCCCGGCGGCTATACCCGCATCGTTTCCGTGGGGGTGCGGCTGGGAGACGCCGCGCCCATGTCCATCCTCGAGTTGGTGGACCGTCCGGAGAAGCTGCCCAAGGCAAAAACCAAGGCCAAAAAAGCCGCGGCCATCTAAATTTAATTCACCCAGGGGGCAAGGAGACTTGTCCGCCTGAGCCTGCAGCACTCTTAACCCTGCCAATCTTGGGTCTTCCGACCCGGCCAAAAAAAATGCCTCGGTTATCTCCTTGATAATGCAGGGCAAACCCGGTTGCAGCGTCTAGGGGCGAGAAAAAAAGATTTGACAAAGGATTCCAAATGTATTAAAGTCGGCCTCAGTATCTAGGTAGTTTTACCTAGGTATGCGTAGGCCTTTTTACCTAAAGGCTCTGTTCAAAGAAGCCAATTGTCCGGGGCTTAAGATCCAGTTAGCCCCCTCCGGATGGTCCCATCACCAAGGAGGTTCTGGATGACAAAGCGGATAATTGTGAGCACGGTAGTCACCCTGGCACTAGCTTTCGTACCCAGTCTGGCATTTTCGCTACCCACGAAAAGCGTCCACAAAAAGAAGTCTTCCTCTGCCAATTCGCAGAGAGAGGACAGCAAAAAAAGCAAATACACCAAAAGGTCCCAACCCAGCCACCACAGGCATTACCGCGAGGATAGCGACGAGGTCATGGAGTCTTCCATGGTGCCGCAATCCAGCGCCCGCAGTTACGATAGCACCCCCTTGATGAAGGTCACCCCCCAAAGGGATGGCGGGTTCCTGCTGGAACCCTTAGCGCCCAAGAAAAGCGGGGCGGCCTTGAACAAGCCTTCCACCTCCAATACGGATTTGGACCGGGACCAGAGTTCCCTCCCGAAGGGGGAGCACCAATACAACCGGTTTGAGCCCTGGGATTTCTCGGATTTGGTGCTGGCCGAGGCCGAGCACTATCGAAACGCCCCTTACGCCCTCGGCTGCTCTTTTCAGAACAGCAATGCCACTGATTGTTCCGGGTTTGTCCAATACATTTATCAAGGTTTTAAGATCAACCTACCCAGGTCCAGCGCCGAGCAGGCCGAAGTGGGCAAGGTCGTGACCAGAGATATGGATTTCTCCAAGTTGCTTCCCGGGGATCTGCTGTTCTTCCGGCGGGACGGCCATGTGGGACACGCCGGCATCTACCTGGGGAACGGGAAGATGATTCACGCCTCCAACCCTCGCAACGGCGTGACAGTCACGGACTTGCGGGAGCAGTACTACCAGGACACCTTTGTGGTGGCCAAACGCGTCTTCGAGGTGCAGTACCCCAACTAATAAACCCGCTCTGAGGGCCGGCCGTTGCTAGCCGGCCGCCACTGTTGTAATCCCTGGATTATCTGAAAGGAAGAAAGGGAGCGCCTTCCCAGGAGGGAGAGGTGCGCGCGGCAGGGGCCCGGCCCTGGGAGGGGCCGGGGCGGGAACTCTGATCTCCAGGAATTATCTTGCCCCGGACCAACTTTTGCGTTATTTTGTAAAAGAAACACGATCACTGGAGGGCATCCGGCCCCGGCGAGAGGCCGGGTTCAGGGGTGAATCCGTTTCCGGCCACCGGGAATTTGGAGAGAGAGGAAATGGTCAAGGTGGGGGGCTCTGGTTTGTGGGAAACCCGGCTCAAAGATAAGCACCCCATGTTGCGATACTTTAGTGACCGGCCTTTCGGGGTGGAGATCGAGACCTTCGGGCTGAAATATTCCATCACCGCCGGCGACCGCCAGGTAATTCCACCCTACCAGATCATGAACCGCACCCGGGATGGGAGGCGGCTGCCCCAAGTTTTTCAAGACCAGGACCTGGTCCTGAACGGCTTCTCCCCTGATGAACCGGCCTACCAGGCGTGGACTTGCGTCCTGGATGACACCATTAAGGGGGCCGGCGGCAGCGAACTGGTGAGCCCCGTCCTGTCCGGCCTGCCGGGCCTGGCCCAGGTTTACCGGGTGCTTTCACTGCTCCAGGAGTTTCCCGAGATCCTGGCAAACGAAACCTGCGGCTTCCATGTCCATCACGGGGTGAACCGGACCACATACGGCAATAGCCAACTCTTTCAGTTGCTGCGGATCATTTCCATCTTTGAGGCCCATATCTATCAGTTATTGCCGGAGGAGCGGCGCCATGCCGAAACCTGCCGGCCTCTGGAGGTGGACCTGTGCGATTGGTACCGGCGGGAAGGTTGTGACCAGCCGATCCCCCGGGTGCGCAGCCTCTGGTATTCCGCTCAGAACCGGGATGATCTCAAGACTCCGCGGCGCCGCAAGATGCATCCCACGCGCTATCACGGCCTCAACCTGCACTCCTACTGGTACCGGGGCACCATCGAGTTTCGTTATTATCCATCGTTCATCCAGGAGCCGGATGAATTGATGCAGTGGATCATCTTCACCCAGTTCCTGGTAGAGTGGAGCCAGGGGCGGCGGCCGGTCCTGGAGTACGTCCCCCAGCCCAATAAATGGCTTAACACCTTATATAAGATCTATCTCGTCGCCGGGATGCTCTCCCATATCCGCTTCCCGGCGCCGGCCGGGGAAGCAAAACAGTATTCATCATGAGCAGCGGCGGCATCCAGACCCATGACTTTTTAAGAAGGCTCCAGAGGCTGGAAGAGAGCAGCCTGGCTCCTCTGCTCCTGGAACTGGCCCGGGTGATGGAGGCTATGATCCTGGAGATCGAGAGTCCGGAACTGGAAGATATCAGGAAACTGCAGGGGGCCATGCGGGAGTTGATCGGGGACGCCGCCCCACTGCGGGCCGTTTGCGGCACGGCCGGGAAGCTTTGCGGCCAGTGTCCCTTTGGGGCCTATCTGCCCTCCGGGTTCCCTTATGCCTCGGAAAAACAGGCCTTGTGTCTTCCCTGGAGTGCGGTGGTGCACCCCATCCCGGAGGCGCCCCCGGCCGCGGCAGGTTAAGCGCTCTTAGGGGACTCCTTTCATACTCGTTTAGTGTCCGGTTTGGATTACTGGCAGGTCGGGCCTCTCAGCGCCTGGCGGCTGGCTCCTGAACATCCTCGAACCGGCCCCTGGTTGGGCTTAATTTTAATCAGTTTTTTAAATAATGTTGAAAGTTCGCCGGTTCGGGTCCGAGGGCAACTTGCACTCATTGTCGGTTTCGGGCGCCCGGCGGGCGGCCACCAGGGCGATGTCCGGGAGAAAGGCTGATGGCTAACTACCTGGCCATTCTGCTGTATGTGGCGGCGGCATCGGTCCAACTCGCCGCGGCCTATTGCGCCCTGAGGCTGGTCCGGATCACCGGCAGAAGCCCGGCCTGGCTGTTGATCTCCGCGGCCTTCTGCCTCATGGCCATTCGCCGCCTCTTCCTGCTCGTCTACTACCTGGCCGGCCACAAGGCCATCCCCTTGGCCTTTTGGGATGACGTCCTGACCCTGGCGATTTCGCTGGCGCTCCTGGCCGGTCTCCTCTACATCTCCCCACTGGTGCTGACCATTAAGGACGCAGCGGCCGAAAAGCGCCAAGAAGACTTAGAAGCGGAACGGCAGCGACTCTATGCCATGTTGGACGGGATGCCGGTCATGGTGGACGTGGCGGGCCCGGATTATTCCATTCGCTTCGGCAACCGCTTTTTCCGGGAGAGATATGGGGATTGGGAGGGGAAACGCTGCTTTGAACTGCTGGCATGCAAGACAGAGCCATGCGCCGCCTGCCCGGCCGCCCAGGTATTCGAAACCGGCGCTGCTGTGGAAATGGAATGGACCGATGTCCCGCGCCAACGAACCTACCAGATGTACTATTATCCCTTGAAGAACCCGGACGGCACTACCCTGGCCCTGACCCTGGGCATCGACATCACCGGGCGCAAGCTGGCGGAGGAGAACCTGAGGAATCAGGAGCGGGAATACCGCTGGCTGGTGCGCGCCATCCCGGGCCTGGTCTTTAGGGGTTATCCCGATTGGTCCATCGAATTCTTCGATGACGAGGTTGAAACACTTACCGGATATCCGAAGGAGGATTTCGCCTCCCGCCGCCTGAAATGGTCCGATCTCATCCTGGATGAGGATTTTGGGGGTGAATACAAACAGGCATTTATCAAGGCTTTGAAGGAAGACGGCCGCTTTACCCGGGAATACCGCATTCGCACCAAGGATGGCCGCATTCTCTGGCTCGAGGGCCGGGGTCAGATAATCTTCCAGCCGGGCGGCCAGATCGACCATGTGATCGGGGTGATCTACGACGTCAGCGAGCGCCAGGCCACCCGGGAGGCCCTGCTCCTGAGCGAGTCGCGGCTGGCCAAGGCGCAGCAGTTGGCCCACCTGGCCTACTGGGAATGGAATCCCAAGTCCGGCGAAATGGTCTGGTCTGAAGAATTGTACCGCATCTACGGTGTGGATAAACGGAGCTTCACGCCGTCGCTGGAAGCGGGCTTGAGCTTGACGCACCCGGAGGATGCGGCCCGGGTGAGAGAAGACCTGGCGCGGGCCCTGGTTGGAGAACGGTCTGTCTCTCAGGTCAGCCGCATTGTTCGACCCGATGGCGCCATTCGTTATCTGCATACCCAGCAAGAAGTCGTTCTGGATGAACGCGGCAAACCCTGGCGACTGGTGGGGGTAGCCCAGGACATCACCGAACGCCGGATTGCGGAATTACGGCTGCGGGAAAGTGAGGCGCGCTTCCGGGCCGTCTTCGAGCGGGCCGCCTTGGGCATCGGCCTCATCGACCTGCAAGGGCGCTTCCTGAGCGTCAATAGTGCCTTTGAGGAGATGCTGGGTTATGGGGAGGAAGAATTGCGGGGCAGGCGCATTGATGAGCTTACCCACGCCGATGATCGGCAGAGGACCCTGGAACTTTTCGGGGAACTGGCCTCGGGCCGGCGGGAAAGCTACCGGATAGAAAAGCGCTATCAAAGGAAAAACGGCCAATATTTATGGTGCCGGGTGACCGCCTCCCTGGTGCAGGACCCCGAGGGCCAACCCTTATATGTGGCCGGCGTGGCGGAGGACATCACCCAGAGAAAAGAAACAGAGATGCGGTTGCGAGAGTCGGAGGAGAAATTACGCCACCTGGCCTCCCAGTTGATGTCCGCCCAGGAGGACGAGCGCAAGCGGATCTCCCGGGAACTGCACGATGAACTGGGGCAGGCCTTGCTGGTCTTGAAACTCCAGGCCAGGGAGATCAAGAAGGAGTTGCCGTCGAACGAGCAGCGCCTCCGCGAGGATTGCGAGGGAATGCTGGGGAATCTAGACCAGGTGGTGGACAAGGTGCGGCGCCTCTCACATGACCTGAGCCCCATGATGGTGGAGGATCTGGGTCTGTCCGCGGCTTTGCAACATATGATTGGAGAATTCTGCAAACACAATCGCCTCGAATGCGACTTCCAGGAAATCGACCTTGACGACCTGTTTCCCGTGGAGACGCAGGTCGCCATCTACCGCATCTTTCAGGAATGTCTTACCAATATCGGCAAACATTCCCGGGCCACCAGGATGGCAGTGGCCATGGACCGGAGGCCCGACCGGGTCTCATTTCTAATCCGGGACAACGGCAAGGGTTATGAAGCGGAGGCGCGGCGCCGGGGCCGGGGTCTGGGACTGGTGGCCATGGAGGAACGGGCCCGGATGGTGGGTGGGGACCTGTCCGTGCAAAGCGGGAAGGGCCAGGGCGCCAGCATCTCCTTCGAGATTCCTTATTCTTCCGAGAAGCGTCAGAAGTCATCCCAGGAGCATTAGAAGTTATTTCAGAGCCTCCCTTCCCGCCAATTATCCTTCATCTTTTGATCTTTAACTGGTAGCCGCAGGCTTTAGCCTGGGTTCTTTTTATTAAGGATTTTCGCAAGCTGAAAAAGGCAATAACAGCGCAGGCTGAAGCCTGCGGCTACCGGTACATGTAAATTAAAGGTGGCGCTAAGAGGGCAGGGCGCTTCCCAAAAAGGCGTGCAGGTTCCGGAGCAGCAGGGCGGTGTTGGAGGCCGGCAGGTCCCAGAGGACCAGCAGCATGGCCCCCACGACCCCCTGCCCCCAGGAGCAGCTACACTTGACAGTGGGCGGCAATCTCGGCAGGCCCAGGATGGCGGTGAGGTCCGCGACCAATTCCTGGCCCAGGGTGGAGGCAGGTACGTTCAGGGATATCTGATCGGAATAAAGGGCCAGGGAGAACTCGACTTCCTCGGGGTCGGGGCCGCACCCGGCGCCCCGGGCCCGCCCTTCCAGGAACGCCACCTTGCGGCGCTGTTCCTCACGGTCCAGGATTATGTGCCATTTTGAGGACATGGGATAAAGAAAAGCAGTCAGCTATCAGCCTTCAGCTAGCAGCCAAAGCCAAAGGCAGGTTTCCAATTAAAGCTGAATCCCGAAGCAATTTATACCGCCCTTAACCAGTTTTACCTTTTGCCGTGATAACGAAAGGAGGTTTAGCTTTTGGCTTTGGCTGAAAGCCGATTGCTGAAAGCTATCCTTTATAGCAACGTTTTCAGGCGGGCGGCAAAGCCGGGAAGTTTAAGGGCCTCCTCCGTCTTTCCCAGGCCCAGGAGGGCGAAGCCTTTGCCGGTCAGGGCCTCGTCCAGGTCAGGTGCGTGTTTGAGAATCTTGTCAAAGCAAACCAGGGCCTCGTCGTAGTGCTGCAATTCGGTGAGGGTGGCGCCTTTATAGACCAGGGCTTCGACGTTGCCCGGGTCGATTTGCAAGGCAATATTGTAACATTCCAGGGCCTTTTCCGGGCGGCCGGCGTCCGCCAGCATCCGGGCCGCGTCCAGGTAGGTACGGCCCTTGTCTTCCTCCACCGACTTGCGGGTCTCCAAATAGGCGTTGAGCACGTGGGCCTCGCCATCGGAGAAGGCGGGCTGGCCGTGGCCCGGCAGCAGGAAATCGACCTGGTAAGGCACCAGGCGGCCCAGGGAGGCGATGAGCTGGTCCATACTACCCAAACTCTTATCGGCGTCAGCCAGGATATTTTCAGTGGGAGAGCTGGGAAAGACCGTATCCCCGGAGAAGAGGAGGCGCCGTTCTTGTTCGTAGATGCAGATGTCGCCCCGGGTGTGGCCGGGGGTGGCGATTACCTCCAGGAGATGGTTTCCCGCCTGGAGGCGCTCGCCGCCCCGGAGGATCACCACCTGGTCCACCCGGCCGGCCTTCTCCATGATCTTCATGAAGGGGACGGACTGGAAATTGATGTAGGGCAGGGTGTCAATGTGCCCGTAAACCTTGGGGTTGCACCAGTCGAAGAGCTCTCCCATGCCCCCTACGTGGTCGTAGTGGCAGTGGGTGATGAAAAGCTGTTCCAAAAGAGAGAGATCAAATACCTCGCTAAGTTCCTGGAGGATACCGTAGAAGTTGCCGGCGTCAATAAGAGTGCGGCCTTCATTGAGGATATAGACGTTACTGCTCATGCCCGCTTCTTCAACCCACCAGATATCCGCAAGCAAGGGGTCATATTCGCCCAGATGGATCATGGCTCCTCCTGATAAGATGAAAAGGTCCGCCCCAGAATCTCTCCCAGCCGCCGGATCATCTCTCCACGCCCGGCCGGAGGAAAATGCCACTCCATCAGAAGCAGGGCGTCTTCCTCGTCGAGTTGACTGCCACCCACCTGCACCCGGGGCGGGGCCGCCGGTTGACCCAGGAGTCCGGCCAGATAATCCAAAAGCCGCTCACCATCAAAATCCCGGCTCACCTCCAGGGAGAGATAATCGGGACCGGCCACCGCGTAAAAAAAGAGCGGATCGTGGTAGGGGCGGTCGTACGGGGGATGGGCCTGGCCTTCCAGAATGAGGCGCCGGGAGCGGGCTTCCTGGCGCAGGATGGTGAACTGCCAATTATCCGCCAACGTTGCTTCCTTTGCGCTAATGGCTACGATTCTAACCGCTTTCCCGGAGGGTGTCAAATGCCAGATTTTAAGGCGTGTCGCTCATACCAAGCAGATTCACTAATATTTGACGATCTTCTGTTTTTCTGCCTATAATCGACTTATGATTTTTGAAGTAACTCGCCGACCCGAAGGGTGGACATGAAGCAGGTCGTAATTGAAAACCCCGTCATCAATTCCCCCTTTGATGAACCCCAGCGCCACTTCCGCTTCACCAATGAAGGCATCACCAATGAGATCGTCCCCGAGCGCCGGGTAAGCTCCTATTTCATCCCCATCGCCAGACCGAAAAAAAAGGGGAAACAGGCTTACCTCCCGGACACGGAATGGACCCAAGAGCGCATCGAGGAGAACAAGGAAATCAACCGTATCCGCTCCAAGGTAGCCATGTGGCGGCAGGGTGGCTACCTGGGAACCACCAAGACCACCGCCCGCTTGCTAGAATACTGGCAACGCCCCGACCGGGAAAAGAAGCTCTTTTTTTGTCAGATTGAGGCCCTGGAAACGGCCATCTACCTCACCGAGGTGGCGAAAAAATTTAATGACGCCTGGATTGATAACTTTATCCGTGAAAAAAACGAAAGAGCCAACCCCGGCCTTTTCCGCACGGCCTTCAAGATGGCCACCGGCAGCGGCAAGACCGTGGTCATGGCCATGCTCATCGCCTGGCACACCCTTAACAAGCTGGCCAGCACCCAGGACCCCCGATATACTGACACTTTCCTGGTGGTTACCCCCGGCATCACCATCCGGGACCGGCTCCGGGTGCTCCTTCCCAACCTGCCGGACAACTACTATAATAAATGGGACCTCATCCCCCTGGACCTGCAAGCCGAATTACTCAAGGCCAAAATCCTCGTAACCAACTTCCATGCCTTTTTACCCAGGGAGAAGGTGGCCGCCGGGAAGCTGACCAAGACCATCCTGGCCCAGGGGGAGGTCAGCCCCTTCACCGAGACCCCCGGCGAGATGGTGCGCCGGGTCTGCCGGGAGTTGGGCACCAAGAAGAATATCATCGTCATCAACGACGAAGCCCACCACTGTTATCGCCGCAAACCGGACGGCCTGGAAGAAAAACTCACCGGCGACGAGCGCAAAGAAGCCGGAAAGCGGGAAGAAGCCGCCCGTATCTGGATTTCTGGCTTGGAGGCGGTCCAGGCCAAGCTCGGCGTCAAAGTGATTTTTGATCTTTCCGCCACCCCCTTCTTTTTGAGAGGGTCCGGCTATCCCGAAGGCACCCTCTTTCCCTGGGTAGTCTCCGATTTCTCCCTCATAGACGCCATTGAGAGCGGCATCGTCAAGGTGCCCAGGGTGCCCGTGGCGGACGACTCCATGGTGGGCGACCAACCTACTTACCGGGACCTATGGCTGCGCATCCGGGAGCACCTGCCCAGGAAGGGGCGCAAGACCCAGGACGAGAGCGGTGAGCATAAGCTCCCCGCTCAATTGGAAACGGCAATCCATAGTCTTTATGGCAATTATGAGGCATATTACCGGCAATGGGAGCAAAACACCGAGGCTCAAGCCAAGGGCCTGACTCCGCCGGTCTTCATCGTGGTCTGCAACAACACCAATGTCTCCAAGCTGGTCTTTGATTACATCGCCGGATGGGAAAAATCGCTTCCCGGCGGTGATTCCGTGCCGGTGCCCGGCGCTTTGGCCATTTTCAGCAATGAAGAAAATGGCGCCTGGCGCATCCAGCCCAATGCCATCTTGATTGATAGCCAGCAGTTGGATTCCGGCGAGGCCATGAGCGACGAGTTCAAGAAGTTGGCCGCCCGAGAGATTGAGGAATTTAAAGCCGAATACCGGATGCGCTTCCCCGGTCGCAACGTGGAGCAGATCACCGATGAAGATCTGCTCCGTGAAGTGATGAACACCATCGGCAAGCCCGGCAAGCTGGGGGAGCAGGTTAAGTGCGTGGTCTCCGTCTCCATGCTCACTGAAGGCTGGGACGCCAACACCGTCACCCACATCCTGGGGGTCCGGGCCTTCGGCACCCAACTTTTATGCGAGCAGGTGGTGGGGCGGGGTCTGCGCCGCATGAGCTATGTCACCGAGGCCCGCTCCCTCACGGTCAACGGCCAGCAGGTCGCCTTTAACGGCTTCCCCGTGGAATATGCCGAAGTTTATGGCGTGCCCTTCTCCTTTATCCCTTGTGCCGGGACTGGCGATGGGCCCAACCCCGGCCCCATCCCCACCAGGGTGCGGGCGCTCCCGGAGCGCATTGCCTTGGAAATTACCTTTCCCCGCCTCATCGGCTATCGCTATGATCTGGCCGGAGAGGTGCTCACTGCCAAATTTACCGATGACTCGAAATACATCCTCTCCACTGCCGACATTCCCATCAAAACGGAAAATGCCCCGATTGTTGGCGAGACCAGCATCCACACCCTGGACGATCTCAAACGCCGCCGGAAGCAGGAGGTGGTCTTTCTCCTGGCTAAACTGGTATTGGAGAAATATTTCCGGGACGACGAAAACCAGATCAAGCCCTGGCTCTTCCCCCAACTCCTGAACCTGACCCGACGCTGGTTAGGTGAATGCGTCATCCTCAAGGACAACACCTTTCCGCAACTGCTATTGCTCCTGGAATTCGCCCACAACGCCGCCGAGCTCATCTATCAGTCCATTGTGACCTCCACTAGTGGGCAAAAGACCCTCAAGCCCATATTGCGGCCTTACGATACCGTGGGGTCCACCCGCTATGTGGATTTCGACACCACCCGGTCTGTCTATGCGACCGATCCGGAAAAGTGCCAACTCAACTATGTGGTGGCTGATACTGAATCCTGGGAGCAGAAAATGGCCCAATCCCTGGAAGATATGGAGGAAGTCCTCTGCTACGTCAAGAATCAAAACCTGGGATTTGCCATTCCCTACACCATCGACGGCGATGAGAAGAATTACTACCCGGATTTCCTGGTCCGGGTGGAGCACGGAGAAGAACCTCTTAACCTGATCATCGAAGTCACCGGCGAGAAAATGAAAGAAAAACCCGCCAAGGTGGCCACGGCCAAGACCTTATGGGTGCCCGCAGTCAACAACCATGGCGGTTATGGCCAATGGGCCTTCCTGGAGATTTCTGACCCCTGGGATGCGAAAAACCTTATTAGGGCCTTCCTATCCAATATCGGTTCTAAGGCTAAGTCATGAAAGCAAAATTTCCAGTTGGAGATTTAGTGCAATGCCTCAGCGATCCTAAAAAACCATAGGGGAATTCCATGGCCGGGAAAAAAGGCGACACCCCCACCCCCATCTTCGATTTCAAGTATAAGGACAAGCGCCGCAACATCCCCACCTATGAATTGCGGGATTTTGCCGCCGACCAGGAAAAAGCCCCCAAGGACATCCTCTATCCCCGAGACCCCTCCTTGGACCCGCAACTGGTCTGGAAGGGCAAGGATGAGCAGGATCGGGAAGACCTGGCTGTGCCCGCCGTGCCAATTTACATCCAGGAAAAGATTCTCCCCAAGGCCATCATCGAGGAGGTGCGGGCGCAGGCCCGGAAGGATAAGCCCGAACCCCAGGCGTCCCTCTTTGCCGATTTCAACGGTATCGCCTTTGAAGACCTGGTGGACTTCTACCGCCACGAGCAGAATTGGAGCAACCGCCTGATCCTGGGGGACTCCCTGCTGGTGATGACTTCCCTGGCCGAAAAGGAGGGCCTTAAAGGCCAGGTGCAGATGATCTACATAGACCCGCCCTACGGCATCAAGTTTGCCTCCAATTGGCAGGTCTCGACACGCAAGAGGGAGGTGAAGGATGGCAAGCTGGAAGACCTTACCCGCCAGCCTGAGCAAATCCGGGCTTACCGGGACACCTGGAAGCTGGGCATCCATTCCTACCTAACCTATCTGCGGGACCGTCTGGTGGTGGGCAGGGAATTGCTCACCGAGACCGGCAGCATCTTTGTGCAGATCGGCGACGAGAATGTGCATTTGGTGCGATGTTTGATGGATGAAGTTCTTGGAAGTGAAAACTTTATTGCTCTTATAACTTTTGTAAAAACGGCAAGCCAAACAGCAGAGTTACTTCCAGAAATAAAAGACAATTTACTCTGGTATTCAAAAAACATCGAAAATGTGAAGTTTAATCGCATTTATTTGTCAAAAGAAATGCTTGGAGGAGGTAAGGAAGCATATCATTTTATTGAGATATCAGAAGGCGTTAGAAGAAATATGACCAAGGATGAGAAAGAAAAAGGAGGATTAGATGAGTCTGTCGTTAAGGTTTTTAGAGCTGACAATCTTACTTCTCAAAGCGGAGGTGCAACTACAAAGTATGAGGTTTCTTTTGAGGGAAAACCTTATAATTCTGGACCTGGGTTTTGGAAAACAAATGATATAGGTATGGGGAGACTTATTTATACAAACCGCTTAATACCGATTGGAAAAACTCTCTCCTATGTCAGATATCTAAATGATTTTTCTGTATTTCCAATTTCCAATAGTTGGTCGGATACTGTTATAGCAGGCTATGGAGACCCTAAAATTTATGCAGTTCAAACTAATACGAAAGTAGTTGAGCGCTGCCTCCTCATGACCACCGACCCCGGCGACCTGGTGCTGGACCCCACCTGTGGCAGCGGCACCACCGCCTATGTGGCGGAGAAGTGGGGGAGGCGCTGGATTACCATAGACACCAGCCGGGTAGCTCTGGCCCTGGCCCGCACCCGCCTCATGGCCGCCAAGTATCCTTATTACCTCCTGGCCGACTCCCCGGAAGGCATCAAGAAGGAAGGGGAACTTACCGGCCAGGTCTCCCCACCCTACCCGACCGAGGGGGAAATTAAAAAAGGGTTCGTTTACAAGCGGGTCCCCCACATCACCCTCAAGTCCATCGCCAACAACGAGGAAATCGATGCTATCTATGCTAAGTGGCAGGAGAAGCTAGAAGCCCTGCGCCAGGAATTGAACCGAACTCTAAACCACACCTGGGAAGAGTGGCAAATTCCCCGTGAGCCGGAAGACTCATGGCCCCAGGCGACGAAAGACCTCCTGACCCAATGGTGGAGTTTGCGCCGGGAGCGCCAGCAGGAGATCGACGCCAGTATCGACCGCCACGCCGACACCGAACTCCTCTATAACCAGCCCTATGAGGATGGCAAACGCCTACGGGTCACGGGTCCCTTCACCGTGGAAAGCCTCTCCCCTCACCGCGTCCTGGCCCCGGAGGTGGAACTCCCGGAATCGGAAGCCCAGGCGCAGCGGGAAGCCGACCTGGGCCAGTTTGAGACCATGATCCTGGACAACCTGAAGAAGGCCGGGGTGCAGAACACCATCAAGAACGAGCGCCTAAAATTCGACCTCTTGGAGCCTTACGCCGGGGAATGGCTCCACGCCGCCGGGGAATACACCGAGGACGACGGCACGGTGCGCCGGGTGGCCTTATGTATCGGCCCGGAGCACGGTACTGTCGGCCCGGAACTGGTGAAGGAGGCGGCCAAGGAAGCGGTCAAGGGCATGGGCTTCGAGCTTCTCATCATCTGCGGCTTCGCCTTTGATCCCCACGTCTCCGAGGAAGCCAAACGCTTCGGCAAGCTCGCGGTGCTCCCCTGCCGCATGAATCCGGACCTGGCCATGGGCGACGAACTCTTGAAGAAGACCGGGGCGGGCAACCTCTTCATGGTCTTTGGCGAGCCGGACGTGGAAGTGCGGACACAGAAAGACGGCAAACTGGTGGTGGAGATCAAGGGCCTGGACATCTACGACCCCACCACCGGCCAGATTCGCTCAAGCTCCACCGACGACCTGGCCTGCTGGTTCATTGACACCAACTACAACGACGAGAGCTTTTTTGTGCGCCACGCCTACTTCACCGGGGCCGATCAACCCTATGACAAGCTCAAAAGGGCTCTCCGGGCCGACATCGATGAGGCCGCCTGGTCCGCCCTCTACTCCACCGTCAGCCGCCCCTTCCCCAAACCCACCACCGGTAAAATCGCCATCAAGGTCATCAATCACTACGGCGACGAAGTTCTGAAGGTCTTTGAAACGTAAAAACACGTATCAGTCCTGCGGCCGCTGCTGGCCCGGGGCATCGTGCCTTTTTTCACTAAGGCGGCGCCAGCCCCTTGACAGCGATGGGCATAGACAATAAACTTAAACATTCTACGTGATTCCCCAAGATTCCCTGGAAAAATAAACGATTAAGCTAAGGTGATCAAGATGAAAATGTACCTGATGACTCCGGGCCCCACCCCGGTGGCCCCGGAAACCCAACTGGCCATGGCCCAACCCATCATTCATCATCGCGCCCCCCAGTTCATGGAGATCCTGGGCCAGGTGCGGGAAGATCTGAAATATCTGTTCCAGACGGAACAGGAAGTGCTGATCTTTTGCGCCACCGGCACCGGCGCCATGGAGGGGGCGGTGGCCAATACCCTGAGCGCCGGCGACACTGCCCTGGTGGTGGACGGCGGCAAGTTTGGGGAACGCTGGACCGAGCTGTGCGGTGTTTACGGGGTCACGGCGGAGCGCCTCGTGGTGGAATGGGGCCATGCGGTGGACCCCCAGAAGGTGGCCAAGATGCTGGACGCCAACCCGGCCATCAAGGCGGTCCTGGTCCAGGCCAACGAAACTTCGACCGCGGTGGCCCACCCGGTTAAGGAACTGGCGGCAGTGACCAGGACCCGGCCGGGAACCATCCTGGTGGTGGACGCCATTTCAGCCCTGGGGGGCTATCCCTTGCCCATGGATGCCTGGGGCATCGACGTGTTGGTGGCCGGTTCGCAAAAAGCCATGATGTTGCCGCCGGGGTTGGCCTTTGCCGCTCTCAGCCCCAAGGCCTGGGAGTTGGTAAAGACCTCCACTCTCCCCAAATACTACTTCGATTTTACCAAGCAGCTCAAATCCCAGGCCAAGAACCAGACCCCCTATACCTCGCCGGTGTCTCTGATCATGGGGCTCAAGGAAGTGCTGGGGAAGATTCGCACCATGGGGTTGGAGCGCATCTTCACCCACAACCGGCGGCTGTCCCTGGCCACCAAAGCGGCCATGCAGGCCATGGGGCTTAAGCTCTATTCCAAGGATAACCCCTCGGACGTCCTCACCGCGGTGGAGTCTCCGGTGGACGGCCAGAAGGTGGTGGCCGAGCTGCGGAAAAAGGGGATTTGGATCGCCGGCGGGCAGGCCCAAGCCAAAGGCAAGATCTTCCGCATCGCCCACATGGGATATATAGACACGGTGGACCTGCTGGGCACCATCGGCGGCCTGGAGGAGGTCCTCAATGACTTGGGATTCCGGGTGGAGCCAGGTGTCGGGTTAAAGGCGGCTCAAGAGGTTTTGAGCAAGGAGGGAGCGGTATGAAGGTCCTGATCAGCGACAACTTGCATGCCGCAGGAATTGCGGTCCTTTCAGCCCAGCCCAACATCGAGGTGGTAAACCGGCCGGGCCTGGCGCCCGCGGAACTTAAGGAGGCCATCAAGGATGCCGACGCCCTGGTGATCCGCAGCGGCACCAAGGTGACCGCAGAACTCATAGCCGCCGCCCCCCGGCTGAAGGTAGTGGGCCGGGCCGGCACGGGTCTCGACAACGTAGACATCCCCGCCGCCAGCAAACGGGGCATCGTGGTGATGAACACCCCCGGGGGCAATACCATCACCACCGCGGAGCACGCCCTGTCGCTGATGATGGCCTTGGCCCGCAACATCCCCCAGGCGGCAAAATCGATGCGGGACGGCAAATGGGAGAAGAAGAAATTCCAGGGCACCGAACTCCTCAACAAGACCCTGGGAATTATCGGCTTGGGGCGCATCGGCTCCGTGGTGGCGGACCGGGCCTTGGGGCTGAAGATGCGGGTCCTGGCCTACGACCCCTTCATCACCAAGGAAGTTGGCGCCAATTTGGGGGTGGAACTGGTGGCCCTGGATGAGTTGATGGCCCGGGCCGACTTCATCACCCTGCATACCCCCAAGACCAAGGACACCGCCAGACTCTTAAACCGGCAGGCCTTTAAAAAGATGAAGAACGGGGTGCGCGTCATCAACTGCGCCCGGGGTGGGCTCATTGACGAAGAGGCCTTGCTCGAGGCCCTGAAGGAAGGCAAGGTGGCTGGCGCGGCCCTGGATGTCTATGAAACGGAACCGCCGCCGCCGGATTTTCCATTGCGGGAAATGCCGCAGGTCATCTGCACTCCCCACCTGGGGGCCTCCACTGAAGAGGCCCAGGCCAACGTGGCGGTGGCCATCTGCGAACAGATCGTGGAACTGCTCCTGGACGGCACCATCAAAAACGCGGTGAACGCCCCCTCCGTGACCCAGGAGGCCCTGGTCAAATTGAAACCCTACCTGACCCTGGCCGAGGCCCTGGGCGCCTTCCAGGCGCAGATCAGCGAGGGGGCCATCTCCTCGGTGGCGGTCTCCTACGTCGGCGAGGTGGCCAAGCTGGAAACCAAGCCCCTGATGCATTCCGTGCTCAAGGGGTTGCTCTCCCCGGTGATGCACGACGAAGTGAATTACGTCAACGCTCCGGCCCTGGCCGAGGCCCGGGGTATTCACGTCAGCGAGGAGAAGGCGGCCTCCGCCGAAGATTTCTCCACCCTCATCCGATTGACGGTGCGGGCCAATAACGAAGAGAACACCGTGGCCGGCACTATTTTCGGAAAATATGAACCCCGCTTGGTGCGGATCAACAAGTTTCGCCTGGAGGCCTCCCCCGAGGGCCACATGCTGTTCATTTACAATACCGACCGCCCGGGGGTCATCGGCGCCATCGGCAGCACCATCGGCAAACATAAGATCAATATTGCCCGGATGACCGTGGGCCAGGAGCGGGAGCGGGGCCAGAATATCATTCTGCTCACCACCGACACCCCGGTTACTCCGGAATGTCTTGAAGACGTGCGGGCCCTGGAGCACGTGGCCCAGGCCTTCCAGTTGGAGTTGTAGCCGATCTTGGACAAGACGCTAGGGTGGAGGTGGCCATGCCTGACTCCGAAGATAAGTCCGAAGATAAAGGTTATACCGTCAAGGATCGGCGTTTTCACCAGATGAGTGAGGAAGAGAAGGCCAAGGAGCAGGAGGCCAGAGGTTCTCAGGAGCAAGCCTTTCAAGAGGCGGCCCAAAAGGCTGCCGGCGGGGCCGCCGGGACGGAAGTCACTTTCGCCTCCCTGATCTTCTCTCTCAGTTCCACGGCCTTCATGCATCTGGGAGCCATTCCCGACCCCAACAGCGGTAAGCAGGAAAAGAACCTGCCCCTGGCCAAACAAGCCATTGACCTTCTGGGGGTGCTCCGGGAAAAGACCCGGAACAATCTGGACCAGGAGGAGGATAACCTGTTTGAACACCTTCTGTATGACCTGCGCATGGCATATATCAAGGAGGTGGGCTGATTAGGGGATCGGGGGGAGGGGTGCAACTGCACTGCCCGGCCAAGGTCAACCTCTATCTCCGGGTTTTGGGGCGGCGGACCGACGGCTACCACGAGTTGGTGACCGTGATGCAGCCGCTGAGTTTGGGGGACCGATTGACGGTCACCCCCGGGGGCGACACGTTGAGCTTCGTTTGTGACCACCCGGAGGTGCCCCAGGGGCCGGAGAACCTGGTGTGGCGGGCCGCCCAGGGGTTCCAGGAGGAGACCGGGATACGGGTGGCGGCGCACCTTAAGCTGGAAAAAAGGATTCCGGTGGCCGCGGGTCTGGGGGGCGGCTCCAGTGACGCGGCCGGCGCTTTGCAAGCCCTGAACCTCCTGTACGGCTCCCCCCTTAAAGGGCCGCGGCTGCACTCGCTGGCCTGCCGCCTGGGGGCTGACGTGCCGTTTTTCCTGGGGCGGGGGCCGGCGGTGGGCCGGGGCATCGGCACCGACCTCAACCCCTTGAGCTTGCCGCCTTATAACTATGTGCTGGTCAATCCCGGCGTGGCCCTTTGCACCCGCTGGGTTTATGAAAACCTGGACCCGGCCCGATTGTCCGGGGCGCCGCTGCCCCCGTCCTGGGACCCGGAGCATCCGGAGCGCTGGGTCGAGAACGACCTGGGCGAGGTGGCCGTCCGCCGCTTCCCGGAACTGGCCGAACTGCAGGCCCGGCTGAGGGAAGCGGGAGCTGTCACCCAATCCGTCTCCGGCAGCGGACCCACCGTCTTTGGGATCTTTGCCACCTGGGAGGCGGCCCGGGAAGCGGCCCGGGTCTTGCGCCGGTCGTTTCCGGCGTGGCTGGCCGCCACCCAGGGTCTCACCGGCCTGGAAACCGATAACGCCAGGGAGCGTCGTCTATGGATGACCTGAAAATTTTCACGGGCAACGCCAACCGGCCTCTGGCGGAAAAGATCTGCAGCCACCTGGGAATTCCCCTGGGCGAGGCTACGGTGGGACGCTTCTCCGACGGGGAGATCTCGGTGGAGTTCCAGGAAAACGTCCGCGGCAAGGATGTTTACATCATCCAGCCCACCGCCATGCCCTGCAATGAGAACCTCATGGAATTGCTGGTCATGATGGACGCCTTAAAGAGGGCCTCGGCCCGCTGCGTCACCGCGGTGGTGACCTATTTCGCCTATGCCCGCCAGGATCGCAAGACCGCGCCCCGGACTCCTATTTCCGCCAAGCTGGTGGCCGATCTCATTACCACCGCCGGGGCCAACCGGATGCTCACCATGGATCTCCATTCCGGCCAGATCCAGGGATTTTTCGACATCCCCGTGGACCATCTGTACGCGGCGCCGGTGACCCTGAAGTATATCCGGGAGAATTTTAGCCCGGACGTGGTGGTGGTCTCCCCGGACTCCGGCGGGGTGGAGCGGGCCCGGGCCTTCGCCAAACGCCTTAACACCTCCCTGGCCATCATCGACAAACGCCGGGACGCCGCCGCCATCAAGGCCATGACCCTCATCGGCAACGTCTGGGGCAAGGAGGCCATCATCCTGGACGACATGATCACCAGCGGGGCCACCCTGACCATGGCCGCGGAACTGCTGATACGCCACGGGGTACGCACCGTGCACGCCTGCGTCACGCACCCGGTCATGTCCCGCCACGCGGTGAGCAACATCCAGGGCTCTCTGGTCCAGTCCCTGGCGGTGACCGACACCATTCCCCTGAGCCCGGAGGCTGCCGCCCTGGAAAAGATCCGGGTTTTGTCGGTGGCCCCTCTCCTGGGAGAAGCCATCAAGCGCATCCACGACCTTGATTCAGTCAGTTCTCTATTTGTGTAAAGAGCTATCAGCTTTCAGCAATCAGCTAAAAAGAATCATATTATTGGTTGATATTCTCTCCGCTCCTTAACATGATTTTTCCTAGCCGGTTATGGCAGAGATAGGTTGAGTTTGTTACTGCTCACTGCTCGCTGCTCACTATAAAAATCTGCTATGCGCCTCATCGTGGGTTTGGGAAATCCCGGCCGGGAGTATGCCTGGACCAGGCACAACCTGGGCTGGCAGGTGGTGGCCTACCTGTCGGAATACTGGAAGATTCCCCTGAATAAGAAGAACCTCGATTCGGTTTGGGGCCAGGGCAGGGTAGGGGAGGAGAGGCTGGTCTTGGCCCAACCCACCACTTACATGAACCTCAGCGGCCAGGCCGTTTCCCTCCTGCTCTCCTACTTCAAACTCACCCCGGACCGGCTGGTGGTGATTCACGACGACCTGGACCTGCCGCGCTGGCGCCTCAAGATCGTGGAGCGTGGCGGCGCCGGCGGTCACCGGGGGGTCCTCTCCATCATTGACCGGCTGCACAGCGAGGAATTTCTCCGGGTGAAGATGGGGATCGACCGGCCACCGGTGGCAATGCCCGGGGAGGGCTATGTTTTGTCCCATTTCCCGGCGGCAGACGCGGAAAACGTGGCCCGTTTCATCGAGCGGGCCGCCCGGGCAGTGGACACCCTGGTCCGGGAAGGGCTGGCCGCAGCCCAGAACCTTTTTCACGGCGAGCCCACTGATTTGATCGAGTAGATTTATTGATGGCGTTTGGCGGCCTTAAGGGCGTAACCAGACTAACAAATGATCTGGTTACTCAGTGCTTGAATTCTTGAATATGGTAACCTTTCATGTTCTCCCCCCCCATCACCCCAACCCTCTCCCCCCGCCGGGGGGAGTGGGAGCTTTCCAGGCTTTGGCTCTTTATTCCCTCTCCCACAATGGGGGAGAGAGTTACGATGAGGGGGAACTAGTCATTTGTTTCCGCTGTTACTGGACCTATCCCTATAGAGGATGCACATGCCGTTCTCTGTTGGCCTGATGAATCATTAAAGGATTGATGCACAGGCGGGACGCCTGTGCCACCATGATTTAGCAGAATGCGCCTCCTATTTATTTCCAGCAACCGCTGTCGCCTCGTATTCGTGCCGCTGCCCCTGGGCCTGGCCGCGGTGGTGGCCGCCCTGGGCTCGGAGCATGAAGTCAGGGTTGTCGATTTCATGTTTGCCAAGGACCCCCTGGCCCAGGTGGACCGGGCAGTGGCGGAGCTCTCCCCGGAACTTATCGGCATCTCGGTCAGAAACATTGACAATCAGGACAGCCGCCTGCCGGAAATCTATTTTCCGGAGGTCAAAGAACTGGTGCAGCACTTGCGGGGGATCAGCCCGGCGCCGGTGCTCCTGGGAGGTGCGGGCTTTTCGGTGGCGCCCCGGGAATTCATGGAGTACACCAATGCCGATTTCGGCATGGTGGGGGAAGGGGAATTCCTGGCAAGTTTCTTGGAGGCCTACCCTGAAAAGAGATGGGATCAGGTTCCAGGCCTGATCTGGCGTCAGGAGGGCCTCCTCAAACTGAATCGGCGCCAGCCCGTCCGGCGGCTCGATCTGCTGCCCGCTCCAGCTCTCGAATATTTTACCCCGCGCCGGTATCAGGATACCCGGGGAAGCGCCGGGCTGCCAGGCATGATTCCGGTGCAGAGCCGCCGGGGCTGCCCCATGAGGTGCATCTACTGCAGCACGCCGCTCCTGGAAGGCGCCCAGACCCGGGCCTGGGCCCCGGAGCAGGTGGCCTCCTGGCTGGCGGCCTGGCACGGGAAGTGGGGCCTGAACCGTTTCTTTTTCGTGGATAATATCTTTAATTGTCCCGTGGATTACGGGCGGCGCCTCTGCCGGGCCATCGCCGCCTTGCGCCTTCCCCTGGAATGGGGCTGCCTGATCAATCCGGCCTTTCCGGATCAGGAATTGTTCGAGCTTATCGGGGCGTCGGGCGGCGTCATGGTACAGGTGGGCAACGAAAACGGCTCGGAACTGATGTTGAACCGCCTGGGCAAAGGATTCGATTTGAAGCAGGTGGAGCGTACCCTGAAACTGCTTAAAGCAGCGGGCCTCCCCTTCACCTGCTTCCTGCTGCTGGGCGGCCCCGGCGAAACCCGGGAGACCGTCCAGGAGAGCGTCGCCTTCCTGGAGGCCTTTCAACCCAGGATGGTGAGCGTGAAGGCCGGCATCCGCATCCACCCGGGGCTCCCCCTGCACCGCCTGGCCCTGGAGGAAGGGGTGGTAAACAGTGAGGATAATTTATTATGGCCCAAGTTTTACCTGGCCCCGGCCATCCGCGACTGGATCTGGGATTATATTGGGGAAGTGGCCGCCCGGCACCCCAATTGGACCTTCTAAAAACGGTTTTCAGTTTTCGGAGAATCAGCATTGGCAAGATTAAGGAGTGACCATGTCTCCTCCATCAGATGACGAGAGGGAACGCCCCAGTTGGAGGGAGATAGACCAGCGCCGGGACCGGTCGGGCGGAGCGCGGCCCCGCCGGGAGCCCCGTCTCCCGAAGAAGCAGTCGGAAATGATCCGCCTTACGGCATTGGCCCAGGCCGAGGCCCTGTTTCAAGGCAAGCGGGCCAAGCCGGAGTATCAAAAAGACCTGCGGGAATTGGAATCGAGTCACGGTACCAAGAGATTTGCCACCTGTGCCAAAAGGTTCCTGGAGGAATACGGCCTGCCGGGGGAGTGGGGGGCGCTGACCCGGCTGTTGGAGTATCCGGACCCCTTGGTGGTGCAGGAGGTCTTAGGCGCCATGGCGTCCCAGGTGGAGAGCCGGAGCCGGGTGGAGCAGCAGGGTTTCAGGGGCCGGCTGCAGGTCCTGGCCCTCAGCGGCCAGGATGGTGAGGTGCGGCGCACCGCCGAGGAAATACTGTCAGGAATGGAAAAAAAATAATCTTTTTTTATTGTCATTTAGAAGAAATTATGATATCATAAAAACTGGGTACTTGAAAACGCTTCCCGATTACCCTGGGCGGCCGTCCGGATCAAGGGGGGCTCTCCGGCACTTGCAGCAGCCGGAGGTCGCAGCACAAGGAGGTGCTAATTCCGTGAAAAGGATGAATACTGCCTTGGCTTCCGGCCGGGCAACAAATCCATGGACGGGACCGCCGGAATTATCCGAGATCATCACCCAAGACCCCGCTCTCCTTCTAATCCTTTCGCGTCTTCCTGCCTGGGCCAAGTCCGATCTCCCCATCCTGCTGACCGGCGAACCCGGGACCGGAAAAGAACTGGTGGCCCGGGCCATCTTCGCTCTGACTCCAAAGCGGCGGGCTTGCCAGCTAGTCAATTGCGCCGCCCTGACGGAAACGCTGGCGGGCAGTGAACTCTTCGGCCACCTGCGGGGGGCCTTTACCGATGCCCTCTGCCACAGGATGGGCAAGTTCCGGCTGGCCCATGGCGGCACCCTGTTCTTAGACGAGATCGGGGAGTTGCCGCTGTCGGTGCAATCCAAGTTGCTGCGGGCGGTGGAGCAAGGGGAGATCGAGCCGGTGGGCGGGGACGCGGCGGTGAAGGTGGACGTGCGCCTGGTGGCCGCCACCAATCAAGATTTGCAGGCAAGGATTGCCCAGGGCTATTTCCGCCAGGACCTCTACGACCGCCTGGCGGTGCTGGAGATCCACCTGCCGCCGCTCAGGGAGCGGGGAGAAGATCTTGCCATGCTGGCCCGGCACTTCGCCCAGGAAGCGGCCCGGCGTCAAGGCCGCACCGAGCCGCCGGAGTTTAACGCCGCCGCCTGGCGCCGCCTGGAAGCGTATAGCTGGCCCGGCAACGTCCGGGAGCTGAAGAACGTGGTGACCCGGGTGGTCCTGTTGCACAGCGGCCGCTACATCTGTGGCGAGGATATTCATTTGCCCTCACGCGTCGCTGCGGTGGAGCCGGGCCACAATGTGGCCACCGGGATGAAGCCGGCGGCCATACGCCCCAGCCGGGGACGGCTGGTGGAACTCCTGGATGAGGAGCAGGGCAATATCTCCGTATTGTCCCGGCGTCTCGGGATCTGCACCAGGACCATGTACCGCTGGCTCAGGTCAGCCAACATTGACCTGGAAAATTTCCGGCGGGGCGCCCCCTTTGCCCTGGCCTGAGGGTGACGGGTTCCCTGGCCGTGGGCCGGGGCTGATGGTTATCCCCAAAAAGTGAAGCCGCCCTTCCTCCGGGAAAGGCGGCTTTTTTTCGCAATCTGAAGATAGGGGCGGACACATGGGTCCGCCCCTACAATTAACAAAATCCCATTTGAGAGTTTGTAGGGTGCGTCTCACGCACCATCAGGAGCGGCACGACCACAGGCTGGAAGGCTGGAGTTGTAGGGGCGGCGTCTCAGTGGCACAGGCCTCTGGCCTGTGGGATTGCCCCGGCGGGGAAACCCCGCCCCCACGGAACCGGTGGGCAGTGATTTAGGAAAGGCAAAAGTAAAAAGTAAAAAGGCAAAAATTACCAGGCATTAGAGTTTCCTTTTTACTTTTAACTTTTTCCTTTCCTCTTAGAGAACCGACCTCACCGCCACTCTGGCCAGTTCCACGATGCGGTCCGGGAAGATGCCGAAGCCGATGATCACCGCGGCCAGAGAGTAGTTCAGCAAGCGGCTGGGCAGGCTCAGGATTATCGGCGAGAGGCCCGGATCGTCTTTGAAATAGGCGGCGTAGAGCACCCGCAGATAGTAATAGAGGGACACGGTGCCGTTCACTGCGCCGATCAACACCAGCCAAAAATAGCCGGAGTTCATGGCGGAGGTGAAGAGCAACAGCTTCCCGGTGAAGCCGATGGAGGGGGGCACTCCCGCCAGGGCAAAGATCCCCAGGATCAGGTTCATGCTGAGCAAAGGACTGCGGCGGTAGAGGCCGCCCAACTCCACAATCTTCAAATCCCGGCCGTCCGCGGCCACTTCCGAAAGGACCATAAACACCGTAAAGTTCATCACCAGGTAGGCCAGGGCATAGTAAACGGCGGCGGTGTAGCCCGCCTCCCTCAAGGTCAAGATCCCTATGAGAAAGTAGCCGGCGTGGGCAATGGAGGAGTAGGCCAGCATGCGCTTGAAGTCTTTCTGGATAATGGCCACCAGGTTGCCCAGGGTCATGGAGGCGATGGAGAGGATCATCAGGGCCTTGGTGAAGCCGTAGCCGTAGCCGGCCCCGAGGGCTGCGAAACGCAGCAGCAGGGCCACCGCGGCCGCCTTGGAGGCGGTGGCGATGAAGGCGGTAACCTGATTGGCGGCGCCCTGGTAAACGTCCGGGGCCCAGAAGTGGAAGGGAAAGACCGACAGCTTGAAGAAGAAGCCGGCCATGGCCAGGAGCAGGCCGATGAGACCGATGGGGCTTTGGGTCAATTGGGACAGCTTGGGCGCCAGCTCGGCCAGGTAAGTGGTGCCGGTGGCCCCAAAGATATAGCTCAGACCGAAGAGCATAAAGCCGGAAGAGACCGCGCCGATGAACAGGTACTTGATGCCCGCCTCCACGTCGATGCCGTCCCCCCGGCGCAGGGGCACCAGGATGTAGAGGGAATAGGAGGAGAGCTCCAGGGCCACGTAAATGGTGAGGAGTTCCACCGCCGAGACCAGCAGCATCATGCCGATAATGGTGGTGGTGAGAAACAGGTAAAATTCGGCCTGCTGGCGCTCCTCGATGTGGGCCAGGTTATGGGAGATGGTGAGCACCAGGAAGAGGCCCAGGGACAGGGCGAACTTGAAGATCTGGCTGAAAAGGTCGACCCGGTAGGCTTTATAGAAAAGATAACCATGCTGAAAAAGGCAGGAGGCGGTGAGCAGCACCCCCACCCCGGCCAGTACCAGGGCGATGCGGTAATCGGTCTTGACCTGGGGCGTTCTCCTGAGGCTAAGGCAGAAAAAGACCAGGGCCAGGCCCAAGTAATAGAGTTCCGGTCCGAACAGCGTCACATTCATGGTCACATTCCCTGGAGAAAGGGGATTATCGCGGTTTTAATCGTGCCCACCATCAGTTGCGGGAAAAACCCGAAGAGAATCAGGACGCTGATGAGGATCATGCGAGGCAAACCCAGGAAGGGGCTGACGTCCTGAAAATGGACGAACTTGGGGTTCGGCTCGTTGAAAAAGGTATTCTGCACGACTCGCAAGGCGAAGAGGGCGCCCACCACCAGGGCGGCGATGGCCAGCAGCCCCTGCACCGGGTAGACCTTGACGGCGGCGATAAAGACCAGCAATTCGGCCCAGAAACTGGCCAGTCCCGGCACCCCGGCGCCGCACAAGGCCGCGGTGATAAAGAAGGCGGAAGCCACCGGCATAATTTTGGAGAAGCCCCCCAACTCGTGAATGTCACGGGTATGGGTGCGATCGTAGATAAAGCCCACCGAAGAGAAGAAGAGGGCGGTCATGATGCCGTGGGCGAACATTTGGAAGACACTGCCGTTGAGGCCGTCCACCGTGCCGGTGGCCAGCCCCAGGCAGACGATGCCCATGTGGGACACCGAGGAATAGCCGATCACGTACTTCAAGTCGGTCTGGGCCAGGCCTACGAAGACGCCATAGACAATGCCCACGGTGGCCAGCAGGGCCATGAGCTGGGCCCAATAGTGAAAACCTACCGGGCAGAGATACATGGCGACCCGCAAGATGGCGAAAGAGCCCAGCTTCATGAGCACTCCGGCATGGAGCATACTCACCGCGGTGGGGGCGGCCACGTGGCCCACCGGCGACCACGTGTGGAACGGCCAGACCGCGGCCAGGACCCCGAAGCCGAAGAACAGCATCACAAAGGCAACCCTCTGGGTCCAGTAGGGGAAGTGGGCGGCATGCAGCCGGATCATGTCGAAGGTCTGGAGGCCCGAAGAGGAATAGAGCAGCAGGATGCCGGGAATGATGAGACCGCTGCCGGCCATCAGATACAGGGTGAGCTTCATGGCGGCGTATTCTTTGCGGGTGGAGCCCCAGACCAGGATGAGGATGTACATGGGCACCACAGCGATCTCATAGAACAGGAAGAACATAAAGAGATCGTAGGACATGAAGACGCCGAAGACCCCGGTGACCAGGGCCAGCATCCAGATGAAGTATTCCTTGGTGCGCACCTCCAGCTCCCACATGGTGAGGACGCCGGTAAAGATGACGATGCCGGTGAGCAGCAGCAGTGGGGCGTTCAGGCCCTCGACCCCTACGTGGTAGGTGATGCCGAAGGTCTTCACCCACTGGTACTTCTCCACGAACTGCAAGCCCCCCAGGGTCCGGTCATAGGCCACAAAGGTGTAGATCGCCAGGGCCAGGGAGATGCCCGCAGCCACCAGGGATACGGCCTTGATGAGGAACTTCTGATCGTCCCGCAGGGTGAGGAGGACCAGCAGTCCCGCCGGCGGGGCCAGCAGCATGCAGGAGAGAATGGGGAATGATGCCATGTGTTCGGTCATAATCAGCGACCCATCAAGAGGTAGATCCCGACCCCGGCCACAACTACAACCATGAAGAACAGATTGTATTGCAAAAAGGCGGTCTGGACGAAAGAGAGCAGCCTGCCGCTGCCGACGGTGGAGAGGGCCACCGCGTCCACCCCGCCGTCCACCACCCGGCGGTCATTGAGGGTAAATATCCGGGAAAAGGTGCCGTAAATCACGGTGTTGAGGAACCAGCGCCAGAAGTCGTCCATATACCATTTCCGAATGAAGAATTCCTGCAGCCATGGAACTTTTTGGATAAATCCCTGGCACTTGGCGCCTTGCGCGCCCCAATCGAACCAGGCCACTGCAATGCCGCCCACGCCGCAGCATAAGGCGCCAGCCATCAGGAAATAATTGAGCGCCTCGGGACCTGCTTCCCCCAACAACAACTTCTGCAGATAGCCCTCGCAGAAACCGAGGGTCAGGGTGAAGAGGGCCAGGACGATGAGGGGAAAAACCATGACCCAGGGCACCCTGTGGTGTTCGTCGGTGGCGTCGCCGTGCGCGTGCCCGTGGCCGGGGTGAGCCTCCACGTGGCCGGGGACCTTCCCGTAGGCGCCGGGTTTGGGAAAGAGCATGACAAAGATCACCCGGAAGGAGTAATAGGCGGTCAGGAAGGCGCCCAAAAGCCCCATGGCCAGCCAGAACTTGTTAGGCAGTTGGTTTAGGGCCCCCATCACCAGCTCCTTGCTAAAGAAGCCGGACAGGGGAGGGATGCCCGCCAGGGCCAGGGCGGCAATGGTCATACAGACCATGGGAATCGCCAGCTTCCGCCCCCCGTTGCTGGCCATGGTGAAAAAGTCGTTGGTGCCGAAATGATGAATGAAGACCCCGGAACAGAGGAAGAGCAGGGCCTTGAAGGCGGCGTGGGTGGTTAGGTGGTAATAGCCTGGGAACAGGGTGCCGGAGGCCAGTCCGGCGGCGGCCAGCCCCATGGCCATGAAGCCCAGTTGGCTGATGGTGGAATAGGCCCACACCTGTTTGATGTCGGTAGCCACCATCCCGATGGTGGAGGAGATCAACAGGGTTAGGGTGGAAATCGCCAGAATTACAGTCATGGCTGTGGCCGAAGCCGAGAAAAACGGGAAGATGCGGGTCATGAGATAGATGCCGGCGGCCACCATGGTGGCGGAGTGGAGCAGGGCCGAGACCGGGGTGGGGCCTTCCATGGCGTCGGGCAGCCAGACGTGCAGGGGGAACTGGGCGCTCTTGCCCATGACTCCGCAAAAGATCAGCAAAGCCGCAGGGGTGAGCAGCCAGGGAGGCATGGTTTTGGCCACGGCCGCGGCGTTAACCGAGGCGATATCCAGGTTGCCGTAAAATATGGTGAGGAATACCAGCCCCATGAAGAAGCCGATGTCGCCGAAGCGGGTGACCACAAATGCCTTCTTCCCGGCCTCCGAGGCGGAGAATTTCTCATACCAGAAGCCGATGAGCAGGTAGGAGGCCAGGCCCACCAGCTCCCAGGCGATGTAAAGCTGCAAGAGGCCGCTGGAGATCACCAGGGTGAGCATGGCCAGGGCGAAGAGGGAGAGGTCGGCATAGTAGCGCCCGAACCCCGGGTCCCCGTCCATGTAACCGATGGAATAGATCTGCACCAGCCAACTGATGGTGGCCACGATACAGAGCATCACCAGGCTGGTGGGGTCCAGGAGGAAACCGAAGGGGACCTTGACCACGTCCGAAACCAGCCAGTGGAAGTTATAGATGATGGGCTTTTCCAGGCCCCCCAGCGTGAAGAAAAAGCTCCAGGCAATAATGAGGGGGATAGTGGAGGCCGTGAGCGAGATGGCCAGCGAGAGGCAGGGCCTGTTTCTGGTGAAGATCATGATCAGACCAAAGGCCGCCAGCGGCAGAAATACCGTCAGCAGACAGCCCCAAAGGATCGGATCGGACGAGCCCATGGTTAACCCCTCAGTTCCGTGGCTTGATCGATATTCACGGTTTTAATCCTGCGGTACACCGCGATAATGATACTCAGGGCGATGGCGGCTTCCGCGGCAGCCACCGCCATGATGAACAGGGTGATGATCTGGCCCACCGCCGGCTGCGGAGCCAGGAAACGGTTGAAGGCCATGAAGTTGATGCTGGCGGCGTTGAGGATGAGTTCCACCGAAATGAGCACCGCGATCAGGTTGCGCCGCGCCAGCACTCCATAAAGGCCGATGGCGAAGAGCACCAGGGCCAGAAAGAGATAGGTCTGCAAATGGTTAAAGAGCAGCATCGATCACCTCTCGGGAGCCCCGCGGCCGCGGCCGCCCCGGGCCGTGACCATGGCCCCCAGCATGGCCACCAGTAAGAGCAGGGAAACCACTTCAAAGATCAGGGAATAAGTGGTCAGGAGGTAATGCCCCAGGGTGGTTACCGACCAATCGGAGGCGCGCACCGGGGCCGGGATCCAGGTAGTCTTTTTCAGCAGCAGCGAAAGGAAGATGAAGACCGCCAGGGCGCCAGCCAGGGCAGCCGTGATCTTCAAGGGGTTTCGGGGAGGCCGGGGCAGGTATTGGGGTTCTGAAAGCATCACCGCAAAGCAGATGGCGACGCAGATGGCGCCCACGTAGATGAGGATCTCCATCAGGGCCACAAAGGGGCTGTTTAAATAGACGAAGAGGCCCGCAACCCCGAAGAGCGCCAAAGCCAGCCCCAGGACATTATGAAAGATCTTGCGGGCCGCCACCGCAATCAAGGCGCCCAGGATGGTCAGGGCCGCTATCAGGATAAAGGCGGCGGCGGCCAGGTTTTCCGGACTTAAGAGGGCGCTCATTTTTTGACCTCTTCAGGTTCAGGCTCCGCCTTTGGCGGCTTGTTCTCCTCCGGGGGCTGGGCGGGTTTGGCCGCCTTCGCCTGGGCCGCCTTGGCCGCCGCCTCTTTTTCCCGGGCTTCCCGGGCGGCCGCCTCAGCCGCCTCGGCCGCGGCTATCTCTGCCGCGGTGGGAATGGGGGTGAGGGGTAAACCGGCGGCCTGCTGGCGCTCTTGCAAAAGGGTCAGGTGATCGATGACCGCATCCTCGCGGCGAAAACCCGCCAGGCGGTATTCCCGGGAATATTCCAAGGCCGTGGTTGGGCAGACCTCGAGGCATAGTCCGCAGAGACTGCAGTAGTAGTACTGGTGGACGTAAGTGTAGGGCACCTTCTGCTTGGCCCCCGGCAGCTTGACCCCAGAGAGCGAGATGAGCTGGGACGGGCAGATGCGGGCGCACATCTCGCAGGCGATGCAGCGATGCGTCTGGGTCTCGGGGTCGAGGATAAAGCGGGGATAGCCGCGATAGGCGGGGCTCATCTCGATCTTCTGGCGGGGGTACTGGACGGTGACCACGGGTTTGAAGAAATAACGGATAGTCACCGCCATGCCCGCCAGCAGGCTCCAGAATCCCGAGGCAATCTCTCTAAAATAGGTCAGCATGGCTCAGTCAACCGTAAGCGGCCCTCTCACCTGAGTTTCAATACCAGGGCGGTGACCAGCAGATTGGCGAAGGCCAGGGGAATCAAGACCTTCCAGGCCAGGGTGATCAACTGATCGAAGCGTACCCGGGGGAAGGTCCAGCGGAACCACATCATCAGAAAGATGAGGGCGTAGACCTTCAGGAGAAACCAGATCACCCCGGGCAGGATGGGGCCTTGCCAGCCCCCCAGGAAAAGGACGGCGGCCACCGCCGAGGTGATGAACATATTAGTGTATTCCGCCAGGAAGAACAGGGCGAAGCGCATGCCGGTATATTCCGTGTGGAACCCGGCCACCAATTCTGACTCGGCTTCCGGCAGGTCGAAGGGGGCGCGGTTGGTTTCGGCAGTGGCGCAAGTAATAAAAAGGATAAAGGCCAGGGGCTGCACCAGGATGAACCAGTGAGAACTCTGGGCCGCCACGATGTCCGAGAGCTTGAAGGAGCCCACCATCAGGATCACGCTCATCACCGTGATGAGCAGAGGGATTTCGTAAGCAATATTCTGGGCCACCGAGCGGATGGCCCCCAAAACCGCGTATTTATTATTGGAAGACCAGCCGGCCATGAGGATGGCCAGGACCGCCAGGGTGGAAAAGGCGAGGATCAGCACGATCCCCACGTTCAGGTCCCTGATGATCAGGGACCGGGAAAAGGGGATCACCAGAAAGGAGAGCAACGCCGGCAGGAAGATGACGATGGGGGCCAGCCGGTAAATGGGCCGGTCCACCTCTTCCGGGGTGATGAGCTCCTTGCTGATTAGTTTCAGGGTGTCGGCCACGGTTTGCAAGGCGCCGTGGGGCCCCACTTCCATGGGACCCAGGCGGAGCTGCATGTGGGCCGAGACCTTGCGCTCCATCCAGATGAGAAACAGGGCGTTCACGACAACCAGGGCAATGACCCCGATGAGGCCGATGATCATCCTGCCTGCTTCCGTTCCCCAATATTGCGCCAACATTTCCATAGTCAGTAGTCAGTTGCCAGTAGCCAGTAATCAGTGGTCAGTGGTCAGTGTTAGTTGCCAGTAAAAACAGAAAACAGAAAACAGAAAACAGAAAACCATCAGTTAGCGGTCGATTTCCGGAATCACCAGGTCCACCGAGCCCAGGATAGCCACCAAGTCGGCCACGAGGGTGTCCACCGCCACCTCGGGAATGATGCTGAGATTGCCGAAGGACGGCACCCGGAGTTTAATGCGGTAGGGTTTGATATCGCCCTGGCTGACGATATAACAGCCGAATTCGCCCCGGGCGCTTTCCACCGCCTGATAGACCTCACCCGCGGCAGGTATCAGGCGTTTGGGCACCTTCTCCGCCATGATGGGGCCGTTGGGGAGCTTGTTGAGGGCCTGCTCGACGATCCGCAGGCTCTGCTCCATTTCCAGCATGCGGACGAGATAGCGGTCGAAGACGTCGCCCCTGCTGCCGACGGGAATCTGAAAGTCGAAGGCCGGGTAGGCGGAATAGGGCTCGCTCTTGCGGATGTCGTAAGCGATGCCGCTGCCCCGGAGGCTGGGGCCGGTGATGCCGTATTGCACCGCCTGGTCTCTGGTGATCACACCGACGTCTCGGGTGCGGTTGATGAAGATGACGTTCTTGGTGACCAGCGACTCGTAATCCCTGAAGCGGCTGCGCAACCGTTTGATAAAGGCCCGGGCGCCGGTGATGAACTCCTCGTCGAGGTCCCGGGGCGCTCCGCCGAAGCGGAAGAAGCAGTAAGTGAGCCGGGAACCGGTGATCCGGTCCAGCAGGTCCAGGATATGTTCCCGATCATCGAAGGAATAGAGGATAGGGGTGAAGGCCCCCAGGTCCAGGAGATAGGCGCCCATCCAAAGGAGGTGGGAGGAGATGCGGTTCAGTTCGCTCAAAATTACCCGGATGAACTCCCCCCGCTCCGGCACCGTGAGTCCGACGAGTTTTTCCACCGCCATGCAGTAGCCCTGATTGTAGGCCAGGGCGTGCACGTAATCGACCCGGCCCATGTTGGGCAGGAACTGCTGGTAGTTGCGATTCTCGGCCATGTGCTCGTGGCCCCGGTGGCCGTAGCCAATGACCGGTTCAGCCTTGGTAATATACTCCCCGTCCATCGTCAGGAGCACCCGCAGGACCCCGTGGGTGCTGGGATGCTGCGGACCCAGGTTGAGGGTATAGTTCTTTTCTTCTATTCCTAACTCAATCATTTTTGGATTCGGCTCCAAAATCTTTCAGCAACGGATGGAAATCGGCGTCTTCCGGCAGCAGCAGGCGCTTCAGGTTGGGGTGTCCGGCGAACTTGATGCCGAAGAGATCGAAAACCTCCCGTTCGTACCAATCGGCGCCCGGATATACCCGGGAGATGGTGGGCGGCTGGGCCTCCTGCCCTGCTTTCGCCAGGGAGGCGCGCACTACGGTGCGGCACAGTTCATCAAAACTGGCGAAGTGATAGACCAGCGTGAAGGATTCCCGCAGGTCCACCGCGGTGAGAGATTCGAGAAAGCAGCGCTGGTCCAGCATGGTCCTTGCCACGGCCGGCATCTGCCCGGGAGCCGCGGCCACCTCCAGGTGATAACCGGTCTTTGAGTAATCGCCGTCGCTCACCTGGGACAGGTTCAAGGGGGCCAGGGCTGCTTTGATATTATCCTTTAACATTTCTGAACTTCCTGAGGCGGCCCCGTTTGGTGATCTTCTCTTCCAGCATGAGGATCGATTCGATGATGGCCTCGGGCCGGGGCGGGCAGCCGGGTATATAGACATCCACCGGGATGATCAGGTCGGCGCCGGGGACGATGGCGTACTGGTTCGGGTAGTAGAAGGGGCCGCCGGAGATGGCGCAGTTGCCCATGGCGATCACCCACTTGGGAGCCGGCATCTGCTCATAGAGGCGAACCACGGCCGGGGCCATCTTCTTGGAGATGGTGCCGGCCACGATCATCAAGTCCGATTGCCGGGGAGAGGGGCGAAAGACCCCGGCCCCGAAGCGGTCCAGGTCGAAACGGGCCATGCCCGCGGCCATCATTTCGATGGCACAGCAGGCCAGCCCGAAGGTCAGGGGCCACAGGGAGTTGGCCCTGGCCAGGTTCAGGGCTTCTTCCAGGAGGCCCAGGCGGATTAAGGGGTCACCTGTTTTCGTTTCCAACTGAAGACTCCTCGGCGCCAGGCATAAACCAGGACCAGGGAAAGAATGCCGATGAAGATGGTGATTTCCACAAAGTCGAGCCAGGCGTATCCCTTGCCATAAGCCAGCAGAACCGGGAAGAGGAAGAGCACGTCCACGTCAAAGGCCAGGAACAGCAGGGCGAACAGATAATAGATGACCGCCACCTGAATCCAGGCGCTGCCGATGGCGGGCATCCCGCACTCATAAATGTCGTCCCGGGCGGCCCCATAGCTCCGGGGGGCGATCAGGTGGGCCAGGATGATGGGGCCCAGGGCGAAGAGGGCGGCCCCCACCAGGAAGACCAGGACAAAGGAGAAATCGTTCAAGGCCTGCGGGAGTTCCAAGGCCGGCTCCTTGTGCTTTTTGGTACAACTTTACTTTTATATCCCAGATGAAAAATCTTAGTCAAGGAGTTTGTAACAGGACAGGCTAATTTATTCGCAGGGCGGGCCCCCGTAAGGCGGGAAAGCGAAGCGCCTCCCCCCTTCGGGTACTGGGGTAATCTTAAATCAGGCCCGAATTCGGTGTTTATGGTTGTGAGTGGGCTGGAGATGAGGACGTTAGGCGTCTGGAGAGGGAAGGGGGCGAAAGGCGGGAGACGCGTCGCTTTCCCGCCCTACGGTCCTTTTATAATGAGTATAATTTTCTATTAAATTCCTATAGAGACCTTGACTGATTTCAAAATAATACCTATATGCATGATACGGAAAAAGCCAAACCCGCCGCGAGGCGGGGACGGAAAGCCACGGGTCCCTGTGGTGAGAGAGATAGCCGGGTTGCCTGGAAGGCAAACCGTTTTTTTTTCGTTTGAGCCTGGACAAGAGCGTAGATGCGAGAATCAATATAAATCGATAGTTAAAGAGGTTCACCCAGGCAAGAAACCTTTCTTAACGAAGAGGAGGAGGCAATGAGAGCAGTCAGGCGCGCCTTAAAATTCATCGTGGCCAGTGTGGCTAGCGCAACATTGATTATGGCAATTTTCGCCCCGGTTGCTATGGCGATACCTACTGGTTTGCCGGCGACGCTGACCCCGGGGGCCGAAACTGGACCCACATCCTAGGACTGGAATCTCTTCACGGGTACCGGAGAATACCTGGCAACCGGCGACACCTTAACGCTGTCGGGGATAGGGGGTGTCACTGCGGTCAGCGCTCCCAGTTATGGGACGTGGTTAACCTCGTTCACCAGCAGCACGGTGACGTGGACCTATGAATCGGGAGTAGGGACTCCCGGCATAACGATCTATGGATTTGATGTAACGACGTCGCCGGAAGCTACCGGCACGATAGACTGGAGTGCAATGGAGACATCTGAGCTTGGCTCCACTTTCACTGGCACGGCGATTGGGCCCGTTCCGGTGCCAGCCCCGGTGTTCCTGCTGGGAACTGGCCTCCTGGCGCTGGCGTGGTTCCGCCGGAAAAAGCCTTCGGGGATATAACCGCACCGCCAGCGGCAGCTCCTCCTCGGTTCCGGCCTCCTGGTTCTGGGGGGCTTAAGGATGTGCCAAAAGAGTTAATACACCTCCTCCATCAGAATTACCCGAGGCATGGTCAGTTATGGCCCTGCCTTTTTTATTCCAGACTAAAATAGGCCCTAATGGGGTATTTATTACCTTGGGTGGGGGGAGCAGTGACGAGGTTAGGGGTCAGGGGATAGAATGATTCGCAAGGCGGGAGGCGCTTCGCTTTCCCGCCCTACGGTCCCACAGTCATTTGCTTGATCCAATGCGGCCCATTAATGGTTCGCACCTATTAGGTTAGGCGATGGGTTTAATATTATTATCCGGGAGGCGAACTATGGTGAACCAAAAATTCCCGATGGCGTTGACCAACTTAATGAATTCATCGAGCCCTACGGGTTTGGTAATATAACAGTTGGCTCCCAAATGATAGCTCTTGATCACATCTTCCTCCGCCTGCGAAGTGGTCAGGACACACACCGGAATCGCCTTGAGGTTATCGTCCATCCTCATTTCGGCCAAAAAGGTGCGGCCATCCATCCGGGGCATGTTGAGATCCAGGAGAATCAAGTCGGGACGAGGCGCCTGGGCGAACTCCCCCTCTCGCCGCAGAAAATTCAGGGCTTCGACACCGTCACCGGCCACGTGCAGATTGACCACCAACTTCGATTTCTTGAGAGTATACTGCGTCATTTCCACGTCGGCAGGGTCGTCTTCCACCAGAAGAATTTCCGGCAATTCGACTACCATCGAGGCGTCCTCCCATCAGGCTGGAATGGTGAAAAAAAAGGTGGCGCCGCGGCCCGGCTCCGCCTCGGCCCAGATGCGGCCGCCGTGGCGCTCGACGATCTTTTTGCAAATGGCCAGGCCGATGCCGGTCCCGGGGTACTCTTCCTTTGAGTGCAGCCGCTTGAAGATCTTGAAGATATCGTCGGCATATTGGGGCTCGAAGCCGATGCCGTAATCCCGGACGGAGATCACCCATTCGCGGTCCTCCTGCCGGGCCGCAAGATGAATTCGCGGCGGCTGGTCGCCGTGAAACTTGATAGCGTTGGTTAAGAGATTTTGCAACAATTGCCCCATCTGGTGCGGGTTGACTTTTAGGGCCGGCAGCGGTTCGCGGCTGATCTCGGCGTGGCTGTCCTTAATGAGGGTGTGCAGGTCATTAAGGGTTCCCTTGAGGATATCCTCCAGGGAGGCCGGGATCAAGGGAATTTCGGCCCGGCCCACCCGGGAATAGTTCAGCAGGTCGTTGATCAGGTCTTGCAGGCGCTTGGCGCCGTCGGTGACATAGCCGAAATAGCGGACCGCCTGCTCATCCAGTTGGCCCTGATATTGCTTGGTCAGCATCTCGGAGAAGTTGGCGATCTTGCGCAGGGGCTCCTGGAGGTCATGGGAGGAGATGTAGGCGAAATCCTCCAGGTCCCGGTTGGAGCGCTCCAGGTCCAGCAGGGTCAGTTTCAAGTTCTCTTCCGCCTTCTGCCGCTCGGTGATATCGAAGCAGTAGATCCGTATTACCTGGAAAGGCTCGATGAAATAAATGTTCTGGCCAAACACCCTATCCCCAATCATCATCTCACGGTAAAAAAACGTTTGGTGCTTCTCTCTAACGGCGGCGATAATTTCACCAAGGTCCTCAGGTATTAACCCTCCCAAATCGGACGCCGGCCCTAATTTGTCCACGGCAGCAACGGCAGCCTGGTTATAGAAGGTGATGACGCCATCTAAGTCTATTTCCAAAATCGGGGTGGGGTTCATTTGAGGAAACGACGCCAGGCGCTTGATTTCTACTTCCGCGTGCTTACGTACTTCAATCTCACGGGCCAGGTCGTCCCGGGATACGGTGACCTGTTGGAGATTGGCGGTTATGCGGTCGAAGGCCCGGGACAGTTCGCCGATTTCATCCCGGCTGGCGATCTCCACCCTATGATCCAGGTTGCCGGCGCCGATGATTTCGGCGCCTTCATGGAGTTGCAGGACGGGTTTCACCACGGAGCGCTGCAGAAAGATCATGGTGGCGGCCAACAACACCGCCAGAATCGACAGGGACAGCATATCCAGGAAGGAGGACAGGTGCTGGGTATTGATCAATTTCTGATTAATCTCTTCGGTCAGGCTGAAGAACCGGGTCGTCAGGTCTTGGGTAGCCAACAGCAATTGAGTGGTCAACCGCCTTTGCAATTCTTCGCCGGTTCCCGTCCCCGGGCCGGCTGGTCCGGGGTTTCCCCGGATAGTCAACAGCCTGGAGTAGGTATCTCCCACGCCCCTCAGCTTTTGGGAAGCATCCCCAAGGCCATACTCACCCCGGAGCACCCGGTAATCCGAATTGCGCAGCAGCCGGAGAAGCTCAGCATAAACTTCCGACCATTGCCTCTGGGCTCGTTCGGTCCGATATAACAGATAGTCCTGGGTCAGGCTGCGAAGAATGTTGATTTTATTAACAATTTCATTGGATTCTTTGACTTCCCGGGCCAGACGGGTCATGGCGCGGTTCAGGTGCAGGACCGCGGACCCATAAGCCAGGAGAATGCAGAAGGTCAGCGCTCCGCCGATCTTGACCCTGGACCTGATTCTCATCGGCGCTCCTGGCCCGTATCATCTTGCATAGGTAAAACGGCGCCGCCGCCTCCGGGCATGATCAGGCGCACTGCCTCAGGGTCGGCTCGGGAGAGGGGGCCGGGATCGAAATAGTCAAGGTAATCCGGCACCTCCGCCTGGTCGGTGAGCCGATTCCGGATCATCCAACGGGCCTCGTCCTCCATGGCGATGAGCAGCGATTGGTTAAAGGAAAGCTCCAAATCACTGTTTCGCCAATCATCTTGAAAGACTGATATATCGACTTTGATCTGTTTAGCGACAATCTCCTGGCTCTCCGCCGGGTTATGCCTGATAAAGTCTTCAGCCTGGGCCAGGGCCCGGAAAAACTTTTCCAGGGCCTTCGAATTTCTGTGAATGAATTTGTCGGTACTCACTAAAACTTCAAAAAACTTTTGCCCGGTTTGCCCCGGCCAACTGATGAGTTTCTCCCCCAGTTGTTTTTTTAATTCAAAAGTTACCGGGTTCCAGATCATGACTGCATCCACCTTGTTATTGGCCAGGGCCGCCGCCATTTTTGATGGGTTGAGGTAGGTGACTTTAACCTCACTCAAGGAAAGGTTGTTGAAGGTCAAAAAACTCCCCAGGAAAAATTCCGCGACAGTGCTGCCGGCAACCCCCACTCGCTTCCCTCGTAAATCGCCCGGTTGCAGAATCCCCCGGTCTTTAAGGGCCAGGAGATTGACAAATTCGACGGCGGCCGGCGAACCGAGGATACGCAGGGATTTCGACCCCTTAAAAATCTCGTCAAGGAAAACAAAAGCCGCCATAAAGGCGACATCAGCCCGTCCTGCCTGCAAATTATCGAGGCAGATCCGGCCGGTTTCACACGGTTCGATAACCACCTCTAAACCATTAATCCGAAAATAACCATCTTCCTGGGCAACCAACAATAAGGCGGCGGGGAAGATCGGCAGGATGCTGATGGTGATTTTCTCCAGGGGGCCGGGGGGGAGCGCGGCCTTTGGGGTGAGGAACCCGGTTTGCCAAAGGCAGGCGGCGAGGATCAAGAGAAGCAGTAAAGACGTGAGGGCCGCGATCTTTGCCTTGAACTTCATTAATACCGCCGAATCATCGCTGAACAGTTCCAGCCCTTTTCCGGATAGATATTAACATAATTTCGTTAAGGCGCCAATTTTTCAGCAAAACCTTAAGCACTCGGGTTTTTCTTCTTAACAATAACGAATACCACAGTTGCTAAACTATTCAAGAAGTCCTTTCAGGGTTTTGCTAGGTCAGCCAGTGCCAGGTATCCTCTATCCAGGAGCCGTTGGCTGACCGTGAACCCGTCCGCCGGGAGTAAGATTTGGTCAATTATGATATCCTCCTTCAAGTAATTTCCGGCATGGGGGAATACAAATCCGGCCAGCCCAAGTGGTCCGCCTGTGGGTGGGATTGGGAGTTCAGTTCACACGGGCCAGAGGCCTATGCTACCGCTTTTTTAAATAATATCGAATAGTAATCGCCTTGATGTTTAGAACCAGAGATATCGTGCTGTTGCTGGTGGTCTTCAGCAGTATGGTGGCCGGGGTCGCCTGGCCCGCCTGGACCAGTTTTTTAGGCGCCTACCTGTCGTGGCTCCTGATGGGTTTGCTGTTCCTGGCCTTTCTGAAGGTATCTCCGCCGGCCATTTGGGAAACCCTGCGGCGCTATCCCATCAAGCTGGCCATGTTAATCCTCGCCAAGTTGATCATCATGCCCTGCCTCATCTACCTGGCTGTGGCCAAACTGATCCCGGCTTACGCCCTGGCCATGCTCCTGCTGGCCGGGGCCTCCACGGGCCTGTCCGCCTCCTTTCTTGCCGGTTTGATCGGGGCCAGCATTCCGCTGGTGCTGGCTATGACCGTGGTGACCACGTTGTTGTTGCCCGCAACCCTGCCTCTGGTCGTCAAAGTCCTGATTGGCCGGGAATTGCATTTCAATCTGTTGGGACTGGCCGGATTATTGGCGGCCATGATCTTCGTGCCTTTTGTGAGCGCCTGGATCTGCCGGCGAGTCTCCTTGAGACTGACGGACTGGGTGGATGCGCACTCCTACCCCATCTCCCTGGTCCTGTTCGCCGCCCTTAACCTGGGCGCCTTTGGTCTCTATGCGCCCTTTTTGAGAACCCATCGGGCTGAGGTAGCTTTCGCCGTGCTGGCTAGTTTCGGTCTGGCGGCTTTCCTGGCGGGCACCGGGATGGTCCTGTTCCGGTCCAGTCCGCCACCGGAAAGGATCGCGGCAGCCGGGGCTCTGGGCTGGATCAATAACATCCTGGTCCTGGTTATAGGCATTTATTTCAACGATCCCCTGGCGTCGGTGATGGCTGCCCTTTATATGATCCCCTACTATGTCCTGATAATTCCCCTGAGCCATCTGGTCCGGACCTTAAAGCATCGAGGGGAAATCGGCAATCTGGAGCATCTTTACTAATACGGGAGCCCATCCGGCCCCCCCCTGGAAATGCTTCGGGGCGGTTTTTCATCCCGCCCCGGCGACCCTGCTCACTATTTCCAGGATAGATTACCGCGGGCCATACAGGATGGCCCGGGACACCGATTTGACATCCGCGGTTCCTGTTAAGAGCATGGCCTGAATCAGCTCGCCTTTCAGTTTATTGAGCAAAAAGGCCACCCCGGCCCGGCCGCCGCCCATAACCCCGATGACCAGCGGCCGGCCCACGAGCACGGCATCGGCTCCCAGGGCCAGCAGCTTGAGCACATCACCGCCGGAACGCACCCCACCGTCGGCAAAAATCAGCAGCCGGCCTTTGACCCGGGCCGCAATGGCGGGAAGGACCTCAGCTGCCCCGGGGGTGTGATCGAGTACGCGCCCCCCATGGTTGGAAACGACGATGGCCGCGGCCCCGGCGGCCAGGCCAATCTCGGCTTCCTCAGGAGTCATGATGCCCTTGAGGATAAAGGGAAGCCGGGTCGCTCCGATCAATTCTTTGATTTCCCCGAAGGTCTTGGGGCTGACGGGTTGGCCTGTGAGGGCCATCATAATCATACCGGCCCCGTCAATATCCATGCCCACCGCCAGGGCGCCCGCGGCTTCGGCCGCCTGGAGATATTTGCCGGCCTCCTCCTGGGCCCGGGGTTTGGCAACGGGGATGCCTTTGCCGTGATGATCGGCTATGGCCTTGAGACCGGCGGCATACATCCGCGGATCGGGTCCGTCCCCGGACATGCCTAGGGTGCCGGCCAGCAGGGACCCGGCTATGATCTCCTGGAGGAAATCCTCTTCCGAAATCTTGCCGCCCATGCTGTGGGAGACGCCGGTCATGGGCGCGGCCAGGATGGGCATGGAAAGATTTTCCCCCCACAGCTCGAAGGAAGTAGACGGCGCCTTGACATCGTGCAGGGTGCGCATATTGAAGCGATACCGGCCCAGGGCTTCCAGGTTGGCGGTAAAAGCACTGCCGGTCCCGGTGCCGCCCATGCCCGGAACTTCGCCGGCGCAAGCCCGGCCGTTGCAAACCGGGCAGACGCGGCAATATCCCTGCAATTTTTCTTTAGCGCCTTCCCGCAATTCCGTGAGGTCCATCTTTCATTCCTTGGGGTGAGGCTTGGGTTCGCTAATTTTACTGCGCTTTTTAGCCATGGTTACGCAGTAAACGCCCTGGCCGGCGAGTGCGGGGGCGAAACAGGCATTGTCGGAAACACAGGCCGCCTGGCGGCGGTCACCCTCCCGCCAGCGTTTGACAAGCCCCGGCTCACAAATCAGCGGCCGGCTCATGGCAATATAGTCGGCCGTGCCATCCCGGACTAACTCCGCGGCCACCCCGAAGGAGCGGATGCCGCCCACCAGGATGAGCGGGATGGCGACTTTCTGCTTATATAGCCTGGCGGCCTTACGGTAATAGACCTCTTGCTCGGGGGTCTTGAGCCTGCCCGGACGCACCGGCACCAACTTTTCGGGGGAGTTCGCGGTCCCGCCCGAGAACTCAATTCCATCGATGGAAGCGTTCTCGAGCATCCCCGATACCTCTACGGACTCTATCTGCGTCAGGCCCTCATCCAGGAAATCCTCGGAGTTGATTTTGATGAGAACCGGATATTTTGGCCCCACCGCCTCCCGGATCCTCCGCACTGCTTCGAGAAGAAGCCGCGCCCGGTTTTTGAGTTCGCCCCCATATTCATCTGTTCTTTTATTGAATGCGGGCGACAGGAACTGGCTCAAGAAATAGCCATGGGCAGCATGGATCTGAACCGCGTCGAACCCTGCCTGTTGGGCCCGGTGGGCAGCCTGGGCGAAGGCGGATACGATCTTGGCCAGCTCCTCCCTGGCGGCCTGCCGGCAAATGAGCCGGCCATTTTTCTCGAGTGCGGAGGGCCCGACAGGCTCCAGGCCGCTCAGCTGGAAATTCGCCTTGCAGCCTGCGTGGGCCAACTGCAGGGTGATCCGTCCTCCGGCTGCATGGACCGCCCCGGCCATTTCCCGAAGACCCGGCAGGAAACGATCATCGAAGGCAGCCAGCTGTCCAGGACCGGCCTGGCCCTCGGGACTGACGAAGGCGTGGCCGCTGATGATCAATCCAACCTCGCCTTTGACCAGTTCCACCATCATCTCGATAAGCCTGGGGGTAACGGCGCCATCCTGGTCCGCCAAACCCTCCCACGTCGCAGACCGGACAAAACGGTTGGCCAGCCTCATGCCGTTGATGGATGTGCCTTCGAACAATTCAGCCATGGTGATCCTCCTTTCGGGTTGATACCTCCGGCCTTTGCTACGGGCCAAGGCATAACTCGCAGGCCTGGCCGTTCTTTTCGTCAAAGAAAAAAAAGGATTCCGCAGCCGGGCGCCGCGCCCATCTTTGCGGACAGGAAAACTTTCTGACACGTATTTAGAAAATGAGATAAAAATTACTGGGTACGGCCGGAATATTTTTTAAGTAACTCAATCAGTTCAGGAGGGGGCTTGGCACCCAAACTTTCCACCTTATGCACATCTTCCCAGGCCTTGGGGTAATCCTTTTTATTACAATATACCATTCCCCTGAGAGAATAAGCCAAAGGATTTTGTGGGTTAAGTTTTATTGCTTGATCAAAATCGGCAATAGCTAAATCTAGCTTTCCCTGCCTGGCATAAGCAAGTCCCCGGCCAGTAAAGGCGCTATCTTCCAGAGGATTAATTTTGATGGCGTGATCGAAATCGGTTATTGCCAGGTTTAAATCCGGATCGGGTTTTACCGCATAGGCATGGCCACGGCTTAAATAAGCATCGGCTAGATTATTATTTAGCTTTATTGCCTTAGTAAATGATTCAATAGCTTGATCAAAATTGCCATTTATATAATAATCCTTCCCTTCCAGATAATAGTCTTCGGCCTTTTTCTCCCCGTAAACATCGCTTATAGAAAATATCATAAGGAATAACAAGAACACCATTACCATACTTGTGGTCTCGAATTTTAATGATTTCATTTACTCCTCCATCTGATAATCAGGAAACAGTTACGCTTGTGCCGGAGCCTGCCTTGCCGGTGAACACTCCTTTGGGGATTGCAAAAGCAGTCCCCAGGTGGATCTGACGGCCTCGCTATAATAAGGTGATATCGGTAAATTTACCACGGCCTGGAGGTTAACTGCGAGATAAATTTGCCAGGAAAATTTATAGGAGAGCGGCCCCTTATCGAGGCATACCGATGGGGGCCTGGTTCCAATAGGTGACAGAGCCATTGTGCCATTTGACGAGGCGGACGTCGCCGTCCTGAGAAATGACGATGGCAAAGGCGTCGTGCAGTTCGTGGCATAGCCGGTAGGCAGCCCGGTGCCGGGTCCCGACCCACTCGCTAAGCTCCGTCTCGACCTGGTCCCCCTCGGTATCGAGGGCGCGGGCCACCGTCTGCACTTCATCGATATCTCCCAGGATAAAGCCGCCGAAGCCGAGAAGGTCGGAGCGCTTGGTCAGGACTACCGCGCCATCGATGGCAGAAAGGCTGGCGATGAAATAGGCCAGATCGAAAATGGCCTCATCGAGCAGCGCAATCTCCTCTCGCTGGCAGGAGACATAATCTTCCCAGCCGATGACCTTCTCCGGATCATTGGCATCTGCAAGCAGTTCCGCGGCGGTGTTGATTATACGCAGCATCAGGGTGCGGAAGCGCTGGCGCGGCTCATCCTCGCGGAATTGGTACTTGATGCTGAGGTAGCGGTTTTGGACCTCGAGCTCAGGGGCCATCTCCGGCGGCAGGTAGACCAGCATGCCGCCGTGGCGGGAATTGCGGATGACGCTGATAATGCGCCTCACCACTTGTTGGGCGACCATTCTGGCGAACTGCGGGTCTAACCTGGCCCAGGGCCGCTTCGACCTGGCCCGCGCCGCGGCGTGCAGCTCTCTCATCTCGGAACGGACGGAGGCAAAACTTTCTGAAAGCCATCGGGCCGCAAAGACATCCTGGGTTGGATAATTCATCGGGCCGCCGGTCAAGGAAGCTATCACCTTGGGACCCAGGCTAACCGAGATCTGTCCGGGCCCGGTTACGTAGATTAAGGGGCAGGCGGGCAGCGGGGTACAGGTTTTCCGGCCACCCAGCACTTCCTGGAGCCACCGGTTTCCTGAGTTAATGATTCCCCAAATCTGCGGCCTATTTTTTGAATCGAGATTGATCGCCACCAGCATTCGGGAAAAATCTACAGCCGGAGTGAGGCGCTGCAGTTCGAATTCATTGAAAGGCCGCGTCCGGGCGAATGTCAGAGGTTGTAAGCCGGTGGGAGGTCCTTCCTGGGCGGGAAGGATTTCCGGATCGCAGATGATGAGGCGAAACTCGATGGCCCGTTCTTCTTCCCGCAACAGACTGGCCTGGTAACAGACCGAGATGACCTGCTCGAGAACGGCCCGTTCCGGGAGCGGAGCCGGGGGCGCGAACCCGTTGGCGCGCAGGCCCTCCATAAACAGAGGGTCTTTCTGAATATCCAGGATAAACGAGACCAATTCCTGGGGGTAGGCATGGACTCTCGTTTTCAGGTCCCCGGTGTGGCCAGGCGCCGCGTTTCTCAGGGTCTTTGCTGCCTGCATAGGACTTTCTCATCCATTCCTGGAACCAATGATCCCTGAGACTGGAAAACTACCTTTGCCGTTAAGGATCATCAAGGCCACTGTTTGTTCGGTTCCATTTTGCCAGAGGTTAAGAGTTCATCTCAAGAGTCTTCTTCGAGAAGGTCGATTTTACTTGGGAAGCGGTCCTTGAGAAACCTGCACCAGATCGGCCGGTCTCACCCACTTGGCAAAAGCCGCCTGGACCTGTCCGGCAGTCATCGCCACATAGCCTTTAGCGGCGGTAATGGGTTCATCAGGCGGCAAGTCAAGAATAGAGCGGCTGATCAACCCCCGGGCAATGCTCCCCAAACTCGATTCAGACAGAGGGATTCTCCGCAGCAACATCAATTTTGCCTGTCGTAATTCGTCCGGATTTACCTCTTGGGACTGCATCTCAATTAAATTACGTTCCACAATGTCATGGACCTTGGCAACGTTGTCCGGATCGCAGGCATACTCAACGGCATAGAGGGCGCGGGTCTGATTGGCGTCCAATCCCACATCCACAAAATATACGAGACCGGTCTTTTCCCGCAACTGCTGGTAAAGCCGGGTAGCATAAAAACCGCCTCCCAGTACATGGTTGCCCAGCACCACGGCGTAATAATCGGGATTGGACCGTGTCAATCCCACGGTTTCTCCCAGGTTGACCTTAACCTGGACCCGGCTGGCATCGGGTACGGCCACAGTGGCGGCAGTATTGGGCGGCACCGGCGGCAACAGGATATTGGGTTTGGGGCCAGTTGCCTGCCATTTTCCAAAGTTGCGCTCGATCACCTCTTTGGCGTTCGCAGGGGTAACCTTGCCGATAACGATGATAACGGTTTCGTCCGGTCGAAAGACTTTCGAAAAATAGTCTTTGACATTATCCAAGGTCAACCCGGAGACGGCAGCCGGGGTGGGCTGGCGCAAGGTCGGGTCGTCTTTTGGAAACAGAGCTATTTTGAAGGCCCGGCGCGCCAGATAATCGGGACTTTGGAGCCGGCCGGCAACGGTCGCGGCTACCTGAGAGCGAACTATTTTGAAGGCGTCCTCCGGCAAAGCCGGATGGAGTTCATTATCCGCCAGGAGCTGCACCCCACGCTCGAAGTGGGCGGACAAGCCCTCTAGAGAAAAAGAGGTTCCGGTGGAGACTTGCGCCGCAATATCATCCAGGGCTTTCTGAAAGGCCAACCGGTTCAGGGTGGTGGTGCCGTATGAAAAAAGCTGGTCCAGTACCGTGGCAATACCCTCCTGCCCTGGAGGGTCCTGTAAATCCGGCTGATTTTTAATATGGCCGTAAACGCTGATGGTGTTGCTGTTAGACTCGGGCTGAACCATTAGCGTAATACCGTTGGGCAAGGTGCTCACCACCGGTTGGACGGTGGAATTTGGAATGGACAACCGCTCCAAATACTTCTTGGCCCAATCGGGCAGGGTAACGTTTTTGCCGGGCTGCAGATTGAAGGATTCTTTGCCGCCAAAGCCTTTCCCGGATATGGGTTGGCCGGAGGCCTGGGGAGTAAGGATGGCTACCACCGCCTGATTGAGATCCAGGTATTGGCGGGCAACGCGATTAACGTCCTTCACCGTAACCGCGCTAATGGCCCGAATGTCGTCCGCGGGAGACTGCCGGCCTTCTACTGCCAGGGCTTCAGACCACGTATCCGCCAGCCCGGAAACGGAATTTTTTTCTTCCTCCAGTTGGGCCAACTCCAGGTTTTTGGAGGCCTCCACCAGATCAGGGGCGATACCCTGGACAACGCTTCTGGTTAAGACGTCTTTGACCTCTTGCAGCAACTTCTGAGGATCTCCACCGTTGGGGAATGCGGCCGTCGCATAGGCCAGGCCTGCCTCGGGTAGCGTGGTCAATTCAAAGTCGGTACTTAAGGCCTGGCCCGCGGCCGCCAGTCCATAGAGGTCCGCCCGTTGACTTCCCAAGGCATCGGCCAGCACCTGGGAAGCGGCAAAATCGGGGCTGTTATAGCCGGGCATGCGAAAAGCGACCACAACCATCCCATAAGGCAGATCGGTGTTCAGCTCGATTGTTTCGGCTGCCACCGGCTGCAGATGAACCTCCGGCCGCGGGGGCAATTTCTTCTGGGGAATATCCCCGAATAAGTTTTTGACGCTGGTCAGGGTTTTTTCGGGGTCTACATCCCCGGTGATCACCAGGATGGCGTTATTGGGGGCATACCAGGTATTGTGAAACTTCTTGAGCATTTCCCCGGTGGTCAGGTCGAAGGAGGCCTTGGTGCCCAGGGCGTCGAGGGCATAAGGGGTTCCCTTGAACATGGTCGCCAGGAGTTTGATATAGAAGACATATTCTGGATTGGATAGGTCCTGGGATACCTCCTGCTCGATGGCTCCCCGCTCCTGGTTCCAGAGTTCATCGCTGTCGAGAACATCCCGCATGCGAATGGCCTCGATATGCAAGGGCAGGTCCAGGTCCTCGGACGGGACGGTAAAAACGAACTGGGTGACCACCTGCTGGGTATCGGCTTCGAAATCCCCACCCGTGCCGGCACTGATGGCGGCCAGCTGGCCGGCTGAAAGCCCGGGACTGCCGCGAAACATCATGTGTTCCTGAGCGTGGGCCATTCCTGGGAAACCTTGCGGAGCTTCGTCTGATCCCACCAGATAATTGACCATGGTCGTGGCCACGGGAGCGATGGGATCTTTGATAATGACCACGCGCAGGCCATTGCTCAATGTAGTCCGCAAAACGGCGCTGTGCTCTTCCCTGGGGCCACAGCCCGCTAAAGCCGCCAGCGAAAGGATCACGATCAATTTCCAGCCGATGTCCGCAAGCCGGCGCAGATCCGGTCGTTTTCCGAATAACATGGTCACCCTATCCTTTTTTGGATGGTTAAATTGCAGGGGTTCCGGGATTGTTCTAATCGATTAGCTTATGAACATAATCACTTAAAAACTTCTTGTCTGGGGGGCGAAGGGAAAAAAGCCGGAAACTTTGGGTTCTGCCTCCCGTTCAGCGGCCTGGGCTCGGAAGCTAACCGCGCCTTCCCCTGATAAAACCCCAAACAGCCGAAAAATCGGCGGCAGGCCATAGTGATTTGAACGCCGCGGGGGCCCCCGCGGCAGCCCAGCCTAAGGTCAGGAGGCCATCGCCGCAAGACGCCCCCGTTCATGTGAAACATATTGCAAGCATCTTTTTTCATTGCGGAATTTCCACTAAAGATGTATCCGGAAATAACCGGCGTCTGTGGGAAAAATGAAGCGGAGCGGCGATATCGCAGTTGGTCAGCAGATTTAGATGGTAGTGGTTCCGAGTTTAGTCGTCCTGGACGGCGAGGGTCAGTAACAGAGATCAAACCTAGGCAAAAAGGAGAAGGGCAATGAAGAAAGGTCTAATGGCAGGGTTCCTGGTTCTGATACTGGCAAGCTCATGCAATCGTGGGGCTGACACCATCAAGATAGGCGGGATGCTGCCTTTGTCCGGCAGGGCGGCGGACCTGGGCATCACTTGTAAACAGGGTGCGGAACTGGCGGTTAAAGAAATTAACGACAAAGGGGGAGTGCTGGGCAAGAAGTTTGATCTCATGATGGCGGATAGCAAAGCCAACGTGCAGGAAATTGTTTCCCTTAGCAAGCGCTACGTTGAGAAAGACAATGTCAATTTCCTTTTCGGGATAGTCAGTTCAGCGGGGTGTCTGGCCGCGGCCCAGGTCGCCAAACAGGAAAAAGTGATCTTCATGGACACGGTGGCGTCCACGGATACCCTCACCAAGGAAAAGTGGAACCGCTATACCTTCCGTTCCGGAACCTGCAATTCTCAAGAAGCCAATTCCCTGGCCCTTTATGCGGCTCAAGACAAGACACTGACAAAATTCTACAACATCGGGCCCGACTATGAATACGGCCGGACGATGTGGGATCTTTTCAAGGCCAAGATTGCCCAGCAGAATCCCCAGGCCCAATTCATCGGTGAACAGTGGCCCAAACTTTTTGCCGCCGATTATACGCCTTATATCAATGCCATTCTGGCCGCCAAACCCGAGGTGGTTTTCTGCTCCTTCTGGGGTGGGGACCTCGTGGCCTTTATCAAACAGGCAAAACCATACGGCCTCTTTGACAAGATGAAATGGGTTATCGCCACCGGAGGCGACATCACGGTGACCAAAGCCCTGGGGAAGGATATGCCGCAGGGAATGATCGTGGACCAAAGGTATTATTTCTATTGGCCCGATACCTCGACCAATAAGGATTTTGTAAAGGCTTACCAGGCCGCCTACGGGGATTATCCCAGCGCCTGGGCGGCGGAAGGATATGACGGCATTTACTTTCTGGCCGAAGCCATCAAGAAGGCGGGCTCTTTGGATACCGACAAGGTTATCGCTGCCCTGGAAGGGCTGACCAGGGAGGCGCCGCGGGGGAAGGAATCGCTGCGCAAAGAAGATCATCAGCTCTATTGTGATTTCATGGTGGGCGAGACGACCTTTGTCAAAGAATATCCCTTCGCCATAACGGGAAAACAGCAAGTTTTTCCGGCAGACGAGATCCTGTACTCGATTGCAGATTGGCAAAAGGCGCAAAGCGAAAACAAATAGCCACTAGTGACTGAGCCCCGGTATCCGGGCTGGGCGCCGGAGATGAAGGAAGCATGAGTCTTTCTTTCCTGACGGTCGAGGTCTTGAGCGCCTTGCGGCAGGCTGCCTTCCTGTTCCTCATATCCTCCGGGCTGACCCTCATCTTCGGGGTGCTCAATATCATCAACTTCGCCCACGGGGCGCTCTATATGCTGGGGGCCTACCTGGCATACGGCATCACCCTTTACCTGGTAGGCCCATCCGGTTTCTTCCTGGCCCTTTTGATGGCGCCCCTGGGCGTCGCGGCAGTGGCGGCCTTAATTGAAATAGGACTGCTGCGGCGAATCTATTTCCAGGAAGAGACCTATCAGCTCCTCCTCACCTTTGCCCTGGTGCTCATCATCGATGACCTGGTGAAGATCATCTTCGGCGGCGAGTATAAATCTATCCCCAAGCCCGATTTTCTTTCGGGGTCCTTCGTCCTCTTCGGCGGCACGGTCCCAGTCTATACCGCCCTGGTGGTGCTGGTGGCGCCAGTGGTCGCGGCTGGTATGTGGTACCTGCTATACCGGACCAAGACGGGAAAGGTGGTCCGGGCCACGTCTTCAGACCGGGAGATGGCTGATGCCCTCGGCATCAATATGTCGGCGCTATTCACCCTGGTATTCGCTTTTGGCGCCATGCTGGCAGGTTTTGCCGGCGCCCTGGCCGGCCCGGTGCGCACCGTCTTCCCGGGTTTAGGCGCCGAAGTTATCATTGAATCTTTTGTGGTAGTGGTGATCGGCGGACTGGGGAGCCTCTGGGGGGCGCTGGTCGCCTCACTGCTCATCGGCACCCTGGAGACGGTGGGCATCGTCGTCTTCCCGGCGTTCGAGATGGCTTTCATCTACCTGCTGATGGTGTTGGTGCTGATAGTGAGGCCCTGGGGACTCTTCGGGAAGCCGGTCAAGATCAAATCCCTGTCCGAGAAGAACCTGAGCCTGGAGGCCCAGGAAATCTCACCGGTGCATTTTTCCGTCCACTATTTGCTGCGGTTGCTCCCGCTGTTTGTCCTGCTGGTTCTGCCGCTTTTTATCGGGCGCTATTACCAGTATCTCTTGACGCAGATTTTTGTGGCAGGGCTTATGGCCATTGCCTTCAACCTCCTGCTGGGGACTACCGGATTGCTTTCCTTCGGCCAGGCCGCCTTCTTCGGCGTCGGGGCCTACACGGTGGGACTGCTACTGACCAAGACAGCAGTAGGCACCCTTGCGACCCTGCCCCTGGCGCTGGTTACGTCCGCAGGGGCGGCCGCCGTCATCGGTTTTTTCTGCGTCCGCCTTTCCGGGATCCATTTTGCCATGCTCACCCTGGCCTTCGGGCAGCTCATCTATACCGTGGCCTTCAAGTGGTACAGCGTCACGGGAGGAGACAACGGCATCCAGGGAATCCCGGTGCGGGCCATCTCCCTGGGGAATTTTAGCTTGGACATCTCCTCCACCATGAACATGTACTATTTTGTCCTCGTGGTGGCGGCCCTGGCTGTGGCCTTTTTGAACAGGGTGCGCTCTTCTCCGTTTGGGGCGACCCTGAAGGCCATCCGGGAGAACGGCCAGCGGGCTTCCTACCTGGGCATCAACGTCCAACTCTACCAGTGGACGGCCTTTGTTTTGGTTGGGGCCTTCACGGGATTGGCCGGGGCACTCTATGCCCTCATGGATAAATCGATTTCTCCTGAGATCATCCATTGGACCAAGTCGGCAGAACCGGTATTGATGACCATTATGGGGGGAATTTATTCTTTTGTGGGGCCGGCCCTAGGAGCGGCTATTTTCATCATTCTGAATTCCTACATTGTGGCCTGGACCGAAAACTGGTCTTTGGTCCTGGGGCTGGTCCTGCTGATCATGGTGCTCGCCCTGCCTGGCGGGGCGGTTGGCTATTTCAACGAAAAGGCGCGTAATTTGCTGGTGAGGATCGGATGGCTGCGAACCTGGGATTTTTAGAGGTCCAGGGGGTCACGAAGGACTTCGGAGGTCTCAGGGCGCTCCGGGAGGTAAATCTCTCGGTAGCTAAAGGTGAGATTTACGCAGTCATCGGGCCGAATGGGGCCGGAAAATCGACCCTGTTCAATGTGATGACCGGGCTGCTGCAACCGGACGCAGGGGAAGTGCTCTTCGACGGTGAACGGATTTCGGGGCTGCCTCCCTACCGGATCATCCGCAAGGGGGTCGGCCGTTCCTTTCAAATCACCAATATCTTCCCCCGCATGTCCGTGTTTGAAAATCTGCAAGTGGCCTTATTTGCTCATTATGGAAAATCTTCCCGGCATTTCGCTTTGGCCCGGAAATTTCCGGCCATCGCGGAGGAAGCGCTGGAAATAATCGAGCAGGTGGGGCTCAGAGAAAAACGGGCCTCGTCAGCCTCGGTCCTTTCCCACGGCGATCAAAAGCGGCTGGAGATAGCCATATCCATAGCCTCCCGCCCGCGGCTCCTGTTGCTGGATGAGCCCACCGCCGGGATGTCGAGATATGAAAGCCGCGAGACGGTGGGCCTTCTCAAAAAGATCTCCATTGAACAGGGGTTGACTTTGGTTTTCACCGAACATGATATGGACATCGTCTTCGGCATCTCTGAAGAGATCACCGTGCTGCATCAAGGAACAGTGATAGCCGCCGGCACTGCTCTCGAAATCAAGGCAAACAGCGAAGTGCGTAAGGCATACCTGGGCGACGAGCTGATGAGATAGCTGCCTGGGAGGAGATGTCGTGGCCTTTTTGGAATTACACTCTATCAACACCTACTATGGGCGTAGCCACATCTTGTTCGATGTGTCGCTCTCCATCGAGAAAGGGGAGGTGGCCAGCTTGATCGGGCGCAACGGGGCTGGGAAAAGCACCACTTTCCGATCGATCATCGGGCTGACCCCTCCTCAGACAGGTGAAATCATTTTTAACGGGGTCCGGGTAAACGGATTGAGGGCCTACCAGATCTGCCGGAGGGGGATTGGCTTTGTCCCCGAAGACCGGCGCGTCTTCCCTGATTTAACCGTGCGGGAAAACCTGGAAGTGGCGGCCAGACGGGAGCAGGAAGCCCCCTCGCCCTGGACTGTGCAGAAGGTTTACTCCTTTTTCCCGCGTCTTAAGGAACGGGAAAAAAATCTGGGTTCCCAGCTCTCGGGAGGTGAGCAACAAATGCTCACCATCGCCCGGACCCTCATGACCAATCCGGAACTCCTTTTACTGGACGAGCCTTCGGAGGGGCTGGCGCCTCTGATCGTTAGCCTGCTGGCCGACATGATCCTCGAAATCCGCAAAGAAGGGGTTACCGTCGTTTTGGCGGAACAGAATCTCCACTTTTGCGCCAAGGTATCTCAACGGGTTTATGTGATAGATAAAGGCTCACTGAAGTTTGAAGGGGAGATGGCGGATCTGTTGGCCAACGAGGAGATCAAGGGAAAATACCTGGCCGTCTGAAAAGAGGACGATCTAGATGGAAGATCAAAGCTATCTCGAATGGACCAATGAATTGTTCTCGGTGAGTAAGATTTTCGGCAAACCGGAAGCGTTGAAAGGCGTGCGAGTCCTGGAATTATGCACCCGGGTGTTTGGGCCGGTGACCACGGATCTGTTGGCCGACTTTGGGGCGGAGGTCATCAAGATCGAGCTGCCGGGGATGGGTGACCTCATGCGCTACGTGGCGCCGAGAGGCTTTTACTGGCAAAATATCTCTCCGGCTTTCACCCATATGAACCACAATAAGTATCACGTGGCCATCGATATCCGGACCTCCGATGGGAGCGATTTGCTCCGGGCCATGGTGGCCAAATCCGATGTCCTGGTGGAAAATTTCCGCGCCGGCTCCATGGACCGCTGGGGAGTCGGTTACCGGCAACTCAGCCAAGTCAACCCGGCTCTCATTTACCAGGCCAACAGTGGTTTTGGCCAGTGGAGCAGGTTCAAGGACCGACCCTCCTATGACGCCACCTCCCAGGCCATGAGCGGCTTTTCGGCCATCACCGGGTTTCCGGGCAGAACTCCCCTCAAAACCGGTATCTGGATCGGCGATTGCACCGGGGCTCTCTTTGCCGCCATTGGCATCCTGGCCGCGCTCCACCATCGCCAGAAGACCGGCCGGGGACAAATCCTGGACGTTTCCCAGGCTGAGGGGTTGATCCGCATTCTCGACTGGACCTGGCTATATCAAACCCAAACCCAAAAAGAGCGCGGCCTTTATGGCAATCGCGATATTTCCTGTTCTCCCTCAGGTATTTTTCGCTGCCAGGATGGCTTTGTCGCCATCGCCGCCCTTGATGATGAGCAGTTTACAGGGCTTTGCCGTGCGGTGGACCGGATGGAACTGGCGGCGGACCCGCGGTTCCATACGGTAGCTGCCCGCCTCGTGGAAGAAAATAATGCAGCCCTCTATAAGACGGTGGCAGATTGGGCTGTATTATAGAAGGGCGGGGAGATCGAACATTTGGCAGGAATCCATGGGTTCGCGGCTCACCGGGTGGTCAATGCCCGGGATCACTACCATGACGAACACCTACGCCAGCGGGGAGCGGTTTGCGAGTTTGAAGATCCCCTCTATGGCAAGGTGGTGGAATATGGCCCGGGCCCAAAACTCTCGGAAAGCCCGGGACGCATGAGATGGATTGCCAAACCGGTAGGGTTTCACAATTCCCATGTCTTTCGCACCCTGCTCAATCTCACCGAAGAACGGATGAAGCAACTGCTGGAAAAACGGGTTATCGGCGCCTGGGCGGATCGCACCGGCGCCAAGCCCCCGGACCATTGGAATGGCCGGGATGGGGTCATCGACTCCTGAGGCCCGAACAGAAAATTGAGATACCCCCCCTACCTGAGAGGGGAGGGGTTGGGGGGATTTAATATAACATCTTGAAATCCCCCTAAATCCCCCTTTTTCAAAGGGGGACTTAACCATGCAAAATCTAGCGTTCTAGTCCTGATATTAAGTTCAGATAGATATAGAACGCTCCGATAGGAAGGGACGCCGCTATGAGCCATGGCAAAGACAGCAGAAATTCCTATTATGACTGGGCCAGGGAACGGACCGATCCCGCCCATGCCTCCCAGAAACCGGAGGCCTTGGCTGATCTTCTGGTCCTGGATGTGAGTGCCGGGAATATGGGAGGGCCGGTATGCTCCTCCATGCTCGCCGAACTGGGGGCATTGGTGATCCGCATCGAACCTCCCGGCGGCGATGTAACCAGGAAATTCAGCCCCTTCGGCGTCATGCATCAAGATACCGGCCTTGGGTATCTCGTGGAAGGCAGAAACAAATACCATATCACCCTGGATCTGGAGAAGGCGGAATCCCCGGAGATTTTCACTACCCTGGCGAAGCACGCGGACGTAGTTATCGAAACCCGCCGGCCCGGGGTCATGGATGGCTGGGGGATAGGATACCGGCAACTGCGGGAAGTCAATCCTCGCCTGATTTATGCCGCCTTAGGCGCTTATGGACAATTCGGGCCGGGGGCCGGCAGCGGCCGCCCGAGTTCTGAAATAACCAACCAGGCTTACTCGGGCCTGGTTCAGATCAATGGCGAACCTGACCATGGCGAGCCCACGGAATATGGCGTCCCCACCAAGGTGGGCAGTTGGTACGGCTGGTATGCCGAGGGCCTGTTCGCCGCCTACGGCATCCTGCTCGCCCTCAACTTCCGCAGCGATACGGGCCAAGGCCAGATGGTCGACGTCTCCGGCGCCGAATGCATGATGAAATTTATCGATTACAATCTCAGTTGGTTCCATATGGATGGCAAGGTCAAAGAGAGGCTGGGGAATTACGATATCGCGGTCTTCCCTTATACCTTTGTCCGCTGCCGTGAGGGCTATACCTTCCTGGCGGCCTATAACGATGAAGCCTTCGAAACCCTGATGGAAATCATTGAACGCCCCGAAATGGCCAAGGATCCGAGATTTTCCTCCTTCCTGAATCGTACCTCGGTGGAGAATGAGGAGGCGCTGCAAAATCTCCTGGAGGAATGGACCGGGCGCTATCCGGTGGATGAGGTGATTCAGCGGGTTCAGGACGCCATTTCCAAGAAGAAGGGTAGGGCTGCGGCGGTGGTCACCGGCAAGGTCAGCCAACCGCGGGAAGTGTTAGAGGAGCGGAACTGGTGGGACCGGGGCGTGTTTCAAGAAATTGACGACCCTCACTACGGCAAGCTCACGGTCCAGGGGCCTGCCTGGAAGATGAGCGAAACCCCGCCGCGCCTCAAATGGTTATGCCGCCCGGTCGGCGCCGACAATGAGTTCATCTACTTAAAATACCTGGGAATGGGCAGGTCGCAACTGGCCGCCCTGGAAAGGGCAGGGGTTATTTAGGTTTTAACTGGTAGCCGCAGGCTTTGGCCTGCGCTCATCCTTAATAAAACAAGCGTGCAGCCAAGGACAGCGGCTGCCAGAACATGCAGATATTTTTAAACATATTCGATCTAGATGAACAGGTGGCGCCGGCGCCCTCGCCAGCCGCGGGAACCGCCGAGGGCGGCGGTTCTACATTTTCATTTTACTTTGTGTCCAATAGGTCATAATGGTTCGCTCTGAATAAAACTTTTGGGCAGACCGGGGTTTGGCAATAACCTAGAGAGAGCAAACTTAAGACTGGGAAAATCCTGAAACGCAGGCCTGTAGGGGCGGCGTCTCGCCGCCCAGGGCGGGGAAACCCCGCCCCTACGCCTGCGGCTACCTAGTAGCGGGAATAAGTAATGGTGTCTTTTTCGAACTCGACACTGACATCTTCGGTGAGAGAGGGCCGGATTTTGGGCAGGATTTCGAAGATGGTGTCAGTGGTAACGCGATAATCGTGCTTGACGAGCAGTTCCTGTTCAAAGGCGAACTGGGCCACTTGCTGGTAGAGATATTCGATATCCGCGGGGGTAAAGCGCGCCGTCATCTTGACGATCCGCTTTAGATCGATTTCGCCGGTATTAAGCATGGAGAGATAGTGTTTCAGGATAGTGGCTCTCTCGCCTTCGTCGAGCCCTCCCACGGGGATGACGCAATCAAACCTTCCCGGACGCAGCAAGGCGGGGTCCAATTGCCGGATGTAATTGGTGGCGCAAATCAGGAGGATATGGTTCCCCTGGTTTTTGAGCAAGGGCACCTGTTTGAGAAATTCGTTGGTGATGGACTTGTCCACCCGGCTGGCCTCGTCCCGATTTCCCGCCAGCTCTTCAAATTCATCGATAAAAACGACGGTTTCCTTAAGGGTGCGAGCCTTTTCCATGACCTGGCGCAGATTGGCCCCCACCTTGTCGACGCCGTCAACCATAAGCATGCTGGGGGCAATTTCGATGAACCACCAGGAAAGCGCCCCGGCGATGGCTTTGGCAAAATGAGTCTTGCCGGTGCCGGGAGGTCCGAAAAAAATGATGGCTTTGGGAGGGACGACGCCGTGTTTTTTGGATAGATCTTCCTGGGTCAAGGGCAGAATGATCCTTTTCTGGACGATCTGCTTGGGCGGTTGGGACTCCGCAATGGTGTCCCAGATCTCTTTGCCGATGGTGAGAGCACCCATTTCCTTCAAAAGGTCTTGTTGTTGATAGGCGAGGTATTCCTCCCGGGCTTGCTCCATATTTTCCAGGAAGTCGATGCAGGCGACCCGCAGGCCGACATCGCGGGCCAGTTTTTCGGACATGAGCCATTTATGCTGCAAAATCTTGGGCCACACATCCGCGGCAGCCTCCGGCTCCAACCTGGCGCCGCTGCACTCAAATATTTTAGCGGACGATACTTCCGGCGCTAAGAGATCGGTCAATTCTTCGTTCATGATCTAAAGCCTCGTATAAGGCCCTGCCCCCCGCCGTCTCTTTGCCGAGGGAGCCTCACCAGAGGGGTCTCTCATAAATCCTGAAGTGCCGGAAAGTTAAGGCGATGAGACAGGAATATGCCCAAGGTCAGGGTTTGCAGATATTAGCTGGCTTATTTGGATGTTTTTAAAATATCTCATTTCCTCTCAGGCTTCAAGTTATAATTTGATGAAAGCCATTCTCGATGGCCGTAGGCAGGGGCCAGGGGCGAGGGCCCGGCATCGCCGCCCCTGGCGGCTGGTTCGAGAGACTGGAGGCTCGATATGACTGAGGCCCCGGAAAGGCCCGAACAGCTTGAACTCCCAAGGCGCCGCAGCAGCCCCTGGCCCTATCTCGTGACCGGGGCGCTCCTGGGCGCCGCCTTTGAAATGCTGGTTAGTGTGCCCATGGATGCGGTCTTCCGGAACCTGTTTGGGTACCTTTTTGCAGGAAACCCCATCAGGTTGTCCAGTGCTCTGTCCCATCTGGCCCAACCGGGGGAGATGCCGGCGATCAGCCTGACCGGCTTTATTTTAGGGGCCGTTCTGGGGTTGGTTTACTATCGCCTTAGGGAGAACCAGAAACGCCTTCATGATTTGCACCAGGAATTCGAAATGCAAGTGGCGACCCTGCGGCACCATTACAAAAACCTGGCCATAGGGATAAACGGGTTTTCGGGGCGAGCCAGAAGAAAACTGGAAAAATTGCGGCCCCAGCTCCATGATTACGTATTGCCAGATGCCGATCTCGGGCTCGAGATCGATTCCCTGGAGCAAAGCCTGACTATTCTGACAGAGGCCTCGCAACGCCTTTCCCATACCTTGGAAGATGAGTTGAGGTTTTTAAAGGCTCTGCAAAGCGGCCCCTTGACCCAGGCGTCCCAGGAGTTTTTCCCGATCTTGCGGCATGCCATCCAGGACCTCCTGGATTTGCGTTTCCGGGACAAGGAGATTCGAGTGGAAATCAACGGTGCCGCGCCGAATGAATGCTGCGGCGCCCCCCTGGTATTTCCCTTTGATCCGATCACCATGGAGATCATTTTACAGAACATTTTGAGCAACGCCATGCACTACGGCGACTTCATCCAAATAAAGGCGGCGGCAGAGGATGGCATGGTAAGGGTGGAAATCAGGGACAATGGGCCGGGGATCGAGATGGAGGCGATTAAACGCAGTCTGGTTAGCCAGGGTGCCCGCCAGGGAGCGGAGAGCAGCCAATTGGGCCTCCGGGTGACTCTGCACTTGCTGGAGAAATGCGGCGGCCACCTGTCAGCCATGAGCAAACCAGGGATCGGGACCAGCTTCATCCTGGAATTTCCCGCTGTTTCGACGAAAAGTGCAGCTAGTTAAGGCAGCCTCTCTCCTCCGGGCGTAATCTGCCTTTAAAATACCAAAGGCTCGATAAAGAATGTCTAGTCTGTCCTTCTTCCACCAGTCCTTAATATGGACTGAGCCTTATAGCCTCTAGAAGCGACTATGGATGTGGTATAATCTCGGTTAAGGAGGGCGTTCCCGATGGCGACAGCGCAGCAGACCGGCCAAGAACTCTCACCTTGGTGGAAAATAGGGGTCATTTTCACCCTGTTCGCCGGGTTTTCTGTTCTGATCTTCATCGCGGTAAAGGCCTACAACTACGCCCCGCCCATACCTCTCAAAGTGGTCAATGCCGGGGGTGAAACCGTTTTCACCCGGGAAGATATCCTGGCGGGCCAGCAAGTTTTTCTTAAATATGCCCTCATGGAAAACGGCACTATTTGGGGGCACGGGGGCTATCTGGGGCCGGATTTTTCCGCCGCCTACCTCCACAACCTGGCGCTGGAGGCCGGGGACATGGAGGCCCGGCAAGGTTACGGCCATTCCCTGGCGGAGATCGACCGCGCCCAGCGGGATGTGGTGGCGGGCGCGGTGCAGCGCCTGCTCAAAGAGAATCGCTACAACCCCCAAACCCAGACCTTGGTGTTCTCGGAACCGGAAGCCGCGTCCTTCCGGCGGCAGATCGGCCAATGGACCGACTATTTCGCCTACCCCCAAAAAAACGGCGGTTTGAAAGCTAAATATATCGACAACCCCCGGGAACTACGCCAGCTCACTGCCTTTTTTGCCTGGACCGCCTGGGCCTCAGTGGCTGATCGCCCGGGTCGGGACTACTCTTACACCAGCAATTTCCCTTACGATCCCCTGGTTGGCAACACGCCTCCGGCCGCGGTCTACCTGTGGAGCGCCCTGAGCCTCATCACCTTGCTGGCCGGGATCGCGGTCATCCTGTTCGCCTTCGGCAAGTTCGATTACCTGGGCTGGCGGGGGACCGGCACTCCGGCACATCCCCTGATGCTCCCGGGCCGGGCCAGCGTCATGCAAAAAGCCACCATCAAATTTTTTCTGGTAGTCACCCTGCTATTTTTGGCCCAGGTGCTGGTGGGTGCGGCCACGGCCCACAACCGGGCGGAGCCGGGCAGTTTTTACGGGCTGAATCTCTACTATTGGTTCCCCAGCAACATCCTGCGCACCTGGCACCTGCAATTGGCGATTTTCTGGATTGTCACTGCCTACGTCGCCGGCGGGCTGGTCCTGGCCTCATCCCTGGGAGAGAAAGAGACCCGCGGGCAGGTGCGGGGCGTTCACCTGCTCTTCTGGGCCCTGGTGGTGGTGGTAGCTGGCAGCCTCCTGGGGGAGATTCTGGGTATCAACCAACTGATGGGCCGCCTCTGGTTCTGGTTCGGGGACCAGGGCTGGGAATACCTGGACCTGGGACGCGCCTGGCAATTCTTGCTGGCCCTAGGGCTGGGTTTATGGGTGCTGCTTCTCTACCGGACCCTGGCTCCAGCCTTCCAGAACCCGGCGCGCCGGGAAATCTCCGGCCTCTTCATGCTGGTTGCCTTGGCCATTCCGGTTTTCTACCTGCCCGCCTTTTTCTTCGGCAGCACCACCAATTTCACCATAGTGGACAACTGGCGGTTCTGGATCGTTCACCTGTGGGTGGAAGGCTTTTTGGAACTCCTGGTGACCGCCATGGTGGCCGTCACTTTCTTCTTAATGGGAGTGGTCTCGCGTCAGACCGCAGCCCGGGTGGTTTATCTGGATGCCATCCTTTTTTTGGGGAGCGGCATTGTGGGCACCGGCCACCACTGGTATTGGACCGGCCAGACCCAACTCAACATGGCCCTGTCCGCCCTGTTTTCCTCCATGGAGGTGGTGCCTTTGACCCTCTTGACCCTGGATGCCTGGGATTTCGTCAAGCTGACCAAGGGTGAGTGCGAAGTCTGCGGGGTCAATCTCTCCATGCCCCATAAATGGACCTTTTATTTTTTGATGGCCGTGGGGTTTTGGAATTTCGTGGGAGCCGGCATCTTCGGATTTCTTATCAATCTGCCCATTGTCAGTTACTTTGAGGTGGGCACCCTCCTGACCCTCAACCACGCCCACGCCGCCCTGATGGGAGCCTTCGGCATGGAGGCCATGGCCTTGACCGTCATGGCCCTGCGCCAGGTCCTGCCGGACGAGCAGTGGGCCAGTCCGGAAAAATATATCCGGGTGTCCTTCTGGGGGTTGAATATCGGCCTGGCCCTGATGGTGGTGGGCAACCTCTTCCCCGGGGGGGTTTTGCAGTTTTACGACGTCCTGATTAATGGTTATTGGCACGCCCGCAGCCTGGCTTACACGGGACGGAGCTACGTACGTTTCATCGAATGGTGCAGGATGCCCGGCGATCTGGTTTTCATTTTCCTGGGGGTGGTCCCCATGGTAATGGCCGCAACCTTAACCTATTGGACCATCACCCGGGGAGCAAGCCCTTCCTCCCCGGGGCCCAAAGGTTAATAGGTTTTTTTAAAAGCCCGAAGCTGAAGAAATCGGCGCAGGGGGGCACGAGCAGCACCACCAGCTCGCCCATGAGCTGGCAGAGGATTGATTTGGCAGTTGAGCATCTGCCCGTGTCAAGGCGGCCTAGTATATTCAAGCAAAAACTTTTCCAGAGGAGAAGAACTATGAAAAAGATCAATATCTTCGAGGCCAACGATTTCAACGAAAAGAGTATGAAAAAGCTTCTGGTGCATGACTCCCCTTATTTCAAAATCATTAACTTCAATTTCAAAGCTGGACAGGAACTCCCGGTGCATGCCCACGACATCGAGGGGCAGGTAAGTTTGGTGGTCTTAGAGGGTGAGGGGGAATTTCTCGGAAAAGACGGGGCCACGCTGGCCGCCGCCCGGGGGGACGTGCTGATTTGCGAGATCGCCGAACCCCACGGCATCAGGGCCAAGACCGAATTGCGACTTCTGGTCACCATTGCCCCGCCCATTTGATAATGGAATAAATATTTGGAGACGAGGAAACGATTATGACTAAGGCGGTTTACATCGATGAAGAAGAATGCATCGGCTGCGGATCTTGCCTGGAGATCTGTCCCGAGGTCTTCCAGATGAAGGAAGGCGAGGAAAAGGCAGAAGTTATAAAACCGGAGGGAGGCCCCGAAGAACTGATCCAGGAAGCCATGGACACCTGCCCGGTGTCATGTATTCACTGGGAAGATTAAGGGCCATCCTAACAATGAGGTCTAAAGATGGTTCGGCGCAATCCCATGATAGAAATCGAAGAGTGCATTGCCTGCGGCAATTGCGAGCAAGTCTGTCCCGAAGTCTTCCGCCTCAATGAAGTCCTGGGACATTCAGAGGTCATCAACGCCTTTGGCGCCCCGGAGGACCAGGTCCAGCAGGCCATGGACCAGTGTCCGGCGCAATGTATTCATTGGCAAGAAGAAGAAGAAGCCTGAGGGTATTTCTCTCATCTCGCCCAAAAGTAGGCTCAGATGGCCATTCAACTAAAGTGGGTATAGTTGATTCAGCTTTCCAAAAAAGCCCAGATCGCCCCGGGTGGAGCGATCTGGGATCTGGCAGCGGCAGGAGAATTACGGCTGATGATGTTCCTCATGAGGAGGAGGCGTCCCGGGTTTAGCAGCGCCGGGAGTGGCAGGCTTATATTTAGGAGATGTGCCTCCCTGAGGATGATATCCCGGAGTGCCACCCGCCTGGGGATGATACCCGGGAGTGCCACCTCCCTGGGGACGATATCCAGGATTAGTGCCTCCCTGGGGACGATACCCCGGAACGGTACCGGTACCCCCTTGAGGACGATACCCGGGAGCTCCTTGGGGATGATACCCCGGAGTGGTGCCCTGAGGATGATAGCCCGGGGTAGTGCCTCCTTGGGGATGATACCCGGGGCCACCGGTTCCTGCGCTCTGGACTCCTCGATTCCAACCTCCCCCCTGGCCGTGATTGTAGCGGTTATAAAAATTCTGGTCATAGTGCTGGCCAACCGCGTGATCGCGCCATTGAGGATACTGGTGCTCAAAATTAGACCAGTATTGCGGATGGCCCCGATACCACTGATCCCACCCCGGCGCATACCAGTTTCCGGGTCTCACAATATAGGTTTGAGGGTATGCGTAATACGGGGCAAATCCAATTTTAGGGCCGAAAAAGTAATACAGGATCCCATTCAAGAACCAATCGCCTTTAAAAAAGGTCCAGGGCGTATTGGTCCCAACATACGGCTGGACGACAACCGGTTGGACCGGGTGGGCATAGTAATAGCCCTGGGCGGAACAAGGTCCCGACGTCACGCCGATGGCGCCTCCAGCCAGCACGACTGCCAGCAGCAAAAAAATAATTGACCTTTTCATACGTACCCCCGCAAGTTGTCTTTAAGTTGGCGGAATGCCTTTTCTGATAGGTTAGATGACCATGATCCTGAATAAGTTAACTTGCTTTTTTCCTCTGCCGGCGCTTCTCCAGAAAGGCCACTAAACCCCGGACGAAATCCGGACCCGCCCATAAACGGGCGTGGCCTTAAGGGCCCAGCCCTGTCCCGGGTTAGGCAGTCTGCTGCCCAACGCCGTCTTTTGTCTAAGGTGGAACTGAGTGCCAGTCGCGGCTCGGAAGCTGAGAGGGTGGCCGATCTCTTTAAATACGCCTCACTTTTCCTTAACCGGTGGCCTCTTGCGGCAGGCCTGGTAAATATCCTCGATGACCTGGGCCGATATGCTCTTCATGGCCTGGCTCATCCCCTGGGCCAGGCCCTGGGGGCTCTTCGTGGGCATTGGCTCCACGGCCTTATAACTTCTCTGGAAAACCACCCTTTGCGGCAAAAGCTCCTGCTGCGTATCGATGAGAGTGACGTTAATGGCCAGGGAGGCCTTCCAGCCATCGGGGTCATCGACTTCCTCGAAATCTTCCACCGCCCCTTCCAACCGATAGCGGCTGTTCCCGGAGTTGGGGGCCAGAAAGACCCCCCGGAACAGCCGGGAGTTGCGCAGGTCTCTGACGAGGTAGTCGGTTACCAGGTACCCGGGGTTGACCCGCCAGCGGTGGTAGCGGTAAACCTCACTTTGATAGGGGCTGGGCCGATATACCATATCGCTGGTGTTAAACGCCTGCGCCACTGCGAACTGCTCCACCGTGAGGCCCTGGTCGAGCTGGGGGCGGGCCCCAATCTCTGGGGAGGAGTATTCCAGGATATATTTCTCCACCGGCAGGGGCGGTTTTCCACATCCCGACAACAGGAAAATCAGGGACAACCAGAACATCAGGGTTGCCACCGATTGGAGCGGCACCGGCCAGGGTTCCAGTTTTCTCATCCGTTCACCTTGGGTTATTCATTCCATCTCTTTTGAGGCGGTTTGCCGAATAAAAGATCGGGCGGCCGCTCCTTGACCCGTTCCAGGAATTGGTCCAGGGAGGCCGAGGCGCGCTGGAGACTGTCGGTGAGTGACGCCGCGTCCTGGGCGACGGTGCGGTATCGGGACAGCGTTTCCGAAAGCTTCATGGCCTGCACCTCTTTCTCGACACTGGCTGCTAGGGCGTGGACTTCCTTGATGGAATCCCGGGTTTCCGTCAGAATCTCATCCAGCTTTTTGGCGCTGACCGTATCGTTGACCCGTCCGGTGAACTTATCCAGGTTGGTCGCAGTGCCATGCAGTCTCGCCAGGATTCCGGTCATCTCCTTGCCCTGCAGGAAGTCTTGCATAGCCCTGGTCGTGAGGATGACCTGGTCGGAAATGCGTTTCGTGTCAACCTGTTGGAACTTTTCCATAATGAGGTTGGCGGAGTTAATGAGGCGCTGGATCTCGGAAGGCTGGGTGGGGATTATGGGATATTCGGAAGGGAAGTCAATCTTGGGTGACAAGGCCTGCTTCCCGGGTGAGGGCCGGTCAAGCCCGATGAATTTTACCCCGGTGATGCCGGCCGACCTCAGTTGAGCTATGGTGGTCTTGGATAAATTACCCCGCAGGTTGATCTTCATGACCACCCCGACCAGTTTACCATCGGGCGCCACCTCAATCTCCTGCACCCGGCCCACATCTACGCCCCGGTATTTGACGCTGGAATCTGCCTGCAGGCCCTCCACCGATTCGTCGAAGTACGAGACGTAGTCCTTCCCTTTTTGAAAGAAGCTGCTGGCTCCCACCCAGATGATACCGGCCACCGCCAAAAAGAATCCCAGGATCACAAAGAGCCCCAGAATGAAGTCGGTAGATTTTTTAGCCATATCTATGATCCCTTAAGCTGATCGCTGCCGGCAGGCTTTCGGTTAAAGAAGTTTAGCACCCGGGGGTCCGGGGAATGCTCCTTGAGGTCGCGGGGATCGCCTTCAGCGATGATTCCCCTGGCGCTCTTATCCAACATTATCACCCGGTGGGCAATGGCAAAGATTGACTCCAGTTCATGGGTGACCACCACCATGGTCGTGCCCATCCCGGCATTGAGGCTTTTGATCAAGTTGTCCAGTTCCACTGCGGTTATGGGATCCAATCCCGCCGAGGGTTCATCGAAGAAGAGGATTGCAGGGTCCAGCGCCATGGCCCGGGCCAGTCCCGCTCGTTTCGCCATCCCCCCGGAGATCTCTTCGGGGAGGTGGTTTTCATACCCGGCCAGATTAACCAGGGCCAGTTTCATCCTCACAATGAGTTCGATGGTCTCCTCATTCAGGTCGGTAAATTCCTGGAGGGTTAAGCCCACGTTTTGAGCCAGGGTCATGGACCCGAAGAGGGCGCCGGACTGAAAGAGCACCCCGATCCCGGTTTTGAAGGAATGGAGCAGTCCTTCGTCTTCCGTCATAATATCGATGCCATTGACCAGCACTCTCCCCGCCGCGGGCCGATAAAGGCCAATCAGATGTTTGAGCAGGGTCGATTTGCCGCAGCCGCTTCCCCCAAGAATCACCAGGATTTCACCGCGGTTAACCTGGAAGCTGATCCGTTCGAAGACGGTATTCTCCCCAAAGCGGGCGGTGAGTCCGTCCACCACGATGATGGGGTCTTGACTGGCCTTTTCCAAGGGGTTTCCTTTGGCTGGTCCCTAATCAGGGATACGAAAATTAGCCCATATAGCCAAAACGATTTGCTGACTCTTCGGTTAAATCCCTAAATATTGAAAAGCCAGGGCAAAGGCTGAATCGGTGACAATTATAAGAAAAAGGGCGGCCACCACCGCCGAAGTTGTGGCCGAACCCACCGCCGCGGCCCCCCCGCGCACCTGAAAACCCCGCTGGCAGCCGATGCCCGCAATGAGCACTGCAAAGACTCCGGCCTTCAGGAGGCTGAGCAGAATATCCAACAAGGCCAGGCTGGTCTGGGTCTCCTTCAGGTAAGCGTAAGGTGTCAGGTCCAGGCCCAAGACCCCCACCACCAGGCCGCCGGCGATCCCGAAGATATCGGCGTAAATGGTGAGGAGGGGAACCACGATGATGGCTGCCAGGACCTTGGGGGTCGCCAGAAACCTGATGGGGTCGAAACCCATGGTGACCAGGGCGTCCACCTCTTCATTGACCTTCATGGTGCCGATTTCTGCGGCAAAGGCAGAACCCGACCTCCCGGCTACCAGAATGGCGGTCATGATGGGGCCCAGTTCCTTGACCATGCCAATGGCCAGCAGAGAGGCCACAAAGATATTGGCCCCGAATTGTTTGAGCTGCAGCGAAGACATGAAGGCGATAATGAGTCCCAGGAGGAAGCTGAGGAGCCCGACGATGGGCAGTCCGTCCGCGCCCGCTCTTTTCATATAATAGGTTACGTCCGGCCAGCGGACCGAACGAGGATGAAGCAATGCTTGCACCAGGCTGATGAGGAGGGCTCCCAGAAAAACGGTCACCTCCACCAGATCATTGACGAAATGGCGGCTGCCCTCACCCAGTTGCTCAACCAAACTGGCGCTCCCCCGCTCTTTGATCAAAGGAGGGATCTTCAGGGCTTCGGGGTCGATGAGGCCCATGATACCCTTAGCCTTCTGGCTTAGATTGACAAACTGCAGGGGCACGGACCTGGCTTTGGACTCGCTCTCAAGCTGCAGGAGCCCCAGGGCCCCGGCACTGTCCAGATATTCCACTCCGGCCAGATCCACGGTCAGTTTGACGGGGGTCTTTCTCGTCAGCAGGGCCGAGACTTCCTCGTTAAAGAGGCTCAAATTTTCCAGGGCGATGCGGCCGGAGATGGCGAGATTGAGTTCCCGGCCTTTCTGGCCGGCCACCTTTAAAGTGAAGTTGCTACTCGGGTGGGGGGGGTGCGGCATAATATCCCGGAAATCGCCGGACCCGCCATTTGGCTCTTCCGGGCCTGCGAATCTCGTAAGGGGTGAGCTATTTATTAAAATCGAGAGCCAGGAACTCTTTATCGGTCAGATCCCACCTGTGGGACGCTTCCGTGGCGTCGAAGCTGAAGCCCACTATCCCAACCAACCGGTCCTCATGGAGGAGTGGGACAGCAATGATATAAATCTTAGAGCCATCCTGTAAAAAGAAGCGTTGTTGGGAGATCTTACGGGTTTTCACGACCTGATCAAAAAAACCGTAGCCGGAGAAATTGAGCAGCCCTTTTTTCTCGGGATACCTTGCGAGGATTTCTCCGTCCGGGTCCACGACGCCGATCTGGAAAGGGCACATGCGGCAGAGTTTAATACCCGTTTCGGCCGTTGCCAGGTCCTTATTGATGGCTGCCGGGTCCCGTTGGGCCACCGCTTCCGCCAGCGACGCCGTCAGCCGCTGGATGCAGTCCTTGGCCTCATGCTTGAAAGAGGCGGCGCCGGGACTCAAGGGTGGTTCTTTGGAGGAACAGGCGCAGAGAGTCAAAAGGATTATTAGAAAAGGGAGATTAAGAAGACGACCGGGGCTAAATTTTTCGGGAAGATTATTGTGTGCCATTTGCCTCCACCCATCCCAATCTTAATTTAACTGAGGCTCCACTCCTAGAAAATATTTTAGCATTTCTTCAGCCTGGCCGCGAATCGGCGACGCGCCAGGTAATGGCTGCGGCTGCGTCACCGCATCTGCCCCGGGCCGGGGCCGCTTAAATCCTACTATTCACTTCCCCCAAACACCCGGGCAAAAATGGCATCGACGTGGCGCAGGTAGCGGCTCAGGTCGAAGATAGGGGCCAGTTCCTCGGGGGTCAGACACCGGGCGATCTCGGCATCCGCCTGGACCAACGCCGCAAACTCGCCTCCCTGCTCCCAGACCTGCATGGCCGGGCGCTGCACCAACCGGTAAGCCGTGTCCCGGCTCAGGCCTTTGCCAATCAGCGCCAGCAGCAGGCCCTGGGAGAAGATCAGGCCGTGGGTGAGGTTGAGGTTCTTCAACATATTATTCGGATAAACTGTAAGATTCTTGAGCAAGCGGGTCAGGCGAGCCAGCATGAAGTCCAGGAGCACGGTGCTGTCCGGGGCGATGAGCCGTTCCACCGAGGAATGGCTGATGTCCCGCTCGTGCCACAGGGGCACGTTTTCCAGGGCCGCCAGGGCATTGGCCCGGAGCAGCCGGGCCAGGCCGCAGAGGTTCTCGGACAGAACCGGGTTGCGCTTGTGGGGCATGGCGGAAGAGCCCTTCTGGCCGGCGGCGAAGGCCTCCTCGGCCTCCCGCACCTCGGTGCGCTGCAGGTGGCGGATCTCCAGGGCCACCTTCTCGATGCTGGCGCCGATCAAGGCCAGGGTGAGAAAGTACTCGGCGTGCCGGTCCCGCTGAATCACCTGGGTGGAGATGGTGGCCGGGGCAAGTCCCAGGCGGGCGCAAGTCTTGGCCTCGACCTCCGGGGGCAGGTGGGCAAAGGTACCCACCGCGCCGGAGAGCTTGCCCACCGCGATGGTTTGGCGGGCGGCCGCCAGACGGGCGCGTTGCCGCTCAAACTCTGCAAACCACAAGGCGAATTTCAATCCCAGGGTAGTCGGTTCGGCGTGCACCCCATGGGTGCGGCCCACCATGGGCAGGTCCTTAAATTCATAGGCCCTCTCTTTCAGGACCTTGAGCAGCTCATCGAGGTCGGTTTGCAAGAGGTCGGCGGCTTCCATCAGGCGCAGGGCCAGGGCGGTATCCAGTACGTCCGAGGAAGTGAGCCCGAAGTGGAAATAGCGGCCGTCCTCCCCCAAACAGGCGGCTACCTGGTCCACAAAGGCGGCCACGTCATGATGGGTCTTTTCTTCCAGGGCCAGAATCTGATCCACGTCGCAGGCGGCCTTGGCGGCGGCCCGGGCCGGTGTCTCCCGGGGGATGAGGCCGCACTCGGCCATGGCCGTAAGGGCCGCCAGCTCCACCTGGAGCCAACTGGCATATTTGTTCTCTTCGCCCCAGATGCGGGCCATTTCCTTGCGGCTATATCGGGGAATCATGTCTTCACCTCAGAGAAGCTATCCGCTTTTTACAAGTAGGCGCCCCGTAATTATAAACGGAAGCCCCGGACAAGAAAAGAAGATTGACGGGGCGACTTTGAATAGATAACTTTCTGGACATGCAGAATCTGTGCCTAGGAGACTGATATGGCCGATTGGGGGGAAATTTTCGCAGCTCCCAGGATGCAAGAGCTGCAGCCCAACCCGGAGTTACTGGCCTTGGTGCCGGCTCTGAGACTGGCAGGCTGCCAGCGGGTCCTGGATGCGGGCTGCGGGGTGGGCCGCCATCTCCTACCCATGGCGCAGGATGGCTTTCAGGTGGTGGGGGTGGATCGGGAGGCCTCGGTGCTCCGGGTGCTCAAGGGCCGTCTCCAAGCCGCCGCCTTATCGGCTCCTTTGCTCTTAGCCGATCTACGCCGTCTGCCCGTAGCAACTCGTCGCTTCGATCTGGGAGTCAGCATCAACGTAATCAGTCACGGTGACGCGGCCGCTTTTCGGGAATGTTGCCGGGAGTTGGACCGGGTATTGAAGGTCGGCGCCCATCTGTTCATTTATGTTTCACCCCTTATCTTCGCCGCCAGTGTGATGCTGCCCGGTACCAGGGAACTGGAGCCCGGCACCCTGGTGGACATCGCTACTCCGGACGGCAAATTGGTACACCATTTCCCCACTCCCCAAGAATTAAAAGGGCAATTTCCGGGCTATGAGCTCTCTCGCCTGGAGACCATCCAGGCAGCCATCCCCTTCATGGGCAACGTGGAAATGCCTCAACTCATCTTTTATGGACGGAAAAGATAGCCGCCCGGAGCGGATTGCAGCCGGCAAAATTCGGCGGGCCCAGCCCGCCGTCTAAGGTCAGGCACAGGCCGGAAGCCTGGGGCGCCAGGTTGTAGTGAGTCCGGATGCCTAAGTGACAGAAAACAGAAAACAGAAAACAGTCTTCTAAAATCCTGCGTCGACCTTAAAGCCATCTCATCGAAAGCTTTAGACTACTCCGCACAGGCGAGACGCCTATGCCACCGGGTTTTGGAGGATAGGGCGGCCTAGGGCCGCCGAAATTCGGCGGGCCCAGCCGCCCTATACGTCCGGACAGAAGCTGGAAGCCTGGGGCGCCAGGTTGTAGTGAGTCCGGATGCCTAAGTGACAGAAAACAGAAAACAGTCTTCTAAGGTCCGCCCCGGCGGAGGCCGGGGCCGCAACTTGCGTCTGCGAACCGGTTCCGCTAAAATCTAGGAAATATATGACTCAGAAAGATAAAACCTTGCGGATAAAACGCAAACCTACCCGGGCCATCCGGATCGGGGGTGTGCAGATCGGCGGCGGCGCCCCGGTGGTGGTGCAGTCCATGACCAACACCGACACCAGGAAGGTGGGAGCTACCCTGGCCCAGATCCAGAGATTGGCTGCGGCCGGCTGCGAGGTGGCCCGGCTGGCGGTGCCGGATCAGAAGGCGGCCCAGGCGCTGGGGGAAATCAAGAAAGAGAGCCCGCTGCCCCTGATTGCCGACATCCATTTCAATCATCGTCTGGCTTTGGCCGCCCTGGAGCAAGGGGCTGACGCCATCCGCATCAACCCCGGCAACCTGGGAGGGGAGAAGAAGACCCGCCAGGTGCTGGAGGCCTGCCGGCAACGAGGCGTGCCGCTGCGACTGGGGGTAAATGCCGGCTCCCTGGAGCCGGACCTGCTTGAAAAGTACGGGGCCCCCACCGCCGCGGCCCTGGCGGCCAGCGCCCTCCGCTGGGTCAAGAAATTTGAGGACTGGGGCTTTTTTGACTTCAAGATTTCTTTGAAATCTTCCGATGTCTTGGTAACAGTGGCGGCCTACCGGAAGGTGTCGCGCCGGACGGATTATCCTTTGCACCTGGGGGTGACCGAAGCCGGGGGCCTGATCGCCGGAACGGTGAAGTCTGCCCTGGGGATCGGCATGCTGCTGGCCCAGGGCATCGGCGACACCATCCGGGTCTCACTCACCCGGGACCCGGTGGAGGAGGTGCGGGCGGCCTATGAGATTCTCCGGGCCCTGCATCTCAGGGAGCGGGGGGTGGAACTGATTTCCTGCCCCACCTGCGGCCGCTGCCGCCTGGACCTCTTCTCCCTGGCCGAGGAGGCGGAGCGCCGCCTGCTGGCGGTGACCACGCCGCTGAAGGTGGCCATCATGGGCTGCGTGGTGAACGGCCCGGGGGAGGCCCGGGAGGCGGACGTCGGCGTGGCTGGAGGCGCCGGGGTGGGGGTCCTGTTCAAAAAGGGGCGCAAACTGCGCCAGGTGCCAGAGGCAGAGTTGCTGCGCGCCCTGCTTGCGGAAGTGGCGGCCTTAACCGGTGAGGCGGTAGATTTGTCGTAAGGTGGAGAGCTGTGGCCCTGAGCCGCGGCAGGCCGGGTCAAAAACCGGCATTATTTGAGCCGGCTTGAAAAGACTAGGGAAAAAGGGCCTTACGAAATCTACATCAATCCCGCTGGCGGTTTTTCTAAGGGTTTTATTCCTCCTGCTTCCCAGACGTTTCAGACGCGGCGAGTTATCAAGCCGTTGAACTTCGCAACAGCCCCTTCCCCTGAACCGAAGGAACCTAATTCTCTTCAAAACTAGTACCATTAAAAAATCGGGGATTTGTCCTTTCAAAATCAGGGATTGCCTTATTGGCTTCTTTTATGGATGTATTAAAGTGCAATCAGCCTGTACTATGTAAAAAATTGTAGATTTTCACAATAAATCCCTTGACAAATGGCTAAAAGGTTTTTAATGATTGATTGACTCTAATAGTTTGGTTATAAGGGAAGGTTCGTTCCCTTATTACCGAAGATGGTGGTTTATCGAAACCAATTGGACACCAGCCAATCCAATAAATGGTGGATAACTCTATGGACAAAAAGATAATTTTTCTTATCTTGGCCATGTTCTGGTTAGTGGTGGGTTTCCCCACCGATCATGTGCAACGCGCCTATGCCTATCCCGTCGGTGAATCTGCGGACTGCAATGCGTGCATGGGTTTCGAACCCGTGAAGGGGGATTCGGGGGCGTTGCCGAATGTGCAGTATCCTTTTACCCCGGAGGCTGCGGGGCAATATGAACGGCCCCGCGAGTACACGGGGATCATCAAGAATAAGAGCAATTGCGACGTTTCGCTCTATTCGCGCAATAGCGACGCCACCTTGATCATTCCGGCCCATAGCTGGATCGAATACTCTGCCTGGGTGCGCCATTTCCCGGTGACGGCCTATTGTGAAGGCAAGCCTTTTTACTGCTTGAATATCTGTGCCAATCCCAACTCCTACCCCTTCATGTGCAAGAACTATGATTTCATGGTGGAAATCCCCGGCGGAAGGGAAGGAAGGCAGGGGTACCCCGGGAAGAAGCTCAAGAGAAGGGTAAGAAAATTGAGGGCGGTGGGATAGGGAAGGCTCAAGCAAACAGGTCCGCTAGATATGAATTTGCGGGGGAAGCCCAGAAGGGTGTTCCCCCGATTTTTTTTCGGGTTGCCTGAACTTGAGTAGGGGCGCACCCAAACACAGGCTGGAAGCCTGTGCCACTGTCCGCCCCTACGCCGCAAGAACCTTTTGCAGGGAAGCTGTGATTACAGCGGCCGGGCAACGGGGCGACAGAGATTTTGGCGGATATCCAGGTAGACTTCGCCGTAATCAGGAGAGCCCTGCCGCAGGCTATAGAAGGCGTTGAGCATCAGGCTGGCCACCATGAGGTTGGTGAACAGAAGCTGGGGGGCGCCGGCGGCCATGAGCTCTTCACAGGAGAGTTCGGCTGGGTTTCGGTCCCCGGGCTGGGCGATCTCGGGGTGATAGCGTCCCAGGGAGGGAGTCAAATCCCGGCCGGCCCGCCGCAGGTAAATCTGAACGTTGCCGTCTTCGTAATCGTTGCCCCCGGAAATCAGGGTGAGGTCTTGGAGGGCAGCGGCGTAGCCGTCCACCAGGTGGCGGGAGGCGTAGTTATCCACCATCAGAAAGACGATATCCCCCTCCCTGATCAGATGGTGGAGGTTGGCGGCGCTCAGGTATTCAGGCACAGCGCGCAGGGAGATTCCCTCGAACTCCCGGGCCAGCTCCCGGGCCTTGACCTCGGCCTTGTTGCCGGGTCGGCTAAAGGCCTGGCGAGGGGCGTTGGCCTGCTGAAAATAGTCGCCGTCGATAAGGGTGAGGCGGGTCCGACCTGCGGAATATTGCAGGTAGCGGCAGAGGAAGGGCAGCAAGGCGCAGCCGATGCCGCCGATGCCGATGGCCTTGATCTCGCTAGTTTTGCCCATCTAAGGTACCGTTCCTCCCGGCGCTGACGGTAATTTCGTTATCAACCTGGAAAATACGCCAAAGCGCCCCTTCAGGCGCCGAACTCGATGGGGCGGGGCAGGGGGGTTACCTTGTCCTCCACCTCTGCGGCCCAATCCCCGACCGGAAGCGCCTCATCCCAGGGAATGGGATAGGGGGAGATGAGGTGTTCCGGTGGCAGATAGCCGCGGTTTCCCTGCACTACCACGGAGCAGGAAAGGCTCAGGTCGCCGTCGAGGTTGCCCACGGTGAGGTGAAAGCCGTCTTCGTGGCGCTCGTCGGCTTCGTCACGTTGCGAGTGGAAGGCCTCAAGGCCGGCGTGGCTGTGAATGGTGCCCAGGCGGAGGAGGCCGGCTGGGAAATCGCGAACCATGTAGTCGCAATGGCCGCCGCCCACCGTCTGGTGGGGTATGACCAGTTCATAGGAGTGGGCTTTCTCCCGCCAGGATAGGAGGGCCACGGCTTCGCTCTGATGGCGGGCATACACCGCCCGGAAAAAAGCCACCGCCTGGAGCAGCAGCTCTGCGGGCAACGGGGGGCCGCAAAGGCGTACCCCAGGTTCCTGGGGAGCCAGCCAGGGTATGCCGGCGGCGGGCAGCACCGCCTCGAAAAAGGGGGTGCGTTTCACCAGAAAGAGGCCCTGCCCGGTCAGGAGGTAGTAGATGGGCTCCTCAGGAGGGGAAAAATCCTGCTCTTTCAAGTAAATGGGCAGCATAGACTGGGTTTTGCGTTGAGAGGGTTTTCGGTCATTAGGTTAATGATTAAGTACTCGATTTCTTAAATATGGCAACAGGCCCTTTGCCGCTGCCGGGGGAGGGGACCATTCCAAGGCGATACCAGGTTTGGTAGCCGCAGGCTTTAGCCTGCGTTTTGCTTGTGTTTCCCATTTGCCATTTCCCGTTTGCGATAAAGAATGCCTTTGCCGGATTTAGGAAATCGGCTGCCAAGATCGAGCCGAAAGTCCGGAAGAAGCTCCCGGGCACAAGCAACAGCTCAGTCGCTAAACCTGGGAATACCCAATTTGTGATCACGATTATATCAAACCCCGGAGGCCTCAGAAGGTTCTATTGCTCAAGGGCTCGGACACATCGGACCGCCCCTGCAGCCTCGTCAACCCCCCGGGTGCCTCAAAAGGTTTTTTTGCTGTCCAGCAGCAGGGTGACCGGGCCGTCGTTGATGAGGCCCACTTCCATCATCTGGCGGAAGCGGCCGGTGGCCACTCTGAGACCGTGACCGGTTAGCCCGGCGGCCAAATCCTGGTAGAGCCTTTCGGCCAGCTCCGGAGGCGCCGCGGCGTCAAAGGAGGGGCGGCGGCCCTTGCGGCAATCCCCCAGGATGGTGAACTGGGAGACCAGCAACACCTCGAAGCCGGTGTCCAGAAGGGATAGCTGGAGGAGGCGGTCCGCCCCTGGAAAGACCCTGAGATGGGCCAGCTTTTGAGCCAGATAGTCCACATCGCCGGGGCCATCATCAAGGGCTACTCCCGCCAGGACCAGGAGGCCCTGGCCAATCCTGGCCACTTCCTCTCCGGCCACCCGAACCCAGGCTTCGGTGACCCGCTGCACCACAGCCCGCATGGCAACCTCCCGAGTTGCAAGTATTGACTTTCCAGAGGCAGTATCTCGTGTAAACCTATGGTTGAGGGCTGCCGCCGGAAGTTCCGAAGACGCGGCTTGGCAAGGGTCCGGAGATCCGGAAAATAGCTGCTGATAATGTATAATAATTTCGCGACCCGTCGAAGGAAAAACCCACACCGGTCGTTTTGCCACCGCGGCCTCAGATCAGATACCTATAATCGGAAATTCGCAATAGAGTTTCTTCCCGGTTCGCCGGGAAAATTGCGCAGCCCCTTTAAACCAATGGTTATCTGTCCATTTCTATGTTAGCATACTGTTAGATCCAAAATTCGAACTGCAAAATCGCCAATCCAGAGTCGAAAATCAAAACTCCATCATGGTTTCTCCGCCCCTTTCCCAAGCCCGTTTGACCATTCCCAACCTCATCACCCTTACCCGGATTGTCCTTACGCCTTTATTCATCATTTTTTTGATACAGGGCCGCTATCGCCAGGCACTTATCGTCTTTATCCTGGCCGGCTTGAGTGACCTGGCAGACGGGCTGATCGCCCGCTGGTGGCAGCAGAAATCCCGCCTGGGGAGCTACCTGGACCCCCTGGCGGATAAACTTTTGATGTCCACCAGTTTCGTGACTTTAAGCATTTTTCGAGTAATCCCCTCCTGGCTGACGGTGATGGTCATCAGCCGGGACGTCATTCTGGGACTGGGGGTGCTCATCCTGGTCCTGACGGATTATCCCTTGGTGATCAAGCCGTCCCTGGCTGGGAAATGTACCACTACCGGCCAGTTGCTGACTATAGGCTTGGTGTTGCTGGCAAAGGCCAAATTATGCCATCTGCCAACCGGCATTTTGACCGCCTGTTTTTATATCACTGCCGGCCTCACCGCCTTTTCCGGGATCCACTATATCTATGGGGGGCTCAAACTGGTGTCCCAACAGGTTGAGGACCGCGAGGATGATGGTTGCTGAAGTCATCGATCTGGAGCGCTTCCGGGCCAGGATGACGGCGGACCATGGCTTTCGTACCTGGCTGGCACGCTTCCAGGAACAATTCGGCCCAGAAACCCGCTTTGAGGATTTGAGTCCCACCACCCTCCTCTATCTGGCTAGCCCCGGGGAAGAGAATCTCTACGTCTTTTTCGATCTGATCATGGGGAGCAGGGGCCTGGGCGGTTCGCTGCGCTTTCGCCTGGATGACCTGGAATACGCCGTCAAATTGAAGATAATGGACACCGCCTTCGCCTTGGTGGATCGGGTGAGGTTTGAGCTGATGCGCCGACTGGGCTGGTTAGAGGCGGTCCCCGGGGGGGAGCGCCCCATCATGCAACTGGTGCAAGAGGCCTGGCGCCGGCAATTGCAATTTGCGCGGGAGATTCCCCGATTGTCCACGGACCACCCGGATTATCAGGCCTACTCCCGACTAAACCACCTCGACCGGGTTGTATTCATCCGGAGGCTCATCCCCCAGGCCGTGGACACCTTCCGGGAACGGCTGGCGTCCGGGAATCATGGTTGACTAGAAACCTTCATGGGACCGCCGGCTGCCGGCGGGAGAATTCTTTTTATCCTTTATTTTCCTCTGCAAATATTCCAAGGTACTGGTGCCTGGGAGCCTTGTCGTCCACGTCCATTTTTTCTGTCCAAATGCCGCCGCATGGTCCAACCCAGGTGCCGCAAGACCAGGGGTTTCAGCAGGCACTGGAGGATTCCCACCTCTTGGGCCTGCTCGATAATATTCGCCTCGCTGTAGCCGGTGGTAAGAAGAACCCGGAGGTCCGGGCGAAGCTTAAGGGCGGCCTCAGCCAGGTCGAGCCCGGTCATCAACGGCATGGTCAGGTCGGTAATCAACAGGTCAAAGGCCTGCGGCTGAACCTGGAACTCTTCCCAGGCCTTGGGGCCGCTGGTAAAGGCGGTAACCCGGTATCCCAGGCCTTGCAAAAATTCGGTGGCGATCTGAACGATGGGGGCTTCATCATCCACCAGGAGAATATGCTCCGTCCCCCGGGGGATGGGCCCGGTCATGGATAGTTCCGGGGCTGAGGGGCTCTGATAGCTGGGGAGATAGACCCGGAAGGCGCTGCCTTTCCCTGACTCACTCGTTACCCCGATGGCGCCGCCCAGGCCCTGGACAATCCCGTGGACTGCGGACAGGCCTAAGCCGGTGCCCTCGCCAACTGGCTTGGTGGTGAAAAAAGGATCGAATACGCGCCTCAGGGTCGGGTGATCCATGCCATGACCGTTGTCCTTGACGGTGAGTCTAAGGTAAGGCCCGGATTTGAGCTCAACGCCGGGTTCGACAGGACCGGCCTCCAGGCACACCGGCTCCAGGTCGATTTGCAGGACTCCCCCGGTTTCCCGCATCGCTTCAAAGGCGTTGCTGCTGAGATTCATCAAAATTTGGCTAATCTGTACAGGATCGGCCATCACCAGGCCGCACTGAGGAGCCAGATATTGGCGGATCTCAATTGTGGCGGGCAGGGAAGCCCGCAGCAACTTAAGCGACTCCTTGACGATGGACAGAATCTCCAGCGGCCTGGGCTCCCCCTCATTTTGGCGGCTGAAGGCAAGAATCTGTTTGACCAGGTCTCGGGCCCGGTCCCCAGCCCTTAAGGAGGCTTCCAATTTAGTCCGGATCTTCTCGGCGCCCGTCACCGTATCCAGGGTCATGCAGGCCAACTCCAGGTAGCCTTTCATGGTTCCGAGGACATTGTTGAATTCGTGGGCAATCCCTCCGGCAAAGGTGCCCAAGGCCTCCAACTTCGCCATCTGGTGCAATTGGGCCTCCATTCCGGCCTGGATCTGGGCGCTCCGTTCACGTTCTGAGATGTCTCGGGCGACGCTGAGGATGACTTTGCGGCCTTGAAAATCAATGACCCGGGCGTGGATTTCCAACGGCAGGATGGAACCGTCCTTGCGAAAGCCCCTGGACTCGAATAATAGTTCCCCCCGGTCCTGCAGGTCCTGGAGTCTTTGGGGCCTGCTGCGGGCCAGTTCCGGAGTTATGAGCTGCTCCAAATTTAATCCCATTAACTCTTCCCGGCCGTAACCGCGGCATTGGCAGGCGGCTTCGTTGACCAGTATGAAATTGCCTCCAAAATCCGAGACATAGATGGGATTTGGAACCAGGTCCAGCAGCCTTGCCTTCAGGACCAGCTCCTCATTGTCCCGAGGGAATTCCCCGGGGATTGCCGCCACCTGGCCAGGCGGATGCTCCAGGCAGCGCTGTAAGTCCATGGAAAGGCTCCGGGTATTGAGCAAGTTGGCTAAGCGCACCCGCAACTCGAATTTGTTGAAAGGCGCCAGGATGATCTCATCCACGCCTGCAGGGAGATGGGGCCTTTCCAGCATGGGGTCCCCGGGTGAGGCAATGAGGAGAACGGGCAGAAAGACCGGCTGCTCCAATCTTTTCAGCTCTTCCACTCCCCCTTCGGGCCGCACCAGATGAGCGGAGTCCAGTATGGCCAGATCGAAGGCCGGGAGAACCGGAAGCGCCTGTTTGAGGACTTCCAATTGATAGTCCCTGGCCAGCCATTTCCTAAGGAGGGCCCGGGTTTCAGGGTCGGCCAGCAACAGGAGAATGCGGGCACCTTTGCCAACCGGATTGGCAGGATCAAACGCTTCTTCTGGTTTCAAGGTCCGTCCCCCGTGACCAACAATCAGGGATCATGAGGCAACCCCATTTTCGGTTATCCAAAAGCTGGGAGGTTATAAGCATTTGCCTTTATTCGAGGCTCGCCCAGGGTTGTGCCCTTTCTTTTTGAAGGTCCCTGCGGTCTTCATAAAAATCCGGATATATTTTTCTGGCGCAATCGGGGCAAATCCCGTGTGTGAAATCGAGGTCCAGCTGCTCCTTAAAATATTTCTCGACACCTTGCCAATATTCCTGGTCGTTGCGGATATTCTTGCAATGCGCGCAGATGGGCACAACATTTTTTAAAGCGATCAATTCGCTGATATCTTCCAGGGTTAGAATTATAAGACCCTTCTCTTGATAAGTAAAAGGCACCGTAGTCACCAGCAGGTAGACCGGCTCCGTGCGACCTTCTCTTATCAGTTCCATCCTGGCTTTTTTGCGCACCACCCGATGGCCTTGGACGGAAAGATTGACGGAATTCCTTACCGGGCATTCTTGACATGGTTGAGCTCGGCCGCAACCTGCGGGGACCTCGGTGGAGTGCAAGCAATGCAATATATCCCCGGCGCGCCTGCGTATTACCAGCTCGGGGTTCAGTGCCACCATCTGGGAGGCGGTTAGGTTGTAGCCGATGATCTGAATGTCATCATCCACCACGAATATGGGGGAAGGAATGGCATCAAGGAGAGTGCTGACCAGGTCGCCTATTTCCGAGAATCTTTGTGCCAAGGGTAAGCCCTCTGCCGTTGAATTCGTGTTTAAACCATCAACTTCATCTACCTATGAACTCCATGCAAAATGCCTGCCATCATCCTTCTTGGGGTACCCGGAACCCGATGCCATGGGGAGCGAGGCGGCCAGAAACTATGGCAAAATCAGGTTTTGATTGTCATCCTGATCGAGATGGAGGATCCGAGTCCATTAAAATACGAGATTCTTCACTTCGAGCACAATGACAGTTATTTAGCAAAAAGGGTTTTGAACTAGCTTCTGAAAATAATTTTTTGGATGCGGGGTCGCCAGGCAGACCATCCAAAAATGCCGCGAGATTAATAATCGTTGAGAAGCTCCCTTAAGCGAGTCTGTTGGCCAGGGCGATTAGGGCTGCCGCGGCAATATTATTGGGTTGGAAAAGGGCGATGGGTTGTCCGGAAATCTGGGACATGGAGCAGGCTTCCTCCGAGTAAGGCACTGCTCCGAGAATTTCGCAGTTCAAGTGCGTTTTAATATTTTCCAGTTTCATGGATACGGGCAGGACGATACGGTTGGTGATGACCGCGCCGATATTGGCGTCCCCCAGCCCCCAGGATCTGAATAATTCCAGCATGGCCTTGCCGGCCCGCACCGAGAATTGCTCCCGTTCGCTGACCAGAACTACATAGTTGCAAAGGCGGATGGCGCTGCCCAAGGCCCCGGAAGGATAGCACGGCAGGTCGAGGATGACATAGTCCGCCAAACCCGCCAGCATCTGGATCAGGGCAGTAGCCCGGAGTGGGTCGATTTCGGCGAAATCCGCGGCCTTTTGCGGCCCGAAGAGGATTCGCAAACCGGGGGAGGAATTATAGAGAAACCGTGATAAATCGGTGGGAGCCAGGGAACCGGGCTCACTATCCAACAATTCCTTCAGATTGGACTCCGGTTTTTGGTTCAGCATCAGAGAGAAGTTGCCCAGCGCCGACTTGATCTCCGCGGCGATCACCTGGCGGTTCTTTCCGGCCAGCACCGCAGCAATATTGAGGGCGACCGTGCTGGTGCCGACTCCGCCTTTGGCGCCGGTGAATCCGATGATCTTTCCCGGCTTGGGTTGCTGAGCCTCCTCATAGAGGCGCCTGCCTTTTTTCTCCTCCTGATATTTAATGGCCCGCACCAGGGGCAACATCATCTGTTTGATGGAGGATTGTTTTTCCACATAGTCCCAGGCGCCGCTTTTCATGGCGAGCTCGGCGCCGTCCTGGTCCCCCAACCCGGTGATGATGATGACTTCCGGGCTGTCAGGGATCTCCCGAATCTTGGGGAGAATCTCTAAACCGTTGCCATCGGGCAAACTCACGTCGAGAAAGATTACCTCAAATCTCCCGGAAATGGCGGTTTCCAAACCCTCTCCCAGGGTAAAGGCATAGGAGACCTGATGTCCCTGGTCCGTGACCATTTGGGAGAGCATTTCACAAAACATTTCATTGTCATCGATGATCAAAACGTTAGCCATGAGGGTATCTCCTTGAAATCAGCGGAGGCCTGCTTAAGCACCAGCTTCGCCGTGGCCTCTAATCAATTAATTTGGCATGATAACCGAAGTTTATAGCAATTATCGGGTAATCATTTCCCTGGTCCAATCCATCAACGTCTGACCCCCCATTAATGCTGAGACTGTTTCCTATTACATGTCCATTGATAGTAGAGGCCCCATTAATGCTTATCGTACCGTTAGGGGCATAAAGGACTACACTTGAAGTACCAGTCCCAAAGTTGTCCGCGCCATTAATGGTAATATTGCCATATTCTGAATAGAGAAAGACCTGGTTGGAACCGCTAATACTTGCGGCGCCATTCACCGTTATACTGGCGGGGTTCGAGCTGGTGCCGGTTGCCAAAATCGCCCCAGTATCAGTAATAGCCCCATTTAAGGTTACGCTGCCATTTACGGCTATGCCGTTAGTTAAATTGGAAACGCCATTAAATGTCTGGCTAGAACTATAGGAAATAAGACCAGGAGTAGATAATATCTGCGAAGTATAATTAGGCATGGAAATATCTGCTGCAGTATAAGATTCGGGGGGGTTATTCCCGGCGCCATTTTCGCTTATAGTCGTCCCCGGACCAGCCTTAATCGAACCTAGATCATAGGCGCCATTTACACTCACCCCCCCATAACCTTCGGCCGCTTGGGTAATGTTTTGGCTTCCATTAAGAGTTAATAGGCCATTGGAATGTACCGCCCCCTGAATCGTCATAGCTCCGTTAAGTGATAAATTGGTATTGGAGAACAGGGTATAATTAAAAGGCCCGCCGGGGTTATCCTCCACCTTGCTTTCCAAGATGGCTTCGGCGTAGGCACTGAGATTGACGGTTTTAATACCCAACACCTGCATAAAATAGGTTGGCAGCGCATTGGTCAGATTGCAGTTGATTTCCGGGGCATTAGCGGGATTTTTAACGGTGTCTTGAGTAAAAGTCATCGTAGCGTTGGCCGACGAGAAGTTATTGCTGGTGAGGATAGAATTTGCCTCGGTTTTTGCCTGGGCCTGGCCCGTCGGTATGGGCACCGATAATTTTAAGCAGCCGGCACAGACCGCGGCGTCCACGGCGTTTTGCATCTCGGTCCGGACTACTACCAGGTTTGCTAGGTCCAGGGCCAGGCCCAGAAATCCAATAATGACCGGCAGCGTTACTGCCACTAATATCGCCACGCTTCCTTTCTGGCTTTTCAGTAATTTTTTTATCATCAAAAAATCCTCCCTGGAAGAGAACCTATTCCACGTACATGGTGCAGGTGCCTGAAACCGGATAGGGATTTTGCGGAAAAAAGGCGTTAATTACCGGGGTCATGATGGTCACCTTGGTAGTGACTGTGACCGTAACGTTGCTTCCGGAGATGGGGGTCGCCGGGTTCGCCACGGCAGTCAGATTTTTTCCGTAGCTCTGCTGAATCGCGGTGTTAATAGCTGCAGAGGTCTCATCATTGACAGCAGCTAACCGCGCCCCTTGCCGGGCCGCCTCGTTAACCAGATCCATTTGATAATACAAATTTCCAAAATCGAGGATCCCACAGAGAACCAAGATTAGAAACGGAACAACCAGGGCAAATTCCACCATGGCCGCCCCACTCTCGGGATCCTGTCGCCAATGCTGCTGGCCATGTCGAATTAATCTCATAAAGCGCCAACTTTGCTCCCTGGGAGCGGCGGAGGAAATTTCTCCGGGGCCATCCTCGGGGTGCGACCTCAGTGGCTGCTTCTTCTTTTGCCTGGATGAAATGAGTCCCTCGATAATCCGCATCTGGTGCTCCCCGCCGGCTATTTGAGAATGGTCCTGGATATCCTGATGGCTCCCGGCCCGAGGATGATTATGAACAGGACCGGCATGATGCAGAGCATCATGGGAAATAGGATCTTCACCGGCATTTTCGCAGCGATCTCCTCAGCCTTCTGGGACCGCTGCACCCGGATGAAATCGGCATGGGTACGCAGAGCTTCGGCGATGCTGGTCCCCATCTTTTCCGATTGCAGTATCAGGCTCACCAAAGACTTGATGCTAGGCACCCCGGTGCGCTCCGCCAGGTTTTTCAGAGCCGTATCCCGGGAGCTGCCGGTGCGCAGCTCGGCATTGGTGAATTGAAGTTCCTTGTGGAGTTCCTTGGATATGGACCTGACCTCGTCGGCCACCCGCACGAGGGTGGCCTGCAAAGCCAACCCCGCTTCCATGGAGACGATCATCAAGTCCAGGACATCCGGTAAGGCCCGGTCTAGGCGATCCTGCCGACGACGCAACGAAACCTGGAGAATATAGTAAGGCAGATAATAGCCGGTCCCAGCCAGAAGGCAGCCAAGCAGCAAGCTGATGCTGGCGGCCCGCCCGCGCCAGATATTGAAAAACATGAAGGGCAGGGGCAAGAGGAAGGTGCAGAGGGTCCGCAGACCGAAATAGATGGCCGGGGCATTGGGATGATGGAACCCGGCTTGATAAAGGGTAGATTTGAGTTCGGTCTTCTGGGTTTTGTCCCTTGAGGTCAACTTCCCGAGGTTGGATAGCGAATCCAGTAAGCGCCTTTTTAGGGAAAGAGCGGCGGCGGTTCTCCCCAGGGGAAGAGGACAGGCCTTCCCGTCGGCGTTGCGATACCGCTCCCTCATTGTTCGCCGCTGGTAGTTATAGGCGGCCAGTCCATAGG
>JBAVAG010000014.1:0-2916 GCA_049585595.1 Desulfobaccales bacterium
ACTACAGCCTCTCCTTCCTGCGTCCGGAGGAGGCCGCTAATTAAGACAAAGTAAAAAGTAAAAAGGCAAAAGGCAAAAACGCAAAACGGATTCTTTTTTATTTTTACTTTTTACTTTTTACTTTTGCCTTCTCCGTAGGAGTTTGCCCCAGGCCCGGTTTTCCTCTATACTGGTCCCTTAAGCTCAATACTCAATACTCTCTGGAAGGCCCCCAGACATGCCCTTTTTTCGGAAGAGTGAAGAGGAGCGCCCCCCCAAGCCAGCCCGGGAATTGCTGGAGCTGAGGGCCGCGGTGGAGAAGGCCCAGTTGCCGGAGGCTGCGGCGAGAGCGGCCCTGAAGGAGCTGGAACGGCTGGAGAAGACCGATCCCTCAGCGGCGGAATATAGCATCGGCCTCAATTACCTCGATTTTCTGATCTCCCTGCCCTGGAATCGGGTCACCGAAGACAATCTGGACCTGAAACGGGCCGAACGCGTCCTTTCGTCCCAACTCTATGACCTGAAGCAGGTCAAGGAGTGTGTCCTGGAATACCTGGCGATGCGCACCCTCTGCAGCCTCCAAGCCTCCCAGGTGCTGGTGGTGGACGACGAGGAGATCGCCCGCACCAATCTCGGGTACATCCTGCGCAAGGAAGGGCACCAGGTGGCCACTGCGGCCAACGGCCTGGAAGCCCTGGAAAAGGTGAAGGCCCAGGAGTTCGACATCATCCTCACCGACCTGAAGATGGAGAAGATGGACGGCCTCCAGCTCCTGGAATCGGTGAAGCAGGTGTCGCCGCACACCGAGATCATCATGGTCACCGGCTACCCCACGGTGGGCACCGCGGTGGACGCCCTGAAGAGGGGGGCGGCCCACTATCTCTCCAAGCCCATCAGGCTGGAGGAGCTGCGCGCCACGGTGCGGGAAATCGTCGATAGAAAACGGCACCTGCAGATGCGGCGGGGGCCCACCCTCTGTTTCGCCGGACCCCCGGGCAGCGGCAGGACCGCCATCGGCCTCGCCATCGCCGAGGCCCTGGATCGCAGGTTCGTGCGCCTGTCCCTGGCGGGGCTGCGGGACGAAGCGGAGCTCCGGGGCCAGCGGCGCACCCACGCCAGGGCCCGGCCCGGGCGGATCATCGCTGAATTGAAGCGCTTGGAGGTCGGCAACCCCGTCTTCATGCTGGATGAAATCGACAGGATCGGTCCGGATTTCCAGGGCGACCCGGCCCCGGTCCTCCTGGAAATCCTGGACTCAGAGCAAAACGCCCACTTCGTGGACCATTACCTGGAGGTGGACTTCGACCTCTCCGGGGCCATGTTCATCACCACCGCCAACGCGGTGGAGAAGCTACCGGCGCCCCTGCTGGACTCCCTGGAGGTCATCCATTTCCCCGGCTACACCGAGAACGAAAAGCTCCACATCGCCCGGAATTACCTGATCCCCGGGCAGTTGCGGGAACACGCCCTGCACCAACTGGGCCTCACGTTCAGCGACGACGGCATCTTAAGGATCATCCGGGATTATACCCGGGAGGCGGGCCTGAGGAACCTGGAGCGGGAGATCAACGCCATCTGCCGCAAGCTGGCCCGCATCTGCCTGGCGGACAAGGGTAAATCCTGCGCCCTCACGGTGGACCAGACACTCGTGGCGGAATATCTGGGGCCCCGGAAATTCGTCCCGGAAGTGGCCGAGGCGGGCAACCAAGTCGGGATGGCCACCGGGCTGGTATGGACCGAATTGGGCGGGGAACTCATCTTCGTGGAAGCCTCCCGGATGAGCGGCAATAAGCAATTGATTTTAACCGGCTCCTTGGGGAGCGTCTTTAAGGATTCGGCCCAAACCGCCCTGAGCTACCTTCGCAGCCACGCCGGGCAGTTCGGCCTGAACCCCGATTTTTTCAGTGACAGCGATATCCATATCCACATCCACCTGCCCTCCGGCGCCAACCCCAAGGGAGGCCCCTCAGCCGGGCTGGCCATCGCTCTTGCCCTGCTGTCGCTGTTAAGCGGCCGGGCGGCCCGCCGCGACGTGGCCTTGAGCGGCGAACTGACCCTCTCCGGACGCATCCTGCCGGTGACCGGAATCCGGGAAAAGCTCCTGGCGGCGAGCCAGGCCGGGGTCAAGGTGGCGGTCTTCCCCAGTCAGAATGAAGCGGATCTTGCCGGCCTGGAAGATGAGGCGCAGGAAGGGCTTTCTATCGTCCTGGCCGATAACCCGGAAAGCCTGGTCGATTTGGTGCTGCTGCCCAAGTGAGATCGCAGCGTAATGATATTTAGGACAGAGGTCCGCCGGCCCTCCCCCAAAACCCCTCCCCCAATCGCTTAATCATAAGAAAAGCCGGGACCTGCGGCTCCGGCCCCATCACAGGCTGGAAGCCTGTGCCACTGTGGCCCTTGGGTTTTGGTGGGTAGTGCCCGCCCCGTATCTTCCCTTGTGGGATTAAGGGCTTCTGCCCTTTCCTACCCCCCAATTCAATTTCGCTCCTGGGCCAAAAGATATTCTTGACAGCTTGTGAGAAATTTAACATACTGCTTCCATCTTTCACCGGGAGGGAGCGGGCGGCATGGATATCTATCTTCCCATAGCAGGTATGAGCATCAATATCTTCCTGGTCCTGGGGATCGGCGGCCTGGTGGGTTTTCTCTCCGGGCTCTTCGGGGTGGGGGGCGGTTTCCTGCTGACCCCCCTGATGATGATGATTGGCATCCCCCCGGCGGTGGCCGCGGCCACCGACTCCAATCAGATTGTAGCCGGGGCCAGTTCCGGAGCTTACGCCCACTGGCGCCTGGGCAACGTGGACTTCAAGATGGGCCTGATCATCATGGTCGGCGGCATCGCCGGCGGCACCGTGGGGGTGCAGGTGGTCAAGGTGTTGCGGGCCATCGGCAACTTCGAATTCGTCATGAAGGTGGTGTATGTGCTCATGCTGGGGG
>JBAVAG010000015.1:0-49733 GCA_049585595.1 Desulfobaccales bacterium
CACCTGGCCTGGGCCTGGCTGCTGGCCGGCCCCCTGCGGGGCTGGGAGCCGGCGCCGCCGCCGGACAGCCTGGGAGACCTGGCGCCGGTGGCCTGGCGAGGCCTGGAAGGCCAGTGGTATCTGAGCCGGGCCACCCATCGCTGCCCGGATGATTGCGACGAGCCGGAGTCGGTCTGTCCGGTGAGCCGGGAACCACGGAAGGCGGCCCTGTCCGACGAACTGGCGGCCGTGAGTTTGCCCGGATTTGCCATCAAGGTGGTGGCCAGCCGGCAACTGGCTCCCGGAGTGGGGGGCTACCCGCCCGGGGCCTTGCAGGCCCTGGCCCGGGACCTGGCCGGCCAGGGCGGCCGGACCTTGATTGCCACCGCCTGCCGCTGCCATGGGGTGGTGCACGGGCTGAAAGGCCCAGCACCTGTAAGCCAAACCAGGAAACAGAAAACAGCAAAAAGTCAACTATGAGCGGCTTTGATCAATCCGGGGTCTTGGGCGCCTCGCCACGCATGCGGGAGATCTTCCACCTGCTGGAGCTGGTGTCGGCCTCGGATGCCAACGTTCTGGTGTTGGGTGAGACCGGCACCGGCAAGGAGCTGGTGGCCCGGGCCATTCATCGTAACAGCCCCAGGGCCGCCGCGCCCTTTGTGGTGGTCAACTGCGCCGCTTTGCCCGAAACCCTGATGGAGTCCGAACTCTTCGGCCATGAACGGGGGGCCTTCACCGGGGCTGTCAGCCGCCAGGAGGGCCGTTTCCTCATGGCCCACCGGGGCAGCCTGTTTCTCGATGAGATCGGGGAGCTCAGCCTCAATATCCAGGCCAAGCTGCTGCGGGTTCTTCAGACCAGGGAGTTCGAACCCCTGGGGAGCACCCGCACCCTGAAGGTGGATGTCAGGATTATCGCGGCCACCAACCGCAATCTGGAAGCCAGGGTGCGGGAGGGGCGTTTCCGGGACGATCTCTTTTATCGTCTCAACGTCTTCCCCATTGTCCTGCCTCCCTTAAAGGAGCGGCTGGATGATCTGCCGCTTTTGGCCGATCATTTTCTGAGGACCTATGCCGCGAAAAACCGTAAAAACATCAAGTCAATATCCACTGAGGTGCTCCAGGCTTTCCAGGATTATCCCTGGCCAGGAAATATCCGGGAGTTGGAGAACGTCATCGAACGGGGGGTGATCGTCTGCCGGGGGGACACCCTGACCCTCCGGGACCTGCCGGACCACCTGCTGCATGCCGGCAAGACCGCGGCCGAGTACCTGGTGGAACCGGCGTTGCCGGAACTGGAGCGGCAATTGATCAGCCGTACCCTGGAAAAGGTGGATGGCCAGCGGCAGGCGGCCGCGGAGATCCTGGGGATTTCCCTGGAGGAGTTGGAAGTGAGGCTCCGCTCTTATGGAGTGGGCAAATAGGGCAGGCCTTGCAGCCTGGGTCGGGACAGCCTTAAGAGCTTATTTTGATTAGTAAAACAAATCTTAATAGGAGTTTTTCATGTTCTTCCCGCCCCTGATATTTCTGATGATGCTGGCCTTCTTCGTGGTGGCCCTGATCATGCTGCCCTTCCTGCTGATGGGGATGATCGGCGATGCCTTTTTGCGGCTGGGGCTCCCCCCCGGCCTGATCTTCTGGCTGCTCATCTCCACCCTGGTGGGCAGCCTGGTGAACATTCCCATCTATCGTTTCGAGAGCCAGGAGGTTCAGGGAGATCAGATCATCTCCTATTTCGGCATGCAGTTCCGGCCGCCCTCCCTGGGGTCCGGCCACGAAACGGTGCTGGCCGTCAACGTGGGCGGGGCCCTGATCCCGCTGGGCCTGTGTATTTATCTGCTCTGGAGGATACCCTTCGGCTGGTATCTACCGGTCCTGGTGCTCCTGGTGACCCTGGTGGTGAACCGCCTGGCCCGCCCGGTCAGGGGATTGGGAATCGCGGTGCCCGGACTGGTCCCGCCGCTGTTGGCGGCCCTGGGAGCCTATCTCCTTTGCCCTCCCGACCTCCGGGCGCCCTGCGCCTACATCGCCAGTACCCTGGGGATTCTGGTGGGCGCCGACCTCCTGAAATTGGGGGAGATCCCCAAGATGGGGGCGCCGGTGGCCTCCATCGGCGGCGCCGGCACCTTCGACGCCATCTTCTTCGGGGGGATCGTCGCGGTTTTGCTAAGTTAGGGAATCAGTCTGGCCCAACCCGGGAAAATGGGTTATAATTTTTGCTTAAGGAATTTCTGTTTTTGGGGAGGATAAATAAATGAGGCGAATATTCAGCCAGGCGCCATATCGGTTGACTGGAGCCATCTCCGGCCTGAGGGCCCGGGTGCGGCATCCCTGGGCGCCGGTTCTGCTGGTCCTGTTCATCCCTTTGCTCCTGGGGTGGTCCTGGAAGGAAGCCAGCGGCCTGACCATCAACCCCTCCTATGTAGAGCGGATCCAGGACGGCAAGACGACTAAACAGGAAGTCCTCCTCTATTTTGGCGATCCCAAGGAGATCGAGCGCACCTCCGATGGTCTGGTTTACAAGTATTTCAGCTATCAGGACGCCGACGCCTTGCCTTACGACCCTTCTAAACGCGACCCCAACCCGCAGTCCGAGTCCCCTTATTTGCTTGAGGACAACCAGGTTAAAAAGAAGCCGGTGGTAACGAAAGGGGGCAAAATCCTGAAAAGCAGCCTGGAAATCCGCTTCAAACCCGATAGCAACACCGTGATGAGCCATGAATATAAGGAATTTTAGAGGGGTGCCGGATGACGGTCTTCACCGACCTGGCTCAGGCGCTATCCTGGGTTTTTGATTTACAGAAATTCGGCGTCAAGTTCGGCCTGTCCTCCACCCTGGACCTGCTGGCCCGGTTGGGACTTCCCTACCAAGAGGGCCGTTATCTTCACATCGCCGGCACCAACGGCAAGGGCTCGGTGGCGGCCATCCTCAGCGCCGTCCTCACCCGGGCCGGATACCCGGTGGGCCTCTTCACTTCCCCGCATCTGGTGAGCTTTCAGGAGCGCCTGCGCCTGCGAGACCGGGAAATCACCGCGGACCGCCTGCTGTCGCTGATCAACCAGGTGCGCGCCGTGGTGGACCCAAGCGAGCCTCCCACCTTCTTCGAATTCGCCACCGTCATGGCCTTTCTCTATTTCCTCGAGGAAAAGGCGGACCCCATCATCCTGGAAACCGGGATGGGGGGGCGGCTTGACGCCACCAACATCGTAGCCCCGCTCCTTACGGTGATCACCAACATCTCCCGGGACCATCAGGACTACCTGGGGCGGGGGCTGTTGGCCATCGCCGCCGAGAAGGCGGGCATCATCAAAGAAAAGACGCCCTTAATTACCTATGCCCGGCAACCCTCGGTCCTGGACCTTTTCCGCCGCCGCGGTCGGGAACTGGAGGCGCCGCTGTATATGGGGGGAGTGGACTTCCGGGCCCGGGGGGCTTCTGGGGGGCGCTTTGGCTACCAGGGGCTGAACCGGACCATGACGGGTCTCACCTTGAGCCTGCGGGGACGCCACCAGTACCACAATGCCGCGGTGGCCCTGGCGGTCCTGGAGCTTTTAGAGCAGCGCGGCTGGACCATCGGCGAGAACGCCATCCGGGAAGGCCTGGCGAATACCCGCTGGCCGGGGCGCCTGGAACAGGTGGCCCAGGACCGCCGCATTTTTCTGGACGGGGCCCACAACCCCGCCGCCGCCCTCACCCTGGCCCAGGCCTTGAAACCGAGACCTTCCCGGGGCAACGGCCGGCTGTTCCTGGTGATGGGCATCATGGCCGATAAGGATGTGGACGCCATTCTGGCCCGCCTGCTGCCACTGGCCCATTTGGTGATCTTCACCCAACCCCGGTACTTCCGGGCCGCAGCCACCACAGACCTGGCCCGGCGGGCCCAGGCCTACGCCCTGGAGGTGATCCAGGTTCCCCGGGTGAGTGAGGCCATCCGCCGGGCCCAGACCCTGGCCGGCCCCCGGGACCGCATCGTCGTCACCGGCTCCCTCTTCACCGTGGGAGAGGCGAAGGAGTATTTTCAAGGTGTCGAATCCTGAGTTGCCGGGTGAGGTCGGCAGCGGCCCAGGCTTCCAGCCAGTTAAGTTCAAAGTTCAAAGTTCAAGGTTCAAGGTTAAAATATCGCAAAACTCGAAACTCGAAACTCGAAACTCAAAACCCAATACTCGAAACTCGAAACTACTAAAGGGTCTATATGCAAATTTTCGTTTCCGGGTCCCTGGCCTACGACCGCATCATGGATTTCCCCGGCCGTTTCGTGGATCACATCCTGCCGGAGAAGATCCATATCCTGAATGTCTGTTTTATGGTGAATGGCCTCAGAGAGCATTTCGGCGGCACCGCCGGCAATATCGCCTATAATCTGGCGTTGCTGGGGGAAAAGCCGGTCATCCTGGCGACCGCGGGCAAGGATTTCGCTCCCTACCGGGAATGGCTGGCCGGCCTCGGCCTGCCCCTGACGGGGATCAAGGAGATCCCCGGGGTCCTCACCGCCGGGGCTTACATCACCACCGACCTCTCCGACAACCAGATTACCGGGTTCAATCCCGGGGCCATGCAATACCTCTCAGATTATCGTTTCGATGGGGTGGATGCGGCCACCGCTTACGCCATTGTGGCCCCGGGCGGCCTGGAAGACATGCTGGTTTATACCCGGGCCTACCAGACCATGGGGCTCCCTTATATCTTCGACCCCGGCCAGAGCATCCCCGCCTGGGAGGGCGGCCGGCTCCGGGAGATGGTTGCCGGGGCCCTGGCCCTCATCGTCAATGACTACGAGGCGGAGATGTTTCGGCAAAAGACCGGCCTCAAGGACCAGGAGCTTTTGGAGTTAGCGCACGCGCTGATCGTCACCCGGGGTGAGGAAGGCTCCTATCTCTTAACCGCTGCGGGCCGGTGCCTGGTGCCCGCGGTGCGCCCCAGCCAGGTAAAGGACCCCACCGGGGCCGGAGACGCCTACCGGGCCGGGCTTCTCAAGGGGCTGGTGCTGGGGCTCTCTTGCGAGGAGTCGACCCGCCTGGGAGCGGTCCTGGCCAGCTTTTGCGTGGAGGAACAAGGCACCCAGGAACACCGGCTGGAAATCTCGCAGTTCTGGGAGCGTTACCGGGAGAACTTCGGGCCGCCTCCGCTGGCGGTGTAGGAGCGGGGAGAGTTCAAAGTTCAAAGTTCAAGGTTCAAAGTTTTAAGCCTGACGTCTTTTTGTGGTGTTCGGCAATCGGCTTTGACTTCGGTAACCAGGGCTTCAACCTTGGCATATCACCCTTCTGCGACCTTCTGGTTAAAAGTCAAAAAGTTTGACCCCCGAACCTTGAACTTTTAACTTTGAACCTTGAACTTATCTTGAGCTCAATTCCTCTAAGGCCCGGGTCGCGAACCCCAGGCTGGCGTCGAGTTCCAGGGCCTGTTTCAAGACGTAGGCCGCCTCCTGACGGTGGCCCAGGCGCTGCAAATTGATGCCCAGGTTGGCATAGTCGATGGCGGAGCCGGGGTCCAGTTCGATTACCTTCTCGAAGCAGGCCACCGCCTGCTGATACTCCTCCAGCTTGAAGAAGCAGAATCCCAGGAAATGGTGGGCCTCCTTCAGGTTGGGGTCCAGCTCCAGGGCCTGCCGGAAGGCGGCGGCGGCGGTTGCGTAGTCGCCCAGGTCCTTATGGCAGTTGCCCAGGTGCACGTGGATGCTGGGAATTTCGTGAGCCGGGGGATTGAGCGCCAGGGTCTTTTGGAAATGGCGCAGGGCGTCGTCTGTGCTCCCCAGGTTGGCCAGGGCCAGGCCCAGGAAGAAGTTTACTTCGAAGCGTTCCGGAAAAGTCTGGTTTAGCTGCTGCAGGGCCACCAGGCCATCCATGGGCTCAGCGTAGAGGGCCGCGGTCTTGGCCAGGTGGAAGACGACGTTGGTGCCTCTGGTGCGCTCCAGGAAGTGGGTCCCCGGGATCAGGACGTAGACCGCAGGGATGCCGATCCGGGGATGGGTGACGTCCATCGCCAAGACCTCCAGGTGCAGGCGGGCCAGAGCCTTTAGGCAGTTGCCAATCTCCACCTTGAGATTGTCGTGGGCCAGGTTGGGGAGGCTGTTGAGGGGGACCAGCGGTCCTGGGGCCATAAGATAGGCGGCCTCCTCCAGGGATTCGAATTTGGGCAGGGTAGGGCGGTAGGAGGTGCGCCGGTGAAAATCCCCCGCCAGTTGGGCCACCTCGGTTAAGGCCCGGATCAGGGACTTGGCGGGGTCGGTGGTGGTGCCGGCGGCGAAGACGATTTCGCTCGATTCGGGGAAGCTGGCGGGATCGTAGGCCAGGGCCGCCACCGTGGGGATGCCGGTATCCATCGAGAAATCCCTGAGGTAAACTTTGATGCCGTTTCTGGAGAATTTATCCAGCAACTCCCGGGCCGCGGGGTCGGCCACCGACTCCGGGTCGATGGCCGGGGTGGGCCGGCGCTCCTGGGTGATGACCGTGCCCACGTGGCGCTCCACCACCTCGCATAGGGCCTGGAGAAGGGCCTCCTCGTAGCCGTTGCCGGCCGCCGGGCCATTGTACTCCTCGATGAGATAGAACCAATACAGGGGCAGATAGACCGGGACCCCGGTGCTGAGGTTGGTGGCGGGGACGAAATGGAGGGGCCAGTCCTGGTAGAGGGCCGCGGCGGCCTCCACGTCCGGGGATTCGTCGAACAGGGAGCGGGCCAGGTAGGAGAAGGGCAGGGCCTGGCCCTTTAAGTCCCGGGCCCGGCCATAGCGTTTCGGGCCGCTCTCGATAAAGGTGAAGAAGCTGAAGCGCTCCACCAGTTCCATGAGGGCGCTGGCCTCGGACTGCACCGGGGTGGCGCCTTTGCCCATCTGTTTCTGGGTGGGCACCACCCGCCGGGCGTCGGCTCCCAGGAGGCTGATGTGGACCGGGATGTCCAGGCGCCCGGAGTCGATGCGCATGGTCTCCGCCAGGATCTCCAGATCGAGGCCGGCCAGGCGCTCCCGCACCCGGCGGATAGTGGCCTCCGGGCTTAGGAGCTTGTCCTGGTCGTAGGTGTAGCCTTTGAAGGCGTCGGTGAGCGTCAGAATCGGCAACATGAGTCATAATCTCCTGGCTCAGATTATGACCCTGGGAGGGATTTTTTGCAAACGCCAGGGCTCACCGGACCGGCAGGCTGCGGCGGTCCCGTGCCGGGGAGCGAATTGCTATTGCATGGTAATATTGAAACCCTGGGGCCCGATGTTCAACTCCACCCCCTGCTGCACCGCATTCAGATTGATGATAACGCCGCGCTGGTTCTGCATGGTCAGACCGGCCCCGCCTCCGGCCAGGGCCACGCCCGCCCCCAGGGCCGCATAGTTGCCGGCAAACTGGGAAACATCGGTCAGGTTGTAGACGTTGCCCACCGCGCTGATGGAGGCATAGCCGACGTTGCCCACGCTGAGGCCGTCAATCTGGAAGAGATAACGTTCGCCGTTGAACCTCAAAACGCCGCTCCCCGAACTGAAGCCGATACCCACGGCCACGCTGGTCATATCAATAGATACCGTACCGACCGGGTAGTATTGCTGCTTGGCGGTTCCGGGTGTGACCGCCGCCCAGAGCAGCACTACCATCACCAAACTGAGAAGAACCGTCTTTGTGAGCATCTTTTACCCTCCTTTCCTGGCGAAACCTCAGATGATCCCGTGATTGTAAGTTAAGGGCCTGCCGCACAAAGTCAAGCTCCCTACTATCCTAAATGGTTGAATGGCAATCAGTAGAAAACCTCAAATATCCGGGGTGGGCACATCTTTCCACGCTGTGTCCTTGGCCACCGGCTTGATTTGGACGATTTTCCCGGTTTGGGTGTCCAGGTCAATGAAGCCCACCGGGGTCCTGACGGCGTCGCTGGCTAGCAAGCTGCTCCCGGAGATATGCCCCGGCTCCTGGTGATCTACCTCCACCAGGATAACCCGCCGGTAAGGACAGGTGTCACAGGGCATCCCAGGCAGGTCAAGTCCTAACGGGCAGTGATGCCGCCGGGCCACCACCGGGTCGACCCCCATCATGGCCGCCATGTGCGCCATCGGCGAACTGCGGAGATGGGCGAAGGGGTGGAACACCCAATTAATGATCAAGGCCACGGTATGATGCATCTTGAACAGATGGGATTGGTCTCCCGTGTCGGCAATCATCCCCTGCATCACATAGTCCGCGGGCATAAGATAGCCCAGGTAATCCTTGTCACCCTCGAGGAAGGGGACTTCCCCGTTCTTAGACGCGGTGACAATGCCCCTGATTGCCTCAGCGGCCAAGGGGCGGTCCTCCGGGAGAATGGGCACTATCGTGAGGTCATTGGCAGTGGTTAATGGCAGGGAGGCCAGGGTAATTTCCCTCAGGAGAATGCCGCTGCCCATCACCAGGATGACCATGAAGACCGGGATAAGCGCGTGTCGCAGCGCGGGAGATGGGATTAACCGCTGGACCAGCGCGGCCAGGGGCCGTTCCAGGGCCCTGGGCAGGAACATCCCGGAGCTGTTCATGTATTCCCGGTAAGAATCTCCGTATCGGTTCATCATCCGCCGTTCTTCGTCAAGGGCCAGGAAGTAGTAGAGAACGAACATCAGCGACAGGCTGGCCAGTACGATGAACCGGGGCCACAGGATGGCCATGCCGGTGCTCCAGACCCCCAGCAAGAGGTACTGGGGATGCCGAACCATCTGGTACAGGCCCCTGGAGGCTATGCCCCATTTAAAGATCTTCCCCAAATAGACCTGCAGGGCGCAGATGCAGAAGCCCAGAAACCCGATGACAAAGAAGATAGAGCCGGCGATCCGCACGGTCTTGAGAAAGACGGTGGGCGGCAAGATCATGTGGGGGAGGAAAAAAGTGATGGCCCAGCGGGTGGCGGCGTGCTGACCCAGGAAGTTGAAAAAGGGGCTGAAAACCGAGTAAAAGAAAAAGGCGAAGGGGCTGATCATGATCATCACTTCCAAGGCCATGATGAAAAAAACCATGATCCCGCCGAATGCAGCTATTTTCTTAGCCAACGATCTTTGCGTTTCCATGATAAGCCTCCGTCAGTTGCGTAATTTCCGGGGCCGGATTATTTCAGCGTGGACACAGCTTGCTGCGCCCTCTAATCTGAGGTGTCAGGTTCAGGTCTGAACGCTTCGGCTCCTTGACTCGTATTAATGATAAGCTGTAAGCGGAAAAACGAATATGATCTGAATCATAGGAAGGCAAATTATTTTCCAGGGGGGGAAATTTTGGCGGCGCCAGGAATGCTCGAAGCGGCCTGTGCCCATCTTTCCCCGGAGCAGCGAGGGAAGCTGGAAGATATGGCCCAGGAGGTTATTCAACCAGATTTTGAATGGCGTATAACGTGATCGGTTCCTGAATCCCTTTAAGTTGGGTTTCGAACTCTCTTTTCACCACCAAGTCCGGATGGACGTGACGGTAAATAGATCGGGAGATAACTACTTCCCCGCCCTGCGCCTTGGTCTGGATACGGCTGGCCAGGTTGACCGCCGACCCAATGATGCCATATTTAGCCCGGTTTTCGGAGCCAATATTGCCGACCACCACTTCTCCGGCATGCAAGCCAACGCCCAGGTTAAGGGGAGGAACAGCCTTCTTGCCATCGGAGACGTTGACCTTGATCATGGCCTGCTGCATCTCTAGAGAGCATCGCAGGGCTTGCCGCACGGTGTGGGGTAAAGTCGCATCCAGGGGATCGAAGAAGGCCAGGATGGCATCCCCTAAGAAATCGACGATGATGCCGTGATGTCGCTGGATTACTTCGATCATTTCAGAGAAGAAGCGATTCATCAAGTGAATGGTGGCTTCCGGGCTTAAGCCTTCGGCTAGAGGGGTGAACCCGCGAATATCGGCGAAAAGAATGACCACTTCCCGCTTTTCGCCGCCGAGACGAGTTGCCTCCGGCCGCTGCAACAATTTTCTGGCTATTTCAGGGTCAACATACCGTCCAAAGGTATTGGTGACAAAATCTCGTTCCTTTAAACCCGCCACCATGTCATTGAAGGTTCTGGTCAACTGCCCGATTTCGTCCTGGGAGCGCACCGGCAGGGGGTCCCCATAATTCCCCCGGGCTACCTGTGTAGCCTTTTGGGATATTTTTCGGATCGATACCACCATAGGGCCCACACCCGTCCGAATGAATAGCAGTATCAAGGAGAGGCTCAGGATGCCACCCAGGGGATAAATCAGGCCAAAATGCAGGACCGGCGTAATAATCTGCTTGCGCGGCGCATGGAGCACGATGGCCAGAGGGGCTGACTTCAGTCGATAAAAGCCGATCACCTGATCTCGCTCATCGATAATGCCGGAGGGCTTTACCTTTATGCCCTTCAAGATGGCGAGTCTAACGGGGTCTTGCTTATTCGGCGGGAAAATCCGGCTTATCTCCCCGGACTCAACATGGGCCAGGTAATTACCCTGGTCATCTAACAGGCAGGCATCATTCGCTTGCATCCAGCCCGAAACGAGCAGATCTTGCATCAGAGAGGAAAATTTTACCTGGACCTCGATCCGCCCCACAGGTTGTCCGGTGTCACCAAGGAGGTCGGACCTGAGGCCTAAAGCATCCCCTTGTTCGGGGTAAAAATATATGGGGGGAGATGCCTTCGCTACCCTTGCCCTGGCCTTCCCGGACCCCAGCCAGGTTAACCGCACTCGGCTTACACCGTCCTGCCTCTGCAATTCTTTGAGAAGCCATCCTTGAATTTCCTCAGCGGCAGGCTCACGCCCGGCTCGGGCAAATGACTCGATCAAGTTAATCGGATTATTCAGCCTGATCTCCAAGCGCTGGGCGGCCCGCTCCATTTGGAGAACGGCAACCTGTTGCCAGCGGTTATACAGGCCATCGCGTATATAAAAAAAACCTGCGATGCCGGTACTGCTCAGGATGATCGCTACCGGCAGAATCACAAAAACGATCAGCTTTTGTTGTAAGGTCTTCATCTTGATCATGGCAATAAGCGGGTATGAGGCTCTCGAGGATGAGCCCCACAATCATCGGAGGGCTTTGATTTCACTTATGAATGTCAGGGCCCAAGAGAGGTTTCCACCTTGAGAGTCTGGTTCGGCAGAGCCCCCCCCACAAGTTTAGAAGATGAACAGGGAGAGACCGGCCACTGCCGGTACAATCCATACGAGGTTCACCTCAAAAACGATGAGGACGATGGCCGCCCCTGCGGTTAATAGCAAATCCGGCACACCGGTGAGGGTGCCTTGTCCCATCTGCAAGGTCACCAGGGCCAGCATGCCCACCAGGGCCGCCAGGATGCCTTGAATCATCGAGCGCATCCACCGGGCCTCTTTGAGCCGCTGGTAATACGGGGTCAAGAAGATGATCAGCAAAATCGGCGGCAGGAATACAGCAATCGTGGCCACCCCTGCTCCCCAGAGGCCGTACACCCGGTACCCCACGAACGTGGCCAGGATGATAATCGGGCCGGGGGTGATGAAACCCAGGAGGATGCCATCCATAAACTCTTTGAGGGTGAGCCAGTGCCACGCATTCACCACATCCCATTGCAGAATCGGGATCATGGCGTAGCCGCCCCCGAAGCTCACGATGCCGATTTTGAGGAAGACCCGGGCCATTCGGCCCAGATCGGGGTGCAACCACCTCAAACCCCAAACCCCCAGGCCAACCCCGAGTAAGGCCAGGGTAACCAGGACCAGGGTCCTGCCCAGCCTTGGGTTCACCGTGGCAACCGTAGGATTTCCGGGCCCCCGGACTGGCAAAAGCCAAAGCCCCAAGGTCATCCTGAGCAGGCCGGCTCCCAGGAAAACCAACAAAAAATTGACCCGGAGCCCAAAGGCCCCCAAGGCCAGGAGAGCGATGACCGCATCGAGCCAATGTTTCCGAATCGCTTGACTCAAACGCCATAAGGCCTGCATCAGAAGAGCGATGACCACGCAGCTCATACCCCTCGAAACGGCCTGTACCCAGGAGATATCGGTATACCTGAAATAAAGAAACGAGAGCGCCAGCATCAGGATAAAACCCGGCAGGATGAACGACGCGGCCGCGATGACGGCGCCGCTTACTCGCCGGAGCCGGTATCCCACGTAAGTTCCCAGTTGCACCACCGTGGCCCCGGGCAGCATCTGACACAAGGCCAGGCCATCCAAGAATTCCTCCTGGCGTAGCCAATCCTGTCTATCCACGCATATCTGGCGCAGCGGCTCCAGCATGGCCAGGCCGCCGAAGGCGGTAAGCCCCAGATGAAGAAAGGCGCGGGCAATCTTCCCGATTGACGGTTGGTGGGTGTTCATATAATCGACCGGCTTTGGTATTTGAGTTACACGTCCCAATTAATGATCGCCCAGCCTTTAATCAAATTTGCGTTCTCAAGCCTCTTTCCCCTTGAGGGGGCCAAGGCCGTTCCACCACCCGTTTTCTGCCTAAATGCTATAATGAAATATGAAATAGGAGTATGATTTGGATCATAAAAAGCCAAATCTGCTCAAAGGAGAGAAAATGGCAGGAGTGCTGCAAGGGTTCCACATCTTTGCCAATCTGCCTTCGGAATACCTTAGGAAGTTGGAAGAGATGGCCCAAGAAAAAATTCTGGCAAAAGGAAGGTTGCTTTTCTCCCCGGGCGACCGGACGAGAGGACTATATCTGGTTGCCGAAGGCGTGGTGCAGGTCTACGGGATGTCTCCCGAGGGAAAAGAAATCACCCAGGAGATCGCGGTTAGCGGGGACGCTTTCGCTGTGGCCAGTCTTTTTTCTGACACCTATCATTGCTTTGCTGCGGCCCTAAAAGATAGCCGGATTTATCTTATAAACAAGGAAAAGTTCCTGGAACTGGTAACCAGCGATATAAGATTCGCCGTCGAATGGATGCGCATGTTGTCCCTGATGATCATTCACCTCCGCCGGCGTCTGGTTGACCTGACTCTAAAATCTCCCAAGGCGAGAATTGCCGGCTACCTTCTGCTCCTGGCAGAAATGCAAGGCTCCCGGTCCGTGGCCCTCCCCGTTCCCCGTAAAGAACTGGCAACCTTCCTTGGTATGACCCACGAAACCTTTTATCGGACCGCTAAGGAACTGGAACATGAAAACCTGGTACACTTTTCCGGACAAACCGTGGAAATACTCGCCCAGGATCGGCTGGCAGAAATTATAGATTGAATTTTATCCAGGACCGCTAAGTTTAACTGCTTATAAGTGCTCCCCCTAATTGCCAAATATATCTACTTATATCATCTAGTTATGTCAACTGTCAGCAACTTTTTGCGGAATAACCCAGATTAAAGCCGCCGCGGCATTAAAAACCAAACATTCAGAGGAGTTGGCCGGGAGGGCCTGGCTCCCCTTTAATTTAGGGTGACTTTTTAGGAGAAATTACGTAAAACTCCCTGGATAGCTTGACGAACCTTTAACTCTCCGCCTGAGGACCCGGATGCAGGCAGCCCCTCACCCGCCGCGGCGGCAGGGTAAACCGAAAATGCAAGTCCCCATGTATCGCGGCATCTGGTCCCCCATCCTCCTGATTTTCGTCCTGCTAAGCGGCGCCTGCGCCAAAGTGGGGCCCGATTACGTCCGGCCCAACACCAAGGTCTCGCAAGACTGGCTGGAGGCGGGCCATCCGCAGCTAACCAACCAGCCGGCGGAGTACCGCTCCTGGTGGCAGGCATTCAAGGACCCCGTCCTGGACCGGTTCATCGAGACCGCCTATCGGGAGAACCTGACCCTGCGGATTGCCGGGGTGCGGGTCCTGGAGGCCCGGGCCCGACTGGGCGTGGCCACCGGCGAGCTCTATCCCCAGACTCAGCAAGCCACCGGCTCGGTGCTTAAAGAACGGGAAAGCGCAGGAACCCCGATTGTCGGAACCGGGGTCACGTCGCCCAAATTCGGCGGCCTCAGCTACTGGCAATCCCAGGTCGGCCTGGTGGCCAGTTGGGAAATCGATTTTTGGGGCAAATTCCGCCGGGCCATTGAATCCGCCCAGTCCGGCTTGCTGGCCAGCGTCGCCAATTATGACAGCGCCCTGGTGAGCCTCACTGCGGACGTGGCCAGCGACTACATCTCTATCCGCACCCTGGAAAAACGCCTCGACATCGCCCGGGAAAACGTCGAGACCCAAAAGGAGAGCCTGCAAATCGCCGAATCCCGGTTTGAGAACGGCGCCACCTCGGAGCGCGACGTGGAACAGGCCAAGACCGTTTTGGCCAGCACCCAGGCGACTATTCCGGTACTGCAAACTCAAATGCGCCAGGCCGAGGATAACCTCAGCCTGCTTCTGGGGATGCCTCCGGAGCGGCTGACGGCTCTGAGCCAAAAACAGGCGGTGATCCCGGTGCCCCCCCCGCGGGTGGCGATGGGCATCCCCGCCGAATTGCTGCGGCGGCGGCCGGATATCCGGGCCGCCGAATACAATGCCGCGGCCCAATGCGCCCAGATCGGCGTCTCTAAGGCTCAGCTATTCCCGGCTTTTTCCCTGACCGGCAATTTCGGGATGCTATCCACTGACGTGGGCAAAGATGTGCTCGGCAATCTTTTCGACTGGCGCAACCGGCAGGGTTCCATCGGCCCCTCGGTGACATGGAATATCCTGAACTACGGTCAGATCACCAACCTGGTGCGGGTTCAGGACGCCACGTTTCAGGAGTTGCTCGTCACTTATCAGAACACCGTGCTCAACGCCCAAAAAGAGGTGGAGGATAACCTGATAGCCTTCTTGAGGTCCCAGGAGCAGGCCAGGTTTTTGGAGCAGGGCGCCACCGCCGCGGCTAATTCCCTCAAATTGGCGGTTGTTCAATATCGGGAGGGAATCACGGATTTCACCACCGTCCTCACTGCGCAGCAATCTCTGCTGAGCGCCCAGGATAATCTGGCCACCGCCCGGGGCAATATTTCCGGCAGCCTGGTGGGGGTTTACCGGGCCCTGGGGGGCGGTTGGGAAATCCGGGAAGGGCGCGATTTTGTGCCTCCTGAGACCGCGGAAGCCATGGAGAAGCGGACCAATTGGGGAAAATTGCTGACCCCGGCGGCCCAGAAGCCCCCGACGCCGGAGCAGCAAAAAAGGTTGATTCGGGCCCCCGATTGGTAAGCCGACCGGGCAGGGGCCCGGTGAAGCCTGAACTAAATGAGCAATTAATGCTGCACTTCGATCTAATTAGTCCAGGAAGGGGTCACCATTTGGAGATCAAGGCATGACTGCCGGTAAGCTCACGTCTTTTCTGCGGAAACCCCTGGCCGGAGTAGGGTTCGGCCTCCTCTTGACCCTCACCGCCTGCGAGTCCAGCGTCTACAAGCCGCCGCCGCCACCCAAGGTCACGGTGGCCCGGCCGGAGCGCCGCCCGGTTACCGGTTACCTCGAATTCACCGGCAACACCCAGGCGATTAATACGGTAACTCTCAGGGCCCGGGTGCAGGGTTATTTGGACAAGGTCTTTTTCCAGGATGGCGACCGGGTAAAAAAAGGACAGTTATTATTCCTCATCCAGCGCAACACCTATGAGGACCAACTGAACCAGGCCGCGGCGCAAATTCTGCAGTATGAGGCCAATTACCGCTACGCCGTGATCCAAGTGGCCCGCTACATCAAGTTGGTCCAACAGAAGGCCGGCGCCCAATCGGACCTGGACAACTGGCGGTTCCAGCGGGACTCCAGCCGGGCCCAGGTCTTGGCGGCGAAGGCCAACCGGGACCTGGCCACGCTCAATCTGGGCTATACCAAGGTCACCGCGCCCTTTGACGGCCGCATCGACCGCCGCCTGGTGGACCCCGGCAACCTGGTGGGGGCCGGCGAATACACCTCCCTGGTCCAGATCAGTCAGATTGATCCCATTTACGTCTATTTCACCATCAATGAGGATGACCTGCTGCGGGTCATGGGCAAGACGGGAAACCTGCCCGGAAAGGCCGAAAAAGAGAAGATCCCCTTATATCTCGGGTTCGCCAACGAAACCGGGTATCCGCACCAGGGTTTCCTCGATTTTGCTGCCATCAGCCTCACCTCCACCACCGGCACCTTGCAGTTACGCGGCATTTTTCGCAATGCGGATTATAAGATTCTGCCGGGTTTGTTTGCCCGCATCAAGGCCCCGGTGCTGGGTCCGTCACAGGAATCCTGGGTGGTGCCGGAGGTGGCCCTCGGCTTTGACCAGTTGGGCCCTTACGTCCTGGTGGTGGGCGCCAAAAATGTGGTGGAACGCCGCTCAGTTAAGGAGGGCACCCGGGTGGGGGATCTCCGGGTGATCGACACCGGGTTGAACGGCGATGAAGAGGTGATCATCAACGGGCAGATTCATGCCATTCCCGGCAAGCCGGTGACCCCGGTCCAGGAAGGGCAGCCTAAAGCTCCGGCCGCCGGCGGCGCCACGCCTCAGGGCAAGCCGGGAGCGAGCCCCAAATGATCTCCAAGTTTTTCATCGAGCGGCCCATCTTCGCCAACGTCATCGCCATCGTCACCATTATCATAGGGATGGTCTGCTTCTACCGTCTGCCGGTAGCCCAATTTCCTCCCATCGTGCCGCCCACCATCCAGGTTTCGGCCCGCCTTCCGGGGGCCAGCGCCGAAGTGGTGGCGGCTACCGTGGGGATTCCCATCGAACAGGCAGTCAATGGCGTGGAGCACTCCATTTACATGTCTTCCGTCAGCGGCAGCGATGGGAGTTATACGTTAACCGTCACCTTTGATGTGGGGACGGACCTCAATTCCTCGGTGGCCCTGGTGGAGAATCTGGTGGCCGGCGCCAACTCCCAGCTGCCTCCCGCCGTCCAGAGCCAGGGAGTCCAGGTCAAAAAGGTCTCCACCGATATCTTGATGGTGGTCAGCCTCTTCTCGAAAACCAACAAATTTAGTGAAGCCTACCTCTCCAATTACGCGGTCATAAATCTGGAAAACCCCCTGGCCCGTCTGCCCGGCGTCGGCAACGTCTATGTGCGCGGCGCCGGCGCCTACGCCATGCGGGTCTGGCTGGACCCCAACAAACTGCTCTCCTATGGTTTGACCACCGCAGACGTCGTGGCTGCCATCAGCGGCCAAAACGTCCAGGTGGTGGCCGGCCAAATGGGCGGGCCGCCGGCGCCTGCCAATCAACCCTTTCAGTTCACCGTCAACGCCCTGGGCCGGCTAGCCGACGTGAAGGAATTCGAGGATATCATCATCAAGAGCCAGCGGAGCGAATCCGCCCAGATCGTCCGTATCCGGGACGTGGCCCGGGTGGAGTTGAGCCAGCAGAGCTACGCCAATTTCACCCGCGAGACCGGCCATTGGTCAGCCGAGATTATCACCTTCACTCTGCCCGGGGCTAACGCCCTGGAAGTCGCTAAAGAAGTGCGCGGCGCCATGGCGGAGATGAGCAAACAATTTCCACCGGGGCTTGAGTGGTCAAGCCACTATGACACCACCAAGTTCGTGGAACAGACGATTCATGATGTTTACGTGACCCTGTTTGAAGCCGGCCTCCTGGTGCTCCTTGTCATCGTGGTTTTTTTGCAGGAATGGCGGGCCACCCTGGTGCCCGCCACCACTGTGCCGGTCACGGTCATAGGCGCCTTTGCGGCCATGTCCCTTCTTGGCTTCGGCATTAATTTGATGACCCTGTTCGCCCTGATCCTGTGCATCGGCATTGTGGTGGACGATGCCATCGTCATTGTGGAGAACTCCGCCTACCATATCGAACAGGGCCAGCCTCCCAAGGAGGCGACCATCAAGGCCATGGAGGAGATGACCGGCCCCGTCATGGGCATCACCGTGGTGCTCACCGCGGTCTTCCTGCCGGCCGCTTTTCTGCCGGGCATCACCGGCCAGATCTTCCGGCAATTCGCCCTGGTGATTGCCTCCACCGCCATTATCAGCGCCATCAATGCCCTCACCCTGAAGCCGGCCCAGTGCGCCCTGTGGCTGCGCCCCAAGTCGAAAAAACCACCCAACCTCTTCTTTCGCGGCTTCAACGTGGTTTATAAGGTCCTGGAGGATGGATATGTGGCCGTGGTCTCCTGGATGGTGCACCGCCCTTTCCTGATGCTGTTGGTGTTTCTGGTGATTATGGGGGTCACCGGCTACGGCTTCCTCCGTCATGCCACCGGCTTCTTGCCCACTGAGGACCAGGGATATGCCGCCATTGTCAGCTTCCTGCCCGAAGGAGCCTCACAGCCGCGCACCCAGGCGGCCTACCGGAAGGTCGATGAGATTCTCAAGAATACCAAGGGATTGCTGGCCTGGGTGACCATCGGCGACTTTTCCTTTCTGGACTTCGCCAACGTCTCCAACATCAACAGCACCTTCATCGTCTATGATAGCTGGGCTAAGCGCGGCGCTGCCCTGAGCCAGGATAACATCCTGGCGGCCCTGCGCCCCAAACTGGGCGCCATTCAGGATGCCCTCACCTTTGTGGCGGTGCCGCCGCCTATCCGGGGCCTGGGCCAATCCAATGGCTTCCAGATGATGATCGAGGATCGCCAGGGCCTGGGCTACCCCGAACTGTTCAAGGTCACCCAGGAGATCATTGCTGCGGGCAACGCCGAGCCCGGTTTGCGCAACCTGGCCTCCACCTTCAGCTCTCACAGCCCCCAGCTCTATCTGGACATCGACCGGACCAAGGCCGAATCGCTCCAGGTCCCCTTGAGCAATGTCTTTGACACCCTCGAGGCCTACCTGGGTTCGTCTTTCGTCAATTTCTTCAACAAGTACAACCAGTCCTTCCAGGTCTATGTCCAGGCCGATGCGCCATATCGCATGGACCCCGAGGCCTCCCTTAGAAATCTTTATGTCAGGAATACCCAGGGAGGGATGGTGCCGCTGGGGGCCCTCATGCAGGTCCGTAAGGTCCTGGGAACCGAATTGGTCACCCGCTACAACCTCTATCCCGCGGCCCAGATTTATGGCAGCTCCGCCCCCGGGTACAGCAGCGGGCAGTCCATCCACCTCATGGAGCAAATCGCCCAAAATATCTTGCCCGCGGGAATGAGCTACGACTGGACCGCCACCTCCTACCAGGAGAAGCAGGTGGGCAATCAGGCCTATTTCATCTACGCCCTCTCCATCACCCTGGTCTTCCTGGCGCTGGCCGCCCTTTATGAAAGCTGGACGAGACCCGGGGCGGTCGTCCTGGTGGTGCCCCTGGCCCTGGTGGGGGTGCTCCTGGGCCTCATCGTGCGCGGGTTCGATAATAACCTGTACACCCAGATAGGGTTGGTGCTGATGATCGCCCTGGCCAGTAAAAACGCGATTCTGATCGTGGAATACGCCAAGGAGTTGCACGACCGCGGCGAGTCCGTCACCGAGGCCGCTATTGAAGCGACCCGGCGCCGGTTCCGCCCCATTGTCATGACCTCCTTTGCCTTCATTTTGGGGGTGGTGCCGTTGTTGACCGCCGGGGGAGCCGGGGCCGCCAGCCAGCAGGCCATCGGCACCGTGGTCTTTGGGGGCATGCTCTCCTCGACCCTGTTGGCCATCCCCTTTGTGCCGGTCTTTTTCGTGCTCATGGCGAAGCTCAGCGACAGATTCTCCAAGCCGCACTACGAAACCCCTATTAGGGGCCGGGAGCCAGGGTTTAAGCAGTAGTTGTCCGGCAACAAAATTGCATGAGGCGAAAGCGAAACGCCTGTGGTTTTTAGCCTGGGATTCGGCGGGTTTGGCAAGGGCCAGGTCTTGACAGGAGCGATTTTTATGATAAATATTTATAATGGTTAGCAGGTCAGACTGAAAGCAGGGCCGCAGATGCTGGTCTCTGAACGGACGGGGATTGAGTCCCGCCGCTTTTTTTTGCCTGACTGCGCCCCTGCTTTTTGGGCAGGCATATCTTCAGAAGTACCGGTAGGAGGTTTGAAGTGAAGGAAACTGGCAAAGTAAAATGGTTTAACGATTCCAAAGGTTATGGCTTCATCTCCCGGGAGGGCGGCCCCGATGTCTTCGTGCATCACAGCGCCATCCTGGGTGAAGGCTTCCGCACCCTGGCCGAAGACCAGGAGGTGGAGTTCGAGGTGGTCCAGGGTCCCAAGGGCGCCCAGGCTCAAAACGTAAGCAAACTTTAGGCGGTTTCCCGCCTGTGTTGGCCGGGACTCCGGCGTTCTTCAGAGCACTGGAGTCCCGCTTTTTTTTATATCCCAGCTCTTTATTTACCAAGTTTCAGCAAAGTCTCAAAATACGGGTGGCCGGGTTATTGTTCTCCTGGCGGAGTGAGTGGGGGCTGGTTTAGTAAATTCGCATATCAACTTGGAGAGGTAAATACTTGGCGCGAAATCGGTACGGCTGGGAAAAACGGGCCAAAGAGATGGCCCGCAAACAGAAAAACGACGAAAAGATGAAACGCCGCCAGGGCAAGGCCGGGGCGCCGGCCACGGAGGAAAATCCGGAGGCGGTTGACGATCTTAACCAGAATAGTTCGCCCGAGACCGAGTTGGCTAACCTTAGCCTCCGGCAAGACTCATAAGGAGAAGAAATGAGTGTCAAACTTTACGTGGGCAACCTGCCCCACGCTATGACCGAAGCAGAACTGAATACCCTGTTTTCCGAGGCCGGCAATGTGGCCTCGGCCAAGATCATTACCGACCGGCAGACGGGTCAGCCCCGGGGCTTCGGGTTTGTCGAGATGGAAACCAAGGTGGAAGCCCAGAAGGCCATTTCCATGATCAACGGCCGCACCGTGGAAGGGCGGCCCCTGACGGTCAATGAGGCCCGGCCGCAACAGAAAAGCTCCTTTGGCGGCGGCGGCGGCGGCGGGCGCGGCGGTGGTGGTGGTGGACGTGGCGGCGGCCGCGGCGGCTACGGCGGGGGCGGCGGTTACCGTTAGCAGCGGCGATCGATGGTGGCGCGCTCCGCACACCATCATTTATTAAGGAAAAACTGGGGGCGGCCGCGGCACAGGCTTTCAGCCTGTGGTGCAGCCGCCCCTTTCATTGGTGCGCCCGCCTGGGTGCACTTGTCGTTGCCGGGATGGCATGCAGCCCTTAGCCTGCGCCCCTCAGGCACTGCAGGGCCCCCCTGCCTCGACTTCTTGGTAGCCGCCGGCGGTGATGGTGGCGAAATAGAAGGGCGGCCCCACTTCCAAGGTGGCGGCGGCCATCTTTACCAGGAAATCCCGGCTCTCCTTAAGCAGTCCTGAAGGCGGCGCTCCCTGGCTCAGGGCCTTGGCCAGGCGCATCTCCATCCCCAGGTTCCGGGGCATGACCACCAGGTTGGATACCGGCAGGTTGCGGAGAGGCAATTCGTTTTCTTCGCTGCCCAAAAGGTGGAGCGAGTACCCCGGTGTTCCAGCCACCGCTCCCGCCAGGATGAAGTAGAGGCGGCGGAAACCCTCCGGTTCGGGCCCGTAGCGAGACAAAAATCGCTCGTAACCCAGGGAGAGGAAACCCAGGGCGAAGTCCACCATGTCCTCCAGGTGGTCGAGGCCCCGCTGGCGCCCGATCTCCCGGTGCAGGGCCTGGGACAGGGGCAGGCCCACCCCGGCGCCGCCGCTCAGGATGGCCACCTGCCTTCCCAGGGGCAACAGCTTCTTGACCCGGAAATATTTCGGTTGCCCCGCAGCATCGAAACGGCTGGCCCGGCTGTCGGTGGCCAGGATCACCCCGTGCTCATTGAAGCCCGCCAGTGCCTGGGTCATCAGGTCTCTGTCCCGGATTGTTCCTGGTCCTGCTCGACCAGGGGCGCGGCCTTGGGGTTGTAAAAGATCCTCATCCCCGCCGGCGGCAGGTCGAAGGCCATCTGGCGCTTGAGGGGCAGGGGATCGAGGTCGGGGGTCAGGTCAAGCCAGGCCCGGGCCGGAGACCCCAGGAATTCCGCCAGGTCGGCGAGCTTTACCGGCGCGCTTTCCCGGGTAGAGTTGATTATGGCCAGCACCCGCCCCGGCTGGCGCTCCCGGGATTTGAGGAGCAGCGCAGCCGCCTCACCCCTGGGGTTGGCCCGCACCATGGGACCTTCCTCCAGGAGCACCGGGCAGGATTTTTTCATCAGGTTCACCGCGGTGATGTAACGGCAGAGATCGTAGTTTATCGCCTCCCAATCCTCGGGCCGGGTCTTCACCACGTCCAGCCGCTTCGTGAAGCCGTATTCGTAACCGATGGGCATCATCAGGCCTGCGGAGAAAAAGGCGGCGAAGAGATATCGCTGCCGGGCCACCTCCGGGGCGCCGCCGCTTTCCGCGGCCAGCCGCTCGGTGTCGTGGCTCTCCGGGAAGCTCACCGAAGGGGCCAGCCGCCGGAACATCCGGTATTGCTCCAGGCACCAGTCTTCCTGGAAATCCCACCACTTGGAGCTGTTGTAGAAGAAGTCAAATCCCGCCGTCGCCAGTTGGGAGCATTCTTCCAGGCGGCAGCCCAGGGTCTCGCCGAAGAACCGCACCCCTGGCTCCAATTTCCGCGCCTGGGCGACGAGGCGGCCCCAGAAGTCTCCGGGAATCTTGTAAGCCGCGTCCGCCCTGAATCCCAGGAAGCCGAGCTTCAGATATTTGGCCATCACCGCCTCCCAGTACCGCGCCAAGCCCTCGGGGTCGGGGAGCGGCCAGTATTCCAGCTCCGCCAGATCGCCCCACACTGTGACCCGGGTGGCGTCAGCGGGATCGATGGCCCCGGGGTGCTTGATCAACCCTTTCTCATCCTTGGCGTACCATTCGGGGTGCTCCAACACCAGGGGAGAGTCGATGGCGGTGTGGTTGATCACCAGGTCCAGCATCACCTTGAGATTGCGGCGGGCTGCTTCTTTAAGGAAATGGCTCAGGTCCGCCTCCGGATCCTCCCCCAGGGCGGGATAGAAGAGGGGGTTGAGGCTGAAATAATCCTTGACTGCGTACAAGCTGCCGCTCATCCCCGGATTGTGGATGGGATTCAGGAAGATCCAGGTGAATCCCATGCGGCCGATGAGGTCCAGGTGTTTCTCCCACCGGGGAATCGGCCCTAGCAGCAGGGGAAAGAGGTTATAAATCAAGGTAGGCTCGGGCATGGGGAATCCTCCTGTCAGGAAACCTTCCAGGGAGGGGAGTTCAACGTCACCCCGCCCCTTAAAACTATCGCTTCCGGTACTTGTTTAACCGCGTCGCCAGGCGGGCCGGCGCCCGATCGCGAACCATCTCCTCCAGGCTTAAGGGGAGGCGGCAGCGCCAGTTGGGGTGCTCCGTATCAGTGCCCGGGAAGTTTTGTTGCTCCGGCCAGCCGAAAACCTCTTCCAGGCGCACTTCCAAAAGGGCGGCGGAGCTCTGGGCCAGGTACTCCAGGACCCCTTCCCTAACCTCAACCGGAGCCGGAGCAGCGGCTGGCGGCTCAACCCGGGGGTCGGGGTTTTCGGCCTCCTCGGCCAGCAGCCCCCGACTTTTCAGAGCCTTCATCACTTCCAGACGGTCGCTCTGCCGGGCCGCTGCCTCCGCCTTGGCCAGGCTAACATCGGGATAGAGGTTGGCCTGCCTTTTGAAGGCCAGGTCGCGTCCCTGCCAGAACCCCGTTAAGGTCGGCAGGTCGTGGGTGGTGACCGCGGCTACCGCCTGGGCCGGATAGGACTCCGGGGCCAGGAAACGGCCCGCCGCATCCCGCTCAAAGTAAAAGACCCGGTAGGAAAAGATTCCCTGGCGTCCCAGCTCCCGGCGCACCCGGGCCGTCGTGGTGCCCAGGTCCTCGCCGATGATCAGGGTGCGGCGGCGCACGCTCTCCAGGGCCAGGATCGCCAGCAATTCCCGGGCCGGATAATGGACGTAGGCCCCCTGGCCGGCCCCCTCCCCGGAGGGAATCCACAGCAGCCGAAAGAGCCCCATGACGTGATCCAGGCGCAACATGCCGCCGGCCGGGGCGTTGGCCCTGAGAGAGTCGATGAACAGTTGGTAGCCCGATTCCCGCAGGGCCTGGGGAATTATCGGGGGGATGCCCCAATTCTGGCCCTTGGGGTTGAAGGCGTCCGGCGGGGCGCCGATGGCCGCTCCTTGGGCAAACAACCCGGGGTGGGCCCAGGTGTCGAAGCCCCCGGCCGCGGCCCCCAGGGCCAGGTCCTGGTAGAGGGTGAGGGGGAGCCCCTGCCTGCGGGCCGCACTAGATATCGCCTCCTGCAACTGATTGGCCGCCAGCCATTGGGCATACTGGTGCAGGCGGATTTGCCGCGGCCGTTCCCGGGCCCAGGCGGCCACCGCCGGGTTGCCGGGGTGGCGATAATCTTCGGGCCAGTGGCGCCAGTCCCCTTGCTGAAAATGGACCGCCAGGGCGGCAAACTCTCCGAACCTTTGCAGGGTCGCCCCCCCCTGTTGCAGGAATAAGGCGAACTCCTCGCCCCGGTGGGAGCCAGGGACCCCCGGCACGCCGTGCCGGTCTTCAAAGGCCTGGAACAGGAGGTCCAGAACCAGCAATTTCAAACGCCAGACCTGGGAATAAGGGACCAGCGGCCCTTGCCGCAGGCGGGCCAGACTGTCCTGAAATTCCCGGTTGGCCAGCAGCTCCCGGGCCTCCGGGCAGAACTCCATTTCCGGGGCCTGCTCCAGATCGAGGTAGAGAAAATTGTGAAAAAGGCGGCTGGTGGGGGCATAAGGGCTGGGGTCGGCTGCCGGTAGCGGTGCTGGGGCGTGCAGGGGGTTGACCCCCACGAAGGCGGCCCCCAGCGTGGCGGCCCAATCCAGCAGCGTGGTCAGGTCGCGAAAATCGCCGATGCCCCAGTTGCCGGCGCTCCTCAGGGCGTACAGGGGCACGTTGAACCCCCAGAGGCGCCGGCCGCCCGCCAGGCAGCCGGGAAAATAAGCGTGGTCCGGGGCCACCAGCAGGAGGCTCCGTCCCGACTCCTCCCGGCCAGCGGTCTTAACCCGCAGTTGCAGCTCATAATATCCCAGGGGCAGCTCCCGGGGAAGACGCAGCTCCAGACGGTGCCGCACCCCGCCGGGCGCGGTCCTGCTGGCGGTGGCTGCCGGGGAGGCTAATTCTTCCTCCCACGCCAATACCTGGCCGGAGGTGCCCTCGCCCTGCACCGTGGCCTCGATCCGCAGAAGGGAAGGCAGGTGGGCTGAGGGCGCCCCAAGATAAAAATTCAGCCTTCCGGGGGAGGATGGCGCCAGGACCTGCACCGGCTCCAGGAAGCGGCCCCAGGGCCCCAGGCGGCGCCGTCCCATCTCTTGCCGGCGCATCGAAGGTTCCTCCCAGGGAACGCCCATGGCGCTGAGCAAGGCCTGGGTGGTGGCCAGCGGAGTGGGGTGGCGGCCGCCAAAGTTGTCGCAATATTCCGGGGCGATGCCGCACAGGCGACCCAGGAACCCAATCTCCGCCGCTGCCGCTTTATCAGTCATAAGGTCGGAATCAACCCGGTAGCCCGGGCGTCACGTCTGTGCCAGGGCCGGCTGCAGCCTGCGCCATTATCACGAGAGCCTTGCCTTATTCATTTTGGGGCTCGGTGGCCGTTACCGCCACCGCGTGGTCTTCTCCCTCATCTTCCCCGCCTGCTGCAGGCAAGGCAAGAACCTCCAAGGCTTCCGGCTCTGGCAGTTTCTCCACTGAACGGAGCTTACGCTCTATGGCCCGGCTCCGCACCCCGGTCTCTTCAATCGTCCGGCTGGCGGTGTGGAGCTGGCGTTTGACCTTGTCCAGGACTTCTCCGAACCTCCCGAATTCGGTCTTGATCGCCCCTAAGACCCTCCACACCTCTACGGCGCGCTGCTCTATGGCGAGGGTCTGGAATCCCATGCGCAGGCTGCTCAGAATCGCCGCCAACGTGGTGGGACCAGCCACTACCACCCGATACCGGCGCTGCAGGTCTTCAACGAAACCCGGCTGCCGCATCACCTCTGCATATAGCCCTTCCGTAGCCAAAAACATGATGCCAAAGTCGGTGGTGTTGGGTGGGTCCAGGTATTTATCGTGGATATCCTTGGCCGCGGACCGAACGGCCCGGCCCAGGGCGTCCAGGGAAGCCTGAACTGCACCCGGATCGGCTCTCTCCGCAGCTTCCTGGAGGCGCAGGTAGTCCTCTTGAGGAAACTTCGAGTCAATGGGAAGCCAGACGCAGGCATCGGGATCATCCCGCGGGCCTGGCAGCCGTACCGCATACTCCACATTCTCCGACGAATCGGCCTTCACCCGGACGTTCTTCCCGAATTGCTCCGGTGTGAGGATTTGCTCCAGGATCGCCCCGAGCTGAACCTCGGCCCACGTACCTCGCGCCTTCACGTTGGTCAAAACCCGCTTCAGGTCCCCCACGCCGGTTGCCAGATTCTGCATCTCCCCGAGCCCCTGGTGTACTGCCTCCAACCTGTCACTCACCAGTTTAAATGACTCTCCGAGCCGCTTTTCCAGCGTATCATGCAGTTTCTCGTCCACCGTCTTGCGCATCTCGTCAAGCTTCTTCTCGTTCCCCTCTTGCAGCTCTTTGACCCGGGAATCAAAGGTCCCGCGGATGCGATCCAGGGCGCGCTGGCTGGACTCGGTGAGTTCGGTCAACTGCTTTGTCATTCCTTGCAGTTGCCCCTGTTGAATCTTGCCCAGGCTCTCCAGAGTGTTGGACAGCACTTCGTTAGTCGATTTCAGGCCGCAGGATACTTCTTCACGCAGCTCCTTGCCTGCGCTCCGGGATTCTTCCCGGCTCGCCCGCAACTCGTCGCGAATATCCCTTGCGGAGGTCTGGGAAGCCTTCGACCCCCGGACCAGGACTATGATGATCAGGACCAGGTTCACGACGGCGGCAGACAGGATTAGCCACGGGAGAGCTTCATGCATGTGAACTTCAAGCCACATAATCTGAATCAAATCCTTGGGCATGCCCTCAGTAAGCGCGGGTTTTAATCTACCCTAGCCAAACTTTGCCGATACTAATTTTCACCTTTCCAGCAAGATCCCGGCGTAGCCCACGAAACTGTCACCGGGCATGATCTCGTAGCTGGTATAGTAATCGTGGAGGACGGCCTTTCGGGCCCCCAGTTTTTGGGCGGCAGCCACCGCGGCGGCGGCCCCCCCGGCGCTGCAGGCGCTCTGGTCTTCCTGCGCCGCCCGCAGCAGGCCGGCCCCATCCAGCTTCAAAACCTCACTGAGAAAGCGCCGGTCGTTGACCTCTCTGACCCATTTCACCGCCTGGGGACCGATCCCCTGGGAAGCCCAACCGTAATTGGGGCCGTAGTGGGTCAGGTCGGTGGACCCGAAGGCCAACAGGGAGAGGTTCAGCTCCCGGGCCACCGCCACCACCGCCTCCCCCAGTTCCAGGGCCTTGGGGGACGCAGGGGGCCGGATGGCCAGGACCTTGGCGTTGGGGAAAAAGTATTTCACCATGGGGAGCTGCACCTCAATGGTGTTGTCCCCCGGGTATTCTTCGGCCAGGGTGAGGCGCTGCCTTAAAGGCCGATAGAATTCGGTGGCCAGGGGGATGGTCCCCAGGGGGGTCTCCCAGGCCTCGTCGCTCACCAGCAGGGGAGGGGAGTCGCCGCCCAGGTGCCCCCCGAACACCACCACCACCTGGGGCTGGCTCGCCCGGGCGCTGAGGTCGAACACCCGGGCCGCGGCTTTGCCGGAGAAATACCAGCCGGCGTGGGGCACAATGCCTCCCAGGACCTGGGCGCCGGCAGGGAGCGGGGCCACCCCTGCTACAAATTGCTCGATTTCCTCCCGGCAGCCGCTGGCGCTGCCGGGATACCAGCCGGCCGGCAGCATCCGTTTTCTGATTCCCATGATCGCCTCCAAATGCAGAAAACTGCCTTAAGGTCCCGGGTAGTCTCAGAATTGTAGGGTGGGCACTGCCCACCATTGCCCAGATTGCCTCTCTTACCCACCAAATTACCGCGTGGGGAGGACGTCCCACCCGCCGTCTGGCCTCCCGCCTGCGGCAAGGCCTTCAGGCACCGGCGGCGGCTGGCGGGACCCATCCGGAAACCCCCAAAAATTCAAGGTTTTGCCGCTTCAAGTTAATCCGAGACACCCCCATTTGTCAAGGTGTTCGCCGCCCAGTTTTCCGGGCCGGGCAGGCGCTGCCCACCAGAATAGGGTAGGCACTGCCCACATGTGTGGGGTGGGCACTGCCCACCAGAATAGTGACAGTGGCAAAAACTTCCGGCCTGTGACCCGCTGGCCCGGGTGACCTCGGCTGCACCTGCGCTTTCAGGAAGGAGTGGGGAGCGGGCCGGGGCCACGGGGTCCATTTCTCCCAGCCGCCGGCTCCGCCAGCCCTCAGAAGAACTTGAATCTTTGCCGTTGATATAATAAATTGGGCGAAGGAGAGTTGCCTGGGTGGCGGAATGGGTAGACGCAAGGGACTTAAAATCCCTCGGAGTTCGCTCCGTGCCGGTTCGAGTCCGGCCCCAGGCACCACTTTAAAATCCAAAGATATCTTGAGAGGTCTAAGAGCCCGCGTCTGGTGACAGATCGTGGTCTCAGCCGGCTATTCTCCTGCTCCAGGACCTTGAGCAGTTTGGCCTGTTCAACCTTTAAACCACCGTACTCCCGGCGCCAGCGATAGAAGGTCTGTTCGGCAATCCCCAGGCTGCGGCAGACCTGGGCAGCCGTCCCCCCATGTGCCAAGGCTACCTCTGCTTCCCGCAGCTTCCCGATGATCTGCTCCGGAGTATAACGCCTCCTGCTCATCTCCCTGCCTCCCTTCGATCCACTACTCTAACATAACTTGTGGATCAGTTTTTGGGGGGCAGGTCAGACTGAGGCGCACTACTCTTTTTCCAATCCGTCAAACCCTTAACCATCCCCGCCGCGAGGCATTGTCAAGGGTGACCCCTACGAGAAAAGCAACGCCCATGTTCCACATGGCAAACGCCGCGACGATAAGCATCACATAAAAATCAGTTTTCTTATCTCCGATGTCTCTTACTACTACCGGAGGGCCCTGGCCTCCTCCGCTTCGCTCCAGGGCTTAATCTCTACACAGTTAGCCACCCAGGCGCTCCTGGTCATAAGGCCCAGCCAAGGCCTCACCAGCGGCTCCGCAGCAAACGAGGCCGAAAATCCACTTTCCGGCCTCAATAGTGCCTCCCGGGCCATCGCCCTCCTCGCTCCGTTCATAACCACCGGGGTCCTTTAAGACCCGTCGGATTTTCCGAATTTATTTTCTTAGGAAAATCAATAACTTATCTGTTAGTCCTCCGCAGGCTGTAGGATTTTACGACAAATAAGGTGCCCGGGAGGCCCATTCAAATTTTAATTATCAAGTTAAATCAATTAGTTATTCGAATGGCATAAGTCTTGCCTAATTAGGGAAGGAAGCGACAGCCACAGGTGAACTTGCAGAGGGAAGATTGTGAAGAAAAACAGTGTCAGCCCTGATTTGTACCGCGAGGTCCAGAGGCTTGGGGCCAGGGATATGGAAGCCTGCATGCAATGTGGCAACTGTGCCTCCGCATGTCCCTTGTCGACAGGGGAAAACACGTTTCCACGAAAAATTTATCGTTATCTCCAACTCGGCCTGAGAGACAAGCTCTTGGGATCCCCGGAACCCTGGCTCTGCTATTACTGCGGCGAGTGTAATACCGATTGTCCCCGAGGCGCGGAACCCGCCGAGACCATGATGGCGGCTCGGCGTTGGTTGACGACCCAGTATGACTGGACGGGACTTGCCGGGAGATTTTATACGTCGCCGAAAACGGAGGTTGGCGCTTTTCTTGGCATTGCCCTATTTGTCATCATGCTTTTTCTAGTCTTTCATGGGCCGGTCGTTACCAGCCGCGTGGAGCTCACCACCTTCGCTCCGGTTCACTGGGTCCACTTCGGTGACCAGGTCATGATCGGTTTTGTCTTTATGGTGCTTTTTTCGAATGCGGCCCACATGTATTCTCGAATCATGCAGGGCACGAAGATACCGCTTCGTCTCTATTTAACCCAGGCGCCGGTGTTCTTCATCAACTACTTCAGCCAGAAACGGTGGCGGAAATGTGGCACCGGCCCAGGCAGCGCCTGGTGGAGACATCTCTTCCTGTTCTCCGGCTGGGTGGCGATGGAGATCCTGGTTATGGGGTTCCTCTCGGCCTTCCAGACCGATATTGTCCACCCCTTTTGGCATCCGACCCGGCTGTTGGGCTACTACGCCACTATCGCCCTGATGGTTGCCTCCACGAGCATGCTGTACAGCCGCTGGTTCAAGAAGGAGGCGAAACTCCACCGGTATTCGGATTTTACTGATGTGTTCTTCCTGGTATTGCTCATCACCATTGCAGTCACCGGCATCATGGTCCATATTTTCAGGCTGGCCGGGCTGCCGATCATGACCTATACGACCTATGTGACCCATGTCGCCATCTGTGTGGGCATGCTCTGCCTCATGATCCCCTTTGGCAAACTCTCGCACCTTATGTACAGGCCTTTAGCCATCTTCCTGACAACCCTGAAAGAAAAGGCCCTCCGCGAATCTCAGGCTGACCTGGTTACGATCCGGAATGATGTCGGTGAGACCTTCCAGAGCTGTATGCAGTGCGGCGCCTGCACCGGGGTGTGCCCCTGGAGCGAGGTTAAGAGCTACAGTCCCAGGAAGCTCCTCCGCGATATCTCTCTTGACAAGGCCTCCAACGTATCCGTCGATGAGGCCTCCTGGGCTTGCACCACCTGTAACAGTTGTGTCGAAATCTGCCCCCGCGGCGTCGGCTTTCTTGACCTGATTAGATCTATCCGCCGCCATGTCGTCGCTGCCGGATTCCTGCCGAAATCTTTGGCCGCGGTGGTGCAGAGTCTGAAGAAAGACGGCAACCCCTGGAACGGAAAGAGGGAAAATCGCCTCGATTGGGCCAAGGGCGCCAAGCTGCCAAATTATACCAAAGAACATGAGTATTGCCTGTTCACCTGCTGTACCACGGCCTATGACACGAGTGCCGACAAAGGCGGCCAAAAGGCAGGCATCGCTCTATTGCGCCTGCTCGAATATGCCGGGGTCTCCTATGGTTCCCTTGGAGCCGGGGAGAGTTGTTGCGGCGACGTGGCCGCCAATATCGGAGCTGCGGATGTTCTTGGCGATCTCACCAGGAAGAATACCGGGATGTTTCTGGAGGCAGGTGTTTCCAAGATCCTGACCTCCTCCCCTCACTGTCTGAATTCATTCAAAAAAAATTATGAAGGGCTGAAGGGGTTAGCCATCGCTCACTCTACCGAGCTTCTGGATGAACTCATTCAGAGGGGCTCCCTCATACCCGTCAACAGCCTTGACCTCAAAGTGACCTACCATGATCCCTGCTATCTTGGCAGACATTCTTCCTTATATGATCCGCCCCGGAGAATCCTCGAATCCATACCGGGCGTTACCCTGGTGGAAATGCAGAATAACCGGGAGCGGAGCCTCTGTTGTGGCGGTGGCGGCGGCGCGCCCTGGAAGGATGGTAAGGGACAAGGAAGCCTGGGAGAAATTCGGATCAAAGAGGCCATCGGCACCGGCGCCGGGGTGATCGCCACGGCCTGCCCTTACTGCATTCGCACGCTTAATGAGTCCATCGCTAAACTGGGCGCCGGAAACCAGATAAAGGTCCAAGACCTAACGGAACTGCTGCTGCAGTCGGTTGCTCTGCCGGATGCACCTGCCATAACTGGAAAAATCAATATGAGGCTTTCTCAGGGGGAAGCTCATGTCTGAGCGAATCGGGTTTTTCATTTGCCATTGCGGGATCAACATTGCCTCTCGGGTCCGGGTGAAGGAAGTGGCGGCCTATGCGGCCACCTTTCCGGGTGTTCTGGTTTCCCAAGATTATCTGTTTATGTGCTCGGATCCGGGACAGGATCTCATCGAAAAGGAAATCAAGAATCGAGACCTCACCCATGTGGTGGTGGCCTCCTGCTCGCCACGCATGCATGAAAAGACCTTTCGGGCCGCCTGCCAGAGGACGGGGTTGAACCCCTATCGGGCCTTTCATATGGTCTGTGTCCGTGAACATGGCTCCTGGGTGACCGAAAGCGAGGATGAGGCTACGGCCAAGGCGATCGTTCTCGTCAGGGCCGGTCTGATGCGGGTCACGAATCAAGTCGCCCTCCTCCCGAGCAAATTCTCGGTCAATCCGAATACCCTGGTGGTCGGGGGCGGCATCGCCGGCATGCAGGCGGCCCTGGATATCGCCAGCTCCGGCAACCAGGCCTATCTGGTGGAACGGCAGCCAACAGTCGGGGGTCACATGCTCCAGTATGACAAGACCTTCCCGACCTTGGACTGCGCGGCCTGTATCGGTACGCCGAAAATGGTGGCCGTCGGCCAGGACAAGAACGTCCATTTGCTGACCAATACCGAAGTAGAGAGTGTCAGCGGTTTTGTCGGCAACTTTAAAGTAAATGTCAATCAACGCTCCCGCTATGTGGGGACGAACTGCACCGGTTGCGGAGATTGCGCCAAGGTCTGTCCGGTCGAGGCCCCGAACGAATGGGATGTGGGCACGAAGAGGCGGAAGGCCATCTATATCTCCTTCCCCCAGGCTGTGCCGGTGCGCTATGCGATCGATAAAAAGGACCGGGGTCCCTGTGTGCAGAGCTGTCCCGCCGGTATCAATATTCAAGGATTTGTCGCCCTGATTAAGGTCGGCAAGTATCAGGAATCACTAAAATTGATCATGGAAAACATGCCGCTGCCCGGCACGCTCGGCCGCATCTGTCCCGCCCCCTGCGAGACCCAGTGCCGCAGGCAGGAGGTCGATGCCCCGCTGGCGATCTGCCAGTTGAAACGGTTCGCGGCGGACCAGGTCGATTGGGCCACATTGCCCACGCCGGCAATCGAGAAGAAGCCTGAAACCGAGAAGGTGGCCATCATCGGTGCGGGTCCGGCAGGGCTGTCCGCCGCCTATTTCCTGGCTAAAAAAGGATATCATCCGACCATTTTCGAAAGGGCGCCCTTTGCCGGAGGCATGCTCCGTTCCGGTATCCCGGACTACCGGTTGCCGCCCGCGGTCCTGGAACGGGAGATCGACTATATCAAGAGGCTGGGCGTGGACATCCAACTGAATGTTTCTATCGGCAAGGAGCGCCCGGTTGCCGGTCTCTTCGAGGAGGGATTTAAGGCCGTCTATCTGGCAGCCGGCGCTCAGAACAGCATGAAGATGAAGATCGAGAACGAGGATGCCGAAGGCGTCTTGCACGGCGTCGATTATCTCGGATCTCTCAATTACCGGAAACCGGTCAAGACCGGCAAGACGGTCGTGGTGGTCGGCGGCGGCGACGTGGCCATCGATTCGGCCCGTGAGGCCCTGAGGCAGAGCGCCTCCGAGGTGAAGATACTGTACCGGCGGAGCAGATCGGAGATGCCGGCCGCCAAGCATGAGATCCAGGCTGCGGAGGAAGAAGGCATCAAAATCGAACTGCTGGTGAGTCCCATAGGGGTCCTGACCGAAGGCGGCAAGGTTTCCGGGCTTCGTTGCATCAAGATGGAGCTGGGCGAGCCGGATGCCTCCGGCAGAAGGAGACCCAACCCGGTAAAGGGGTCGGAATTCGATATCGAATGTGACATGCTTATCCCGGCCATCGGGCAGCAGGTCAACAGCGGTTTCCTTAAAGGCACGGAAGGGGTCGAATTAACCCGGTGGGGGACGGTGGTGGCCGATCCGGTGACCTATCAGACCACCTTCCCGGGCATCTTTGCCGGCGGGGACCTGTTTACCGGTCCGTCCATCGCCGTCGAGGCTGTGGCCGCGGGACGACAGGCAGCCATCTCCATAGAGAACTATCTGCTGGGCGAGGAGCTCGGGGGAAACAGACCTGCCAAACCGGCGGGGAATGACTGGAAGCCGATTCCGAAAAAGATCGAGTCCCGGCCTCGCGCCCGGATGCCCATCCTGCCGGTTGCCCAGCGCCTCGACAATTACAAGGAAATAGAGCTGGGATTCGATGAGGAGCAGGCCCGGGCAGAGGCGGCCCGCTGCGTCGATTGCGGTGGCTGCTGCGAGTGCAAGCTCTGTATCGATGAATGCAAGGCCGGCGCCATTGACCATGGGATGACCGATAAAAAGGAGACCATCGACGTCGGCTCCATCATCATAGCCACCGGGTTCGATCCGATGAACCCGGTCAAGATGACCCAGTATGGCTACGGCAAGTACCGGAACGTCTTTACCAACATCGAATTCGAGCGTCTTTCCAACGCCACCGGGCCGACAGCCGGCAAACTCTTGAAGCGCGATCTGAAAGACCCGCTGAAGTTCACCGAGGCGCCGAAGAGCGTGGCGATTCTCCATTGCATCGGCAGCCGCGACCAAAACTACCATGAATACTGCTCCCGCACCTGCTGCATGTATGCCCTTAAGTATGCGCATCTGCTAAAGGATAAATGTGGGCATAATACCGAAATTTATAACTTCTATATCGATATGCGCTGCTTCGGCAAGGGATACGAGGAATTCTACAGGAAGGTCCAGGCCGAAGGAGTCAAGATGATCCGCGGCAAAGCCGGTTCCATCACCGAGGATGGGAACGGTATCCTGACCGTTAAGGGAGAAGATACGCTTTCCAACCGCCTGGTCGAGATCCAGGTAGAGATGGTTATCCTCTGCACCGCTATGGAAGCCAGGCCGGATGCCCCTGATGTCATGCGGAAGTTCGGGATAGGGATCGGTTCGGACGGATTCTTCCAGGAGGAGCATCCAAAACTGGCGCCGGTATCCACCCCCACGAGCGGAGTGTTCCTGGCCGGGACTTGTCAGGGACCGAAGGATATCCCAGACACGGTGGCCCAGGCGAAGGGAGCCGCAGCGGAATGCCTGGCGTTGAGCTCCGCGGGTCAGGTTGAGATACCGCCCATGATATCGAGCATCGACCCGGACATCTGCGTCGGCTGCCAGCTCTGCCTCGGGCTCTGCGCCTATTCGGCCATCGAATTCAATACGTATGCCGGAGTCAGCGAGGTCAACAGCGCTATCTGTAAAGGATGTGGAAGCTGCTCCGGCATTTGTCCAAGCGGCGCCGCCAAGGTGAGACACTTTACCGATAGACAGATCTTTGCCGAAATTGACGGGCTTTTACTTCACGAAGGAGTTTAGCGATGAGCGAGTTTGAACCCCAAATAGTGGCGTTTTTTTGTAACTGGTGCACCTTCACCGCCGCCGATCTTGCCGGTACTTCACGCCTTTCCTACCCGCCCAACCTCAAGATCATCAGGGTAATGTGCACCGGCATGGTCGATCAGAAATACGTCCTCAAGGCCTTCCTGAACGGCGCGGACGGCGTCTTGATCGGCGGCTGTTGGCCGGGGGATTGCCATTACATCAATGGCAACCTGAAGGCACGGCGCCGGGTGGCCAACCTCACTGAGGTTCTGAAACAGTATGGGATCGGGGAAGACCGTTTCTGGCTCCGGTGGATCGCCGCCAGCGAGGGAACCATGCTGAGGGAAGTTGCAATTGACATGACTGCAAAATTGAAAGAGCTCGGACCGAGCCCCCTTCGGAACATGGGTCAAATGGCAGTTTGAAGACACGGAGAAGACCGAAATGGCTAATTTCGCAAAATTGTCTTTTCAGAAAGGCGAATTGAATAAGGAAGCCTCCGCATTTTTCAAGGGCATGCTGAAAAATGGCGCGGTTGATGCTGTCCTGGTGCCGATGGCTCAGGCGAAGAACGGGGTCCGGCAGACCCTCATTACCTCTGCTGACCATACCGCCCAGGTGGATCCTTTTGCCCCCATCGCGGCCGTCAGCGGCGCCAAAATTGCCTCGTCGCTCACCTCGCGCCCCTCCGCCCGCAAGATTGCCATGGTCCTGCGCCCCTGTGAGATTCGGGCCGTGGTTGAGCTATCCAAATTAAAGCAGGTGAACCTCGATGACGTCCTGTTGATCGGCATGGACTGTTTCGGCCGCTATGAAAATACCGATTTCGCCAAATTCCAGGAGATGGGAGGGACCTCCGAGTCTTTCCTGGAGAATGCCCAAGCCGGCAAGACCTCGATTTCGGATTTCGATATTGTCGGCGCCTGCAAGATCTGTGAATTTCCCACGGCAGACAATGTCGATATGAGATTGGGCGCTATAGGCGCGGGAAGTGGCGCTTTCTTCATCGAAGCCTTAACCGAAAAAGGTGGGCAGGCCCTGGAAAAATCGGGCTTGAAAGCGGGCGCCGCACCTGCCGGCAGGGACGAGGCGGTGAAGAAGCTGGTTGCGGCGCGGACCGAGGCCAGGGATAAGAAATTTGCTGAATTTCGGGCTGAGGTCAGCACCTTTGAGGCGCTGGCAGACAAACTGGCTCCCTGTGTCAACTGCTACAATTGCCGGGTTGCCTGCCCGGTCTGCTATTGCAAGGAATGTGTATTCATCACGGATACCTTCCGGCACACCGGCGAGCAGTTCATTATGTGGGCGGATCAGAGCGGTACGCTGAAGATGCCTAACGACACCTTGTTCTATCATCTGACCCGTATGAACCATATGAGCCTTTTCTGTGTCGGTTGCGGCCAGTGTACGAGCGCCTGCCCCAATAATATTGATCTGATGCCTTTGTTCAGAGCGTGCGCCGATAAGACTCAGGCCCGATTCAACTATCAGGCGGGACGATCGGTCGCTGAAGAGCAGCCGCTGGCTGGATTCAAATCGGATGAACTGTTTGAAGTGACTGGTCAAGCCAAATAGGAGCGGTATGATGGCTGAAAAGAAGCCCACAGGCACAGTCCTGGTGGCTGGCGCCGGCATCTCCGGGATCAAGGCGGCCATAGAGCTGGCTGAATCAGGCTATAAGGTTATCCTGACCGACGATTCCCCACAGATGGGTGGCATCCTGGCCAAACTCGATTACCAATTCCCCACGGATCATTGCGGCATGTGCAGAATGTTGCCCCTGGTGGGCCGCGAGTATGCTTCGCAGTACTGTATGCGAAAAAGCCTGTTTCATGAGAATATCGAGATCCTGCCGTTTACGGAGATCGCCTCGGTTAAAGGCGATGGGGGGAATTACCAGGTCGGCCTCCTGAAAAAGGCCCGCTTCATCGACCCGGCCATCTGCAACGAGATGGGAGAATGCATCGACGTCTGTCCCGTCGAGGTTGAGGATGAGTTCAACCAGGGGCTGACCAAGCGGAAGGCAATCTACCAGGCGGTCCCTCATAATACCCCCAAGATGCTGCTCATCGACAAACAGGCCTGCACCCGTTGCGGTGAGTGCCTCAAGGTATGTAAGGCCGAAGCGATCAATCTGGAGGCCCAGGACGAATTAGAGACCAGGGAAGTCCACTCCCTTATCCTGGCTTCCGGGGTGAAGCTCTATAATACGCAGGAGTTCGAGGATGCCAAGTCATACGCGGTATCGCCGGATGTCGTTACCTCACTGGCCTTTGAGCGGATGCTGAGCAGTTCCGGCACCTATCAGGTTGACGAGATCAGACGGCCGTCCGATGGCAGGCCTGCGAAAAACATTGCCTGGATCCAGTGCATGGGATCTCGAAACAGACGTCAGAAAAGAGACTATTGTTCCTCCATATGTTGCATGTTCGCTCTGAAAGAGGCCGTCCTGGCTAAGGAAAAAGGCGGGTCGGGGGTTGACACCACCATTTTTTATATGGACCTGCGGACCTTTGGCAAAGGCTTTCAACAGTATCGAGATAAGGCCGTCGACGAGCTTGGGGTGAAGCTTATCCGCTGCAGGGTGCAGGGGGTTATGGTCCAGCCTGACGGCACTCTCCAGATGCGTTATCTCGATCCCGAGACCAACGAGTTCTTTGTGAAGGATTACGATCTGGTGGTGATGTCAACAGGCCAGGTACCCTTTGAGACCCATAAGAAATGGGCCGATTTGATGAATGCGCCTTTGGATGGGCGCGGCCTTCTTGCTACTGAACAGGGGAGTAAGGTCAGGGTTGCCGGCAAACCCGGCCTGTTTCTCTGCGGCTCCTTGATGGGGCTCACGGATGTCAGTGAGGCAATGACCAGCGGTATTGCCGCCGCGGGTGAGGCCACCAAATTTCTGGCCACGATCGGCGTTGACAGGTTGCAGGAGGAGGAAATTGCCGAGCCGGACGCCCATAGGCGGGAGTTGCCCCTGGTTTCGGTGGCCCTCTGTAAATGCGGTGAAAAGGCTGGGGCAGCAGGACTCGATTATGAGCTTCTCAGCAATGAATTGAAACGCTACCCTGGAGTGGGCGCTGTCCAGGTCATCGATTCCATCTGCAACGAGGATGGAGAAACGGCTCTCGAAGACACCCTCGGCAAGACCACCTGCAACCGGTTGCTGATCGGGGCCTGTCAGCCATTCATGTACAGGCGGAAGCTGAAAAATAGCGCCAGGAAGGCAGGATTTAACTCCTCCCTGGTGGAGATCTTTGATCTGTTCGGAGTTGCCAGGAGGGGCATGGTCGAGTCGTCCACCGGGGACTGGACCTTACGGACCGCCAGAGAAATCAAAGCGGATATCGAAAAGCTCAAGTTTAAGGCCGACCTTAAGGTGAGCACCTTGCCGATCAACCAGACCGCCCTGGTGATCGGGGGGGGCATCGGTGGGATGCACGCCGCCCTTTCCCTGGCCGATCGGGGTGTGCCGGTTCATCTTGTCGAAAAGGAAGCGCACCTGGGCGGGTATCTTGGTACCCAGGTGGAGCATACGGTTGATGGACTGGCTCCTGTGGCGATGGCTACGGATATGAAGCTAAAGGTGCTCGAAAGCAGGAACATAACGGTCCATCTGGGTTGTGAGGTTGAGAAAACCGTCGGCACCCTTGGCCGCTTCGAGTCAAAACTTGCATTTAAGGATAGTGGAGAAAGCACTTATCTGCATCACGGTGCGGTGATCATGGCCACGGGCGGGCATGAGGGGGCCACTGCCGAATACGGTTACGGGACCTCAGAGACGGTGCTGACCCAGGGGGAATTGGAGAAAGGTCTGGCCAACGGCGATCTCGATGTCAGCGAAATCGAGAATGTCGTGATGATCCAGTGTGTGGGTTCCCGGCAGCGGGAGGGCCGCCGCTACTGCAGTCGTATCTGTTGCATGGGTGCGATTGGCAATGCCTTGAAAATCAAGGAGAAAAATCCCGAGGCCCGGGTCTTCATTCTCTACCGCGATATCATGACCTATGGCTTTTACGAACAGTACTATTCGAAGGCGAGGTCAGCCGGGATTATTTTTATGAATTACAGCCTGGATAATAAGCCCCAGGTGGAGATGGTCGAGGGCAAATCGATCGTCAAATTGACGGATCCTGTCCTGCAAGAAGAGATGGAGCTGCCGGCGGATCTGGTGGTGCTTTCCACCGGCGTGGATCCGGAAGAGTCAAACCAGAGACTTGCCGATGCCTTCGGTGTCTCCTTGACCGAGGACGGGTTCTTGGCCGAAGTGGATCCAAAATGGCGTCCGATAGAATTCCAGAAAGTTGGACTTTATCTTGCCGGGACGGCCCATTCTCCGATGCCTCTGAAGAGTGTGCTTCTGCAGGCCGAAGCAGCGGCCCAGAAGGCCTACACGTATCTGTCCGGACGTGAGGTGCATACGGCCGCGGTCACTTCCGTGGTGAAAGACGCCCTGTGCGTTCGCTGCCAGAGATGTGTGAACATCTGTCCGTATGGAGCGAGATCGTATAACGAGGCGGATAAATGCATCGATATTGACGCGGCCGCCTGTCAGGCCTGCGGCCTGTGCGCGGCTGAGTGCCAGAACAATGCGGCTGAGGTCAGAGGCTGGAGTGATAAACAGTTGCTGGCTGCCATCGACGCCAAACTCATGGACAGTCAACTCTTAACAAGCTTGAGGTAGGAGGGAACGATCATGGTCTTGGCAGAAGAATCGACCAAGAATCTCTGGCTAGATATCTATAACACGGGTAATCTCCATTACTGTTTTAACTGCAACACCTGTGTATCCGGATGTCCCGCCTCTCATGGGGACCCGCCGCTCCTGGTCAGAAACCTGGCCCGCAAGGTGATCCTGGGACTGGAGGAGGCCCTCCTTGAAGATGACACTCCCTGGGCCTGCGTCTCCTGTTCAAAATGTGAGGAGATGTGCCCGATGGATGTCAAGCCCTTCGAGCTGATTCTCTCCATCCGGCAATGGCAGTGCCGAAACGATGAGACCCTGGTGCCGTCGGCCATCGTCGAGATCTACAAGCGGGGCTTTACTCAGGCCGTCGGTGTGAACACGGAGTTACGCGAGTCGTTGGGGTTGCCTCAATTGAATACGATAACCAACAATCGGGAACAACTGGAAATGTTTCAGGAAATGCTCATGAAGACCCAGATAGTCAGCGACAACGACTATATGTTCAAAGGATGAAAAAAGAGGAATAAGAGATGCAATTATGTTTCTTCCCAGGCTGTAATACACCCGCCATCCGGCCCGATGTGGAGCGGGCCATCAGGGCGTCCATGCCGGTTCTGGGCATCGATCTGGTGGATGCCGACAACTATGTCTGCTGTCCGGCATTCGGCGCTTTCCCGTCTGCCGATGAGGAGGCCTGGATGGCGACCAGCGGCTGGAATCTTTCCATTGCCGAGCAGAAGGGGTGTGATTTCGTCGTCCAGTGCGGGTCCTGTTACAGTTCCTTGCGCATGGGACGGGACCATTTAATGCACGATTCTGAAAAGATGGCGCACGTCAATGAACTCCTCGAGCCGACCGGGCGGCAGGTCACGGGAAAATCTAAAGTACGCCATGTGTCGGAAGTCCTCTTTAGGGAGGTTGGCCCGGAGAAGATTGCCTTGCAGCTCAAAAAGAGTCTGAAGGGACTGCACGGAGTCGTCCAGTATCCCTGCCATACCTTGTTTCCCAGTGAGGTCGTGGGGTTCGAAGAATCCGCGAGGGCTCCGCAGGGCCTGCGGTTATTGGTGGAAGCGCTGGGAGCTACGGTGGACGGCTACAGCCGTGAACTCGAATGCTGTGGCGGAGCGGGCGGATTCATGAAAAGCACTCCGGAGCAGGCTATCGAGTTTGCCAGGGCTAAGTTCGACGCCATACTTGCTGAAACCAAGGCCGATTTTATCGCAGTCTCCTGTATCACCTGTCTGATGCACATGGAGAAGGTTCAGAATACCTTCAATCAACAGCTTGGCGAAGAGCAATACAAGATACCGGTTTTCGATTACAACCAGCTGCTCGCCCTTTGTCTGGGATTTGATCCGAAAGAGGTTTCAGCGATCTGCAACGTTCCGCGGGACTCGGTGTTAAGCCGCCTGGTGCCCCTCAAACCCAAGGCGTAACGGGCCTTCTGCTAAAAATTTTTGGCAGAGGATGAATAAAGCAAATAAGGCAAGTCCATTAAGGAGGGACAAGTCATGATGCCTCAGGAAAAAATCAGGCGGCCGCAAATGCGGGAAGTCTTTGGCTTCCAGGTGCCCGGCGATAATTATTATCTACACAAGGGCCATGCCTGGGTACTGCCCGAAGGCGACGATCGGGTACGGGTGGGATTGGATGACTTCTCTCAGAAGCTCCTGGGCCCGGCGGATTGGGTCAAGCTGCCGGAGATCGGCAAGGCCTATTATCAGAATCATCTTTGCCTGGCTTTGTTCCGGCAGGGGCACAAGGCTTCCTTTGAGGCCCCGGTGGACGGCGTCATTGAGGTCACCAACCCCAAAATCGAGAAGAACCCCAGTCTCATGCATGATGATCCTTACGGGGAGGGCTGGTTGTTTGTGGTCAAGCACTCCAACCTCAAACGCGATCTTAAGAACCTGGTCTCCGGCGAGGACGCGGTCATCTGGATCGAAGAGGAGACGCACCGCCTGCTGAACCTGTTGGATTCGCGGCTTGGAGTCGCCCTGCCTGATGGCGGCACCATCGTTGACGATGTCTATGGTAATTATCAGGAATTGGAGTGGCGGCCCCTGGTCCATGAATTCTTCCTGAAAAACCTGACCAGCAAGGGTTTCCTGCCGGCCACGAAATGGAAGAAAAGACGATGATGGCCGCGGGCGGAGGACGGAGCTGACATTACCTCAGCTCCGTTCCTGAAATAATGATCGCGAGAAAAAAAGGGTACGACTATGGCAACGAGAGTCAACGAAGGCAATAAGCCCTGCATCTGGATGGAAGCCGGTGTGATCGACTTCAAAATCTGCAATAAGAACTTTGATTGTGAGAACTGTGAACTCGATCAGGCCATGACGGCAGCCGCCGCCGACAACGTGGCCAGGCGGCAAGCCGCCAACCAGGCGCAGGGCAGGCAAGGCCAGGCCCCCTCCTGGGAGGCCAAGATGTACCAACGCTTCGGGGGCGAGCGGAAGTGCCGGCTCATGGCTACCACTCTCTGCCACCAATGTTCCTTTGACAAGCTTCTGGAAGGGCAGTTCGACTTCTTTCTCGCCCCGGAAGGTCCCAAGGTGCAGGAGGTTTTCGGCATCTCCGTGCCGACCTTCAACTTCCTCCATCGGGGTCACACCTGGGTGGCCCTCGAGAACGCCGGCAGGGTTCGCATCGGCCTGGACGACTTTTGCCAGAAGGTCTTGGGCCCGGCGGACAAAATCGAGCTGCCTCACACCGGCGAGGAAATTCACGCGGACTCAGTGGCCCTGACCCTATCCCGCCAGGGGATGGAAGCCGCGGTGCTGGCGCCTCTGGATGGCATCATTGAGGCGGTGAATCCAAAAGTACAGCAGAGCCCCGGTCTTGCGCACACCGACCCTTACGGCGAGGGATGGCTGTTCGTTATCACTCCCACCAATCTTAAGCCGGACCTGGAAAAAATGCTTTTTGGCCAGTGCAATATCACCTGGATGGAACACGAATCCCACAGGCTGCTAAGAATGCTCAAATCAGCGGTGGGTATAACTCTCCCCTCCGGTGGGGTCATCGTGGACGATGTCTACGGGGCCTATCCGCAGTTGGGCTGGACGCGCCTGGTGCAGGAGTTTCTCCATAGCGCTTAGGTGGGGATAACGGCCCTGCCCCGGCAATAATCGTTCGGAAGGATGAGAGCCGTAAAAAACCGCCGCTCGGGGGGCGGAGGTCCTTTGGGGTAAAGGCCTTCCCGGGGCCTGGCCTGGGAGCTGGCAACGTCCCTGTTAGTGGGCGAGGCCGTATTTTTTGATTTTCTCGTAGAGAGTAGAGCGGTTAATGCGCAGAACCCTGGCGACATGGGAGAGGTTGCTGCCTTTGCTGGCCAGGAGTTGGCTGATATATTGGCGCTCCAATTCCTCCAGGGATAATTCCCCCAAATCTGTCGCCCCACCCGCAGCGATAAAAGGCAGATCGGAGAGTTTGACCTGCCGGTCCTTCCCCACCACGACTACCCGTTCGATGGCGTTTTCCAACTCCCGGACGTTTCCAGGCCAGGAATAGTGCTGCATCGCCTCCAGGGCCTGCTGGCTAATGGAATCGCAGCACTTTTTGGCATCAATGGCGTAGCGTCTCAGAAAGTGTTTCGCCAACAGGGGGATATCTTCCGGTCGCTCCCGTAAGGGTGGCACCTGGAGATGGATGACGTTCAGGCGGTAAAAAAGGTCCTGGCGGAAGGTTTTTTTCAGAATGGCTTCCTGGAGGTCCTGGTTGGTGGCGGAAATGACCCGAAAGTCGCTGTGCAGGGTCGCAATCCCTCCTACCCGGGTGAATTCATGGGTTTCCAGGATTCGCAGGAGATCAATCTGCATTTTTAAGGAGATGTCCCCCACTTCATCGAGAAAGAGGGTCCCGGCGTTGGCCATTTCCAACCGGCCTTTCTTGGTGTACTTGGCGTCGGTGAAGGCTCCTTTTTCGTGTCCGAAGAGCTCGCTTTCCAGGAGATGTTCCGTAAAGGCCCCGCAGTTGATGGCGATAAAGGGGGCAAAACATCGGGGGCTCTGCGCATGGATGGCCCGGGCCACCAGTTCTTTGCCGGTGCCGGTTTCCCCGGTGATCAAAATGGTGGCATCGCTCTTCGCCACATCGACAATGGTTTCGAACAGCTTGACCATGGCCGGAGACTGGCCCACCAGGTTTTCAAAGCGGGTAAGGGTCGCCAGCCGCTCTTTTAGAATCAAGTTCTCCATCGCCAGGTTTTGCATCTGGACCAATTTTTCAAGGGTGAAATTAAGTTCTTCCAGCTCGAAGGGCTTGAGCAGATAATCGTAGGCGCCCAGCTTTATGGCTTCCACGGCGTCATGGATGTCGCCGTAGGCAGTCATCATGAGGATAGCGGTCTCGGATTCGGTTTCCTTGAGTTTCCTGAGCAGGCTGAGGCCATCCATTTCGGGCATTTTGACATCGATGAGCATGATGTCGTAATAATGTTCTTTAGACCTGGCCAGAGCCGTGAGACCATCGGCCGCGGTGTCAACCTGATAGCCGCCCCGTTTCAGCCACCCGCTCAAAGATTCGCGGATGCTCAACTCGTCATCCACCACCAGAATGCTGATTTTTTTATGTGGCAGCACTTTCTCCCCCCGGTTTTAAGGCAGGCAGATGAATGGTAAACGAGGTCCCTTGCCCCAAGACGCTGTCCACCTTGATGGTGCCCCTGCAGTCCCGGACAATGCCGTACACCACGGAGAGCCCCAACCCTGCGCCGGAGACCGTCTTTTTCGTCGTAAAGAACGGTTCGAAGATCTGGGAAAGGTTTTCCTTGGGGATACCCTTGCCGGTGTCCGAGACCTTCACCACCACCTCCCGGCGCCGGGAATTTTTGGTTTCCAGGGTAATGGCGCCCCCTTGCGGCATGGCGTCTTGGGCGTTGATGAGGAGATTCAAAAAGATCTGCCTTATCTGTCCCATATCCGCCAAGACCGGGAGCAGGTCCGGCGCCAGCTGGCTTTTCACGGTGATGCCCTGCAGCCGCATCTGGTACGCGGTAAGAGAGAGCATCTCCGCCGCCACCTCGTTGAGGTTCACCGGTTGTAATTTCGGTTTGGCCTTGCGGGAAAAAGCCAATAGGCTGGAAAGGGTGCTGCTGACCCGGGAGGTCTCACTATAGACCAAAGAGAGGTAACGGCGGATATCGACCAATTCCTCCTGGTCGGGATCCCCTTCATCCAGTATGCTTTGCATCAATTTGACGAAATTGAGGATTCCGGTCAGAGGGTTGTTGATTTCGTGCACCACGCCGGCAGACAGTTTCCCCAGGGAAGCCATCTTGTCGTCATGGAGTATCTGCGCCCGGGCGTTGATCTCCTTGGTGATGTCCCGGGACAGGTCAACCACCCGGTGAACCCGGCCTCCTTTATCGAACAAGGGATGGCAGACCACGTGAAAATAATTTTCCCGTCCATGCTGGTCGAAATGCACGTGTGTGGTCGAGGCCGTTTTGCCCGTAGCCACCGCCTCTTTTAAGGGGCAGGGGTGATCAGGATCGGTGCAGGGCTTTTCCAGATGATGGGAAACTTCATAACAATGTCTCCCCACCACTTCTTCCCGCTTCTGGCCCACCATCTGCAGCAAAGCCCGGTTGACTTCGATAATCCGGTAATTGAGGTCGATCACCATCATATGGTCCTGAATGCCGTTGACAATGGTCTCCAGGAAAACCTTATCTTTCCGGGTCCTTTCTTCCGAACTTTGCAGGGCCTCCTCCAACTGCTTGCGGGGGGTGATATCCTTGATAACTTCGATGACCCGTTTCTTGGTCACTTCCGGCGGACACACCGGGGACATGGTGATTTCATTATAGCGCAGGGTGCCATCGGCATTGGCGAGGGTCTGTAAAACCTGGGCGGTTTGGCAAGTCTCTAGAACGCTCGGTAAGGGACAGGTCATGCCTTTGCGGTCGCAGGGCTCGTCGAACTGATGGAACACTTCATAGCAAGGCTTGCCGATAACCTCATCGGCCTTCTTTTGAAAGCGGCTCAGAAACGCTAGGTTGGCTTCCTCCACTAAATAATCCGGTTTCAAAACGAGCACCGGATCGGGGAGATGGTCGAAAATCATCTGAAAACGGCTGCGCTGGCCGGCCATCCCTTGGCGGCCAGCTCCCACGAGGGCCAGATTATTTTTCTTTCTAACGGGGCTCATGGTGAATTCCAAAAAGAGTCGGCCCCTTTTTCGCCAACATCCAGGCGTTAAGCAGCCGTCCCTGAAAATGCACCTCGCTTTCAGCAAACCCTATTTTGGTATGATAACATTAATCAATCATCCTTTCCATCATTGAGGGATGGTACATCCTTTGTTATCATTAGGAGGCTTGGGGAGGAAATAGTTGAAATATCGTCAACTTTTGAGTATCATATAGATAAGCCATTTACTCCGGCCCACATGGAAAAATTGAAATTCCTCGCAAATTCCGCCAAAGGATACCTGGTGGAGGGTCAAGGTGACCGCGAGCCCCCACGATTTTGTAGACCTGCTTGCGGGTGACGGGGTACTGGTACTCTCTCCGCAATGCACGGTCCTGGCCGCCACCCTCCAGGCGGAAAGGCTCCTGCAGCAAAGGCTGGAGCCGGGCCAAACCTTGCAGTTGGAGGATCTTTTCCCGGAACCTCATCTCTCCCTAATAGAACTGGCATTTCAAGACGCCCTGCAGACGGGCACCAGCCGCTCCAACATCCCGGTTTTGATTCGCCCCGATTCGGACCCCGCCCTGTCCCGGAGATGCACGGTAGTTCCCCTTAATAGTCCAACCCGGGAAATCATCGGCGTCATCCTGACCTTTCAACGACGATACCCTGCCCAGAGCGCCGTCCGTCTGCTCCAATTTCGGCCTGGGGGTGGACTCCGAGGCAGTCTTTGAGGACCTGGAGCGGGGTCTCTTCATCGTTGACCAGCGCCGGCGGATCATGGGTTTCAACAGGCGGGCCCAAGAGATCACCGGCTTTCCGAAGGAAGAAGCCCTGGGCCGCCATTGTTGGGAGGTCTTGCAAGGGGACCGTTGCCAGGAGGGCTGTTTCCTGCGCGCCACCCTGGAGGACGGGGCTCCTCCCTTGACCAGGGCTTACGCATTCTGAATAAGGTCGGTGAGAGGCTTAGCCTGCTGGTGAGCACCGCGTCCATCAAGAACAAGCGGGGGGTGGTCGTGGGCGCGGTGGAAACCTTCCAATCCCTGGGCCCGGCCCTGCTTCCGGAGGAAGAGCCTGCCCCGGTTCTCGGGGAGGTGGAGATCATCGGCCAAAGCTCCGCCCTAAGAAAGCTTCTGGAGATGTTGCCGGATGTGGCCGCCTCCAGCGCCGCGGTGGTCTTGGAAGGAGAATCCGGGACCGGCAAGGACCTCTTCGCCCGGGCCATCCACCAAAAAAGCCCCCGGGCTAAGGGGCCCTTTGTGGCCTTCAGTTGCTCGGCGTTGGTGGAGACCCTGTTAGAATCGGAATTGTTTGGACACGTAAAAGGGGCCTTTACCGGAGCCATTCAAGATAAGGTGGGCCGGTTCGAGCTAGCCCAAAAGGGCACCCTCTTCCTGGACGAGATCGGCGAGCTAAAACCCGAATTGCAGGCCAAGCTGCTCAGGGTCCTGGAAACCCGGGTTTTCGAACGGGTGGGCGGCACCCGTCCCATCCCTCTGGAGGCCCGGATCATCGCGGCCACCAGCCGCAACCTTATGCAGGAACTGCGGCGGGGCCGCTTTCGCATGGATCTTCTTTACCGCCTGCGCACCGTCTCCTTTTATCTCCCCCCGCTAAGAGAGCGCCGGGAAGACAACCCCCTGTTGGTGAACCATTTGCTGGCCCGGCTCAACCGCCAGTACGGCAAAGAAATGCGGGGGGTGGACCCCATGCTTTGCACCGGGGAGGGCACCTGCGCGGCCTCCTGCCCGGAGATGGCCCTCACCTTGCAGAATCGCACCCTGGCCCAGCGCGAGGCCCGGGTGACCGCCCTGGCCCAGAGCCTGGCGGCCAACGAAGTGATGGGGTTTGGCTGCCAGTGGAGCGGCGCGGCCGCGGCGGACCAGACCGGATTGAGGGGCCTGACCTACAACCCGCGTTTTTATTTGCTGCCGGTGCGGTGTCTGGGGCAGATCGACCCGGTGGTCATGGGCCGCGCCTTCCTGGAGGGAGCCAACGGCCTCCTCCTCATCGGCTGCAACCCTGAGGAATGCCACCATAGCTACGGCATCAACCATACCTGGAGCCGGGTCTGGGTCCTCAAAAAGCTTCTGGACCTGTGCGGCCTGGAGCGGGAGCGCATCGCCCTGGCCCACAGCGACATCACCAGGCCGGACCAGTTCGTGGGCACGGTGGAGAGCTTTATGAAAACCATGGACACCCTGGGGCCGATTAAGCGCGATGCCGAGACGCAGAGCCGGCTTCAGGCCCTTTATGACATGCTGCACGGCTACCGGGTGCGCTGGGTCCTGGGGGTCAGCCTGTGCCGGCCCTGGGAGACCTCATATCCCATGCACATGCCCAACCCTGCGGCTTATGACCGCACGTTGACGGAAATCGTTACTGAGGAGTTTTTCCGGGCCCGGGTGAGAAATCTGCTCCGGGTTAAAGGCAAATCGTTGCCGCTTCCGGACATCATCCAGGCTCTGGGAGTAGACGAGGAGCGGGCTCAGGATTATTTAAAGGACATGGGCCATGAGGGCCTCGACTCTGTTGTCTTCATCAACCGCACCACTTACTACGGCCTGCCCTTCGGTCCTCAATAACCGTGCTTCCCGGGCGGCGGTAAGTAAGGCCTGCCGCCCGGGAGGCTTTTCCCGTCATATTTAGCCGGAGCAATTTACCCAAGAGACGATGGCGAGACAAATTTTTAAGCTTACTTGTGCTGCTATCTGCTATTGTCCGACACTTATCAGATCATTAAAATTACCAGCTATCCATCTCATCTCTGCAATTTCTTCACCCCACCGAAATTTTCCGTTCATGGCCAAGTTAACCTAGCCCCTTGATTGGGCGTTTCGGGTCTGCTCAGAGGGTTAGATTTTTTCTCACTTCACCTTGCTTTTTTCATATAGATGATTATTGATTGATTAACAGGTCGTTCAGCCTGATGCCGGGAATGGTCTCCGGTTAACCTGCTCAGGCGAGGCAGCCTGATGTGAGGATAATGAGGAAATTGGCCGCCCCTCCGGGCTGAACGATCCGAAGGCCACGGAACGTTTCGGACGTAATGAGAGGGACTTTACGACAGTCTTTACCAGACCGGAAAGTGCATAGCTCGCCGTGGCGGAAAGCCGGGGAACTTTAGAAGACTCTTCTTCATAAGGAAGAGCATCTAAATCCCGGCTTTCTTATTTACATACTCCCTTTGTATGTTACCCAATTAGTTCCGGCATGGGTTATTCTGCAAATTGAGGGAATCATGGCCTTTACCAAAGATAAACTGTTCACCCGCTTACAGGATCAACTTGGAATGAGCAAACAGGAGTCTCGACAGGTTGTGGAGCGGCTTTTCGAGATAATGAAAGGCACCCTTGCTAATGGAGAAGATCTGCTCATCAGCGGGTTTGGTAAATTCTGGGTAAGGCAGAAAAATGCACGTAGGGGGAGAAATCCTCAAACCAAAGAAAGTTTAGTCCTGGCCGCTCGAAAGGTTCTGCTGTTCAAGGCGTCTGGGGTATTACGGGAACGCATCAATAACTCTTAAGTAGTTTTACGTTTCTGAGGAAATTTGACTCTATCCCATCAGGCTCCTTAATTTTCTCCCACCAAAAGGGGTTCCCTTCGATATGGAGATCATATCTGCAGTTTTTGTTGGCTCGGTGATAAGTGAAGGGTGCGGCAAGTGATATTGCATTCACCGCCAGGTGCAGGCGGGATCATCTATGGCTTGAATTTTTAGAAAAAGTGATTATTTTTATATGGCTCTTATAGAAAGTCTGGTTTGGAGAAGAGGAATATTTTGGGGATCAGACTCGGGAGCAAGTCCGCAAAAGGATCAATGGCCACGGCGGCCAAACTTGCTGCATTATCTCGGTTAATGATCCTGAAGGGTGATCCGGGGTGAAGTCAACGCTTAGGCCATGAACCAATAGGGAGGAGGAAGCTAAATGAAACGTATGGCATTATATATCGGTCTGACGTTTTTCTTGATACTACTGGGATTTTCTATGCAGGAAAAGCCGGCACAAGCCCAACAAAAAGCTGAAACCGGCAAAGGCAATCCGTCGCAGCAAAAACAAGAGTATCAAGAAAAAATGAACAAAAAAATGTCGGAGTTTCAGCAAAAATTACCGGAATTGAAG
>JBAVAG010000016.1:0-22378 GCA_049585595.1 Desulfobaccales bacterium
CCTCTAATAGCATATAATAATCATCCTAATATTATGGAAATTGACCAAGCACTTACTAAGAGGGTTACTAGTATATTGATCTTTTTTTGTGGTGAGAAGTATATTCATAATGCGGAAAATATGTTTCAGCAAAGAGCAAGTGAGTATAGAATATGCTTATCTGATAAAAAAAATTATATTAAAAATGTAGCTATTTTATTTAAATTTATTATCGAAACAATTATCCGTAATAATGGTATTGCAGAGCATATGGTTTCACTTTCAACGGCTCAAATACTTTCTTTGCCCTCCGCTTATCATTCAGCACAATATTTTATCCTTATAAGCGGGGTAATTACTACTCATCAGGAAGTTATAAATAAATGGTCTATAGCTAAAACTAAAAACTCATAATGCTTCATTCTGCGCCGGTTCGATTAAATTATCTCGGCAAATAGCCCGCCCACTTCTTGCGCCATTCTTTGAGCAAACCCGCGGCCTTAAAAATCTTGTAATCCTTCCACATTTCGGCGGTCATGTGATGCTTCATAAGGCTATGACATCTAAAAGCCACGGTTTCCCCCCTTTGTAAAAGGGGGGGCAGGGGGGATTTTAATTAACCCTGAAATCCCCCTAAATCCCCCTTTTTCAAAGGGGGACTTTAATACCCTGCGCACACTACAGCTTGCTCCAAACCTGCCGGGCCGCGGCCGCGGCCGCGTCCAGGTCCTGGGGGCCGTGGGCCAGGGAGATGAACCAGGCCTCAAACTGGGAGGGCGGCAGGTAGATGCCGGCGGCCAGCATCCCCTGGAAGAACTGCCGGAATTTCTGCAAATCGGTTCTCTTGGCGTCCTCCAAATCGTGGACCGGCCCCCGGGTAAAGAACGGGGTGAGCATAGAGCCCACCCGGTTGACCGTGAGCTCAAGGCTGCCGCGAGCCGCGGCCCGGGCCAGTTCCTGGGCCAGCCAGGCCCCCTTTTCTTCCAACTGCTCATAGGTCCCGGGTTTTTGTAAGGCCCGCAGGGTGGCGAGCCCGGCGGCCACCGCCACCGGGTTGCCGGAGAGGGTCCCCGCCTGGTAGATGGGGCCGGCGGGGGCCATCCGGGACATGAGGTCCCGCCGGCCGCCGTAGGCCCCCACCGGCAAGCCGCCGCCGATGATCTTGCCCAGGCAGGTGAGGTCGGGGGTGACGCCATAGAGGGCCTGGGCCCCGCCCCAGGCCACCCGGAAGCCGGTGATCACTTCATCGAAGATTAAGATGATGTCCTCCTGGCGGCAAAGCTGGCGCAATCCCTCCAGGAACCCGGGCCGGGGGGGGACCACTCCCATGTTACCGGCCACCGGCTCCACGATGACCGCGGCGATCTCCTTGGGATGGCGCCGCACCGCCTCCTTAACCGCCTGCAGATCGTTGTAAGGGAGGGACAAGGTCAGGGCGGCGATCTCCGGGGGCACTCCGGGGCTGCCGGGAATTCCCTGGGTGAGCACCCCGCTGCCCGCGGACACTAAAAAGGAGTCGGCGTGGCCGTGGTAGCAGCCGTCAAACTTAATCAGCCGGGGCCGGCCACTGGCGCCCCGGGCCAGGCGCAGGGCGCTCATGCAGGCTTCGGTTCCGGAGCTGACCAGGCGCACCATCTCCAGGGACGGGACCGCTGCCACCAGCAGGCTGGCCAGTTCCACCTCTCCCGGGGTGGAGGCGCCGAAACCGAGGCCTCGCGCCGCGGCCTCCTGCACCGCGGCCACCACCTCCGGGACGGCATGCCCCAGGATCAACGGCCCCCAGGAACCGATAAAGTCCAGGTAGGAATTGCCGTCCACGTCATAAACCCGGGCCCCGGCGCCCCGCGCCAACAAGGGCGGCGGGGTCAAGCCCACCGCGCCCCAGGCCCGCACCGGGCTGTTTACCCCGCCGGGCATCAGAGAAAGCGCGGTTTGGAAAAGGCGCTGCGATTCCACCAGGTTGGCCACGATCTAACTCCTAAGAATAACTCACTCATTCTGCCGGCGGCCTGAAAGCGGCCTAAGGGCGGACACATGGGTCCGCCCCTACAACGGATAACTCAACCGGTCTGCCCGCGGCCGGAAAGCGGGCTAAGGGCGGACACCTGGGTCCGCTCCTACAACAGATGACTCATTCGCTCTGGCGGCGGCCCCCAGTGGGTCCGCCCCGACAACAGATGACTCATTCGCTCTGGCGGCGGCCGGCAAAAAAGGCCAGGCGCCCGGCTCATGGCTCCCGGTCGCCGGCCAGGCGGTCCCTTGACTCTTCCCGGAAATAGCGCATGGTGGTCTTTTTGAGTTCGCTTTCGCTGAAGAGCACCTGGTAATCGCTGAGACCGGTTTCATGGGCCATGCGGGCCGCGATCTCCAGGCATTCCTCCCGGGTGCGGCCATGGACCATGGTGTAAAGATTGTAAGGCCAGGCCGGGGCTGGCCGGCGGGCGTAACAATGGGTCACCGCCCTCTGGGCCGCCAATTGCCGGCCGATGGGCCTAAGAGCCGCTTCGGGAACCTTCCAGGCCACCAGGGCATTGGCCTCATATCCCGATTTTTGGTGCCGCAGGGTGGCCCCGAAGCGCCGGATGTAACCCCTGTCCATCAGGCCTCTGATGGCGGCCAGCACCTCCTCCTCTTCGAGACCCAGCCGGCCCGCCAAGTCCAAAAAAGGACGGGGTTCGATTTCCAGGTCCCGCTGCAGGGCCAGGATCAACCGTTTTTCCAAGGCCGATAACATGGTGGAAAAGATACACTATTCAAGTAAAAAGGTAAAAGTAAAAAGGCAAAAGGCAGGTCAAAGCCAGAGGCTCCTTAGCAGACCGAAAACCGGAAACCGAAAACTGCTCTTCTCACCCCCACCCCAACCCTCCCCCCTCTCAGGGGGAGGGAGTAGAGACAATGATCCCCGGGCTATGATAATTTTTCTGGTTCCCAAACTCCTGCTTGGGAACCTTCTTTGGTGCAAAGCTCTGCTTTGCAAAAAGTAACTGGCCCATCCATAAACGATTGCCCAAGCAGAGCTTGGGCAAAAATGGCGTTCCCAAGCAGGAGCTTGGCAACGAGTACCGAAATCAAAGGCTCCTTAGCAGAGACCGAAAACCGCTTCTAATCACCCCTACCACCCTCTCAGGTCGAGGGAGGGAAAAATAAAAGTCAAAGAAACTGCTCAGGCTAAAGCCTGCGGCTGCCGATGCGTACTTCCCCAAGGGGGCGAGGGGGATCGCTTGTAAGTTTTTCACCGGAAACCGAAAACCGGAAACCGAAAACCGGCCTCTACCAGGAGGCCGGATCTCCCGCCCGGATGCCGTAGCGCTCACAAAAGCCGGCGGGCACCTCCAGGACGAAGGCCACCGGTTCCGGGGAGCGGTAACAGGCATTTTGGTCCTGGGGGGAGACGTTGGGGGTGAGGCCCGCCACCCGGCCAGGCTCCAGCCATATGAAGTCCAAGGCGAGGCGCATGTCGCGCATACAAAAAGTCTGCACCTCCCGGCTGGGCATGATGAACAGCATGCCCCGGCCTGCGGCAAGCTCCGGGCGGCCTCCCAGCCCCAGATAGAGTTTTTCCGGGGAGCTGACCACTTCCGCCTGGACCCTGACGTGGCCCAGCGTTACCCAGATAAAGGGATTGCCGTACTTGGAGAGCTCTTCCCCGGCCGCTGCGAAAGGTGGAAGGAAGAGGCCCGCCAGCACCAGGAAAATGAGGCTTAAGCAGATAAAGAGATACCTGGTTTTCATGCCGAAAGTTTATCTAATCAATCCCAGGCCCATGATGCCGATGACGATCAGATAAATGGCGACGATAAAATTGAGCAGCCGTGGGATTACCAGGATGAGGATACCGGCTATCAAGGCCACCATGGGTTGCAGATAGGGCATATGGAGCATCATCATCTTTTCCTTTCTGTCAAAAAATTGGGGGTTATGGAGTTCTCCGGCCGCCCTCAAGCATAATCGTAGATCAGGTCGGCCTCGGCGCCGCAACGGGTGCAGACCAGGGTGCGCGGCCGCGGCTTCCCGGGTTCCCCAGGGGGGAGGCCGGTTTCCTTGATCTTTTCGCACTTGATGGTCATTTCGGCTTCGTTGCCGCACTTTTCACAATAACATACCAGCTTCCCGGGCTCCATCAACGTCTCCTAAAGTTGGCCCTGGGCTAAAAGGGCAGGCCAGTCCTCTCCTTGGCCCTGGGTTAAAAATAAGAAGCCCGGGCCCGTTTGTAAAGCCGGACCGGCCAGGAAATTAGGAAGTGGGGGCCGCGCCCTGGGAAACTTTTGCCGCGGCAGGGCTCTATTGGCCTTTTCCCGGGGGTCTCATTCACTTATCGAGGCTGGGGGCGCGCCACCAAAAAAAATCGCCGCCCCGGCGCTGCCGGAGCGGCGATCATATGGTTAATCCTTCCAGACGGGCTTAACGGGAGAGCCAGCGGTCGTTGCGCACCGTCAGGAAGGCGTAGCCCTGGACCCAGTTGAGGAAGAAGAAGGCAAAGTAGGAGTAGATGATACCGTAAATGAATTCCATATCCCTTTCCTGATGGATGTAATAGTACATATACACCAGGGTGAGAACCCCCAGCCCAGCGAAGAATTTCACCATGACGATGGGGTAGATGAAGAAGGAAAGCAGCAGGATCCCCATGAAGAGGTAGAGGAGAGGGAACTCGATCTGAGTGATGAAGAAGTCGACAATGGGCAGCAACCAGTGCCGTTTCCGGTAGTCGCTAAAGATGAACTTGATCTGCACCCAGGTTTCCCGGAAGTTGGTGCGTTCCCAGCGGAGATACATGCGGCAGAGGCCCCGGTAGGTCTCCGGGACCACGGTGTGGACCAGGGCGGTGCGCTGGTAAACGGTGAAGAATCCCTGGCGCAACACGAAATTGGTGAGGGCCCGATCTTCGCCAATTTTGGCGGGCATTCCCATGAAGGTCTGCCGCCGCCATTTTTCCAGGATGGGTCTTAAGACCCGGGCCCGGTAGGCGGACAAGGCGCCAGGGGTGCAGGTGACGCAGCCGTACATGGACTGGGAGGCCCGCAGGAAGTCGAAGGCCAGGACGAAGCGCACTGCCAGCATCCGGGCCATGAGGCAGCGGGCCCGGTTGAAGACTTTGACGTTACCCGCCACCGCCCCCACCTGGGAATCCTGGAGCATGGGGGCGATCACCTGCCTCACGGTGTCGGGTTTGACGATGCTGTCGGAGTCGATGGTTACGAAGAAATCTCCCCGGCCCCGGGTGAAGCCGGCATAGAGCGCCTCTTTCTTGCCCCGGTTCTCAGGGAAGCGGATGGCCTGGATGAGGCCAGGGTGGCGCTGCCGGGCCCGGTCGAGGTAAGTCCAGGTGTCGTCCGTGGAGCCGTCATCGATGCAGATGATCTCCAGGAGATCCACCGGGTAGTCCGAGGCGGCCGCGGCGTAAATGGCCTTTTCCACCATGGCCCCTTCATTGTAGGCGGGAATTATGACGGTCACCCGGGGGAGCGGGCCGCTGGGCAGCTGGTAAGGTTTATAGCGCCACCAGAGAATGGTGCGAACTAATTGGAAGCCCAGATAGGCCAGGGTAAAGCTGGTTTCCAGGGCCAAGAGGGGGGAACCATAGCTCTTGCGGCTGAGGAGGTGCAGATAACCGTTAAAAGAGCCGACCCTAATGGCGACCACCAAACAGACCGACAGGATTAAAGGGATCAGGATCTTGAGAAGCAAATCCAGTGTCTGGATCCGCTGTTCTTCCTGGGACCGCCACTTTCCCTGGATCCAGGGGGCGGAGACGGTGACGTTGGGCATATAGATATTAACCTCGTTTGAGCAATCTGAATGCAAACAGCTAATCTTTATGCAAGGGACTTGCCAAAAAATTAGGAAAAAGCCAGCGAATAACTAATTGAATATACACATAAAATAAATCGGACAAAATTGTTTCCGGGTTGCCGCAGCCAAAATTTCTCTGCTTGAGATTTGCCCCCGCAAACATGATAATTTTTTCTCAAAGTGATAATTTTGCCTGGGGAGGTTCAAAAAATTCCGGAACCGGGTGCGAAAGGAGAAAACCGGACCCCGAAGCCAGAGGGCGCCCGAGTAAAATAATTTTTCCTGGAAAGGTGGCAAACATGAGCCACCGCGGGACCTCCAAGAGGAAAGGTTCATAAGGCCGCGTATTCCGGAGTTCACTTATTTCTGATCCTGTGATAAATAGTTGTCGAGCCTGGGGGCTCCAGGAGATTTTCGCCACACAGGAAATAATATGACCGACAAACAAACGCCTCCCTCGGAGGAGACTGGTGGGCTGAACCTCTGCGAATTGGGGAAGGTTTGCGTCATCCCGGCGGGCACCCGCATCGTCAGCCAGGGAGAAACGCCGGAGTTCTTTTATGTGATCCAGTCCGGCCGGCTGCAAGTCTTTCGGGAGACTGACGACCATATCCGCACCCCCTTGACGGAATTGGGCCCCGGCGCTTATTTCGGGGAAGTGGCCCTGGTTACCGGCCAACGCCGCACCGCCTCGGTGGAATCGGTGGTGGAAACGGAACTCGTCAAGGTCTCCAAAGAGGAGTTCGACCACCTCCTGGACAATAACCCGCAGCTGGCGCGCCACATCATCCAGCAGTTGTCCGCCTGGCTGGTGAGCGGGGACCGCCGCCTGGAGCAAGAGGTGGTGCACCAGGTGAAGCTGCGGCAGATCTCCTGGTTCGACTACGCCCTCATGGTGGTCTTGAGCCTCTTTTTGGCACTGATATTCAATTTTTATAACGACAGCGGGATTCCCTTAATTTACGGGTGGGGCGAAAAAACCTCGGTTCCAGAGATCAGCCTGGACCAGGCCCTGGAAATGTACCAAAAAGACGAGGCCACCTTCGTTGACGCCCGGAAGAGCGCCTTTTTTGAACAGCAACACATCAAGGGCGCTATGAACCTGCCGGAGGTCCTGTTCCCCCTGATGTATCCCATGTTCCAGTACATGGTGACGCAGACGGAGGGGGCCAAGGACAAGCCCTTAATCGTCTACGGGGGCACTCTCAGCCGGCGGTTCGACGTGGTACTGGCCCGCCTGCTTAAGAAAAAGGGGTTCAAGCAGGTGCAGGTGCTGAGAGACTACGAGGGGTGGCGCAAAGTCTTTCCCCTGGAGGGGAAACCACCCGTGGAAGCCCCCAGCGCCCCGCTGGGTCTGGCGGGTTACCTCGAATGGGTGCCGGTGAGCATCTTCCTGCTTATTTTGATTCCTGCCGTCCGCCGCAGCCCCTACCTTTCGATATTCTGCCGGCTGCTGGTCGGGGTTATCTTTATGGCCTTCGCCCTGAGCAAGATTATGAGGCCGGCTGTCTTCGCCTTGAATGTGGTCGATTTTGGGATGATGCCCTCCTGGGGGGTGGACCTGTGGTCCCTGGCGCTGCCGTGGGCGGAGCTGGTGGGGGGAATGTTCCTCGTCCTGGGTATCCGCACCCGGGCCGCAGCCACCCTGATCGCGGCCATGATCCTCATCTTCATGGTGGGTCTGCTCCATGCCATCTATCTGCATCTGCCTATCAACTGTGGTTGTGTCGGGGAAGTGGGGGAACCGGTGACCTGGTGGAAGGTTCTCAAGAATACCGGGATGCTGGTCATGTGCATCCAAATTTTCCTCTACGATCGCTTCCTGGTATTGGATCGGGGAGGCTTCATCTGGCGGGAAAGTTCGATATGAACAGAGATTCTTTAAAGTGGGCCGTGGTCTTTGGTCTGATCCTGGCAATTCTGGCCGTTTCAGGTTGCGGGGAGTCGCGCTCCCGCTTCGCCGGCACTTATCGCTCCGTGGAACCCGTTGGCGAAAAAAATTACATCGATCTGGAGCTCGAAGAAAGTGGCAAGGGGACCTGGACGGTGGCCGGAAATAGCACGGAGTTCACCTGGGTGGTGAATAACCGCAAGATCTGGGTTTATCTCAAGACCGGCGCCATCATCATCGTTACCCCCAGCGCCGGTGGCGAAGAATTATCGGCGGATATGACCGGTGAATGGCACCCCGGTTGTCCCCCCAATTCCTGTGTGACCTTTGAACGGGTTGCCAAAGGAGGATAAGATTATTACCGGAGAGCAGATTTTCTGCCGGGCGGCGGGCCGCGGGCGGAATAAAACAGTCCGGTTGCGGTTGTGGTGGTTTTGCTTGGTTTGTCTGATTTTTGGGTTGACGTCAACAGGCTGGGGAGCCTCCGGGGTCGAAGTGCGGCGTCTGGGCTTGAGCAGGGTCGGGGAAACCACCTTATTGACTGTCGTTTTGGACCGGGCCGCCGAGCCCCGGATCAGTGCCGTCCAAACCTCGGGCAAACCCCAACTGGTGTTGGATTTTCCCCAGGCCTGGATGGGAACCCTGGCGACTCGCCTGGAGGGTGACGACGTCATCGTGGAGCAGGTGCAAACCGAGGCCACCCAGGGCGGAGTCCGCATCATCCTCGATTTGTATCCGAATCAGGCTTACAGTTATTGGCGCCGCAGCCAAGCCGGCGTCGGGGGCGAAACCCTCTTTCTCCTGGGCCTTAAGTCCGAGTCACCGGCTCCCGGCCAGGCGCAGCTCCCGCCGCCTGCCCCCAGCCAACCAGAAGGCCCTCCGGCAGCAACCGGGGAACAGGAATTGGAACCCCCAGCACCGCAGGCGCCGCCCACCGGAAACGCGGTTCCTGGCAGTTTAAACGAGCTGAAAGGCCTGCTGCCCAAGGCCGCGGGGTTGCTGCAAAGCCTGGAAAACCACGGTTGGACCGTCTCCGCATCCCATACCTATGATCGCCCCGGCCAGCGCTTCAGCCGGGACTTCGTCCTGACCCACCCGCAGTACCTGGAGCTGGCGGTGGAGATCCTCTACCTGCCCTCGGATGCGCCGGGCACCCCTAATATCGGCATTATCGATTTAACCACCGATAAACTGCGGGATGAGACCGCCTCCAAGTACGAGGAGTTGCGCCATTGGGATTTCTCCAGGATCAAGAAGAAATATGAAGATATTGGGGATTTCTTCGAAGATGCCTTGAAACCGCTGAGGGTGAAGCTGCGGGAAGAAACCAAGGCCATAGCCCTTAAGGACGCGCCGGTGTTTCAAGAATTCCTGAGGGCCGCCGACCCCGGGAACCCGCAGGTGGCCGACCAGGTGATGGCCCACGTGCGGGAGAAGGTGAACCCGAGGTTCGAAGGGGTGCAATATACCATTTCCGAAAACCCCCTGATCATTCTCAATCAGGTCGATTTTCTTTACGTGAAGGTCTTCTATCTGAGTTCCAAATAAGGAGGTGGACCGTGGCTAAGGAGATCACCATTTTCGGCAGACAGTCCTGACCCTTTACCATCAAGGCCCGGGAGGCCAAAAGCGGAGAGGGTTTTAGCGTCGACTTTCGGGATGTCATCCAGGATGGAGAGGCCATGGCAGAGATGTTGCGCCTCACCCAGGGAGACCGCCATGTGCCGGTGCTGGTGGAAGACGGCCGGGTGAGCATCGGTTTCGGCGGCGCCTGAAGGGCTTGAGCACTCGCGGTCGCGGGGTATTCTTACCAATTCCCAAGTTTTTCATTCTTTTCGTTTCCAGGCCGTAGGGGTGGCGTTCCGCCGCCCTGGGCGGGGAGACCCCGTCCCTACAGCTTGGGAACGAGTAATTTTTTATCCGGGCATTGCCTGGACCCCTCAAAAAAATCAACAACCGGGAATCTCAAAATAAATCTACCGGAAATCGCCAATGGGCATGGCAACCGCTGAACTTGCCGCTCTCTACGTACCCCTACCGGTGATTAGAGGGGGACTGGATGCTGCTGGCCGGGAGAGGTCCCTGAGTCAGGGGGAGCGGGTCTCGATCTTAGGGAGGCTGGGTACAGGTGATTGTTTAGCTATAACAACCAGGCTTCCACAAGCAATCCGGTTCCCGGCAGTCGGAAAGGGCCTGGTAGCAAGGGGAGTTCCCTTCCTTTAGCTGGATGGCGCGAATAAGGTCGGCTTTCCGAAGCCGGGAGTAATTCTTCACCCCCAGGATGTGGGCTTTCTCTATTATCTGACTCATCGTCATAGAAATCACCTTATTGGCATTAAATGGCTGGCAGCAGCTGGCCGGTTTCTGGTTTTAGCACGTCCTGGTCATAATTCGTCCGGTTGAAGACTTTAATGTTCGCATAGTTCGCTTCCGGATTATCGTTTAAATGCCGTTTCCACGAGTCATCCCGAGTTTCTCCCGGCCGCACCTCAATAATGGCCAGGCGAACGTTAAAATACCCCTTTAACCTGCTTAACCAGATACTTTTTCGAATTTCCTTCAAGTTTCGCATGATTACCATTTTCCATCCGGATAGACTTTCTTCTTGTTGAATTCTTAATATTTGTTTATTAAGGTAGTATTTCCCTTTCATGAAAATTTTGTTAATAAAATTGGTAAGGTGAAGCCGGGTTCGGGTCTGCCAAGATGGCAAAATAGGCGCACGCCTGGATGGCTCCCGCTGTTGGGGGGTCGATTGAGGGTCCCATGGGAGTCATCATTGCGATCGTCAATAACAAGGGGGGCGTAGGCAAGACCACGGCTGCCTGCAATCTGGCCCATGCGTTAGGGCTGCTGGGCAAGCGCGTCCTGGTGGTGGACCTGGACCCCCAATGTAATGCCACGTCCTTGCTCCTTTCCAACAGGCTTGACCGGCAACACAGTCTGTACGAACTTTTAGCTCACGAGACGTTGGGGTTTCCCCTGGCGGGGGCCATTTATCCCGGCCAATATGAGGGAGTTAGCTGCCTCCCCAACGTCCCGGAGACTGCCGCTTTAGAGCCGGAATTGATAATGGGCGCGCCGGCCAGCCTCTTCCGGCTTCGCCGCCATTTGCGGCATTATGCCCTCCGGCACTTCGACTTGGTCATCATCGATAACCCGCCCAACCTGGGTTCTTTTGTCATCTGCGCCCTGAACACCGCCGATTTCGCCCTGGTACCCGTCAAGGCCGGAAGCGCCTTCAGTGTGTCCGGCCTCTTGCAAGCAGTTCGCCTGATCAACGAGGTCAGGGTCAAGGACAATAAAGACTTGAAAGATTTGCGGCTGTTGATTAATCAGGTGGATAGGAGGACGGTCATCAGCCGAACCCTGACCGAGCAGATTTTCAAAGCGTTTGGGAAGGATCAAATTTTCAAGACCTCTATCCCCGGAAACACCGCCTTCGAGCAGGCAGAGGCCGCCGGCGCCACGATTTTCCGCTGGAACGCAAACGCCCCCGGCGCCCGGGCCTTCCGGGAGCTGGCCCAAGAACTCCTGGACATTTTTGCCGGGTAAACGGCAGGGAGGCCGCATCATGTCCAAACTTGAAGACCAAAAAAAGAAAAGGCGGACCTTGTCAGAGGGCTTTAATAATGTGCCGAAGCTCCTGGAAGAGGCCCGGCGGGCCGTGGACGACGTAACCCAGGCGTCCCGGAAGAAAGAGGGCGGGGGTAAAACTGCGGCCGCACCTAAGGGCCGGAAAGGCGGTGGTGCGGGAGCGCAGGGGCCCAAAGCCGCCCCCCGGAAAAAGTCAGCCAAAGAAAGGGTCCGGCGGAAAACCCCTTCCCACCCTCCTGCCTCCAAGAATCAAAAGGTGACTCATCCCATGGCTTCGGCCTCCGCCATCTCCGGCAGCCCCCAGCCAGGCCCAGCTTATTTCGGCATAACCGTGAAACACGCCATCCCCGGGCGCACTCGCTTGCGCCTTGTTGAAATGCTGCACGACGAGACCCTGGCCGCAAAGCTCACGTCCCTTCTGACCGCCGTACCAGGGATCGTTTCGGTGGAGGCCAGCGCCGCCACCGGTTCCCTGCTCATCACTTTTAGCCCCACGGATCTGGCTACGGTTAAGACCCGTATCCATTTTGCCGAAGTCATGCACCGGGTTTTCCCCGGGTTCGATTCGGAGAATCTGATAAAGCGAATGCTTGGCGGCTGATTGAAAAATGGCCGGGCGTTTACAGGCCATCCGGAGATGATTATCTTGAGCCTTAGTAACGTCCTTAGAGCTCACTAACAATGAACAGCTCTTCGGCCCCAGGCTTTTCATCCGGGACGCCCGACCAGGAGCAAAAAAGGGAATTTTTGGAGGAGAATCGCCATGGCTTGGTATGAAGAAGTCCTCAGTTTTTCCTGGCCTACCGTCCTGGTGGTGGTAGGCGCGGCAGCACTGGCGCGGGTGCTTTTGCCGGCGGCGGGCTGTGGGGTGGGGTCTCTGGTCAAAGGAGTGGTAAAGACGGGCCTCACCGTCAAGGACACGGTGGTGGGTTTAGTGGCAGAAACCGGGGAGCAGTTGAGCGACCTGGTGGCCGAAGCCAAGGCCGAGCACTACGCCAAGCCCAAAGCCTGAGATCGCCCGCTATCGTGTCTCAGATGTCCCTTTAGTCAATAAATGTCCGTTATCTTTAGTCCGTAAACCGGCAGCCGCAGGATTTAGCTTGCGTTCATCCTGATGATGTAGGGGCGGGGTTTCCCCGCCCAGGGCAAACTCACGATTGCCAGAGGCCTGTGCTACCAAGACGCCGCCCCTGCACCATAAATTAAGCGCAGGCTAAAGCCTGCGGCTACCGGCTGACTGGCGTCTGGACGGTATCAATTTCCTAGCAAAGGTGGATAGCCATGTTTAGCCTCTTATTTGACCGTCCCCTCACCAAGTTGTTGACGGTAGTCGCTGTGGCGGTGTTGGCTCCCGTGATCTGTCCCATCCTGGGGGTGATCCTCAAGCCGTTGGTCAAGCCTGCGACCAATCTTTATCTCGACCTGGCCGATGAAATGGCGGAGGCTATGGAAGAACGTGACAGACTGCACGCGTCCCAAAAGGCCAAAGCGGAACCGACGGGCGCCCCGGCCCTACCGAAGAAATCTGCCCAAAAGCTGAAAAGGGAGCAACAGGCCGTGGAAAAAGGGGCGGCCGCGGCCATCATCAAGGGCGTGGCGGAGATTATGTAAAGCCGCAGGGGCAGGGGCACAGAACACCCCGCCTGCCCAGGCTTGCGATTTTCCCCAGGAGCAGCCATGGCCTTTGTCAAAAGCGCGGCCCAGGGCTTTCAATTCCCCATACTTCAGGGGATTTTGCCCATTCAGCGCTCCCAGGTGCCCGCTGACCTCATGGCGGGCATCACTCTGGCTGCCTTGAACATCCCCCAAGCCATGGGCTACACCAGGATCGCCGGCACCCCGGTGATCACCGGCCTCTACGCCATCCTGGTCCCCACGGCCCTGTTTGCCGTTTTTGGCTCATCCAGGCACCTGGTGGTGGGAGCCGATTCTGCCACCGCCGCCATCCTGGCCGCCGGCCTCGCGGGCCTGGCCGCCTCCGGCTCGTCCGAATATGTGGCCCTGTGCGGTGTGTTGGCTTTTATGGCCGCGGTGATGCTGATCATCGCCCGCATTATTCGCCTGGGGTTCCTGGCGGACTTTTTGTCCCGTACTGTACTTGTGGGCTTTCTGACCGGGGTGGGTATCCAGGTATCCCTGGGGGAAATCGGCGGAATGCTAGGGGTGCCCAAGGGCGGACACACTCCCATCGGCCACCTCATTCACGATCTTCAGCATATAAAGCAAATGAATTTCCAGACCCTGGCGGTGGCGATTGCCGTCCTGGCTATTATCCTGGGGTCCCGCAAAATTTCCCGAAAAATTCCCGGGGCGCTCATTGCGGTGATCGGCGCCATTTTAGTGAGCTGGGCCATTGATCTGGCAGCCTCCGGGGTGGTCACCCTGGGGATGGTCCCCCGCGGCCTGCCGAGGTTCGGGGTGCCTTTCGTACCCTTGAGCGCCAATCTTCTGATGCGCCTTGCACCTACGGCCTTTTCCATATTTGTGGTAATCCTGGCCCAAAGCGCCGCGACCTCGCGAGCCTATGCCATCCGTTACGACGAACCCTTTAGGGAAAACGTCGACCTGGTGGGCCTCAGCATCGCCAACGTAGGCGCCGGACTGACCGGCGCCTTTGTGGTCAACGGCAGCCCCACTGCCTCGGAGATGGTGGACAGCGCCGGCGGCCGCTGCCAGTTAGCCCAGATCACCAGCTGCTGTATCGTTCTGCTGGTGCTGTTCTTCCTGACCGGGCCGCTGGCTTACCTGCCGGTGGCGGTCTTGTCCTCGGTCGTTTTTCTCATCTGTGTGGACCTTATCGATGTGAAGGGCATGCGCCAGATTTGGCGCGAGCGCCCGGCAGAGTTCGGGGTGGCCCTCATAACCGCGGCCACCGTAGTTCTCGTGGGGGTGGAGCAGGGCATCGTGTTGGCCATGTTCCTGTCGCTGGTGAGCCACACCCGGCACGGCTACCGGCCGAAAAACGCGGTGATCGTGGAGGTCCAGCCCGAAGGCTGGAAGAGCGAGCCGGTGGCTACCCAGGGCCAGCTGCTCCCGGGGCTGCTGGTTTACCGGTTCACTCACGGCATGTATTACGCCAATACCGAACAGCTCTACGGTGAGGTCACCAAGCTGGCCCAAGAGGCGAAGCCGCCCCTGGTCTGGTTCTGTATCGACGCCTCCGCAGTGGATGAAATCGACTACACCGCGGCCGCAACTTTGCGCTCGCTCTATGAAAGGCTCCGGGAGCAGGGCATCCGGCTGATATTTTATGCGGTCTCGGATGAGGTTTATGCCGAACTGGAACGCTCGGGGATTACCGACCTGGCCGGCCGGGACGCCTTTTATGCCACATTAGGTGCGGTGGTCAGAGCCTACGAGGCAATCCCCAGGACTTCGTAAACATCAAGGGGAAGCCCTATCTTCACATGCAAAAAAAATTAATGAGCAAAATGAAGGAACGGCTCTTTCCTCTGGTCTGGAACCTGCATGACCGCCGGCGGGCGTTTATTTGCAGTTCTCTGGGCCTGGTGGCCGCTGTCCTCACTTACTGGCTGCTCGGCTGGATGTGGGAAGTATCTTTCCTGGTGGGTTGGATTCTCTGGTTGGGCGGCAACCTGTTCCTCCTGGGTATCGTCATTGTCAGCGCCGACGGACCCATGACCCAGGAGCGCGTCTCCAAAGATGAACCGCAGCGGATGAAATTGACAGTGATGACTGTCTTCTTTGCGCTTTTCGGCACCAGTATGGTGGGCTTCCTGCTGACTGCGGTGGGCAAACACTCTCACACCAATTCCCGCCTCTTGCTGACCCTGAGCGTTCTGGCGGTGCTGCTAGCCTGGTTTGACTTGCACACCGGCTTTGGACAGCATTACGCCCGGCTCTATTACCAAGGCAAGGATATCTATGGACGCCCTTTTCAAGAAGGGATGCGCAAAGGTTTCGTCTTTCCGGGGACTGAGCAGCCTACTTACCTCGATTTCCTCTACGTCGCCTTTACCGTGGCCCTGACCTACTCCATGAGCGATGTCAACGTCAGATCCGAACTGATGCGGCGCACCGTGCTCATCCACAGCCTGGTCTCATTTTTCTTCTACTCCGTGGTTCTGGCAGGTATTCTTAATGCCATTATCACTTCTTGAGCGGCCCATGTGGCGGGTTTAGGAGCGGGTGCGAGTTCCCTTAAAATGACAGCAGCCGCGCCGGGGTCCTCAACCTCGGAGCCGGAGCCGATGATGCCCGATAAACCGCCAAAGTCAAACCAGTCTCACGATTGGTCCCAATTTCTGATTCAGAACACCCCGGGGGCCGTGGTCACCGCGGATCATCAGGGGCGGATCACCGAGTTCAACCCCGCGGCCGAGCGGCTGAGCGGTTATAGCCGGGACGAGGCCATGGGCCACCTGGCCGGGGAAATCCTGCAACTTCAGGGGGTGGACCTGGACATTTGGAATCAGATATTGAGGGGGCAAAAAGAGGTCACCGTGGAACTCTCCCTGCGCAACCGTTCAGGCCAGGAGGTGCCGGTGATGGTCAGTTCCTTCCCCCTCCGGGACGATGGCGGAGACCCCCAGGGCGGGGCCATTATCATCCGGGACCTGACCCCGGTGAAGCGCCTGGAGGAGGGGCGCCAGCAACTGGTCAACATGTTCGCCCATGACCTGAAAACCCCGGTAGTGGGAGCCGCTGGCCTGATCCGGCGCCTGCTGCAAGGGAAACTGGGCCCCCTGACCGGGCCGCAAATGAACTACCTCCGGACCATCGATCAGGAGATGCAAGGGCTGGAAAAGCTCATCAACCGGTTTCTGGAATTCGCCCGCCTGGACCTGCGGATTTTGGCTCCTCAACCCCAAGTCCTGAATGTCGAGGAGGAGTGCCTGAAAGCCGTCACCCTGTTACAACCCCTGGCCGAAGACAAAGATATCACACTTAAAACCGATCTACCCCCGGAGATTCCAGCCCTCCGGGCCGATCCGCTCCTGTTGCAAAGAGTGCTGGAAAACCTGCTGGAGAATGCCATCAAGTATAGCCCCGGCCATAGCCGGGTGAGGCTCACGGTCCGGGTCGAGGGTCCGGCCATCCGGTTCACCGTCCAGGACCAGGGTCCTGGCATTTCCCCGGAAGACCTGCCCCATCTTTTTGAAGTCTTTTATCGCGGAGAACAAGTTGGAAACGTCCAGGGCTTCGGCCTGGGGTTGGCCGCGGTCCGGCGGATCATCGACGCGCACGGCGGCCGCATCTGGGTGGATACGGCTCCGGGCCGGGGCTGCGCCTTCCACTGCACCTTCCCCCTGGAACCCCGAGCCGCCTCACCAACAACCCGGTGACGAGCAGCAGAGATATTCCAGAGCAGGCGATGGGATAAAGCGTCAGTCAACTCCGGCCATGGAAGGCGCCCCGCAGGGCGCCTCATCCCTCAGTAGATCTGCTGTTCCAGGTAGTTCTCTACTCCTATTTGCTTGATCTGATCGAGCTGGGCTTCGATCCAGTCAATATGGTCCTCTTCATCCTTCAGGATCGAATCAAGGAGTTCTTTGGTGCCGTTGTCTTTTACCTCGACTGCCAGGCGGATGGTCTCGTTGTAGCCCTTGATGGCCATTTCTTCGGCGCCGCGGTCATTGGCGTGCATCTTCGGGACCTGGTCGCCGATGAACACCTTGTTCAGATTGCTGACGACGGGGATCCCATCGAGAAAGAGGATGCGCTCGATGAGCTTTTCGGCATGGACCATCTCCACTATGGCTCGCTTCCGGATTACCTCCTGGAGCCGGTTGTACTTCCAATTTTCGCACATCTCGGAATGGACCATATACTGGTTAATGGCAGTCAATTCCTCAGCCAGACGCTTGTTCAGTTCATCGATGAGCTTTTTATTCCCCTTCATGTCCAACCCCCTCCTTTAGTATTAACCGAGATTAGGCGGCCACCTGGGCCCCGCAATCGCAAATGGTTTTGGGGACCCCATTGGCCGGGGAAAATCCCCCCAAGCCTCCATTATTGACGCCGAGTCCCCATCCAGCGCACGTTAACATATTTTTCGTTGAAAAAATATCTTTTCTTCCGATTTCAGGTGTATATCTCCCCTGTTAACCATTCCTGCGGAATAATCAAGGTGGTTAGCATGGCCCCACTATCAACCTGCCCCCAGTAGTGTCCGGCAAGGTTTTTGCTATGAAATGGGTACAAGAAACCTGCTTGAAAATAGGTACCCTTCACAATCTATTATCTTATGGAAATTTCAAACTTTTTACCTCTCCCCCAATGGGGGAGAGGGGGTTTTGCTATTACCGGCTTCAGCCTGTGCCAGCCGCGGGTTCATGCCGCCAAAGGTCATGCAAAATCTCTGCCGAACACTACTGACCTGCCCTCCGCATTTGCCTAGTTATGCAGTCAGCTGCTGCATGCGGATCTAAAGAAGAAGATGCTGCACTGGGCTCAAGAAGGGCAGGGGGGGCCTGCAGCATTTAAGAGGATGGTTCTGGAGCCGGTAGGCTCGGGACCTCCTGCGGCTGGCTGTAGTATCGGATGGCGCTCTCGCCGATCAAGCGGGACATGGTCAAGGCCGCCACCCCCCCGGTGGCCATAGAAATCAGGGGATGGAACCCCAAGGCGTCAACCGCGAAGGGAGCGCCCACCGCCAGGCCGGTGCCGGCCACCACCGCCGCCAGCTCCGGAACCCGCGCCTCATCGTCGATGTCCTTGCCGTACAGAAGCGCGATCTCCATGATGAGGTAGAGGTGCATGCGCACCAGGGCGGAAGTCCCCCCCACAAAACCGAGAATTTTCACGGCATGCCCAATTACGGGGATCATGGCGGGTATATCGAGGATCAACCCTCCCAGGAAAGAAAGCTGGGTCTGGGCGTCGATCAGGCGCCGGGCCCTCTGCTCCACCGCCTCCTTGGCGTAGCGGCCATTAATGTCGGCCACCACCTTGCGAATGCGGTCTTTGCGCAAGCGCAGGAAAAAATAGAGGAAATCATCGGTCAGACGGCTTTGCCTGGCGGGTACGGGAGGCGCTTCAGACATGGGCGTGGTCCTCAATTGGCGATGGGAAGGTGAGCCCCCATCGTTCTATCAAAAAGCTGCATCTTTCTCTTTATGGATAAAAGGCATCCTGGGCAGCCACTTTCCTGTCTTCTCTTTGAAAATTCGGTAGCTCTCGCCAAACTCGGCTTCCAGCAATTTCTCTTCATAGCTGGCAAGATAATTATAGAAGATGCAGATGGCAACCCAGAGAACCAGAGAAAAGAGGGAAGCCGTGAAAAGCGCCAGGCCAAGGTAAAACAAGATGCACCCGAGATAGAGAGGGTGCCTCACATACTTGAAGGCTCCGGTGGAAATAAGGCCGGGGCGGGGCTCTGAATGACTGACTACCCCATGGCTTGACTTGACCAGGAGCGCCGCGGCGGCAAGGCAAGTAACCAAAAGGATTAGCCGGAGATACCACGGCAGGTAATCTTTAAGGCTCGTCGATAGGTGCAGAAAAAAGGAATCTCCCACCCAAACGATCAGAAATATCCCCAGCAAGACCAACTGGCCGGCATCGCCGTAAGGGTGTTCGCCGTGGGAATCCGATGGTGTGCTCATTGATTGGGGTCCGGCGGTCCAATATCGAAAAAGGGCTTAGAAATTCATCTAAGCCCTTTCTTTTATTTGGTAGCGGGGGCAGGATTTGAACCTGCGACCTTCGGGTTATGAGCTCCGCAGAAAACCATGGGAAGTCCCAAGAAATAAGTAATTCTAACTGGCGAGGGTTGTTCGCCGATTTCCTTATATCCAGCTTTGTTCATAATTGCTGCATATTATACTTCCCATTCATTTTCAATCTTGGGAAATTTTTGGAATAGTCCCCTGGTCATAGGCATAAGTGGCGAAGATAACCTCACGATCGTTCAGTCAAGGTAGAAATATTCTTGACTATAATTTCTCCACACTCCCATGAGAGGCATCTATCTCGTTACGAAAGGTGTATCGACCTACTTGTTTCACCTTTTGGTATGTTCCTATCACTCTTACCAAATCTCCTTGATTTATTGAGAGAGTACCATAACTGAAAACATTAACGAATTGGCCGTCGTTTTCAAGCTTAAAGGTAGTATACGCATTCCCTTTCTTAGAACTTTTAAAGTGTGGTAAGAAGACCTTTGCTTCAACCTCAACCATTTTCCCATCATATTAGTCTGGATTTGAAAGAATATCACCTATTGTGGCCTTGATTGCTTGGGCATTTGCTGTTGAGGTGATTATTAAAAGACATAAAAGTGAAAATGTTAGAGCCAGGAATACCTTGAATTTTGAAAGTTTCATTTCTTTTTTCTCCTGTCTTAATTTAATCCTTGCCCCGCTGCTTCATAATGAAGTTCAAAAGCTCGTCCGCTTTTTGTGAATTATACTTCCGCAACTCCTTGGCCGCCTCAAGGGCGGCAGTGCGGTTGCCTGTTCGGGCATAGGAGTTGCCAAGGCCCCACCATGCTGGGGCAGAATCAGGCTCAAGCTTTATCGCCTCCTGATAACACCCAATGGACGACCGGTAAAAGGCTAATCTTACATATGAATTGCCGAGGGAGTTCCAAGCCTCGGCAGAAGGCTTCAAGCGCACCGCCTCCTTGAAAGCTACTATTGCGTCCCCATAACGTCCCAAGCCATCGTAAGCAATGCCGAGGTAGAACGGGGCGTAGGGGTTGCCCGGTTCGTCACTTGTCCATCGGTGGCTCCAGGTAAGCAGACCTGACCAATCTTGAGCATTTTCCAACTCCACCGCCCGGTTGAGCCAATTCTCTGTCCTGGCAATCGCAGTAAGCCACTCCACAGGCAAGGCGAAGTTAAGGTTTTGGCCTTCCTTCAGTTGAAAGGTGATAATGCCAACTAACTCCCCATCGGCGTTGAAGAGGCCACCGCCGCTGGAGCCTGGGGAAACAGCCGCCGTGGTCTGGATAAGGGGGGGATTACCGTCCCGTAGTTGGGATACAATCCCCTCAGAGAAGGATAATTCCAAACCATAAGGTGCTCCCACAGCATAGACTGACTCTCCCACCTTGAGCTTGGACGTCTGGCCCAGGCGAGCTGGCGTGGCGAAATCGAGTCCTTGGGGCGAAAGGAGAGCGAGGTCTTTGTCAGGATTGCTCGCTTCCAGAGAGGCTGGCACTGCTTTTCCAAATTGGATCACCTTGTATTTCTTTCCAGCCTTGATTACATGATAGTTGGTTATGATTCCCTCGTAGGGTAGCAGCACTCCACTTCCTTGGCCTACCGTTTTTCCTGCCTCGTCGGTTGCTATGACCACCACCACCGAGTCCTGAACTTGCTCAAAAACTTGGCTCCCGGTCAAGGCCAGTGCCACTTGGGGCCTTTCAATATTATGGTTTTCTAGTATCTTATTTAATACTTGGCCAGCTATACTATCAGGTAGTATATCTTCCCAATTCAATTTATATGAAAAGTCGTCGATAATTATACCTGAATATGAGTAGTTTATTCTACGATTCAAATATTGTTTTCGTTGGTTATAATTAATATAATAAACACAAAGTGTGTCAGAAATATTGTCTTTTTTAAGGTTTTGTTCAACCAATCCTTTTTCAGTCCATATAAATTTAACCCATACTTTAATTTGTTTTGATTCACGATCAATACATATATTTGTATTATTGTAATATACTAAAACCTTGACATCTCTTACCGCCAATACCCAATCATCCTCAGAATAACCCTTTGAGGGAAAGGTGGTAAAGGAAACCAAAGATACCAAAATTAAGAGGAATACCCTGAAGAATCTGATACTCATGTTAATAGACATATTCCCCTCTTATTATCGTGGTAACGTTACAAATTACCTCTTAATGTTATAATCTTTGAGAAGTTGATTTGTGAAAAACTCAAATGTAGAATCTGGAAGTATATCTTTCCACTTAGGTGGTGGTTTAATCGAATTTAATACATTATCTGAATTAGAATAATCGGTTATATTGGTCGTACAATATTCCCAATCTCTATAATTAATTAAATATAATAGTAAACTATATTTAAAGTCAGTGTATTTCTGATTATCAATACTAATGACTTCGTTTAAATAATCCTTTTTCCCTTTTTCAGTAAACACTTGTTTTACCCAAACTTTTATCGTCTTCTCATTTTTATCTATTTTAACTGACGATGAATTGTAATACCAAGTAAGGTATTCATTACTAAAAACATAACTCCATTCATTACAATACCCTTTTGAGGGAAAGGTGGTAAAGGAAACCACACATACCAAAATTACCAGGAATACAAAGAAGAATCTGAAACCCCTTAAATTAGACATATCCGTATCCTTGGGTTGATGATCAGCTTTCAATATTATGGTTTTCTAGTATCTTTATTGCACAGAGAATTGCACATATAATGCTTTCTTCTCTCGCATCCTCCCTCCAACCTCTCCTAACTGATGGTAAACGGTAGGGGTTGGGTACTACAAGATAGTTCACTTATTTCACAAGTGGATTTTATTGTCAATCAAGATGATCGAAAGCTAAGAAGGATAACTGCTCGGCCTACCCAAGCCTAAATCTCACCAACCACTCCAGCATCAAACCCGATTGCATCCAAAGCTCCAGGTTCAAAGATATGCACGCCACTAAAGGTAAACCATTGGCTTGACTTACCAGAAATCCAAAAACAGCTTGATACCTTGAAACCACAGCCAGATATCCGAAGATTTTGCTATAAGCACTCTGACATTCAATTAGATGTTTCCGCACAGCTACGTGCTTCTCAGGGCCTCAGACCACCTGTTTATTCGTCTGGTGATAAGCGATTTTTGGCTTGGGAAAGGCGATCGGGGGTAGGGAGTGGAAATTCACCAAAGGTTCCTATGGAGATACACTACTGGGCGTAAAACCTGACCAATTTTTCAGAATTTTTTCTTTTTGCCCATAAAAAATTAGAAAACTAAAATTGCTCCAACGCCTTCCTTTTTGCCCGGGCTGACACGCACCCTATACGCACCCATGCATAGAAAAAAGGGGCCAGCTTTTTTAGCTAACCCCTTTCTTTTATTTGGTAGCGGGGGCAGGATTTGAACCTGCGACCTTCGGGTTATGAGCCCGAGTAGTCGGGCTTTTTCGGGCATCCTTGAAAGTAGGGGGGTATGAGGGTT